>CAZCST010000040.1:0-51200 GCA_964501365.1 uncultured Phycisphaera sp. | reverse complement strand
GCTGCGGCGCGTCATCCCGCATCAGCGTCAGATACCGCGCGACAAACGCCCATTCGTCATCCTTGACGTCGCTTGGGTAAGGCTTCCTTGCCATGCCACAAACATCGGCTTAGCCTCACAAAAGTCCATAACACGCTCTAGAAAAGAACACCATCTGCCAAAATTCATCACAAACAGGCGGTGGAATTAATGCGTTCGGCGCCAATAACTATGCAAATATTGTTGACTGCACAATCGAAAGAAATACTGCATTCGGCGAAATCGAGGGTGGCGGAGGAATAAGGGCAAATGGGTCAGGATCTGTCACGATCTCCAGGTGCGTCATTCGAGAAAACCAGGCGAATAATTGGGGAGGCGGAATCTACACGAAGGACGTCAATCAGTCGTCCGCCAGTGCGGGTTCCTTAACAGTCACTATTAGCGATTCACTGATCATGAATAACTCAGCCATCCATGAAGGCAGCGGAGATGGAGGGGGTCTAGCCTTTGGTGACTCTACAAACTCGTCGATCAACAACTGTACGATTTCAAACAACTTCGCCTATTACAGAGGAGGTGGGATTTTCTATTTCGGGCAGAATGGTACCCGAACTATCGCCAATTCTATTCTGTGGGACAACCGCGCCCAGATCGGCTCTGAAATACTTGTCCACTCTGGTCCCGCTCCTTCAGTGACTTACACTGACGTAAAGGGCGGTGGGTTTTCCGGAGCGGGCAACAAGAACGCCGACCCGAAGTTCTGCAGCGCCAGCGCCAACAACTATCATCTAACCGCCTCACCCGGCATTTCACCCTGTATCAATTCTGGCAACAATACCGGAGTAAGCAGCACCGATCTCGACGGACATGTGCGCGTTGTTGGCGGCACTGTAGACATGGGCTGCTACGAGTACCAAGGCAGCGGGACGGGCTGCGAAAGCGGCGGAGTAACTCTCGCGTGTCCTGCCCCCGGCTGTCCGACGGCGAGCATCTTTTCGGCATCTCCAGCTGACAGTCAACGAGATGCACGGCGCCCGCATCCGGAAGGGGGTACAGGTACACCTGTCGATCCCACAACGCGCACGGGCATCGGCAGTCGGGCCGCCGGAAACCTCGAACCGGTCACCATCACCCTGAAAAACGGCGGCACTCTTGTGAGCGGCGCAACCCAACTGGGGTGCTGGGGGCTGTGCGAAACCGGCGTTGAGACGGTTGAATCGCCAACTTCGCCTTTAACGGCGAACTTTGTATACAGCGTTCGGGAAACCAGCACCGGCGTCTACAGCATCTTCCTTGATCGCCCTATTTCAGCAGGCAATTGGACCACCCTGAAGTACCTAGGCGGTTCGAATTACGTTGCCTATGCTTCGCTGCCTTCAGACGTCAACATAGATGGATATGCAGCGCCCAATGACATTATCGCCCTCATCGACTGCATAAACTACCCGCTGACATGCCCCGGTGCGCATCCGTATAGGACGGACATCGATCATAGCGGGCAACCCTTGCCCCCCGACATAACAATGGAAATCGATCTGTTGAACGGAACCGGAAACTTCATCGCTTGGCAAGGAAAGCAGTTAGCCACCAACACGACGTGCCCAGGAGGTACTATGCTCATGGCCGACTACTCTGAAACTGTCGCGTCCGAGCAGGACCCCGCCGAAGTGAACCAGGAGATCGCAGATTGGCTTGTCGCCTACCTCTCGACGGCAGACCCGATGGGGGGCACTGAAGTCGAGGATTTTGAATTCATTGTTGACGAGCTTACTCAATGGTGCGTCGATTCCTTTACAGTTGACGAGCAAAATGGGCTGGCTGACCGCCTGAGCGACTCGACGCTTTCGTTTGCCAGTGAAATCGGTGCGAACGCCGCCGCACTCATGGCGGCTGTGCTGAACCCGTGATCGCGTTCAGGATTTCATTTGTGCGGCGCGTCCGGTTGTTGCGTTCAACCGTGCGCGCCGCGCATGTTGTCCATGGCAGGGAGGCGCGGCCACTCTAGAATCGCTGCCGCGTCGCCTGGGCCACTTTTTGCAGCGCTTCGACGTAGGCCGCGATGCGAAGCGGAATCTTTTCATCGACGCTGCGGGCATGGACGGCCTTCCAGGCCAGCTTCATGCGGGCTTCGAGCTCCTGATTCACTTTTTCCAGCGACCAGTGGAACTGCTGAAGATTCTGCACCCACTCAAAATAAGAAACCGTAACGCCGCCGGCATTCGCGAGAATGTCGGGGATCACGGGAATCTTGCGGCCGCGGAGCACTTCGTCGGCCTGCGGCGTCAACGGCGAGTTTGCGGCCTCGACCACCAGGTTCGCGCGGACGTTGTCCACATTGTTCTGCGTGATGGCCCCTCCCATGGCCGCCGGAATCAGGACATCCACTTTCAATCCCAGCAGTTCTTCATTGTCGATGGGCTTGGCGTTCGCAAATCCGCAGATGCTGCCTGTGCTCTTCACATGGGCGAAGAGCTTGGTGATATCGAGCCCCTTTTCGTTGTAGATCGCCCCGTTCACGTCGGAGACGGCCACAATCGTCGCGCCCGCATCTGCGAGGAGTTTGGCCGTCCATGACCCCACGTTGCCGAATCCTTGAATGGCGATCGTGGCCCGTTTCAGATCAATGCCGTAGGCCTTGCAGGCGTCGATGGTAATGATCGTGACGCCGCGGCCGGTGGCTTCCTCGCGGCCCAGTGACCCGCCCAGGTCGATGGGCTTGCCGGTCACGATTGCCGGCGTGTATCCGTGTTTCTTGCCATACTCATCCATGATCCAGGCCATGGTCTGCGCGTTCGTTCCCATGTCCGGTGCGGGGATATCGCGATAGACGCCCAGGGCCATGTCGAGCTTTTGCGTGAACCCGCGCGTCAGCGCCTGCAATTCCTTGCGGCTCATCTTGGAGGGGTCGCATGCGACTCCGCCCTTGGCCCCGCCAAAGGGAACGTCAACGAGTGCGGTCTTCCAGGTCATCAGTGCGGCAAGTGAGCGGACTTCGTTCAGATTGACTTCGTGGTGATAGCGAATCCCGCCCTTGTAGGGTCCGCGCACGGCGTTGTGTTGCACGCGGAATCCGTGAAGCATTTCCAGTCTGCCGTCGTCGCGGCGCAGCGGGATCTGCACGATCAGCTCGCGATAGGGCGTTCGCAGCACCATCTGGATTTCCGACTCGAGCTTCATGTGGTCTGCGGCAATCTGAAATTGCTCGTCGGTGATGCGATTGAAGTCCATGTGCGTGGATTTCGTAGTCTCCGGTGCAGGATTGCGCACGGACGGCTTCACATGGACGGGAGTCTTTGTACTCGTGTTCATCGCGGTCATGCGGATTCCCCGAGGCGGCGATTATGGTGCTGAGCGAACATCGGTGTGATACCGAGTTGTCTTGAGGCCAGCGGGGAGCGCGATAATAAGGCTCGCAGCGTATCGTGTACGATTTGAGACAATGTGTAAGCACTTGTCCAAAGCGTCCGCAAACCGTTGACATCCCGCCCGCGTGCATTGTAGCGTCCGACTCTTGTAGGAGGAGCAAGGGCGTTTCTCCCTTTCGATATTCTCAGCGGATTCAGGCCGGGAGCTTTCCATGCGATTCTTCAGAAACATCGGTGCGGTGACCCTGTTCGTTTCCATCGTCGCGATGAGCGCCTTCGCTCAGACGCCGACCAAGGCAACGCCCGAGCCGGCTCCTGCCGAAACGCATCGCCCTCATGCAGGCATGCTGCGTTTCCCCGACATCAGTGCCACGCAAATTGTCTTTGCCTACGCGAATGACCTCTGGCTGGTGGATCGCATGGGGGGCGTTGCGTCGCCGCTCGCCAGCCCGCCGGGCCAGGAAAATTTCCCGCGATTTTCGCCCGACGGAAAATCGATCGCCTTCGTCGGCAATTACGAGGGCAACAAGGACATTTACACCATGTCGCTCGACGGGGCCACGCCGACCCGTGTCACCTATCACCCTTCCGTCGAGACGCTGTGTGACTGGACGGCCGACGGACGCCTCCTCTACTTCACCAATGCCCTTGCCGGTCTGCAGCGCCAGATGCAGTTGCTGACGACCTCGCCGTTGGGTGGCCTGCCGACCAAACTTCCGGTTCCCTATGGGGCCAATGGTTCGATCAGCGCCGACGGCCGATGGCTCGCCTACACTCCGCACTCCACCGACAGTAGAACATGGAAGCGCTATCGAGGTGGAATGGCCACGGATATCTGGCTCTTCGACTTGAAGGAAAATAAGTCCAAGAAGATCACCGATTGGGAGGGGACCGACAGCCAGCCCATGTGGCAGGGCTCGAAGGTGTATTACATGTCGGATGCCGGTCCGGAGCACCGCCTCAATATCTGGTGTTATGACACGACTTCCGAGAAACGCGAACAGATCACCAAGCTCACCGAATTCGACGTGAAGTGGCCCGCCATGGGCCCGGGACCGGACGGCAAGGGCGAAGTTGTTTTTCAGAATGGCCCAAACCTCAGCGTGGTATCGCTGGCTGACGGCAAGGTCCGCAACGTGGACGTTCTTGTCCCCGGCGACAGACCGGCCATCCGCATGAAGGATTACGACGGAAGCAAGTTCGTTCAGGCGTGGGATATCTCTGCAACCGGTCAGCGCGCCGTGATGCAGTCTCGCGGGGACATCTGGACGGTGCCGGCCAAGAAGGGCTCGCCCCGAAATCTGACGCACACCAGCGGCGTTGCCGAGCGCGATCCCGCGTGGAGCCCGGACGGGCAATGGATCGCCTATTTCTCTGATGCGACGACTGAATATGAACTGTATTTGATGCAGTCCGACGGACGCGGCGAGACGCGGCAACTCACCCGCGATGGCACGACATTCCGATCGCAGCCGATCTGGTCGCCAGACTCCAAGCTGATCGCATTTAACGACAAAAACGGCGGCATCTTCGTCCATGACATCGCGGCCGGAAAGACCAGGAACATTGACAAGGATTTGTCCGCCAACATCAATCGCATGACCTGGTCATCAGATTCAGACTGGCTGGCCTACACCATCAGCAACGACAACCGCACGACGAATTCCGTCTGGCTGTACCAGGTTTCCAAGGACACCAAGACCCGCGTGACGGGCGGCATGTTCAACGACAGTTGGCCCACCTTTGATCGCAAGGGCGATTACCTGTTCCTCTCCAGCAACCGCAATTTCACCGCTCCAATCTATGAAGATATTGGTTCGACCTTCGTCTATGCAGACACCGACACGCTCTTCGTAGTTCCACTGCGCGACGAAGTCGGATCGCCCTGGGCTCCCAAGAGCGACGAGGAAAAGTGGGGCGAGGAAAAGAAGAAGGAAGAGGAAAAGGCCAAAGAAAAAGAGAAGGAAAAGGGCGACAAGAAGGACTCCGAAAAGAAGGAGGATAAGGACAAGAAAGACGGCGATAAGAAGGACGACAAGGACAAGAAGGAAGCCGGAAAATCCGCGACCGATGAGAAGAAGCCCGATACGAAGGACGAAAAGAAGGCTGACGCGGAAGGGGACAAGAAGGAAGAGAAGAAGAAGGAAGAACCCAAGCCGGTGGTGATCGAGTTGGACGGCTTCGAGCGGCGCATGATTGCCCTGCCCGTCCCCAAGGGCAACTTCGCCAATCTGTTCGTCAATCACGAAGGCAAGCTGCTCTACGTTCGCGGTGCGGCACGCGGCCTGGACGTCAAACCTTCCGTCAAGATCTTCGACCTCACCGACGACGAAAAGAAGGAAAAGAGCGTCGTTGATGAAGTGGGCCAGTTCGTTATCTCTGCCGACGGAAAGAAACTCCTGGTCAGAAAAGACCAGACCTACGCCATCGTCGATGCCGCTGCGGACCAGAAACTGGACAAGCCCCTTGCGCTCTCCGACATGGCCGGCCGCGTCGATCCCCGCGCCGAATGGCGGCAGATGTTCCATGAAGCCTGGCGCATTCAGCGCGACTACTTCTACGACCCCAACATGCACGGCGTCGATTGGAAGAAGCTGCACGACCAGTACGGCCGCATGATTGAGGACTGCGCCTCGCGGCAGGATGTGGATTTCGTCATTGCCGAGCTGATCTCGGAACTCAATGTCGGGCACGCGTACGTCCTTGGCGGCGGCGACTACGACAAGGAGCCAGATGTCACCTCCGGCCTGCTCGGCGCAGATTACGAGCTGGCGGACGGCGCGTATCGGTTCAAGAAAATTCTCGAAGGCGGCCCCTGGGATTACGACTCGCGCGGCCCGCTCAGTCAGCCGGGCGTCAAGGTGAAGGTCGGTGACTACCTGCTCGCGGTCAATGGAATGCCCGTCGATCCGAAAAAGGACCCGTGGGCGGCGCTGCATGGCCTGGCCGGAAAGACCGTCGTACTTACCGTCAGTTCGAAGCCAACCATGGACGCCGATGCGCGGCAGGTGGTCGTCGATACGCTCAAGTCCGAGGCGGCGCTTCGATACCGCGACTGGGTCGAAGGCAAGCGCAAGTATGTACTTGAAAAGAGCGGCGGAAAACTCGGCTATGTTCATGTCCCCAACACCGGTGTTGACGGTCAGAACGAACTCTTCCGACAGTATTACGGGCAGGCGGATCGTGCGGGCATGATTATCGACGAGCGATGGAACGGCGGCGGTCAGATCCCCACGCGATTCATCGAACTACTCAACCGTCCCATCACCAACTATTGGGCTTCACGGGCCGACCGTGACCAGCAGTGGCCCTACGAGGCCAATGCGGGGCCCAAGTGTATGTTGATCAACGGGCTGGCCGGCTCGGGCGGCGACTGCTTCCCGTACTACTTCCGCCAGGCCAAAGTCGGCAAGCTCATCGGCATGCGCACCTGGGGCGGACTCGTTGGAATCTCCGGCAACCCGGCCCTCATCGACGGCGGCTACACCAGCGCGCCGACATTCGCTTTCTATGAGACCGACGGGACCTGGGGCGTGGAGGGCCACGGCGTTGATCCCGACATTGAAGTGATCGACGACCCGGCGCTCATGGTGGACGGCGGAGACCCGCAACTCGACGCGGCGATCAAGAACGTGCTCGGCGAAGTGGAGAAGAACGGCGTCCACCCGCCCAAGCGGCCGCAGTACCCCAACCGCAGCGGAATGGGAATCAAGCCCGAGGACAAATAGTTGTCACTGCGGATCACCAAAATGTTCGGCGGGAAAATAGGGACCGCATGAGTTTGAACGCGGTGGCATGTCCGGGCTCGGTTTCGCCGGGCGCCGGCATGTGATCCAGTGCGCCTGTCGGCGCACTATGCGGTGGAAACGGGAGTTTCGACGGCGTCCTTTTCCTCGTAGCGTTCGCGCACTTCGTCAAAACGGTCGGCACAGTTCAGAAATGCGTTCACAATGGCCGGGTCGAAGTGTTTGCCGGATTCAAAGCGGATGATGTCGACCGCCTGGCTGTGGGTTTTTGCGGCCTTGTAGCGGCGGCGGCTGGTGATGGCGTCGTAGGCATCGACCAGCGAGATGATGCGGGCGGAGAGCGGGATGTCCTGTCCCTGAATGCGTCGCGGATAGCCCTTGCCGTCGAAGCGCTCGTGATGACACCAGGCGATTTCAATGCACATCTGCAGAAGCGGTACGGGGTGAGCCGGGTCCACCGCCTGTGAAAGGACGCGACGACCGATATCGGTGTGCGTCTTCATGATCTGGAATTCTTCGTCGGTGAGTTTGCCGGGCTTGGTGAGGATTTCGTCGGGGACGCCGACCTTTCCGATGTCGTGAAGCGGAGCCGCCTGCACGAGCGAGACAATGAAGTCGTCAGTAATGAGGTGGGCATAGGGCCCGCCTTTCTGGAGTTCGGCGGCGATGACGCGGGCGAACTTGCTGACTCGTTCGAGGTGGAGCGTGGTTTCCTCGTCGCGGTATTCCGCGAGGCGGCCCACGGTGGCAAGCAGCACGTTGACAGAGTGCTGGAGGCGGACGCGGCGGGTCACGTTGTCCAAAGCAATGGCGGCCGCGTCCGCTATTGAGCGGATGCACTCAATTTCCTCGGGAGCAAACGGCAGATTTTCATTTCGGTCGGTGACGTTGAGCACGCCAATAATGCCGTCACGGGTCTGCAAGGCCGTGATGAGCGGAGTACTGACGAAGTTATCCGTCGCGTACGATGGTGAAGATCGATCGCCGGGAGTGGGTGGCCGATGGCCGTGCTTCTCTCCGGTCGATGTCGGGCTTGAATAGGTTTGGGCGGCGATGGTCTTGCCGCTGCGGAAGACCTGACCCGTGATGCCCTGGACATCGTCCAGACGCATGGGAGGAATCTGTCGCGGATCGAGCCCCAGCGCTCGCTCGCAAGTGAGCAGGTTCCCCGACTCATTCAGCAGGAACAGCGAAATGCGTCGCGCACCGGTGGACCGCTGTACGCAATGCATGATCAAATCAAGAATTTCATCGCGCTGTGTCGCATGATTCAGATCGCGCATGAATTCGTAGAGCACCTGGAGCCGGCGGGTCTTGGCGTCGATTTCGGCTTCGAGCTGCGAATTGAGCCGGTCCAGGTCGCGATGGGCGTTGGCCAGCTTGAAGACCGTGCGGACCCGGGCGAGCACTTCAGCGACATCAAATGGCTTGAGAAGATATTCCTGCGCTCCGGCTTCAAGGCCTTTGATTACGTCGTTGGTCGCTGACCGGGCCGTCAGCATGATCACCGGGATGTTCGCCGTCCTGGGGTCCTGCTTGAGCATGCGGGTGGCCGAGAGGCCGTCAATGACCGGAAGGCCCACATCCATGATGATCACGTCAACCGGGTGATCTGTAGCGCGTTGGATTCCCTCGGCGCCGTCCTTGGCTTCAACGATCTCGAAGCCGCCGGCGCGAAGGTGGGCGCCGAGGATGAACCGGAGTTCCACCTCGTCTTCGACGATGAGGATGGTCCCCATCGCCTTGGTTTTCATCTTTGGTTCAATTGGCACGATTCACCCCAGAACTTCTGAGAATGCATCGGCACGGATGACGAATTGGGTAAGGTATCAACCTCCGAGAAAGGCCGACCGGCCGATTTGGGTGGGTAATTCAGCGTGACTCTATTCGCCTTTGTAATGACTTGACGCCCCGCAGCTAGGAGCATACCCTATCTGACTCGGTTGCAGGCGATTCTGGGACGTTTGCCTGCCTGCCGAATTTCGATCGACCCATGTGGGCGTGTCCGCAAATAGCGGATAATGGGCGTTCCTCCTGGCGGCGGAGCGCTCAGGCCTCGGTTGGTCTTGCCGCCGCGATCCCTTCATTGATTCGCGGTTCAACTGGTTACGACAATTTCGCCACCGAGACCGTTGCGGTGTGCGCTGTCTGCCCGGTGGTGTAATTGGCAACACACCAGGTTTTGGTCCTGGTTTTCCAGGTTCGAGTCCTGGCCGGGTAAATACGGAAGTTCGAAGTTCAAAATACGAAGTTCAAAGAAAAGGCTAATCTGCGTTGGGTGAAGTGGCGGCCATCGTACTTGCGGCGGGGAAGAGCACGCGGATGCAAAGCGAGCTTCCCAAGGTGCTGCACGAAGTTTGCGGCCGCCCGATGCTGGCGTATGTGCTGAGTGCGTGCCGGCTTTCGGGCGTGGACAAGATTCTGGTGGTGGTGGGGCACGAGAAGGAAAGGGTCGTGGAACGCTTTGCGGCGGATCGCGACCTGGTGTTTATCGAGCAGGACGAGCAGCGCGGGACCGGACATGCAGTCATGTGCTGCAGGGAGGCGCTGGCGGGATTTGAGGGCTCTGTGCTGGTGGTGGCGGGCGACATGCCTCTCGTGCGAAGGGAAACACTTTCTGACCTTGTGGACGTGCGGGTCGAGCGCGGCGACGCCCTGACCATCGCGACGACGGAGCTGGATGATCCGACGGGGTATGGTCGAATCGTGCGCGACGCCAGGGGAGATTTGGTATCGATCGTGGAGCATCGCGATTGCACCGAGACCCAGCTGGCGATCAACGAGGTCAATGTCAGCTATTACTGCTTTGAGTCGTCGCGATTGATGAATGGACTTTCGCGATTGAAGCCCAATGCGAGCAAGGGCGAGTTTTACCTGACGGACCTGGTGCGGATGTTCCGGGACGAGGGAAGCAAGGTGTCGGCGGAGGTGAAGGTGCCGCCGGCCGACGCGCTGGGGATCAATTCCCGGCTCGATCTGGCCATGGTCAGTCGGGCAATGCAGGATCGGTTCCAGCGGGCGTTGCTGAACGACGGCGTTTCGATCGTCGATCCGGACAACACCTGGGTCGAGGCCGATGTGTCGGTCGGAACGGACACAGTGATCTATCCGTTCAGCTTCATCGGGCAGGGCGCCACCATCGGCGAAGGTTGCCGTGTGGGTCCTTTTGCGCATGTAAAGCCGGGCGAAAACTGTGAGGACGGCTCCGTGGTGGGTCCTTCGATGCGGATGGAGGTTGCGGCATCATGAGTTGGTCGAGTCAGACATCGGGCGACCGCGACCCGAACGGAATTGTGGTATTCGGTGGATCCGCCGGGAAAGATGTGGCCGGCAAGATCTGCTCCTATCTTAAGCTCCCTTGCGCCGAGGTGACGCTGGGACGCTTTCCCGACGGCGAAATGCTGGTCAAGGTTGAGGAGGACGTCCGCGGCAAGGACGTGTTCGTCATTCAGCCGACCTGCCCGCCAGTGAACGACAACCTGATGGAGCTGTTGATTTTTATCGACTGCCTCCGCCGGGCGAGTGCCAAGCGAATCACGGCCGTCATTCCTTATTACGGCTATGCCCGGCAGGACCGCAAGTCGGAGGGCCGGACGCCCATTACCGCAAAGCTGGTGGCCAACATGCTCATGTCAGCGGGTATCAACCGCGTACTGACCATGAATTTGCACGCCGACCAGATTCAGGGATTCTTTGATATCCCCGTGGACCACCTGACGGCTGCCCCAGTTTTGGCGAAGCACTTCATGGATAAGAAGCTGCCCAATACCGTGCTGCTCTCCCCGGACGTGGGCAATATGAAATTTGGCAGCGACTTCGCCACCCGGATCGGCGGTGAGCTGGCCGTGATTTACAAAAAGCGGGTGTCGAGCGAGTCCACCGTCGCCGTGACCATGGTGGGCAGCGTCAAGGGTAAGAACGTGATGATGTTCGATGACATGATCACGACCGCCGGCACAGTGTGCGAGGCGGCCAAGCTGGCCCGCGAGCAGGGAGCGGTCGGGGTTTACGTGGCGGCCACCCATGCGGTGTTTGCGGGCCCTGCCATCGAGCGACTGGCCCAGGCGGGTTTCAATGAGATTGTTGTGACCGACACGATTCCTCAGCGGCCTGAGGTTTGTGCCCGGCTGAAAAACCTTACCGTGCTCTCCGTGGCCAACCTGGTGGGAGAGGCGATTCGACGAATTCATGAACATCGATCGGTCAGCGCGTTATTCTGCTAACCGGATTTAAGGAGAACGTTTGATGGAAGCTGCATCACTCAAGAGTGAACCACGACAGGCCCAGGGAACGCGAAAGGCGCGCGACCTGCGAAAAGAAGGCAAGCTGCCTGTGGTGATTTACGGCCACGGCGAGGCTCCCGAGTCTATTTCGCTGAATCAGCACGACGTTGAGGTCGCCCTCAAGCATGGCGCGCGCACGTTGAAGGTGGACCTTCGCGGCGAGGCCAAGCCGTACCTCATCAAGGAAGTGCAATACGACCACTTCGCCGAGACGCCGATCCACATCGATCTGGCCCGTGTCGATCTCAATGAGCGGGTCCGCGTGAAGGTGGGTATCGAGCTTCGCGGCGTTCCCAAGGGCGTGGCCGATGGCGGCGTTCTGGATCAATCGATGGGACAGATCGAAATTGAATGTCTGGTGACGGACATTCCCGACACGCTGCATCCGTTCGTGACCCATCTGGCGCTGGGCGAATCGCTGCTTGTGAAGGATTTGCAGTTGCCGCCGGGTGTTACCGCGGTTGCCGAGCCGAATGAGCGCATCGCAACCGTTCGCAAGATTTTGGAAGCTGCGCCGGTGGCCGCAGTTCCCGCAGAGGGTGAGGAAGCCGCAACGGCCGAGCCGGAGCGCATCGGACGCATCAAGAAGGAAGAGGAGCCTGGCGAGGAGAAGAAGTAGTCGGGCTGAGCGGGCAACGAAATCGGGCCACTGCTATCGAAGCAGTGAAAACAGAGCCGCGACCGTAAGGGTGCGGACAAAAGAAAATGTCGAAGCTGGCATGACGGGAAGCCATGAAGCTGATCGTCGGACTTGGCAACCCGGGGCCAAAGTACGCGGGAACGCGGCATAACGCCGGGTTTGAGATTGTCGATGAGCTGGCGAATCGCTGGGGCATCGGCATGGGAGCCGAGAAGTTCCACGGCTGGTTTGGCGTGGGAGAGTTTCGCGGCGAGCGCGTGGGGCTGCTGAAGCCCACGACGTACATGAACCGCAGCGGGCAGGCCGTCGTGGCCGCCGGGCAGTTCTACAAGCTCGAGCTCCCGGATTTGATCGTGATCGTGGACGACCACGCGTTGCCGCTGGGCCGGGTCAGGATTCGCAAGAGCGGTTCCTCCGGCGGGCACAACGGATTGGAGGACATCATCACCCGACTGGGTGGTGACGCCTGGTGCCGGTTGCGGATCGGCATCGGCGAACCGGTGGGCGACATGAAGAATTATGTGCTCAGCAGCTACGGCGAATCGGAAAAGCCGGTGATCGCCGCAGGGATCAAGCGTGCTGCGGACGCGGTGGAATGTTGGGCGTTGGAGGGGGCGGACCAGGCAATGAACAAGTTTAATGTCGAAACCTGAGGGTAGGGTGCATCGTAGTGCACCAAAAAGACCGATGTCCGCGAGCGTGCGTGATGTTGGTCAAGGAGTGAACTGAGTTGAATCTATACGAAGCGATGTTTTTGTTTGATCCGACGTTTGCCGGCTCGTTTGAAAATTGCGAGGGCGAAATCAAGCGGATCATGGACCGGGCCGAGGGACAGGTCGTCTTCCTGCGGAAGTGGGAGGAGCGCCGTCTGGCGTACAAGCTCAAGGGCCGCAAGCGGGGCGTGTACGTTCTGGTCTACTTCAACGCACCACCGGGAAAGATCACGGGTCTGGAGCGGGATGCGATGTTGTCGGAAAACGTGCTGCGCGTGTTGGTTCTGCGGGCCGACGGCATGACTCCCGAGCTGATGGAAAAGGCGGCCGCCCCGCGCGTGGTGGAGGCGGAAGGCGGAGATGAATATGGCGGACGCGGTGACGGTCGCGGCGACCGCGACCGGGGCGATCGTGGTGACCGGCGGGGTCCGCGCAGTTCCGATCGTGAAGCGGTCGGCGCATCGCGCGGCTCGCATGTGCCCGGCGTGGAAGAGCCCATCCCCGACCTGAGCAATGAATAGCTGGAATGAATCGCGGACCAGGAGCGTCATTCCGGGCGAAGCGAAGAATCGAAGGGAAGGCGTTCGAGATCCTTCGCTGACTGTCGGGATGACGCAGGAGCTGTTCGCAGGGAGCGCCGACTATGGCAAGCTACAATCGAATCGTGCTGGTGGGTAATCTGACCCGCGATCCGCAACTGAGCTACACGCCGTCCAATACGGCCGTGTGCAAGTTCGGGATGGCCATGAACCATAAGTTCAAGGATCGCGACGGAAACATGCGCGAGGAGGTTTGTTTCGTGGACTGCACCGTCTTTGGCCGCAGCGGCGAAACATTCAATCAATACATGGGCAAGGGGCGCACCGTCCTGGTCGAAGGCCGGTTGCATTTGAATCAGTGGACGACGCCTGAGGGCGACAAACGCAGCAAGCACGAGGTCATCGTCGAGAACTTTACGTTTCTGGGCAGTGGCGGCGGTGCTCGCGGAGAAGGTGGCGAGGGCGGACGCCGGGCAGAGGCGGGCGGCGCACCCCAGAGTCGCGGCTCGTCGGAGCCGGCCGAATTTGAGCCCGTTGCGCCCGTGGATGATATCCCGTTTTGAAAGCGGAAGGCAGAGAATAGAGAAACAAGGCCGCGAGCGTGAGGTGCGGCGAAAACGCAGGACTGAGAGAATACCAACATGAAATTACTACTGTGCAAGAACGTCGCCGCACTGGGAATCGTCGGCGATGTCGTGGACGTCAACGAGGGGTTTGCCCGAAACTATCTCCTGCCGCGCCGGCTTGCCACGGAGCCGACTTCGAGCAATGTGAAGCGGCTGGCCGAGGCGCGCCGACAGGCCGAGGCCGAAATGGCCCGCGAACGCGCCGTGCTCGAGTCGATCGCCAAGCGGATGGAGGGCGTCGAAGTCACCATTCGTGCCCGGGCCAACGAGGACGGCCTGCTCTACGGATCAGTGGGTCGTCGCGAGATTTCCGCGGCACTGGCCGAGGAAGGTCACCACGTGTCCGTCGAGCAAATTCAATTGCAGACCCCGCTGCGCCGCCTGGACAATCTCGAAGTGGAACTTCGGTTCGCCAGCGATCTGCGCACCCACATCAAGGTATGGGTGGTCCGCGAAAAGACGGGCGAGGAGACGGAAGAGGGTCAGGAAAAGGAAGCAACCCCTGCCGGCAGGGAGGCCGGGCAGCATGGCGACGGCAACAATCAATAAACCGTCCGCTGCGGTTCGCCCGGAGCGCGTTCCGCCGCAGGATCTCGATGCCGAAAAGGCGCTGCTCGGCTCAATGATGATGAGCCGCGACGCGATTGCCGGCGTCATCCCCATCGTCGGGCGGGCGGAATCCGGCTGGTTTTACGTCCCCGTACATCAAAAGCTCTTCGAAGTCCTGCTCGATCTCTACGACAATCCGGGCAAGGCGATCGATCTGATCGTCGTGACCGACGAACTTCGCCGCCGCGACCTTTTCGAGTTCATTGGCGGGCAGGACTACATGATCCAGCTCGCCGAGAGTTTCGGCGACTGGTCCAACGCCGAGCACTACGCCCGCATCGTCCGCGACAAGGGGCTCCTCCGCGACCTCATCCGCACTGCGGGCGAAATCTCTGATTCAGCTTATTCCGGGATCGACGAGGCCAGGGACATTCTCGACATCGCCGAGCGAAAAATCTTCGAGTGTACCGAGCGCCGTGTCGCCGGCCAAAGCATCGCCATCAAGGACCTCGTTCATCGACTTTCCGAACAACTCGAATTGCGTGAAGAGGGCATCTGCACCGGAGTCCCCACGGGCTTTACGCAGCTAAACGAATATACAGGCGGGTTTCAGCCGGGCGATTTTATCGTGCTCGCGGGGCGACCCTCGATGGGCAAGACCGCCCTGGGGCTTACCATCGCGCAGCACGCCGCCCTGGATCAAAAGGTCCCCATCGCCTTCTTTTCCATGGAAATGAGCGGGGCACAGGTGGCCCAGCGTCTGGTCTGTTCGCACGGACATGGCATCGACCTGCAAAGGCTCCGTCGGCGGACGCTGACCGACGAGGAAATGCGCGAACTTTTGCACGCCTGTGCCGACTTTGAGCAGGCCCCACTCTTCATTGACGACACGGCCGGCATGACCATCATGGAGCTTCGCGCCAAGGCCAGGCGGCTCAAGCAGCGCCACGACATTCAGGCGGTGTTCGTTGACTATCTCCAGCTCATGCACACGCCGTCCGCCGAAAACCGCCAGGTCGAAATCTCCACCATCAGCCGGGGGATGAAGGCCCTTGGGCGCGAGCTGAATATTCCGGTGATCGCCATGGCCCAGCTCAACCGCATGCCGGAGGGCCGCAGCGACAAAAGGCCGCTGATGAGCGACCTGCGCGAGTCGGGTGCGATCGAACAGGACGCCGACGTCGTGCTGCTGATTCACCGCGAGGAGTACTACAAGCCCGAGGAGGAGTCGACCAAAGGTCTGGCCGAACTCATCATCGCCAAGCAGCGTAACGGCCCCACCGGCACGATTAACCTCTCGTTCAACCGCAAGTTCACCCGCTTTGGCAACTTCTCCGCCGAACCGGAATCCTCGTACCCTCGTGCCGTCCGCTCCGACGCGCCCTTCTAATCTGCTCTACCTTGGGTGAGGGTCGGAGTGAGGGTGCCGGGTGCCACTGCTCTTGAGCAGTGCGATTCCTCCTTGCCAAGAGGGTCGAACGAACCGCGAACTTCAGTTCGCGCGACCCAGGAAAGAACCAGCCGCAACGACTGCACAAATTGCGACGGCCGCTGTTTCGGCGCGGAGGATGGTGGGAGAGAGCGAAACACTGGTAAGGCCGGCGCTGCGGGCGGCTTGGCGCTCGTCATCGGTCCAGCCGCCTTCGGGGCCCACGAACGCGATGATGGAATTCTCCATTGTCGATTGTCGGCGTGGCCCAGGTTCTAGTCGTATCGAACCTGGGGCCATGATTGAGCGTTTCTCTGTTCCGCCGCTGACTCCTCCGGTAGCTGGTTTCTCAAGTACGTACTGGATTGGGACGGCGTCATCTGCGAGGTCGCAGATCAGGCCGATGGAAAACTCGCTCGCACGACCAAGGGCATGGGCAAAGGATCCGACGGGGGCAATGTCGGGGACCCAGGCGCGGTCCGATTGCTTGGCGGCCTCGATGGCCCGCCGCGACCACTTTTCGACCGCCGCTTCGCCTGGCCGCGTCACGCTGTGTGCAGCGATGATCGGCCAGATGGCAGCCACTCCCAACTCCGTACATTTCTCGACGAGGTATCCCTGGCGATGCGCCTTGCTCATGGCTACGGCCAGCGTGAGGCGGTGCCGAAGGTCGAAGGGCACTGATTGCAGCGCCTCGATGCGGACCGTTACTTTGCGTTTGGAAACCTGCTCGATGATTCCCGATGCGACCTGCCCCTTGCCGTCGAAGAGTTCGATGCTCTCCCCCGATCGACATCGCATCACATGTACGGCGTGGTGGGCCTCTTCGGGCGGCAGCTCATTGACCCCGGCGATCAGTGTTGGACAGTAAAAGCGATCCGAAGGCATGCGCCGATTATGCGTGATGAATGCAGCGAGGCAAACTCAGGTGACGACTGCGACATTCCGATAACGTATGAGCGACCGACTGCCAATTCCGCGCGCAGAATCCGCAGCGGGATTGTAGAGCTTCGCATGGGTCACGGCATCGGCTGATTTGGTGACCCGGAAAACAGGCTGACCATGGCAGATCAACAACCGCAGGATCAACCCCAACCGGCTTCCGGAAATTCCGGACAGGACTGGACCGACGTCAGCGCCCAGGACATCGAACAAAAGCTAAGCAACGCAGCCGACCTGGCCTATGAACTGGCCGGAAACGTGGGAGTGACCCGGGACGAACCCAAGTTTCGCGATACGTCGGAACTGGAATCGATCGAAACAGCACTGGACGTGGAACTCAAGCAGCTCGATCACCTCGTCGGCAAGGCGAAGGAAGAGCTGGGAGTCGTGCCATCGACAGGTGCGAATTCCCAGCCGTCGGTACCCTCGATACCGGATTTCATGTCGGAATTTCTGAGTGATGAGCCGGTGGCCGTCGTGCCCGAGCCGTTCGCAACGGCAGAGGCCTCCGCTCAATCGGCAGTTGCGACCCACGGACGAAATTCTGAATCGGCCTCGCATAGTCACCCGACAGCCGCTTCGTCCAAACCCGGCTTGATTGGGGTGGGTACGCTCGGTACTCGGGAAAACGAGGTTTCTCACAGGCCGCAGGAACCGAGGGCGGACACGGCCGAAAAGCCGGCGCGGCAACCAATGTGGGCAAGGGTTCTGGAGGGTCCGGCCTATCAGGTGTGCAACATCGCCATTTTTGTGCTGGAGGCAATCGATCGACCGCTCGCCAGATTGGGTTCGAAGACCCGACGCGCGCTCAGCGTGACGGCGATCGCGGCATTCTGCGTCTGCCTGGCGATTTTCGTACTCTCCCTCTTGTTTTCCTGATTGGGGAAAAACCTATTTCGCGGCGGCGCCTCCGGCAATGGAGACCCGCAGTTCGATGTCATTGGCGACGACTTTGCCATCCATGTCCGGCTTGATGCCAAAATCCGCCCGCTTGATGACGAAGCTGGAGCGAACCATGAGCAGGTCGCCCTTCATCTTGCTGGTGCGCTCGGAGAGCTTTCCCGGCAGGTAGGTCAGTTTCACTTGCGTGGTGACTTCCTTGGTCACGCCCTTGATGGTCATGTCGCCCACCACGGTAAGCTCGTGGGTGTCCTTGTCGGCGCTCTTGGCGTCGGAGACCTTCTTGAAAGTAAACTCGATCTTCGGGTTCTTGGCCGCATCCAGCCAGTCGGCTCCCAGCATCGTGTCCATCATGCCTTTGTTTTCGGTACGCATCGATTTCGTTTCAACAGTGATCTTTCCCGTGGTGGCCTTGGGGTTTTCAGGGTCGAAGGAAATCGTGCCCGAGATTCCGGAGGCCACGCCGATGATGGGCTCCAGGGTCGAATCAAGGATGAAGGCGATGGTGTTAACGCCCTTGGGATCCTTGAAGTCAAACGTGGTCGCGGCGGCGCGAGCAATTGCTTGAGAGAATGCCACGGTGGCGACGACCGTCAGAATTGATCGAGTACGCATTTCCAGTCTCCTTGTCCTCATGGATGATCTACGATCGGATCCATCGTAATAGGTTTACGCGAGCCCCCGATATTGGGAATGAAGGAGGATACCGGCGGCGGATTCCGCGTTCAACTGGGAAGACCGCACGCCAATGCGTCACACCGTTATCCAAAAACGCGAGTCAACGAACCGTATTGGAATCCAGCACGCATCGGACCGATTGCATCAGCGACGCCGCCTGAAAGGGCTTGGTGATGACTTGATGGGATGCCTGCAAATCCCCAAGCGAGCTGAGCAAATTGGCGGAGTATCCGGTGATGTACATGACCTTAATATCCGGCCGGTCGGTCCGAATGGCGTCAGCAAGCTGACGACCTGTCAATCCCGGCATGACAACGTCGGTCAGCAGGAGGTCGATTTTCCCTCCAAAGTCGGCAGCCCGGCGGATCGCATCGTTACCATCGCAAGCCGTGAGGACATGATATCCATTGTCTTCCAGAATTTGCTTGATGAGCCGGAGAACGTCGGCTTCGTCCTCGCACACCAAAACCGTCTCGCACCCCTGAAAATCCACGCAGTCGCGGCCATGATCGGTGGGGGTGATCGGATCGCTGACGGCTGGAAAGTCAACGCAAAATTTGCTTCCCACTCCGGGCTTGCTCTGGACGGTGATCTGCCCGCCGGCTTGCTGGACGATTCCGTAGACGATGGACAGGCCAAGTCCGGTGCCTTTTCCGCGCCCTTTTGTGGAAAAGAAAGGTTCAAAAATGCGATCCACCAGTTCGGGAGGGATTCCCACGCCAGTGTCCGAAACGGTCAACCTCACTCGAGGCTCCGCATTCTGGGCGATGGGTTTTTTCGCTCCTGTCCCACTCAGAATGCTTGTTTCGATGGTGACTTCGCCTCCCTTGGCCATTGCGTCACGGGCGTTGACCACGAGATTGACGATGAGCTGCTCGAGTCGTCCCCGGTCGATCCGGATATTCGCCTCCGAGTCTTTGCGATGGATCGCAACGGTTACTTTTTCGCTTGCAAGAGTTTGGAGGAGTTCGTTCAGGGTCGAAACGACAGCGCCAAGGTTGAGGACGACCGGCATGACGGGGTTCTTGCGGCTGAAGGTCAGGAGTTGATTGACAAGGTCGGCCGCTCTCGAACCCGCAGATTGAATCAACTCCAGACTCTCCAAGAGTGACCTGTCTGCGCCGGTCTGACTCTTGTATTTGGTCAGGATGCGCTCGGCATTCCCCAGGATGACGGCCAGCATGTTGTTGAAGTCGTGGGCGATGCCTCCGGCAAGCTGCCCGATGGCCTCCAGCTTTTGCGCGTGTCGAAGTTGCTCTTCCAGCTCGCGGCGTTGCGTAATATCCGTCGCCACTCCAAGAACCTGGTTGGCCTTTCCATCCGGGCCGACGATGGGGCGCTTGACTGTCTGGAGCCAGTGACGTTTGCCGTCGGCATCAGTGAGGACTTCCTCCGGAATGAGGAGTTCCTGCAGTGTGTCCATCACCTGCAAATCCATTTGCCGGAAGAACTTGACCTGGTCGGGATTCGGATTGAAATCGGCGTCAGTCTTGCCCAGGAGATCGTGGACCGTAGTTCCGTAGATATCCGCAATCGTCTGGTTCACGAGCGTGAAGCGTCCTTCGCGGTCCTTGGCAAATATCAGATTCGGATTGATGTCGAGCACCTGGCGAAGAAAGCTATCTTGAACGGTATGGGCTTCGGGGGTGGTTTTGCCCGCAGGTTGGGGTTGGTCATTTCTGGAGTGGGCCATGTCTGACGTAAGCTTCCAACCGGCCTGGCCGGGGGGACGCGACCATCAAAGTTTTCGAAAATCCGGCAGGCGGATGCGTACTGTCCTCCCGTGACCGTCCGCTGTCCAGTAAGCCGGCGCCGGATTTCGGTTGTCGGAATCGAATTTCGAGTGAATCAACATCAACGGCCGATCCGCCTCAGGGCGAACCGGCCGTAACTATCCTACTCACTTCCACCCGACCGTAGCCGGGCGCTTCCACTTGCTGCGTCAACGATGGAGGGTCTTGAGATCCTCCGAAGTGATCCGGGTCGCGGGCATTTCCAGCTTCCGGCTAAGCCAGCTCATGACCGTCGGGGCAAAAGGCAGTTTCCCCTTTTTGACGGTGGAGAGCATTCGCGCATCGCGGCGATCGCGTTCTTTGGTCTTATAAACGACGTTTTTCGCCTTGGTCTCAATCGCGTCCATACGCTCCATATGGCGGCGGTGAGTTCTATGTAAGCCCATGTTCCGTACCTCCCAAAGTTCGTAAGGGGCGGATTTTGAACACAATCAGCCATTCGGTCAAGTGCTTACAACGCCGTAGCCGCTCCCATCCCCGGCTCGGAACGGAGCCATCGCGGCCGAATCCCGTTGTGTAAAATCAGAATTCACAGTGGTTTATCGAATTTTCCATCCGGCCGGTCATTCCTTGCCTGTTGCAAAGACGAATCTCGATGTTTCCGCCATAATAGTCATCGAACTGCGTTTCGGCACACAGGCACACATGGTGAATGGAGGTTCGCATGTCTGAATTGGCTGGGAAAAATTGCGTTCCGTGCAGGGGAGGGCATCCGCCGCTGACCAGGGATCAGTACGCCCCCTTCCTGAAACAACTGAAGGATTGGAAGGTGGAGCGGGATCATCACTTGGTTAAGGAGTACAAGTTTCCGGATTTTGCGAAGGGGCTGGCATTCGTAAACGCCGTCGGAAAGATGGCCGACCAGCAGGGTCACCACCCGGATGTCTACCTGTCATGGGGCAAAGTCCGGCTTGACGTCTGGACGCACAAAATCGACGGCCTGACGGAAAGCGATTTCATTTGCGCCGCCAAGGCCGATGAATGCCTCCGGTGAGCGAATTGGCGAATCAAGCCGGGTGTGAAATCGCATCCGTCGATGTGGCTGTTGTGGGCGCCGGAGCAGCGGGACTGGCTGCTGCGATCTTTGCCGCCCGCCGAACGCCCGATCGCCGGATTGTGGCGTACGACGGGGCGAAGAAAGTAGGGGCCAAGATCCTTGTGGCGGGGGGCGGGCGGTGCAACGTCACGAACGTGCGTGTGCAGCCGACCGACTTCTGGGGAGGCAGTCGCAACAGCATCAAACAGGTGTTGGCCGCATTTCCAGCGACGGCGGCCGTCGAGTTTTTCCGCGAAATTGGCGTCGAAATGCACGTCGAGGAGCACGGCAAGTACTTTCCAGACACAAACTCTGCAAAAACCGTGCTGGACGCCTTGCTTGCGGAAGCGGGGCGTCGTGGGGCATCCGTCATTGGCGACCATCGGGTGTCGGCTATCGCAAAGGCTGACAATGGGTTTCGGCTGACGATATCGCACGGAGAGGTATCGGCGCGTGCGGTGGTGCTGGCCGCCGGGGGAAAGTCGCTGCCCAAGACCGGGAGCGACGGTGGCGGATATGCGTTGGCGCAGCAACTGGGCCATACGCTCGTGCCGACCACGCCGGGGCTGGCACCGCTGGTTCTGGAGGGCGACTTCCACGTTCCATTGGCTGGTGTTTCGCTTGACGTGGAACTTACGGTGCGGGTCGAGGGCGAAAAGCCGTTCACGCACCGTGGGGCCATGTTATGGACGCATTTCGGCGTGAGCGGGCCGGTGGCACTCGATGTGTCACGACTCTGGCACCGCGCCCGTCTTGAAGGAAGACAAGTGGAGATCGCCGCCGGATTTTTTCCGGGCGAGACCGCTTCGGACGTGGAAGGCAAATTGATCGCCCTGTCTCAATCGCAGCCGCGGACGATTCTGGAGAACGCGCTATCGACATTGATTCCGGCGAGACTCGCGGAGGCTGTGCTCAGGCAATTGAGGGTGGAAGCCCGAACCGTCATGGCCCACTTGAGTAAGGAAACACGGCAAAAATTGGCCGCTGCGTTGACGCACTGGCCTCTGCCGGTGCGCGATAGCCGGGGATACGGCTTTGCCGAGGTGACGGCGGGGGGTATCCCGCTTTCGGAAATTGATCCGCGGACCATGGAATCGAGAGTTTGTCCGGGTTTGTTTCTGGTCGGGGAAATTCTCGACGTGGACGGACGCATCGGGGGGTTCAACTTCCAATGGGCATGGTCAAGCGGGTTTGTGGCCGGCATCGGACTTGCCAAGGCACTACAGCGCACGGGCCATTGATTCCCAATTTCAGGCTCGTCATCGCATCCCTAGCATCATGACCAACGCCATCGACGCAGTTGCAAGATGGATGATAAACGGTGTGTACCAGGAATTGCTGCGATAGGCGATGTAGGCTTGCGCAAGCCCGCCCGGAAACGCCAGCACCAATTCGCGCGTGTCCTTTCCCAGATGCACCATTCCAAAGAGAAGTGCTGAATACAACATGGGAATGAAGCAGCCGGGCGCAAGCCCCAGCCATTTGCCCACCCCTTCACCTATTGACTCGGCCATCCCCAGCCAGCGAAGGACTGCAATTCGACCCGTTTCCGCGTGTGCTACGGGAATTGGCTGCGGCCAGCGGCCAGCGGGATGAGACAGACCCAGAACAATGCCGTGTAAGAGCAAATGTTCGGTGAACATATTGATGACATAGAACACACAAAAAAGAACTCCGCCCAATCGCTTGAGCTGATTCAAATAGGGCGCGGCGATGTGCGGGCTGTTGACCATCCAAATCAGAAATGGGGCCGATATCACCAATGCCACGACAAAATAGCGCAATGCGAGTCGATTCGGCCTTCGCCATCCGAGGTCGCTCAGTTTGCGGCCGGCGATTCGGGCGATGCATGCGGGAAATAGGCCTGCCATGAATAGCAAATAAAGAGCCGTTGCGAATTCGGGAGGAGGCTTGGTGTCAGCAAATTTGTTTATTCCCTTGTAGATTGCTCGATAGACCCAATTGTGTGTACTTCGAACATATTTTTGAACGCCGCTGGGGGCCCAGTCCGGGCAATTGACGAGGAATGTAGCGCAGTAGATCAAAATGACCACGATTGCGACAAGCTGCGGCCAACTACGAATTGATTTCGATGAAGTGCTCATGGTTGGGACGTGGCTCGCGCTGGGATTTCATAGAACTCGACATATGTCGCGCCTGGCAACGCAGGATGCGAAAACGAACGAACGAGTTTCAAGCCATTTCCGGTCAGCGCATGAAACGCTGCGGCGATTTCCGCTTCACTGACCGGCGGATTGAAGCCATAGGTTCTGGCAATGCGCCGCACTTCGGTCCAATGGACAAGCACGTGTGTGTACCCCTGCTCTCGAAGCCATTGCAACAATTCGGATGAGCTGGCCTTGCGATGAACCAGCCCGAAAAATGGATTCATGTTGAATGCGACACAGTAGCCGGTCGAAGGGCTCAGGTAGAATGGCCGGGCATCGCCGACTAACAGCAGGCGGGCCTGCTCCGGCAGATCGTGATTGACGAAACCAATGTATTCGTACCCCGGCAGTGCCCCATCGTGAAAGAGCGATGCCGATACACCTGGCGCGGATTCGCGGACATGGCGCTGTGCCGCGTACACGAAATTCCAGGCCGCCCCGCCCAACAAGACAATGCACACGATGGCAGCGCGCCGAAGATGCGATGTCGTCGGGACTGCCCGACAAGTCAGCACCGTCAGCGGCAAAATCATGGGCACCGAAAAGCGCGCGTAGAGGTGCGTCGCAAATAGCCATACAAATAGTTGAATGGCCAGCAACGCAAGCAGCGCGTAGTCCACGCGATCACGTCGGCGCGCGACGAGTCCACAAAGGGCAAGGAGAATGATTGCCGGTCCAAATCGCTGCTCTGCATCTCCCGGAATCCGAGTCCACAACGCCTCCAACCGCCCCGTGAATCCAATGTTCGCCTCAGAGGAATGTGCGTGTTCCCATTGGGCCGTTTGCTCCGGTCCCCAGCCCGAGGGAGTGGCGGAAAACCATGTATTGGCGAGTGGAAAAACGGGATTGCCAGTGAAGGCCAGATTCTTGACAAGCCACGGAGCGAACGTCGTCAGTGCGAACACGCCAAAGACGCACGCATGCGCAAATCTGCGTCGCCAGGACGAGCGTTGAAATAGCCATAGGACTGCGACAGGCAAGACCAACATGGGCAATGCGGTGTATTTGCACCCTGCCGCAAAACCCGCCATGAGGCCCGCCATCAGCGACCATCCGGTCAATGCGTCTGATTGTCTCCACGAGCGTATGGATATCCCAATGGCACAGATACCATAAAAAAGCATTCCATTTTCGACGTAGGCCAGCCCGCTGAGGTACTCCAGCCATGTGCAAGTGGCGAGGGCAAGTCCACCAACGATTCCGGCCTGCGGAGATATGTCCCGTCCGATCGCCCACGCTGCCATGACGGCCAGTACCGCGAAGGCCAGGTGGATCATGTTGGCGGTTGTGCCAATGTCCGGGCCGTCGCCATGAACAGTCATCGCGAGAAGGTAAAGCATTTCCATATTGGCCGGGAAATTGGCGTAGACATTATGAGGGGCATAGGCGATCACACCGTGTTCGAGGTATTCCCTGGGTAATGCGAGGTGGTACTCGAGGACATCGTAGCCATAGCCCTCCTCCTGCCAGATCATTCCCGGTGGGTTTGTGGCCCCGAGCAACGCGAGAGTCAGGAATGGGGCCGCTGCAAACCACAGAAATTGCCATCCAATCGAAAGGTGAGCATTCGACTCTGACCGCTCGCGGACATCCTGCATTTTTCCGGCGGTGCGAAGTGAAACCAGGCCCGCGATCAACATCGCAATCAAGACGCCTACCCAGAATTTGTGCTGGAGCATTCCCATCAGGCCGGCCGCCAGCATCATGAGCGACAGACTGCCAAGCCCAAGGGCGGCGCTGCAAAGGAAACGCCATCGCACAGGCAGTGCCGGAAGCCGAAAGAGTCGAAGGATGCAGTGGCCAAAGAGAATCGCAGGCCCCAGGATCATTGCGGCCAACGCGGCATCGATCAGCGTCGTGAGCAACGCCGCCGACGAAATCCACCATTCGCCCAACAATGACGCCAGAATGACAGCGAATATCAACAGAATCGTCCGGCGATTCCGTGCGTCAGCGGCGTTTGCAGCGTCATCCGGGGAAGGCGCGCCGGCATCAGTTGGGCTCATGGAACGATTCGCCGGGAGACGACATCAATCGACACAGAAGTGATTGCTTGAGACGCAACACGCCGATCAGTATAGTGCAAGGTGGTGTGCATGCCAGATCTAGTGTGCCCGCGACGGTCCGGGTGTCCCGTGCGTGCTGCTTCGTGGAGTCCTGTGTGCCCAAGCCCGACGGCGATTTTACCCGTCCCATCGTGACCGCGGCGGCGGAAGTCGCCAAGGCCGTCTCTGCGCGAACACTTTTTGCCTATGTCAGTGCGATCGAAGATCTGAGCGGACTCCTTTGCACCCTTCAACCGCCGACCCAGGTCATCTTGATTTGTCAGAATCCCGAAGAAGAAGCCATCGCCGACGCATTCAAGGCACAGAAGCTCGTCGTGCCCGATTTTGAATTGACGCGAATGGGGCAAATCAAGATGGCGACCCTTCTGGCATTTTCGCAGCAATTGCTGCGCCCCGGCGACACGTTCGTCTTCGTGGCCGGGGGGACGGGACATGGCGTCGATACGCTGGTGACCATGCGGGTGGGTGAGGAGTTCGAGCTGTTTCAAAGCGTGGGCCAACCTTCGCTTATGGAGCACATTCGCCGCCCCGCGTTCGAAAAAGTGCTGCGGATTGCGCTGGAGCTCGCCAACGAAGGCCGCGAGGGCAAGCCTGTCGGCGCGCTGTTCGTACTCGGCGATCATCGCGAAGTTCTCAAATACTCCATTGAGGGGCGGATCAATCCTTTCCGGGGCTACACCGAAAAGGAGCGCAACATATTGGACGATTCGATCACCGATACGGTCAAGGAGATCGCCAAGCTGGACGGGGCGTTCATCCTGAAGGGCAATGGTGTGATCATCACAGCGTGCGCCACGCTACGCCCGACGATGGCTGGAGAGCAGCTCGTTCAGGGCCTGGGTACGCGGCACGCATCGGCGGCCGGCATTACGGCCAATACGAAAAGCATCGCCATCACGCTTTCGGAATCAACCGGCGAGGTGCGCGTCTGGCGACGAGGGGCGATGATCACGGAAATCGAGCGTTCTCCGCAGACATCGCACGATCTGAACCCTGGAGTGAGTCTCAATCGCAAATCCTCCCGTCCGGAAGCGTAATAACGTACTGGAACATGGCCCGGCCTGCCGGGTTCCGGGCGGCGAATGTCCCGCATTACGTCCCGTGCTATACTGTTGGCTGTGGACCTGAAACGCATCGAAAACGCCATTCGAGAGATTCTCATCGCCGTCGGCGAGGACCCCGATCGGGAGGGGCTCAAGCGCACTCCGCACCGGGTCGCCCGGATGTATTCAGAATTGTTCGCCGGGCTGGAGGTGGATCCGGCCGAGTATCTCAAGACTGCGTTCGTCGAAAAATACGACGACCTGGTGGTGTTGCGGGACATCCCTTTCCACTCCATGTGCGAACACCATTTGATGCCCTTTGAGGGCAAGGCCCACGTCGCCTATCTGCCGGACGGCCAGATTGTGGGCATTTCCAAGCTGGCCCGAGTGGTCGATGGATTCGCTCACCGGCCACAGGTGCAGGAACGGCTTACGTCCCAGATTGCCGACCTGCTCACCGGAAAACTCCGCGCCAAGGGCGTGGCGGTGGTCATCGAGGCCACCCACGCTTGCATGACCTGCCGCGGCGTGAAGAAGGCTGGCAGTATCATGGTTACGTCTGCCGTGCGCGGTCTGTGCCGCAGCGACGCGCGGACACGCGGCGAAGTAATGTCGCTTCTCCATCGCGGTTGAATACGAACAAAGAGAATCTTACCTTCACCGAATCACGGCACTTGGGTAACGGATGAGCGTCATGGCAAAGAATGCAAAGGCAAAAAGTAGAACCAGTAAGTCGAAGACAGCGGGAATCAGTGATGCGGCCGTGCTGAAGGCCACGGGCAAGTCCTGCGATGAATGGGGCAGGCTGCTCGACAGGGACGGCTGCAAGAAAATGCCGCACAAGGAGATCGCGGAACTGGTCCACGAAAAACACGGCGTAGGTCCGTGGTGGGGCCAGATGGTCACCGTAGGCTACGAGCAGTCGCGCGGGTTGCGAAAGGTCCACGAGACCAGCGACGGTTGGAAGTCCAGCGTCAGTCGCACGGTGGCCGTGCCGATTGCAAAGTTGTTCGATGCGTGGGCTGACGAAGCGGCTCGCACTGCGTGGATGGGCAAGAAGAAAATGACCATTCGAAAATCAACAAAAAACAAGTCGATGCGGATCGCCTGGGCCGGCGAGACAAGCCTCGAAGTCAACTTCTATCCCAAGGGCGCCGCCAAATCGCAGGTTACGGTGCAGCACAACAAGCTCAAGAGCGAAGCGGAGGTTGCGAAATCCAAGAAATTCTGGTCGGGTGCGATGGAAAAACTGAAAGAGGTTTTGGGGGCATGAGGGTTAGTCTCTCGCAGTGACACTCAGAAAGGCTTGATGAACTCTACGTCTCCGCGCCTCGGCGTGAGATTCAAGATTGGATGTTTGTTTGCCGACCGTGCTGGGCATTGAAACTTCGTGCGACGAGACAGCAGCAGCCGTCGTGATCGACGGTCGCGACGTTCGCAGCAATGTCGTCGCCTCGCAGATCGACCTTCACGCCAAGTACGGCGGCGTCGTTCCGGAAATCGCGTCGCGGGCGCATATCGAACGCCTTGATTCCATCATCGAGGAAGCCATGACCAAGGCGGGCGTGACGCGCGACGACATCGATGCGGTGGCCGTCACCAACCGGCCCGGACTCGTCGGCGCGCTGATCATCGGTGTGACCGCCGCGAAAATGCTCGCCTGGGCCTGGGGCAAGCCGCTGGTGGGAGTCGATCACATTCGCGCCCATGCCTACAGCGCTGCAATCGGACTTGACGCTCCACCCTGGCCCGCAATCGCACTGGTGGTTTCCGGCGGACATACGTCTCTTTTTCTCGTGCGATCACCCCTGGAAATCGAGCGTCTGGGTGTGACCATCGACGACGCAGCCGGCGAGGCCTTCGACAAAGTCGGCACGGTTCTGGGCCTGGGTTATCCCGGCGGACCGCTCGTCGAAAAGCTGGCCCGCGGCGGCGACCCAGACTCGGTCGAGTTTCCGCGAACCATGCTGGGTCCCGATTCACTCGATTTTTCGTTTTCGGGGATCAAGACGGCCGTGCTCTACCATGTCCACGGTCCCGGCAGGACCAGCGGCGGGCTGGAAAGGCTGTCTCAGCCGCAACTGTCCGACATCGCCGCGAGTTTTCAACAGGCCGTCGTTGACGTCTTGATTCGCAAGACCATGCTGGCTGTGGCACGAACCAAAGTTCAAACGGTGGTGCTCGGAGGCGGAGTGGCCGCAAATAAGTCGCTTCGTTCGCAGCTAGAGTCGGCGTGTGGCGAGAGAGGCCTTGAATTTTGCGCCGCCCAGTGGGCCTATTGCACGGACAACGCCGCCATGATCGCCGCCCTGGGGTGTCACCAGCTTCTCGCGGGGGGTGTGGCCTCGTTCGACCTCGATGCCCACGCCCACTCGAACGACATGATGCGGGCTGCATCCTGAACGCCGGTTGGTGTTCGACTTCGCGCAGTCCGCAGAATTGGGGCGGTCACTGAACGGCCAGCAACGTGTCAAAGCTAATCTGCTTTGTGATGTCACCACGGCGGACATTCAAGTGAATCGTTCCTGGTTTTTCCAACATCGCCCGCCATTGCTGCACATCGTAGTCGCTCACCGGCCTGTCATTGGCAGCGACAATCAGGTCGCCGTCCATCAGTCCCGCCTGGGCTGCCGGAAGCCCTTCCAATGCGTACCAGACTCTGCGACCTTCGGCAGTGGGCTTGGCTCCGAAGCCCGCAGTATATCTCGGCTCGATGGTGATTGGTTCCCCGCCGGATCGTGCAAACCGCACAGTCTTTTGCCCTTGATCAAACGTGATCGCAAAATGTTTGAAGATCTGATGTCCTATCGACGAACGCTGACCCATGAAGTTGAAAATCGGCTCTTGAATCTCGTGCCGTCCCAGCATGAAGGACCCGTCCATTCGTGCATCACGTTGAACGGTGGCGGAGTTCATGCGCCGAACCATGCCGACGGGTTTGGGTGCGCCCTTGGTTCGGACCTTTCCCTCCATGTCCGCAGCCAGCGTCCCTGCCATCCCGGCCCCGGTGTCGAGCATGACCGGAACCTCAATGCCCGTGATGTTTAGTTTGACCCATGGGATTCGCTGATCATCGACGAATTCATATTCCAGAATGTCTCGGCCGTCCGCAGGAGGCAGCTCTCCCAACTCCATAATGAGCTTCTGGTTGGGATAATCGAGCGTAACCAGGCAATCCGCAAAAGTGCTAAAGGCGAGAACACCGTCCGGGCCGGCCGGCAGGTCATGCCACACGGGGTCGAGGTCGCCAACCACGGCGATGCTGTCGAGGAACTGGGCGCTGCCGATGCCGATTCGATCGACCACGACCAGCGGCATTTCCCTTGGAGCCTGCCCGGATACGTCGCCTGTGAGGGCCTTGCCGATCGTTTTTAGGTGCAGTTTCTTTGCAAGATCGTCATCAATGACTGTGCCGCCCGCGCCCGAATCCACGACAAACCGAAAGGGACCCTGATCATTGATCGTCAAATCAATGACGGGCCGACGGATCGAAGTATCCATGGGGACTACGACTCTCGGCTCCTTGAGTTTGGCGCGCGGCGGATGCACATGCCCGAAGGCCGGTGCTGCAACTTGGCGTAGCAATAGCCCCGCGACCACAATAGATCGAAAGTTGACGTTCATACGCATGGCCTTTCCCCGCTGGATTTCACGGTATCAGTCCGTAATGAGATTGAAATAGAGACGGAGCTTACGCTGTTGCCCGGTCGATGATGTTGTTGGAAGTTGTCGCCCGACACCCGTTGTTGGTTTGTGTGGGTTCTGTCGCATAAAGCCGGCATGGATTAGAATCTATTCCCGCGTGGTATGGGTAGCGCGGAGGCTGCAAATGAGAACTGCGATGAAAAACATGTTTCGAGGATGCGTGGGGCTGGTCTTGCTTGCCGGATGTGGCCGGATCGTCAACCCATTTCGGGATGAATACGCAAACCGTCCGCCGGTGACCACGCCATCCGTGGAGGCGGTTCTCGCAGCGGATGTCCAGCCGTCCGTCCAGGAGCGTCTGGGTGTGGAAAAAACCCGCTGTGCGGCGGATGGCTCAGTGGCCCACGGTCCGCTCTACTTTGAGGACCCCTCAGAAGAGCACGGCAGCGAAGACGGCCAATTCAAGTGGACCGGAGCAGACTACGCTTGGATGGTCGAGTGGCGCGCCCGGTTTCTGGTGAATCTGATCGCGTTTCCGGTAAGTGCAGTGGTCAATCCGCCCTGGCAGACGATGGAAAGCGACGGAAACTATTCCTGCTGCGGCAGAGGCAAGAAATTTGATGCCGAACCTCGGCGATAACGGTAGTGAATCCCGTCATTCTGAGCGAAGCGAAGAATCTGGCGTGATTCCCCAAGAGATCCCTCTTTGCCCTCAGGATGACACTACCGTAAGGAGCCAGCCAGTCAGAACTACGCGTCCGGCGGGAGTTTGTTTTTCAACTCGTCGCGAAGCCGTGCGGCGTCCTCAAACCGTTCCTGCTCGATGGCCGTCCGCAGCGCTCGTCGCGTCAGCAGCACCGATCCGGTCGGCACTTTCCCGCTCAGTTCGCCCGCGAGCGCCCGCAGCATTTTGACTTCCTCGGCCCCATTGAACGCATCAGGCCGGCCCTGCTTCTCAAAGTGATTCTTGATCTCCATCGTTCCCCGATTGACGTGCGCCAGGGCGCTGGCCGGCTCGCCTTCTTCGAGAGCCTGATAGGCGCTGCCGCGCGCCCGCATCATCAACACATAGGGACGAAATTCCTCGAGCGCGTTGCGGTCGTCCGCTTCAAAGGCGTAGTCGCGGCACATGTCAAAAATGCTCAGACTGTGCGTCGTGTCGCGCACCACATTGGCAAATTCTTCGAGCACAAAAAGCGCGATGTAGCGGCGATAGAACAGAGAGGCTTCGTTGCGCAGGCTCTCGCAGTCGCTTCGTGAAAGGACGAACCCCAGCGGCGTGCCGTTACGCTCCACATGCTTGGCGAAGCGTCGCTGGAAGTACTCCAGCAACGAGGCGGCTCCATGCGGGCGCACTCCGTCAGGCCGGCCTTCGGCCTCCATCTGGATGATGCCCAGTTCGACGCGCATCTGGATGCGCACTGCGTCGTCTGTTCCCAGAATTTTGCGAACGGAGATTTTGTCCGGCTCGTAAGGCCAGTCACGCAATGCTGCTTGTAGGTCGATATAGGACATAGCCAATTCCCCCTCCGGCTACAGTAACTCAATCCTGCCCCACCCGGATAATCTTATGACTTCGCAAGTGTACAATTCAATAGTGCGAAGAGTTCAACCTTGCTCTTGACTTGCCTCCCTCCGGACTTGCACTCGAAATCGTCGGCAATTCACGGACTGCGTCCGCAAATTCGCGCGCTTGCCGGAGCACCGCAGAACTCTCCGCTGCCACATTCCGACGACAGCAAACCGCTGCCGTGGCAATTCGATGATTTGACGAGTCAATCCTGCGCGGGGATGGTACGTATCGAGGATAATTTCCCGAAAAAAATACCTTGATCGTGAAGGAGTTCAGAATGTCGGCAACCACCACCACTCGCGCACAGACCTTAGCGGACCACGCCTGGAAATGGAGCCTGCGTTTCAATATTTGCGCAGTCGTCCTGGCCTGGGCCATTTGCGGATCGGCGCGTGGCGCCGAACCATTTACGTCCGAGCACATCACCAAAATTCGCTCTGTCACAACTGCGCAAATATCCCCGGAAGGGCAGAACGTCGCCTACGTGCTTTCTGTTCCGCGCAAACCGTTCAAGGACGAGGACGGTCCGAACTGGGAAGAATTACATGTTGTCCTCGGCGAGAACGGATCGAGGCCCTTCCTCACTGGCGAGGTCAATGTATCGGCCGTCCAATGGAAGCCGGACGGAAAGTCAGTTTCGTTCCTCGCCAAACGCGGCAAGGACAAGAACAAGTCACTGTACGTGATCCCCGTCGACGGCGGCGAAGCCCGCAATGTGCTGAGCTTCGACACTGACATCAGCGACTATTCGTGGAGTCCTGACGGTGCCCGCGTCGCCTTCATCGCCTCGGAAAAGGAATCGAAGGAGTCCAAGGACCGCAAGGAAAAGGGCTTCAAACAGGAAATCTACGAGGAGGATTTCGCCAAAGTTCGCGTATGGCTGGCCTCGCCCGATGATCCGGACTCCAAGCCCAGGCCGATGGAACTCCCCGGCGTGCCTTCAGAATTGCACTGGTCTCCGGTGGGCAGCAGCCTTGCCATGGCCCTCGCCCCCACGCCGCTCGTGGACGACACCTACATGAAACGAAAGCTCCACGTATTCAACGCCGACACCGGTGCGATCGTTTCGAGTTTTCAAAATCCCGGAAAAATGGGCGAAGTGGTCTGGAGCCCCGACGGCAACCTGCTGGCCATGATTTCCGCCGCGGACGTTAACGATCCGGCGGAAGGCCGTCTGCTTATCGCCAATCCCGCCGACGGCTCACTCAAAGACATCCTGCCCAATTACGAGGGGCATGTGAGTGCCATCGCCTGGCAGGACAAGACCACCGTGATGTTTCTCGGGGCCGAGGGCGTCTGGTCCACCTTTGGCGAAGTCGACCGTGAAGGAAAAAATCGAAAGACGCATGTCCCCAGCGGGCAAATGACCGCCTCGACGTTCAGCCTCTCAGCTGACGGCCAATCCGCCGCTCTGGTGATGGACTCTCCGCAGTTCCCCTCCGAACTGTTCCTCATGCGCCACGGCGACCCCAAACCGCGTCGCCTCACCGGCAGCAATCCATGGCTGGATGGGATGAAGTTCGCGACGCAGCAGGTCGTACCCTTCAAGACGCGAGACGGCGTCGCGCTGGATGGAATCCTCGTCCGACCGCTCAACGAAGAAAAGGGCACGCACTACCCGCTGATCCTCCGCGTCCACGGCGGCCCGGAATCGCACGACCACAACGGCTGGCTCACCGGCTACGCAAACCCCGGTCAGGTCGCTGCCGCCAGGGGCTTTGCCGTCTTCTACCCGAACTATCGCGGAAGCACGGGGCGCGGCGTGGCCTTTTCGAAGCTGGGTCAGGGCGACCCGGCCGGCAGGGAATTCGATGATCTGGTCGATGCCGTGGATCACCTCGTGGCCATGGGGCTGGTGGACAAGGACAAGGTCGGCGTGACCGGCGGCTCCTACGGCGGATACGCGACGGCCTGGTGCAGCACGTTCTACTCCGAGCGATTCGCGGCCGGCGTCATGTTCGTGGGCATCAGCGACAAGCTCTCCAAATCAGGCACGACCGACATCCCCAATGAGGAATTGCTCGTTCACGCCCTCATGCGCCCCTGGGATGACTGGAAGCATTTTCTTGAGCGAAGCCCGATCTACCACGTCGAGAAGGCCAAAACTCCGCTGCTTATCATGCACGGCAAAGACGATCCGCGTGTCCCCCCTTCGCAGTCGGCGGAACTCTATCGCCATCTCAAGACGCTCGGCCAGGCCCCGGTCCGCCTCGTCTGGTATCCCGGCGAAGGCCACGGCAACCGCAAGGCCGCCGCCAAATACGACTACAATTTGCGCATGATGCAGTGGTTCGAGCATTACTTGCAGGGCCCCGGCGGTCCGCCGCCTAAGTACGAAATCGACTACCCCCTCAAGCCGGCAGACGAGAAGTCGAAATCCGAAACGTGATGGCCGCGGTTATCCCTTGAACCCCTGACTCTTGAACTCTTGAACTTTGGAACTCTGGAACCCTTGGCGTGGTGGCATCGACCCCCTGCCGGAAAGAGGTCGAGGGGATTACGCATTCACGATTGGGAACGTAGAGGTACACTACCGTGATGCAGCCTGAGATCCGGTCAGTCCCGCTCGATTACACCATCTTTGGATATTCAGTCCGCCATGACCCCTCCAAGCGCTTCGGCGAGGAAATCATGACGCTGCTCAATCGCGTCTGGCCTGTGCTCAAAGGGAATGCCATTCCCAACGACGGGATCAATCGAGTGGTCTACGAGGCCGACTGCACGGTCTTTGCCGGCATTGTTCTCGGCGCGGGAGCGGAGGAAATACCCGCCGTGGCGGGCCTCGAACGCAAGACGATCCGCCTCACCCACTACGCGGTCTGGAAGCATGTCGGCCCATATCACCTGCTGCCCGCAACGGGCGCCGCGATGACCAAGGCCCTCGAAGCGGCAGGCCACCGCATGGGCTGGCCAATGGTCGAGGTCTACGGACACTGGACCAGCGACGAGAGCAAGCTGGAAACGCAGACGTTCGTGGCGCTGCGCTGAGGGTCCAAATGCTGATTCCCGGGCCAAACCCGGCCGGTGGCACTGATGAGTGGCTGGCGATGTTGTTGAAGCTGCGTTGTGCCATCCAGCCGGCGAATGGTCGTAATCATGCTTCGATCGCGAATCTAGACCGCTCTATTGAAGTTCTACGCTGGATCGTTCAGATCGAGCGAGAAAAGGGAGACCTTCGGTAATGGGCCGCGTTTGGATGTGTTGTCTAGCCGTTAGTTGTTTACTTTTTGGGACTTGTTCGAAATCTCCACAGGAGCCTTTTATTCGACCGCTAGACACGCCTGCCTGGACAGATCCAGGTGTGTTGTACCTAAAAGTGGCAGGTGATCAGAGTGACGGTCTGTTGCTTATGAACCTAGGTGCGCACTCGTCCTTCGCATTAGACAAGAATGAACGAATTCCTGCGACGGAATTGAGCCACGGACCAATTTATAGGTTTAAGAAAGAGACACACACGCTGGAGGCCATCTCACCAGAAGCCTGGGATTCAACCGACGGGCCCATGGCGGTGTGCTATAAACAATCTAGATTGTCGTATTACGGAGAGTTTACACACGATGTAACTACAAAGGTTCTTCAATTTCGCGGGGGCCAAGTGCGTACAGGCGGCCCAACGGTTTTGGCTACTACGATTAGTCCAAATAATGAACTCGTAGCAACTGTTGCAGCCGAAGGTCCATATCAAAGAGGCTTTTTCTTTTTGACAAGTAGCAAGGCTTCGGGGAAGAGATTTCATCAAATATTTCGTCTTTCGGACGCGACTGAGGTCGGACCTTCCGTGATTTTAGAGAAACCCGCTGACGTGGATGACCTACAGCCCTGTTGGTCCCCGGACGGTCGATTCATAGTCTACGTGGATAATCATTCTCGGCACGTGTGGATTATCGAAGCCCGGTAGAGTGCATCGGCGGGTGGCCCGCCTCCCTGTCTCATCGGAGGTGGGGCCATGATTCCCCTATCCATTCGAACCCGACCCCGTTCCATAAAACCCAACCCCATATCTGCGTTCATCTGCGTTGATCTGCGGCCCGTCCCTTCCGTCCCTAATCCCTGGTCCCCAACCCCTATACCCTCCTCGGCGTCCTTTGCGGTGAATCCCAATCCGGCGATCGCAGATTCCATCCAATCCGCGCGCCGCGCATGTTCTATTGGTGCGATGTGCGAGGGAATTCCAACCACCGACGGCATAGCCACTTTTTGCTTTCCCCGTTTCTGCTGTCTGCTTTCCAAGGCTCTTGCCCCGACAGCCCGCCGCACCCACCACATGTGGTGGATACCTAACACTAGCCTACCATCGCAAAAACAGTACTTGTCAAAACGAACCCATCTTTCAGCACCACTTTGCAAGAATTTTTCGGCCCTTTCCGCCCTTTGCCTTCCGCTTTCCACTTTCTGTTTTCCGCTTTTTGCTTTCTACTTTCTGCTTTGCTTGTTGCCTCGCTGCCTCTCCACCTATGATGTTCCTGATGCCCAGAGACGAAAAAATCCAACCCTTCGACGTGGAACACTTCTCCGAAGAATACAACTTCGACGAGGAGGACGTCGCCCCCGCGCTGGCCATCCAGGCCGTCGCCGACGATCAGGAGGCCGAGGAAACCGTCGCCAATGTGGCAACCGAGGAGGTTCACAAGCTTCGTGTCCGTCGCCGCGTCGTGGGCCGGCGGCTCGACCGGTTCCTGCATGGCCGCTACCCGCGAATCTCCCGCACCACCCTGCAGAAACTCATCAAGGGCGGCCAGATCACCGTCAACGGCATGCCCACCAAGGCCAGTTATGAGCCCAACGCCGATGATCTTGTTCAACTTGTGCTGCCGCCGCCTCCGCCCAGTGACGTCGTGCCGCGAGACATTCCCATCGAGGTGCTTTACGAGGACGATTGGGTCATTGTCCTCAACAAACAGGAGGGCATCGTCTGCCACCCTGCCTGGCCGGGCCAGACCGACACCATCGCCAACGCCGTCGCCTTTCACTGCGGCAAGCTCACCGGCGGCGATGACCCCACTCGCCCGGGCATCGTCCACCGTCTCGACAAGAACACGACCGGCGTCCTGCTCATCGCCAAGACCGAGGAGGCGCACTGGCGGGTCTCGCTGCAATTTGAGCGCCGCACGGTGAAGAAGGAATATTTCGCCGTCTGTGAAGGCCGCGTGGCGCTCGACGCCGACGTCATTGATAAGCCGCTCTCGCCGCACCCTTCGACCACGCAGCGCATGATCCTGCAAACCGCCTCGCCTCCGCGTCAGGCCATGTTCAAGGAGGCGATTACCGAGTACCGCGTCGTGAAGCGATTTCGCGGCTACACCACCGTCGCGCTCTACCCCCGCACCGGCCGGACGCACCAGCTCCGCGTTCACATGATGTCGATCGGCCACCCCATCGTCGGCGACACGCTCTACGGCGCGCGGACCGTCAGCGAAATGGACTTAGCCGGCGAGGGCAGCACAGAACCGCTCATCGCGCACCAGTCTCTCCACGCCCGCCGCCTGCAACTGATGCACCCCATCCTCGAAAAACCGTTGATTATCGAAGCGCCGATCTCGCCGCGCATTCAGGGCATCGTCGAATTGCTTGAGAAGTTCCGAACGCTTTGATGGGGCCGATTGTTCACGAATGTGCAATGAAACCTTGTGGCCGACTGCACATCGGGTTAGCCTTCCATCAAGACAGTCAGGCCATTTTGGAGAAACCCAATGTTCAATATCACCAAGTCGGTCACGTTTGCCGTGTGTCTTCTCAGTGCGGCGTCTGTCGCCCTTGCTGATTGGCCTCACTTCCTGGGGCCAAACTACGATCTCAAGAGCGATGAAACCGGCTTTCTGAAGACCGCCGACAAGCCGCTCGCCAAAATCTGGGAGCGGCGGATTGGCCCGGCCTTCAGCTCGATGGCCATTGTCGGCGGGCGCGTCTACACCTGCGGTCAGGAGGACAAACAGCAGTGGCTCTACTCGCTGAATGCGGACACCGGCGAAATCGTATGGAAAAAGCCCATCGAAAAGGAATTCCGCAATGAGCACGGCGACGGCACGCGGGCCACGCCGACCGTTCATGACGGATTGGTCTACGTCCTGGGCGCCAACGGCCGGCTGCTTTGTGCCGATGCGAAAACCGGCGAGATGGTGTGGGAAAAGCAATTCAATAACGCTCCCACCTGGGCCTATAGCGGCTCGGTGCTGATCGAGGGTGATCTTGCGATCGTGTCGGCAGGCAAGAGCGATGGTGGACTGGCGGCCTACGATCGCAAGTCCGGCAAGGAAGTGTGGAAGGCCGGCAGCGATCCCGTGGGCTATGCGACGCCATACCCGTTCACCTTCGACGGCAAGCGGTATGTGGCCGGTTTTACCGGCAACGCCGCATTGATCGTCGAACCGAAGACGGGCCGCGAAGTCTGGCGGTCAAAGTGGGAGACCGATTGGGAAGTAAATGCCGCATCCCCGATCTACCATGACGGCTACTTGTTCCTGACATCAGGCTATAAGACGGGCTCTGCGCTCTACAAGCTTTCGACCGCGGGCGACAAACTCGATGCGAAGGAAGTCTGGCGCAGTGATGTCCTGCTCAACAAGTTTCAGTCGGCGGTCCTGCACGAGGGGTATCTCTACGCGAGCGATCAGAATGCGCTCAAGTGCGTCGAGTTTCTCACCGGAAAGGAAATGTGGAAGAAGCCTCGCGTCCGCAACGGGACGATCGTTCTCGCGGAGGGGCAACTGATCCTGCTGACGGAAAGCGGCCAGTTGCAAATCGGAAAGGCTTCAGCCGAGGACTTCAAACCCACGCTTACGGCGGATATCCTCGACGGTCGGTGCTGGAGCGTACCCGTGCTGCTCGACGGCCGAATCTTCGCCCGCAACCTCGAACGCGCAGTCTGTTTCAACCTGAGGCCGTAGGGGTCTGCGCAAATCAACCCGAAGTCGCGGAGAGGTCGAGCGCCATGATCTTCTTGCGGTCGCGGATGTAGAGGGTCTTGTCCACCAGCGTCGGGGCCGCCCAGGCGTATCGCTCGGCGACCTTGGCCTGCGAGAGAATCTTCCACCCCTTCGGATCGACCGTCACCAGTGCAAGCTGGCCGTCTTCGTCGAGCAGGATCAACTTGCCATCGGCATACACGCAGTTCGCCTTGCTGAAGCCGCGCTCGCGCCATGCGGTTTCACCGGTCTTCAGATTGATGGCCATGAAAAACGCCGGCCCAAAATCGCCGCTCGATCCGTAAATGTAGTCATCCAGCAAAATCGCATCGCCGTGATGAACGCGCATCTTGCGGCTGTACCAGAGTTCCTCCGGGACAATCTTGCCATCCTTCTTGCTGAGCTTGATGGCCCGGCTGCCGGAGTCGTAGGCCGACGACATGAAAAACGTGTCTTTGCCGTCGAAGACCGGCGTGGTGATATTTGCGCCTTCGGGCTTGAGCTCGTGCTGCCAGAGCAGTTCGCCGGTATCCGCGTTCAACCCGATCATGTCTTTTCGCATGACGAACACGAGCTGGTCCTTGCCGTCGAACTTGATGTGGATCGGCGATGCGTAACCCACCGGCATGTCCTGGCTGGTCCACATCAGTTCACCGGTGGTCTTGTTCAATGCAACGACCGACTGGGCCGATGAGATACCGCCTTCGGTGTTTTTCTTCGGCTCGCCTTCCTTGGGCTTCGAGTCGTCATCCTCGCGCGGGCGATCGAGAACGAAAATCAACGCATCCTTGTAGGTCAACGGGCTGTTGCCGTATCCGCGGTCGGGAATGTACCCGTTGTATTCCTTCACCAGATCGTGCGACCAGATGACGTCGCCGCTCTTCTTTTCAAAGGCGTTCAACATGCCATTGGTGCCGATGGTGTAGACGAGAACTCCGTCAACCAATGGGGTGGCGTGCGGACCGGGACCGAATTGGTTCATTACTTCTGTGGAAGGGGAGGGCTGCTTGTGTTCCCAGATCGTCTTCCCGGTCTTGGCGTCAAGCGCCACCGAGAATTCATCTTCGCCCGTTCGATACATGGTGAAGAGCAGGCCGTCATCCACCACGATCGTGGAATAGCCGTCTCCAAGGTCGCGCTCCCAGATTTTCTTCGGGCCGTTTTCGGGCCACTTCTCGGCCAGGCCCTTGGAATTCACCTTGAAATCACGGTTGGGTCCGCCAAATTGCGGCCACTGCGCGACAGCCGGCACAGAGCAAAGAGATAGAGCGACGATAAACCCGAAAGGCCGCTTCGTTCCAAACCGACCGTTATGCACCATGACAATTCTCCAACAAGCCGAAAATCGGATAGAAATCCCTTGCTCCGGATGGACTTTCTTAGATACTCAACAGGCTGGCGTCCAACGCTTCTCCATGTGAACTTGTACGAAATCAATCGGACGTACCCGGACTGGTGCCCGGTATTCGACCCTGGCCTCAGCCCTGACCCAAATCAAGGGCCATGATCGATTCTTTGTCGCGGACGTAAAGCGTCTTGCCCACGATGGTGGGGGCGGTCCAGGCCGGCTTCTTGAGCAATTGCACTTTGGAATGAACGGTCAGCGTTTCAGAAGTCGGCGTCGTCAACGCGAGATTGCCGTCTTCGTCGAGAATGATGAGCTTTCCATCGGCGGCGACCATCGTGGACTTGCCAAAGCCGCGTTCGCGCCAGCCAAGCTTTCCGTCCGCGACATTGACCGCCGTAATAAACGCCGGACCGTCGCCACTGCTTCCGTACACCATGCCCGCCTGACGGATACAGTTGCCCTGACCGACTGCCATCTTGCGCGTGGACCAGACTTCCTCCACTTTGGTGGCAGCCCCGTCTTTGGTGAGCTTGAGCCCCTTGCTCCCGGCCTCGCCGCCTGAACTTACGTAGAGAATTCCGTCTTTGCCCCAGATCGGCGTGCAGATGTTGGTCTTCCACTGATTGACATGCGGATGGCTCCAGATTTTCTCGCCGGTCTTCGGATCAATTCCCAACACTTCCGCGCCGGCCAGGAGAACAACCTGGTCGTCGCCGCCAACGCTGATCACGATTGGTGAGGAATAGAGGTCGCCGTTTTCTTCGCCGCCGAAGTCCTGCTTTTTCCAAAGCAGGGCACCATCGGAAAGCTTGAAGGCGAGCAGTCCCGTGCCCGGTCCGCCTGCACCGACAATCAGCGTGTCCTTGTAGACGAGGGGGCTGGACGAATAACCAAAGTGAGGAGTGGCGGCCGAAAATTCCTTCCCTAAATCGTGCATCCATACAAGGCTGCCGTTGGAAAGGTCCAGAGCGTGAAGGATGCCGGAGACTCCAAGAGTGTAGATTCGTCCATTATTGATGGTCGGCGTGGCGTTGGGTCCTTTGCCGAACTGTGTCTCCATTCCGGTCGGAACGGGCGCGCTGTACTTGTGTTCCCAGATCGTCTTTCCGGTGGCCGCATCCATCGAAACAACAAGTTCGTCATCACCCTTGCGGTACATCGTGTAGAGCTTGCCGGCGTCCGCGAGAATGGACGAATACCCTTCGCCCAATTCACGCGACCAGATTTTTTTTGGCCCCGTTTCAGGCCACTGCGACGCGATCCCCTTGGCGTCGGAGGAGAAATCGCGCCCCGGACCGCCCCACTGCGTCCATTGGGCATGCGCCGGCGCAGCGGCAAAAAGCCCGGCCAAAGAAATAACGGTAACGGTACATGGGATTGCATGGTGTCGCATGATTTTCCTCTCCACGGTATCGAGAATGACTTATCTGTCCCCGGTCATGCTATGGTCTCTGCGGGGGCCATACCCGTCAAATCGTGAAGGGCAGTGATTTTCACAAAAGGAGTGGGGGGCGACACGAACTGTAAGGACTTGTAATGCGCGCAATGAGGTACTGTGCCGGTTGGGTCGATGTGAGTCTTTGATCAGGGAGCAGACACGGTGGTTTGTGGGCGGAACGCCGCACCAAACGAGCCCGAGGTTTCGGTGCCATTGGAAAGGCCCGAAGTGACAGCCGAAGTCGTATTGGAGAATTGTATTCCAAACATGGCAGCCGCGCCGATCACGGCCACAATCAGTATGCCGAGGATGATCGCATATTCCGTGGCGGTTGCCCCTGCTTGTTCGACGAGAAATCGTCGTACCGTGCCAATCACACTGTTCATCATTTTTTTCTTCCAGTATCAGCACCTGTCGAAACGCGGCTTCCGCGAGCCACGTTTTTGATATGTGAAGAATTATCACAGGGTGGGGGGGTGAATCAAGAAAAACTCACGGGATTTTTGGGGCAGATAAAATTTGTGCCAGCGTGTGGCACAGCAATTGATTTTCGGTCACACGTGCGCGACGCAGCGCCGCGAGTCCGAATACGATCTACGGTGTCATTCGCAGCAGAACCTTTAGCGTATCCCGCTGGCGGCACAGATCGAACGCCTTGAGGCCATCCTCCAGAGGCAGAATCCGAGTAATCAACGGGCGAACCTCGACAGCCTTCCTGGCCAGTGCGTTGATTGCGTCCGAAAACGATCCGCAGCGGCTTCCGATGAGCTTTACCTCGTGTACGACCAGCGGAGCGAGATTGACGAATGCTGCACCAGGGTCAGCATACGTGCTCTTCAACACAATTACTCCGCGCGGCCGAACGATTGACATCGCCACCCGCAGGCCGTCCGGCGACCCTGAACAATCAACGACAACGTCGCGATCATTGCGGCGCGGCAGTTCATCCACGTGCACGCCCTGGATTCCCAGTTTTTCACAGCGATCGAGTTTTGCCGCATTTCGGCCAATCACAGTGAGCCGGCAGCCCGTGGCGGCCAGGACTTGCGCGACGAGCAGACCCAGTCGTCCGGTACCGACAACGCCGACCGTCGTTTTTGCGTCGATGGGGCACTGGGCGAGGACCTGGTATGCGGCTGCCAGCGGCTCCACAAACACGGCTTCGTCGTCCGTGACAACCGATGGCACTTCGAGCAGGTTGGCTTCCGGAACGGACACGAAGTCGGCAAAGCAACCGTTGCGGCCCTGAATCCCCATCACGGTGCGATTGCGGCAATGATTGGAAAGGCCCTTGGCACACATGTCGCATTTGCCGCAGACGCAATTGATTTGGGCGACGACTCGCCTGCTGTTCCATTTCGGCGACCCCATGACGACGGTGCCGACCATTTCGTGGCCCAGCACGCCTGAGAATCCCATGTAGCCGAGCGTGATTTGCAGGTCAGTGGCGCAGATGCCCGCCAGATGAACGCGAACCATCGCCTCGCCCGCCGCGGGTTGCGGTTCGGGGAATGAGGCGTCATAGCGAAGGGCGTTTGTAAAGGTCAGGGCTCGCACGTAGTCCCATTGTGGTTGGAAGGTGCATCAGAACGCAAGGCTGCATCAAATTCCGCGGGGTTGTTGATATTCCAAAGTGAGCGCAGGTCGGGGTCCACGTCCGCAAGGTCGCCCCTGCTGATTCGGCGGGGATTGCACTGCAGTGCAAAGTCCTGAGCGCGATATTGCCGCTTGCTCAAGTTGTCTTCAAGCATGGGCAGCGTACTCAGGCGATAGGCCGCCAGCGTCGGCAAAAGACGGCCCTCCAAATCGGGGACGACCGCCAAATGGTCGCCGAGAAGTTCAATCATCCGATGGCAAACACCGGAGCTGATGAACGGATGGTCGCACGCCGTTACGAGTACTGCATCACATTCATGTTGCAATGCGGTCATCCCGGCGGCAATTCCGGCCAGGGGACCACGATGTTCGTGCTCATCGAATACGATGCGAAACTCCGGCGACATCGGCGGCAATTCCAATTCATGACGGGTAGCGAGGACGACGGGCCGGGCCGCCTGAGCCAGGACGCCGCCGATCCGTTGGAGTAGATATTCGCCGTCGAATTGCAGCCAGGCCTTGGAAGTTCCCATGCGCCGACTCTCGCCGCCGCAAAGAATGATTCCTCCGACTCGAAGCTCCGCGCTCAAGATTTGACCGCCCTTATTCCCCCCTTGGTAAGGAGAGCGGCCACCAAGCCGCGTTATTCCACGTTTTGAACCTGTTCCTTGATCCGGTCGATCATGCTTTTGATTTGCACGACGGCGCGGGCGATGGTGGTATCGTTGCTCTTCGATCCGATGGTGTTGGCCTCGCGTAGAAGTTCCTGCGCCAGAAAATCCAGCGTGCGACCGACCTGTTCACCGCGATCGCAAAGCTGTACGAATTGATCGAGATGCGATCGCAACCGCCCAATCTCCTCGGTGATGTCGCATCGCTCCGCATAAATCGCCACTTCTCGCATCAATCCATCGGCGGCCAGCTCAAAGCCGCCGCTTTGAAGCAATGTCGCCACGCGGACCTTGAGTCGCTCGTGGTACTCGTTGACAACCAGTGGCGCCCGCTCGGCCACCGCGCCAAGCTCCCGGCGGATCGTATCGCAATGACTGTGCAGCTCCGCCAAGAGTGCCTTCCCTTCGTCGCGGCGCATCGCAGCCATCGCCTCGATGCCGCGCTCGGTAAGTTTCAGCAGGATATCAAGCTTGCGTTTGCGCGCCGCCTCGTCTGCATCGCCCGGGTCCGTGACGCCTGGGAATTGAGCGACGGTGGCCAGGTCAATTGTGGCGGAGACGCCCACACCGACGCGAACTCCGGTGAGCAGATCGACATAGCGTTGCAAGGCCGCAAGATTGAGCGATTTGGCCACTTCCGCAGCGTCCGATCGCCTGCGGACAGTGCAGGTGACGGTGCCGCGCGAAATCCGACTGCGAATGAGTCGATCGATTTCCGTCTCGGCAAATTGCAGGTCGTCGGGCAGCTTGATGTGCAGCTTGAGATAACGGTTGTTGACGCTGCGAAATTCCAGCGCGTATCCGACGCCGCCGTCCTCAACCTGCGCGGCGCCGTAACCCGTCATCGAGACGATCATGGAGTCGCGGGTTCCTCTTTAGGCTTTTCGGCCGGCGGATTTGCAGCCGCAGGTGGCGGCGTAGCTGCCGGTGCCGGTTGCTCCGCAGCACCCGGCGCGGCGGGCTGATTCGCGAGTGGTGGCGAGGGAACAGCATTGGGCGTAACTGTGATTGACTTCGTGACCGGATTAAGACCGGCGGGAAGCTGGTCGGCGTTGATGGGCAGGGCGACGCCGTCATCACCAAGCTGGACGGGGATAAGCTGTGATTTTCCGTCCTCGCTTGTCGGTGGCAATTGCACCTGCGCGGGCCCTGTTCTGGAAGGCAAGTCTGATTTATCAAATGCGTAATTCGCGGTTACGGCCAGTACGACGAAGATTCCCGCCACGATGCAGGTAATCCAGGTAAAGACATCGCCGGTCTTGGCGCCGAAGGCTCCCGAGCCCCCGCCCCCACCGAACGCGCTGGCAATTCCTCCGCCGCGACCCCGCTGAAGCAAAATTACGAGCATGAGGAAAAGGCAGACACAGATGATCACCACTGTGAGGAGCCACTGAGTCCAATTCATGTTTGCAAGCATTGACAATCTCTTTATTTGCAAAAGGTCGTGCGGTCTGTCGGACCGCGGGTCATTCGCCGCTTCAAGCTGTCGCGGCGGCGGAGATAATAGCAAGAAAGTCCTCGGCTGCCAAACATGCGCCTCCGACCAGGGCTCCGTCAATGTCCGGCTGGCGAAGCAGCTCAGAGGCGTTGCCCGGTTTGACGCTTCCGCCGTACAGAATGCGGATTTGAGCGGCTGCCGGCTTGCCATAGGTTGTACCAAGCCAGTTTCGGATGAATGCGTGAACCTCCTGCGCCTGGCCAGGCGTTGCCGTTTTGCCCGTGCCGATCGCCCAGACTGGCTCATAGGCGACGATCAGCCGGTTCGGCGTGACTTCGCTGTTAAGAACCTTGGACAGCTGATTTTCGATGACATTCGTTGTATTGCCCGCCTCGCGCTCGCCCAGTGTCTCACCGACGCAGTATATCGCTTGCAGGTTACCCTTGATCACCGCCCGAACTTTCCTCGACAGCAAGGCATTGTTTTCATGAAAGACGTGGCGGCGCTCGCTGTGGCCGATGATGACATGCGAGCAGCCTGTGTCTGCCAGCATGGCCACCGAGACTTCGCCGGTAAATGCACCCTGGGCCTCAAAATGTGCGTTTTGCCCGCCGAGCTTGATGGGCGTCCCGGCAACGGCCTTGGCCATGGGGAACAGGAGTTGGAAGGGCGGGCAGATGAGAATCTCAACATTGCCGAGATTGCCCACGCGCGGCAACCCCGCGACGATCTGACTGACCAGCTCGCGCGCTTCCGGGAGCGTCTTGTGCATCTTCCAGTTGCCGGCAATCAGTTGTTTTCGCATGAAGCTTTCACCAATACATCCCTATCCGCAGATTGCGCAGATGAACGCAGATTTTCTTAAGAAAGCCCCCAATCCGGGAGAAGCCTGTTTCACCATGAATATTCCACCAATGGAATCCATCTGATCAAATCTGTGCAATTCTGCGTAATCTGCGGATACGTCAAAACGTCCTCTCGACGAATCCGGTGTCGATTTCGCCGGAAATCCAGTTGGGGTGTTCCATGACCCGGCGCAGGAACGGAATCGTCGTCTTCAGCGGCTCGATGGTGAATTCGCGCAAGGCCCGCTGCATGCATCTGATGGCGTCCATTCGTGTGGGTTGATGCACGATCAGCTTGGCCACAAGCGAATCATATTTGGGCGAAATTCTCGCCCCTTCGTGCGCAAAGGTGTCCACGCGCACACCGTTTCCTCCTGGTGGGCGATACTTGGTAATCACACCGGCACACGGGCGGAAGCGCTCGTCGGGATCCTCGGCATTGATGCGACACTCGATCGCGTGGCCGTGGAAGGTGACCTGCTTCTGCGAAAAGCCCAGCGGCTCGCCGGCGGCGACGCGAATCTGGGCCTTGATTAGATCAATGCCCGATACCATTTCGCTGACCGGATGCTCGACCTGAATGCGTGTGTTCACTTCGATGAAGTAAAACCGCCCCTTGGTGTCCACGAGGAATTCAACCGTGCCCGCGTTGTTGTATTCCGAGGCCTTGGCCAGCTTGACGGCGGCCGCACAGAGGTCGGCCCGAACCCGGGCAGTGATGGCCGGCGAGGGTGATTCCTCCACCAGCTTCTGGTGCCGCCGTTGCAGCGTGCAATCGCGCTCACCCAGATGAACCACGTTGCCCATTTGATCTGCGATGATCTGGACTTCGACGTGGCGTGGGCGCTCAATAAACCGTTCCAGATAGACCGAGGAGTTGTTGAATGCGCCGCCGGCTTCCTGCCTCGCCTGCTTGAGCTGTGCGATCAGGTCAGTCTTATCATGCACGACGCGCATGCCGCGACCGCCGCCGCCCGCCGTTGCCTTGATGATGATCGGAAACCCGACCTGCTCGGCGACGGCCAGTGTTTCGCTATCATCTTCGATGACGCCTTCGCTTCCGGGCACGATGGGAACTTTCGCCTTCTTGGCTGCGAGCCTTGCCGAGGCCTTGTCGCCCAGGTTTCGCATGGAGTCCGCGCTGGGGCCGATGAATTCCAGGTTGGAGGCCCGGCATTTCTCCGCAAAGGCCGCATTTTCGGCAAGGAAACCGTAGCCGGGGTGAATGGCGTCCGCCCCGCTGACTTCGGCGGCGGCGATGATCCGGTCACTCTTCAGATAGCTTTCGCGGGGAGCGGCCGCACCGATGCAGATCGCGCGGTCCGCGAGGTTCAGATATTCTCCGCCACGGTCCTCTTCAGAGAAAACGCATACCGTCTCGACGTTCATCTCGCGGCAGGCGCGGATGATCCGCAGTGCGATTTCCCCACGGTTGGCGATCAGAATGCGTCGAAACATCGTTGGTTCAGGCAATGAGGCTTAATAAACAAAAAGAAAAAATCTGCGGGTATCTGCGTTCATCTGCGGCCCGTCCTGTCTTCGCGTCAGGCTGGCCGCACCAGGAATAACGGCTGACCGTATTCCACCGCCTGCCCATCACGGACCAGTACCCGCTCGATTACCCCCGTTGTCTCGGCCTTGATTTCGCTGAACACTTTCATTGCTTCGAGGATGCACACCACCGTAGACGGACCCACATGGCTGCCGACTTGAATGAACGGCGGCGATTCGGGATCGGGCGAAGCATAGAAAGTCCCCACCATCGGCGAGCGAACCTCGTGGAATTCAACTTCGACCACTTCGCCTTTGACGAACACGTCAGGAACACTGGGCTGCTGGACGGGCGCCGCGTTGTGATGGTGGCCGTGCACGGGGGCCGGCATGTGCGTGTGCGAGCAGGGGGCGTTTGGATTGGGCCGGCGCAGGTTCACCTCAACCTCGCCGTCTCGAAGCGAAAGCTCGATGAGGTCGTTGGCGACCATCATCTCCACCAACTCACGAATCTTATCCGTTTCCAACAATATTCTGCTCCGCGGAAACTCCGCGCTTGATGTCATCCTGAGGGAAGCGAAGGACCCCGCCTCATTTCGACTGCCCGATTCTTCGCATCGCTCAGAATGACGTTGACTTCACAGTTCTCATGAGCTTGTCAAATGACCGCCGCTTCCAATGACGTATCCAGATGCGTCATCACTCGATGGCCGCGCGGCGTCACCAGCACGTCATCCTCGATTCGGACACCGCCCACACCGGGAAGATAGATGCCCGGCTCGACGGTGACCACCATGCCGGGGGCGAGTTCCTCCTCCGACCGCCAGCTCAGCGAAGGGGCCTCATGCACCTCCAGGCCAAGTCCATGACCCAGCCCGTGCGTAAACTGCTTTCCAAACCCCGCCTCGCTGATGATGGTCCGGGCGACCGCGTCCACGTCGCACATTCGCCGGCCCGGCTCAATGGCCGAAATTGCGGCTTTCTGAGCCTCCAAGGCGACCTTGTAAATCTCCCGGATTTTGGGCGGGATGCTACCGACGAACACCATTCGGGTCAAATCACTGTTGTATCCGCCGACCCGCGCGCCCCAGTCGATCAGAATGCTGCTTCCCTTCTTAATCTTGCGTTTTCCGGGGGTGGCGTGGGGCTTGGCGGCGTTGGGGCCTTCGGCACAAATCGTGTTGAATGCCGGACCCGATGCGCCGCGCCGTTTCATCTCGTACTCCAGCCGCGCTGCGATATCCAACTCCGTTTGTCCGGGCCGGATCGTTTCGATCATCGCCCGAAACCCTTCCTCGGCCACTCGAATCGCCTGGCCCATCGTCGCAAGTTCCTCCACCGTCTTGAACTTGCGCATCGGACTCAGCATCGGCGGCGCGGGCACGAGCCGAACGCCTTTCGCTCGCTTCCCAATATCCTTTTGGTCCGCGAGCGTCAGGTGCTCCGGCTGAATCGCCAGCCGCCTGATCTTGTTTCGCTCGCACACCAAGGCGATCTCTTCGTTGACGCCGGCCTTGCGGAGCCAGACCTTCGCCCACGGGATTTCGTGCTTGATCTCTTCGAGAAACCGCCCGTCGGTAATGACGTGGACCTCGCGCTGCGTAACGACTGCCGCCGAATCCGCCCCCGTAAACCCCGTCAGGTAGAAGTAATCCACTTCATTCTTGACGAGCATCGCCTCGGCCTTCGCCGCCCTCAGCCGCTTGCGACACTCGGCCACCCGCGAAACGATACTCTCCGGGATCGATTTCTTACTCATTCAAATTCCTTTTCTTATCCGCAGATTCCGCAGATTTTCACAGATCTCGCTTTTGATGCTCAATGGGACTCTATCCCCTAATCCCTGACCTTATCTGCGCAAATCTGCGTAATCTGTGGATTCATCCTTTTCGTAGTTGAGAGTACAATGATCCCGCATGATGATCAAAACCGCACAGATCGGCGATATCCGCATCGGCCCGGGCCACCCGCTCGCCTTGATCGCCGGGCCCTGCGTCATCGAGTCCCGCGACCACACGCTCAAGATGGCCGACGCCATCCGCCGCGTCTGCGATGAGCTGAGCATCCCCTTTATCTTCAAGGCCAGCTTCGACAAGGCCAATCGCTCCAGCTTTCACGGCTTCCGCGGCCCGGGCCTCGACGAAGGCCTGCGCATCTTGGCCGACGTCCGCCAGCACGTCAGCGTCCCGCTGCTTTCTGACATTCACGAAGCGACTCAGGCGAAGGCCGCCGGCGAAGTCCTCGACTGCCTGCAAATCCCGGCCTTCCTCTGCCGACAGACCGACTTGCTCGCCGCGGCCGCCCGCACTGGCCGCTGCGTCAACGTGAAAAAGGGTCAGTTCCTTTCGCCCGAGGAAATGAGCAACGTCGCCGACAAGCTCCGCGAATCGGGCTGCAACAACTTCCTCTTCACCGAGCGCGGCACGTTCTTCGGCTACAACCGCCTGGTCAACGACATGACCGCGATCCCGCGCATGCAGGCCTACTGCCCGGTGGTCTTCGACGCCACGCACAGTTGCCAGCAGCCCGGTGGCGCGGGCACGCAAAGCGCCGGCCAGCGTCAATTTGTCGGCACTCTCGCCGCCGCCGCCATCGCCGCCGGCGCCGACGCCCTCTTCATGGAGGTCCACGACGACCCCGACCGTGCCAAATCCGACGCCGCCACCGTCTACCCGCTCAATCAATTAGGCAGTCTTTTGAGCGGTTTATCTAGAATCGCCAAAGCACGCGCTGCTTCTTGATAGGACCAGCAACATCTTAGTCGGTGACATGCTTGAAGTTACTTTCGCTGATTCCACGCTTCGCTCGCTCCATCGCAATTGCAGTATTCGTGTTGATCGGAACCTGGCTATCTTACAACTGGATTGGTAGCTACATTTGGCCGGTCGAATACTCGTTGGATCGCTTTATTGAAGAAACTGATAGTTCGCATCAGCTTCGATGGAATACCCGGTGTGGAGTTGTAATCAAGGAGCCTACCCGGCAGGCAGTAAGCCGCCATTTCATTGTTTTCCATTTGTCGGGATACGAGCAGAATTCCGATGCTTCGATCGCGCCAAGAACTGAACCAAAGCCCTTTCGATTCCCCGGTTTGGCTTTCTATCATCAGATCGCAGAAATTGGATGTGGTTCAGATGGATCCTACATCTTAATAATGTACTTTTTAGAATCTCCCGCATGGCTCGTCGTCTGTGCCGCATGGATTTGTCCACTAATTGTTTTCCTTCGCGGCCCGATCCGCCGCTTTCGCCGTCGCCGCCAGGGCCTGTGCCTCAAATGCGGCTACAATCTCACCGGCGCGCCGCAGGCCCGCTGCCCCGAATGCGGAACGGAAATTTTGACGTCAAAATGAGATTCTTCTCGCTCATCACTCGCACTGTTCGCTATTCCGCAATCGCATTCCTCGTGTTGACTGGAACCTGGCTTACCGCAGCGTGGATTGCGAGCCACCTCTGGCCCGCCGACCATGCTCTGCTTCAATTCTTTCAAAACGTTAATTTTGCGAATGTGAATCGTCGCCACTTTCATTTCGATGTTGTGGACTGGCCGCAATCCAGTCGGCGGCTCGCGGTCATTTTCGTTGATAGGTCGAATGATCATCCCACTCCAATAACCAAGCTAGAGCGTTCTTAATTCATTTGTAGCGTGTATCCGCAGTGTTTGAAGGAGTTGGCGGCGTCGGACGGTGTCACGCGGCTCAGGATGGATTGCATGGCTTTCCAGAGTGCTTCTCTTGTTCTGCAGGCCAGAGATCGAAG
>CAZCST010000039.1:0-406822 GCA_964501365.1 uncultured Phycisphaera sp. | reverse complement strand
GACTATTACCACATGGTGTCGGACAACCTTGGTGTGAACGTGGCGTATGCGGCCACGTTCAATGGGGAGCAGGACATCTACTTCCTTCGAATCGGGCCGTGGGATTGCAACGGCAACGAAATCGACGACGCGACGGACATCGCCTCGGCCACGTCGAAGGACTGCAACGGCAATGACGTGCCCGACGAGTGTGAGTACCGTGTGGACATTGACGGCGACGGGCTGACGACACTTGAGGACTACCACTTCCTCGTGGCCGCGCTTTCTGGGCCGTCAGCCCCCCTCCTTGCTGAGGAGGGGGCAGGGGGTGGTGACCCCCCCTTCGGGCTTCCGCATTGGTCGCCCTCAGCCCCCCTTGGTAAGGGGGGAGGCTGCGATGAACTCTTCGACGCTAACCACGATGGCCACCTCGACCTTGCCGACTACGCCTACCTCCAGCGCGTCTTCGTGGCCCCGTGAATGAACCGGGCCGCATCTGTACGAATCTGTTGGATTTGCCCGCCAATCGTTGACAACGAATTGCGATATCGCATTTAATGAAGCGACACGGAAAGCGATTCTGTCCTGTCGGTGTTCTCCTTCAGGCCACGGATCGCAGTGAACCGCCCGGCGGGAGTCTCGAACATGGCTCGGATATTGATTGCGGACGATGAAGCGGACATGGTCACCGGATTGCGGGACAACCTGCAGTTCGAGGGATATGAGGTGGTCGTGGCCTCCGACGGCGAAGCTGCCCTCAAGGCGGCCACCAGCCAGAGTCCCGACTTGGTGATCCTGGACATCATGATGCCCAAGCTGGACGGCCTGGAAGTCTGCCGCCGGATTCGGCAGGCCGGCTTCACCATTCCCATTTTCATGCTTACCGCCAAGGGGCAGGAGATCGACATCGTTCGTGGCCTGGAGATGGGGGCCGATGACTACATCACCAAGCCTTTTGCCATTCGGGAATTACTCGCCCGCGTGAAGGCGGCTTTGCGTCGTACCGGCGCGGGCAAGGGCCTTTCGCGGGTTATGCAGATCGGCGACGCGACGATCGATCTTGTGAAGGGCAAGGTCGAGCGCGGCACAACGGTCCACGCGCTGGGCCATTTTGAGCTGGAGATTCTCAAAATCCTCGTGGAGCACGCCGAACATCCGGTGGATCGCAACAAGCTGCTGGACGTAATTTGGGGATTGGAAGGATTTCCGATTACGCGAACCGTGGACAACCACATCGTCAGTTTGCGGCGCAAGATCGAGCCTGACCCCAAACATCCGCGGCACATCGTCACGGTGCACAGCATCGGCTACAAATTTGTGCCGTAGCGAAGATGAAATTCCCGTAACACTTGCGCAACGCCGTCGATCCGCTGAATTGCGAAAAACACAGAAATTCCCTGAAAAAGCAGGCTTTTCACGTTTTTCATACAAACTTTTACAGAAATTACATTCGCAAGGTGAATTGTTCGCGGTTCTCGTGCGTATATTAGTAGACACAAGCGTTGGCGTTCGAGAGTGAATCGCACAACGAGAAGGAAGAAATTTTCCGTACCTCCTCCTAGACCTAATGCCGACGTGACGCATCGGCATCGAGCGGCGCAGGTTGGACGCATCACGCGATTTGACCTGCGCCGCCCCTCCCTTTGCCAAACCAGTTCGCAAAAACCAGCGGAATTTCAACCTCTGATTCGATTTTGCACGTTTCGCTTGTCGGGAGGTCGGACAGAGCGCACAATGGCTGTGTCGAATCGCGACGGAGTCTGGCCATGCCTACAGCAGAATCGTTGATCGAAAGGAAAGGCCGCGATGTTGCCACCGTAGATCGCAATGACACGGTGCTCGCAGCCGCCAGGGAAATGAACCAGCGGCGGATCGGGGCGGTGGTGGTTCGAGACGGCGAGCGGGTGATCGGCATCTTTACCGAACGGGACATTCTGAACCGTGTGGTGGCGGCCGGGCTGCCGCCGGACAAAACGCTGGTGGAAAAAGTGATGACCTCTCCGATGGCCGTGTGCCGCCGCGAGACCAAGCTGTCGGAGTGCAAGCTGGTCATGTCGCAAAAACGGATTCGCCATCTGCCGGTGGTGGAGGAGGGTCGGCTGTACGGCATGATCTCGACCGGCGATATCATGGCCTCGGAGGTGGCCGACCAGCAGGCAACGATCGAGTACCTTCACGAATATTTGCATGGCCACCGATGAAGGGCGTCAAGTGATCCGAGTCGCGACCATAGGGAAGCGGACATCCGTAGCAGCGAGTGGAAGAACAACGAATGACAAAGATCGAGTTTCAAGGACGACAGTACGCCGCATGCGTGTTGACTCCCATTCTACTGACAGCGCTTGTTTCGGGTTGCGTCCGGCGGACGATGACCATCTCGACCGACCCGCCGCAGGCCCGCGTCTTCCTTAACGATCAGGAGATCGGCCGTAGCGAAGTCAGCACCGACTTCCTCTGGTATGGCGACTACGACGTCGTCATCCGCAAGGAGGGCTACCAGACGCTGCAAACCAACTGGAAGATCGACCCGCCCTGGTACCAGTGGATGCCCTTCGACTTCTTCACCGAAGTGCTCTGGCCGGGCTGGATCCACGACACCCACTCCCAGCACTATGTCCTCGCGCCCGCCACGACGCCTAGCGAAGAGGAGGTCATCAAGCGTGCCGAGGAAACCCGCGATCAAGCCCTCGGCGGAAGCAAAAACTAGCGGTGCCGAGCTGCGCTTCATCGCGGGCCTCGCAATCACCGCTCAAGCAGACGATCGCCGGCTCGCGGGGTGACTTTCCAGCCCGACGCGGCGAATCCCTCCTTTGCGGATGAATCCAGCGAACCGGTGATCCAGAATTCCTTGGGTTTCCCATCCGCCCGGCTCTTGATTGCAGCCGAAACAGCCTGCTCCTTCTGACGGACGCCCGCGGTCCACACTACAAAGTCCAGGGGAAACAGCCCGACAACGCCGCCGTCTTTGCGTTCGAGCAGGATGACTCCTGCGGCCTCGATGAACCGCGCGACGCCGCCGACTCGCGCCTGATACGCGGCCATCATTTGCGCCTGGGTTCGGTTGAAGATCGCTGTGGGTTCGTCGATGGCTGTCGCTGCCTTGGCGATGAAGAGATGCCGATCCGCAACGCCGCGCATGCTATCCAGCTCGCCCACCAGAATGGTCTGTTCCTCCGGATCAAACGCCGGATTGAAAAGGAACTGTTGTGCAATTGCGTCAGGCACGCCCATGCCCGAAAGTTTTTGCGCATTGGCTCTGGATAATTCCGACGGAGTCATGTCACGCACCATGCTCTTCATATCCGACGCAGTCTTGGTGGTCGCCACCAGCGTGCCCGCTCCACCGGGAATGGCGCTGATAGCGCCGGATACCGTCAGACTGCCGCTCGCCGCCACCCAGGCCGCATCGTCGAGCGCTTTCTGCAGCGGCGGGAACGGCGAATAAGGGTCAACGCCGAATTCATGAGCGAATTGTCGTTTGGCGCGGGATTGACCAAGCGCGCTGTCCACGATCTTTTCTTTGTACGGATCATCGGATGTGATTGCAGCGCCCACGCCCTGGAACCAGCGACCCACCCCGGTCACCACTCCCTTCGTCGTTTCGACCGGGGCATTGATCAATTCCTTGGTCGTCTCCAGAGGCGCCGTGGCCGCCTGCTTTAACGCGTTCTTGTAAACATCGGACTTCTTCAATCGCTCCAGACTCTCGATGACCTGTAATTCGTGGAGCCTCTTTTGAAGAAGTGCTGTGCTTTCGACCGACAAATCACTTCCCCTGGTCGTGACCTGATAGGTGTTGATGAGGCCATCGTTTTGCACTGATTCGGCGATCGTGTAACACTCAGTGCGCAACATTGCAGGCGGCAGGACATCGGCGGCGCGAAGGGTGGTGGGGGGCGCGCCGGGCGACTGGGCGTACAGCGAAGGGGCGATTGTCGCTGCCATTGTCGCGGCCAACGCTAGGATTCCAAAACTCTGAATGTGTCGGGACTCGCCCGGCCGTTGCCCGATCTGAATCATCGTAGGTGCTCCTTTTGTCAGTGATGCTGCGGAAAGAATAGAACTGCACAGTGAAATCGATTGACCCTAATTGCATTGAAAACGGGCGTCGCAGGACTGGCCCTGCGGACAATCCGAATCAAAAAAACACTCAATATTTGAAGGATCGTAGCAGAAATGCGCATCGTTGCAGGCCAGCCCCGCAGGGCAGTCTGAATCGCCGTCGCATTCCGTATCGCAATTGACGCCGGGAATGCAGTTGCCTCCGGAGGAGACACACGCACCGTTGTCGCAGGTCTCGCCGGTCTGGCATTCAGAGTCATCGATACATTCAACCTCGCACTTTGAGCCGGAGGAACACTGCTCGGTTACGCAAAACCCAAGCGATTCGTCACAGACCAGCCCATTCGGTTCACAGCTTGGGATATGCGGCCCGCATTCGCGAGGCACGCATAGCTGGAGCGATTCGTCGCAGGACAGGGGCGCTGGACAATAGGGAGGGCGAACACGGCATGCAGGTGCTATGCACTCACCACCGAGGTCGGTGCAGACCAGGCCAAAGGGGCACTGGGAATCAATGCACGGTACTTGAATACACTCGCCCAATCCGCTGCATTGCTGGCCCGGCGGGCAGCCTCCAGAACCGGGCGTACACTCCTTGGGAAGACACCGCCCGTCTTCGCTGCAGCGCATAGTCGTCGGGCAACTATCCTGTTCCGGTTGTCCGCACTCGCGTTCCACGCAAATACCAAGACTCCGGTTGCAATGCAGCAACACCGGGCAGGGATTGACCAGATCATCGGTGCAGGCAATGGGCACACACTGACCAAACTCGTCGCACTTCAGGTTAAACGGGCATTCGGAATTGACGCATTTCGGGGGCACGCACTGGCCAAATCCGTTGCATACCTCTACACCGCCCGGGCAGACGGAATCCGGTTGGCATTCATTTGGCCTGCACAGCCCGTTGTCGCAATGCAGGAACAAGGGGCAGTTGGCATCTGTATCGCACCGACGCTCCACGCATATTCCTTGCTCGCAGACCAGCGATGAGGGGCAGGGTACGCTGGTTCCCGAGCACCAGATTGGCACGCACTGATTGAAGGCGTCGCATCCTGTGCCGAAGTGGCATTCGGAATCAATGCACGGATATGGCTCGCACTTGCCGGATGCGTTGTTGCATTGCTGACCCAGCAGCGCGCAAATGTTTGCGGAATCGATTTGACAATCAAACAGCTCACACACGCCGGCTTCGTTGCAGCTGAGGAAATTTGGACAGGTCCCGCCGACCCCGCCATAGCAATTGGTGGGCACACATTTGTTGTCCGAATTGCAAAGCAGTCCGAAGGGACAGTAAGAATCTACACACGAAACTGCGTCTGTGTCACATTTGCCGTTTGCCGGGCATGTTGATTCGTCCTGACCGAAAGTCACTCCGATGTTGTTGATTTTAATGGAGGCATCGACGCTCGCCGAAACGCCCAGGCATAGCGTGAACTTTCCGCTATTCACAAATTCGAATGCCTGCGATGGTAATTCGAATGATCCTTTCTGCACATTGACGTTTACGCCATTGAACCCAATTGTGAACTGGCCGGCGGCCGTTCCATTGGTGCAGGGGTTGGCTTCCGTGGCGGCTGCCACGCGAACATCAATAGTCGCCTGGCCACTCCCGCCTTGTTCCAGTGTTCTGACTTTGGCCACGTCCAGCGGCACTGCCTGAATACTCTGTGCATCCAGATTGAAACTCGCACCGGCAGGGCGATCAGCCGGCTGGGATGGAAATTGGAGATCGATCGCGGCGGCCTGGAGGACAGGTTCCCCTCCCGCGCTGACTCGGAAGGCTTCTAGCAGTTCCAATCCGATCGTGAAGGCTGCGCCCGCTATGACAAACGCGGCCGGTACCGCACAACCCCCCAGCGTGCACAAACCCAAAGCGAATGATCCAATTCGGATTTTTTTCATTTCCCTTTTCCATCAAACAGCAACGGAAGAACCGCCCATCAAAGGATGAGCAAATCGTCAATGGGGGACCTATCCTGTTCTTCGCATAAGAAACTATCCCCTAATCCCCATTCCCTGTCTAACGGTTGATCGTAATTCGCGGTACTGGTTAAGTTTGATTGAAGGGTGCCACTGGCAGCTTGCTGCCAGTGCCGGCACGGGCGGGCAAGCCGCCCGTGGCACTCAAAACTTACCAGTACCGAATTCACAACAAATCTTCGCGCGCCCCGCATGTTATGTAAGGATGATGCGTACGGACGGCTACACAACCTACCGGTCCCCCGAACCCCACTCCGGGGGCAATCGATCCTCCACAAAAAGAAAAATAACAATTGGAACCCATCTTTCAGCCCCCCTTTGCGCTTTACATTTCGAGGTTTCGGTCTGTCAACCCCTACACCCCATTCACCATCCCCTATACCCTATCCGCCATGGACATCCTGCAATCGAAGATCAATACGTCGGATGGCACGTTTCAGGAGAACCGCGCGCACATGGAAGGCCTTGTGCGAGAGCTGCGGGAGCGGTCGGCCAAGGCCCGCGAGGGTGGCGGAGCGGCCAACGTCGAAAAACATCGTGGGAGGGGCAAGCTTTTCGTCCGCGATCGCATCGAGCAGTTAATCGACCCGGACACGGCGTTCTTGGAATTCAGCACGCTTGCGGCCCTGGGTCTCTACGACGGCGACGCGCCGGGAGCCGGCGTAGTAACGGGGATCGGACAGATCGAGGGTCGGCAGTGCGTCATCGTGGCCAACGATGCGACGGTCAAGGGCGGGACCTACTATCCCGTCACGGTGAAGAAGCACCTGCGGGCGCAGGAGATCGCCGAGGAAAATCACCTGCCGTGCGTGTATTTGGTCGATTCGGGTGGGGCGTTCCTGCCTCTGCAGGCCGAGGTCTTTCCCGACCGCGACCACTTCGGGCGGATTTTCTACAACCAGGCGCGGATGTCAGCCAGGGGGATTCCGCAGATCGCGGTGGTCCTGGGTTCGTGTACGGCCGGCGGTGCCTATGTGCCCGCGATGAGCGATGAGTCCGTGATTGTGCGGCAGCAGGGGACGATTTTTCTGGGCGGCCCACCGCTGGTGAAGGCCGCAACCGGCGAGGAAGTGACTTCGGAGGATTTGGGCGGCGCGGACGTGCATTGCCGGACGTCAGGCGTCACGGATCACTACGCGGTCAACGACGACGACGCGCTGGCGATTACGCGAAACATTGTGTCACACCTGAATGGCGGACCGAAGACGTTTTTGGAGACCAGGCAAAGCGAAGAGCCGGCGTTCGATGCAGCTGAGATTTACGGGGTCATTCAAAAAGACATTCGCAAGCCGTATGACGTGCGCGAGGTCATTGCCCGCGTCGTGGACGGCAGCCGATTTCACGAGTTTAAGGCGTTGTACGGCACGACGGTCGTGTGCGGATTCGCACATCTTTGGGGATTCCCGGTGGGGATCGTGGCGAACAACGGCGTGCTGTTTTCGCAGAGCGCGCTGAAGGCAACGCACTTCATTGAGATGTGCAGCCAGCGGCAGGTCCCCCTCATCTTCCTGCAGAACATCACCGGGTTCATGGTCGGTCGGCAGTTTGAGGCCGGCGGAATTGCAAAGGACGGCGCCAAGATGGTCGCAGCGGTAAGCAATGCTGCGGTGCCCAAGTTTACAGTCATCATCGGTGGTTCGTACGGGGCTGGAAACTACGGCATGTGCGGGCGGGCGTATCAGCCGAGGTTTCTGTTTATGTGGCCCAATGCGCGGATCAGCGTCATGGGCGGTGATCAGGCGGCCAATGTTCTGCTGACGGTAAAGAAGGATCAGCTTGCGTCGAAGAACGCCAAGGCGATGACCGCGGCGGAAGAAGAAGAGTTCAAACGGCCCACATTGGAGAAATACGCCGAGGAAAGCAGCGCCTATTACAGCACCGCCCGGCTTTGGGACGACGGAATCATCGACCCTGCGGATACGCGGATGGTGCTGGGGCTTTGTATCTCGGCGTCGCTGAACGCACCGTTCCCAAAGCGCCGCCACAGCGTCTTCCGGATGTGACGGCGCGATTTGTACTTTTGTCTTACGGTTTGATGCCCTTTAGCCAGTCTTGTAGCGCTTTGTTGAATTCGGCGGGTTGTTCGAAGGCGACGAGGTGGCCGGCATTGGGAATCTTCGTCAATTTCGCGCCACGAATGGCGGCGGCGAGTTTCTCCGATTCTGCCGGAGGAATAACCACGTCGTCGGCGCCGGTGATCACCAGGGTCGGCACCTTGATTTCCATGAGCATGGGAGTTGAATCGGGCCGCTCGGCCATTCCCATCAGTGCGGCGACCACGCTCTCGGGCTTGGAAGGCGCCATGAACGCACGCACCTGATCGGCCATTTTCTTGTCCTGATTGGTCGCGGCGAGCATTTTCGGAGTCATCGCATCCACCACGACGACGGAGCCGCCCGCCTTGACTTTGTCAGCGGTGGCACGGCGACCTGCCGCGGCTTCGGGTGAATCTGCCCCGGACTTGGTCGCGACCAGAACCAGACCGCGGAGCATCTCCGGATATTTTTTGGCGAAGGCGAGCGTGACGTAGCCTCCCATGGAGTGTCCGGCGAGTACGACCGGCCCGGTCTTAAGTTGCTGGAGCAAAGCGTGAACATCGTCGGCGAACTGGGTCATGGTGATCGTTCCGGTTGCGGCCGCGTTTTCACCAAGCCCTCGCAGGTCGGGAGCGATCACACGATACGACGACTTAAGTGCGTCAATCTGCTTTTGCGACGTGCCGCGGCTCAGCGGAAAACCGTGAATGAACACAATGGGTGTGCCCTTGCCTTCGTCGGTGTAATTCAGTTTGATTCCATTGACTGTTGCTTGCATGGTTTCTCCATTCTTTAGACGAATTCTTTACCCTGTCTTTTGCGCGATGACATCGTACATGGGCGGTGAGCAAAAGAAAGTATCGGGGTCGTTGGTGCGACGAGTCCATTCGGCGTCGAAGGCGCGGTGCTCATCAACTGTAATCAGGCCGGCCTCGACGAGTGTGGGGACAAAGTTGCGAAAGAAGGTCGTGGGCCAATTCCAGAGTGCGGAACCGGGCTGGGCGACGCGGGCGATTCCCTTGATTTCGCGCACCGTCATGCCGCACGTACGGAAAAGCTCCGGCAAATGGCCGGCGAGGTCGGGATCGCCGCCGGTGAGCCGCCACCGCTTGACCACCGCCTTGATCACGTGTTCAAAGATTTCGCTGCGCGGGGCAAGGGCGATGGCCTGATAGTTGAAATAATCCTGCACGGCGAAAATGCCGCCGGGACGAAGCGCCTTTGCCACGCCGGCAATGACTGCCCCCGGGTCGCGCACGAAGCAGAGTACCCAGCGTGCGTAGGCGCCGTCGATGCTGTTCGGAGGGAGATTCAACTGTGTCACGTCGGAGAGATGCACATCGACGTTGGACAATCCCTGGCCGGCAATTTGCGATTGCAGATAATCGAGGTAGCGCTGAGAGGCATCGACAGCGATCATGCGGCCCGAAGGCGTCACGATGCGGGCGAGATCGAGCGTGCCGAAGCCTGGACCGCAGCCCACATCAAGAATTGTCTGGCCGGGCGCGAATCCGGCGCGCTCCCAGATGGCGAATGCCTGCTTGCCCCATATGCGGTGCTGGAATCCCAGGCGACCGAGCTCGTCATCCCCGGTACCCAGAACGTATTCGTTTTTTTCATGCGAGGGCATCAGCACAGTTTACACGAATTCGGGCGATCCTCCAGTTTCAGGCAGCCCATTTTGACTTTGGGTTCGTTTCGCAGGGACTGTTCCGGCGTTGGGGCATGAACCATACAATACCGTACCAGTGGTGGGGGACTATTCGGGGAACAGCGGGGCGAAGGATGTCGCTGGACTCGTCCATTCACCGTAAAGACCATGCGCGGCGCGCGCACTTTCGAGTAAAGAGTCAATCAGCGTAAAGCAAGGAACGAATCACGACTCTGCGGTGGTTCCCCTGGCCCCTTTTGGATGAGACCTTTCAGCGTCCTGCAGCAAAGTCGCCAGCCTTTGCCCTGAGGTTATCAACCGTTGCTCGATCGCATTTTGTCAGGCCGATTCGATCGATCTGCGCTTCCAAGTTTCCAAAAACGTGGCGATCGTAATATTCCAAATCCCAAAGGCCGACAGAATGGTCACGACTTCCCGAAGCAAGAGTGTGCCCGTTAGGGTCAAACGCCAGTGAAAGCACCATATCATCATGTCCTTCAAGCGTCGCCAGCAAGAGCCCGTCGGGGGACGTCGTGTCCCATAGACGGATTTCCTTCCCGCGGCCAGCCGATGCAAGTATCCGGCCGCTGGGATGGAAAGCCAGCGCAAAAATGTCGAAGGAATGGGCTTCCCAGGAGGCAAGCAGCGAGCCGGTGGCGACTTCCCAAAGGCTGATGCTGCGATCGTCGCCGCCGGAAGCCAATTGCCGGCCGTCAGGGCTGAAGCACACCGTCCGTGCGCAGCGACCGCTCGCCTGGCCGAAATACCGGGTCTGCAATGATTCCAGATCGTGGACACGAATGGCACCACCCGAATCGCACGACGCCAGCGATTTTCCATCGGGACTGAAGCAGAGGCTGGGGATTCGGCGCTGCCCGCCCGGGAACTCATGAATCAGGCTCAGCGAATCCGTGTCCCACAATCTGACGACGCCATCGTCTCCACCGGTCGCCAAGCGCGTACCGTCGGGGGCATACGCCACGCAGTTGATGCGATTGGCGTGCGCCTGCTCCACGGATCTGATGCAAGTCCCCTTCGGAATGCTCCACTCTCGGAGCGATCCATCGTAGCCGGCGGAGGCAATTCTCTTCCCATCTGGATGAACGGCCACTGCTGCAATTACCGACGCGTGACCCTCGAATTCCTGAAGTAGCTTGTGGGAGGCCGTATCCCAAACCCGAATCCGAGGTTGTTCTTCGTATCCGCTGGATACCAGGAAGCTGCCGTCGGGGGGGGGGGGCTGTACCGAGCACAGTGCACTGTGCCGACATGGTCCAACCTGGTCAGCGCAGGGTGGAGTTGTATCTGCCACAATTTGATGGCGCCGTTTTCCAAGCCGGCGGCAATCATCTCTTCGTGGGGCGAGAAGACAATGCATCTGGGGAGCGAATCATTCCCTCTGAAGATTTGACTAATAGCGCCTCGTTCCCGGTCCCACACGATGATCGATCGGTCGCGACTGGCCGAAACCAACCACTTTCCGCTGGGGCTGAAGCTTACTCCCATGACGGCATCCGAGTGGTCGTACAATTTTCGTTTTTCGGCCGTCGCTGCGTCCCAAGTGTATACCCCATAGTCTATCCCAAAAGCGACCGTCGTCCCGTGAACATCGACGGAGTAACCCGTGGAAGCATCCACACCGCGCGGCGGCGGTTTCAGTGTCGATCGCAACTCTCTCTGCGAAAGGTCCCAAAGGTTCAGTAGGCCGGATTGATCAAATGACGCCAACAGGTCACCGGTGGCATCCAAGGCCAGGCTTGCGATCGAGACCGCGTGCCCTTCAAGAACGCCGATGCACTGTTGGGTGACTACATCCCAGACGCGCAGCGAACCGTCAGTACTCCCCGAGATCAACAGGTCACCATTGCGCGTGAACGCGACCGCCTTGACGGAATTCACGTGCCCTTCAAGGAGTGCCTCCTGCCGCCCGCCTTCGATGTTCCATAGTCGTATCGAGCCGTCATCGCAGCCCATGGCAATCCGAGCGCCATCAGGACTGAAACTCACGAACGACTGTCCGCTGCACCCGCTCAACGCCGTGTCCTTGAGCAGTTTTCCATTTCGCGGGTCCCAGTACTTCAGCCTGGCATCGAGCCTTCCTACGGATGCCAACCGCATCCCATCAGGGCTGAAGTACAACCCACCCACCCTGCCAGCATGTGCCTGCCAAGTCGCGAGGCATGGCTGACGGTCGTAGAGTTCCCACAGGGCCCAGCGGGATTCGAGCGATCCGCCCACGCCGTCGCCGGGCGGTTGATCCAGGTGGACGCTCCAAAGCAAATCCGCCGCGCGAACCGCATCACCGAAACGGATCTCGCTTCGGGCGGTCTCGACCATGAGCTCGCGGTTGACGCGTCGGCTTGCGTCGCGCTCGTCCCGGATTCTCCCGGCGAGCACGGACATCGCGATGGCAAATCCAGTGATCACGAGGACACATGTGACGGAGAGGATCGTGAGGCGCCGGTATCGGCGAAGGGCCATTCTGAGAACGTAAAGAGTGCTATCGCGCCGGGCTCCAATGGGCTCACCGGCGAGAAACTGCTCCACGTCGTGTTGGAGATCGCTTACCGTCGGATAACGGCGGTGCGGCTCCTTGCTCAGGCATTGAAGCGTGATGATGTCGAGATCAGGATCCAGTGCGGCGACCAAGGCGCTGGGCGGCTGTGGTTGTTCGTGACAGATGGCGTTGAGGACACGGCGGGGCGGGCCATCGATCTCGAATGGCGGTCTCTGTGTAAGGAGGACATACAGCAGGGTGCCCAGGCCGTACACATCTGTCCGGGCATCGGCGGTTGTTGAATGTCCTTCGGCCTGTTCCGGGGCAAGCCACGGCAGGGAACCAAGAAAATTGGCTCCTTCGACGGTTTGATGCAGCGTAAGGCCCAGGTCGTTGGCTTCGGTCAGCTTGGCAAGGCCAAAGTCAACCACGCGAGGTTCGCCGTCATCGTCCACGATCACATTGCTCGGCTTCAGATCGCGGTGGATCACGCCGCGTCGATGAGCGGCGTCCACGGCCCGACAGATTCGCAGGAATACGCGTAGCCGGGCCTCCAGTGGCGGATTCTCCTGCGCGTACTGTTGCAGCGTCCGGCCTCGGACATAATCCATGACGAAATAGCGCACGTCGTCGCGTGCTCCCCCGTCATGCACGGCCACGATGTTGGGGTGTTGCAATTTGGCCAGGACACGGAGCTCGCGGTCGAAGCGGAGTTGGTCGGCGGAACGGGCGAGCTGGCCCCATCGCAAGACCTTGATTGCGACAAGCTGGTCTGTGGAGTGTCGCCGGGCCTTGTAGACGACCCCCTGACCGCCTCGGTGAATCTCTTCGAGAATCTCGTAACCAGGAATCAGGTCGACCGGGACAGCCGGGGTCCGGGCGGGGTCCAGTCGCTCGGCGAGGTGTGCCTGCGTTCGGGCGTAGTCTATTGCATCAAGCGGTGTCTCTTCGTCGTTATTTTTCTGCTGCCCGGTTTGTTCCGACAGGTTCATGACGCGTCAATTCTAGAATGACACCCCAGAGCCGACGATGTCGGCCAATCGATCGTGGGCGCGGGCCCTGAGCATTCGAACGGCGGCGTCGCTGCGATGCATGGCTGCTGCTGCCTGGGCCGTGGTAAAGCCTTTCAGGTCGCAAAGCTTGACGACCGTGGCGTAATCGGACGGCAGCCGGTCAATGGCCTCGTTCATGATGCGCTTGGCTTCCTCCCGAGCGACCAGCTTGCTTGGAGTGGAATGGGTACCGCCCATCTGAATCAGTAAATCGACATAGGAATCCCCGGGGTCATCCGGAGCAATTTGCTTGTCCGGCGGCGGGCGGCGACCGGCGTCAACCACTCTTATTGCGTCCCGGACGTTGTTGCCGGCAACCTGCCAGAGCCAGGCTCGAAATCCCCGTTCGCCGGAGTGATGAAAAAGTCTGATTCGAAGAAATGCCTCAAGGTACGTCACCTGCATGACGTCTTCCACTTCGATAACATGGCGGTGCCGCGTGCCGATCGCCCTGGTGACGTGATACCGCAGGTCAGCATCGAGATCGCGGAGCAATTCGCATAGGGCGTGGTCGTCGCCGTTGATCGCGCGTACCAGGAAATCGTCCCCACTCAACGAAACCGGATCATTCGGATCCTGTTTCGTTCGCAGGTAAGACGTTCGGTCTGATGGGTCTGCCGCACTCCGAGAATCCCTCCCCGGGGATTCTGCGCCACCCCTGGTCGCGTAGTCGGATTCCGGTCGCCGGGCCATATCCACATTCTAACAGAATTTTCTTCAAATTCCCAGTTGCGCTCCCGGGAAATCTACGCTTTAGCCTATAGCCGGCCCGGCCTGTAGCCGGCAGTGGATTTGGATTGAATTTGCAAGAGGAGGTACCCTGATGATCCAGCACCTAAAACGCGATTTCATGATTTGTTGCGGGGGGCTATATGACGCCGATCTGGTCGATGGCAAAATCATCCTCCGCTGCGTCCGATGCGACCAGCGCTGGCAGCGTCGGGCTGACGGAACGTTCGAATTGGCGCCGATGACCAATAACATACCGTATCCGAAGATTACTATGGATCATCACTTCGACAGGAGTGCCCAGATAAACTAGCGGCGAGCCAAAACCGCCAGGACTTTCCGAACGTAACCCGGCTGCCGGAGAGTATTCATCGTCGGCTCGCAGAGCCTCATGGTTGCGGCTAGGATCGGATTCCGGGGCAGCTTCCAACCGATGGGTATCGACAGGCCAAGTAACGGTCGCAGGCCGTCAGCGCTCGCGCGGTCAAATTCTGTGCCGGAGCGCAAAACTTTCGGCGTGCAAAAGCCACTCCTCTAACGCCTCTACAATGATGAATTTGGTGGAAGTCCCATGCACCCACGACGTATTCATTCGAGGCGATGTCGTCGGCCTACCTGAATTATGCGAGCCATGTATCATTCACAGCATTGAATGGTGCGGCCATGTTTAAACTTGCATTGATCTTTCTGGGGTCGGGCTTCGGGGGTGTTTGCAGGTACGCGCTGAGCGGTTGCGTACAGCGGCTGGGCAGCGGTCGTTTCCCGGTTGGCACGCTGGCAGTAAACGTGATCGGTTGCCTGCTGATAGGGTTTCTCACTGCTGCATTCATGGGCCGTGTGCTGATTCGCGAAGAATACCGGGTGGCAATGATCGCAGGTCTGCTCGGCGGATTCACGACATTCTCAGCCTTTGGAATGGAGACTTTTGCATTGCTCAATGATGGACAGATCGCACGGGCCCTGACGAATGTCGCCGTCAGCGTCGGGGTCGGCCTGACTGCCGTCTGGATCGGCTATCGGGCAGCGGAATACTGGCTTGGGGTATGACGATGAAAATCCCAAAAGAAGGGCTTCTGCTTCGCATTTTCATTGGTGAAAGTGATAAATGGGAGGGGAAGCCTTTGTACGAGGCGATCGTTCTCAAGGCGAGGGAGCTGCATTTGGCCGGAGCCACGGTATTGCGAGGGCCGATGGGTTTCGGGGCGCACAGCCGCCTGCACACATCCAAGATCATGCGATTGTCGGAAGATCTGCCGATGATTGTCGAGATTGTGGACGCAAAGGAAAAAATCGATGCGTTTATGCCGCATGTCGACGCGATGGTTCAGGAGGGACTGGTCACTCTCGAACGCGTCGAAGTCATTCAGTATCGGGCGTAATCAGCTGGCACGTATGACTGGGTGAATGGGTGTGCGGCGCGGCTCCTGGTTCACCAATGGCCCCGATCGTAGCCAGGTCATGCCATGATTCGGAAAAGCAGCCAAAGCCCAACGCCAAGCACAACCATTCCGACAACAATCTCAACCCACAAGACCATCGCCGCAGTGAGAGCTTTGCGAAGGTTGTCAATGCGAGTGACTTTGTAGATCAGTGCCACGCTCATGCAAAGCGGAAGCATGAGCAGAAATCGTGATACTCCGGCGAGCTGGTTGGCAGCGGCCAAAAGCGAATCCGTCATGGCTTGATCCCTCCGGGGGGGCCGCGTTCGCCAAGCTTGTCCCCCGTGTTGCGACGCTCGGCGCGAGCCATGGCATCCAGAATCACGAGGATATTCAGCAAGCCGGCGACGCCTGTGTAATGCACCGCGATTTCCGAGGACACCCACGGGGGAGGTTCGGGCTTCTTCTCAATACTGTCATCGGCGGGGACATTCTGGCGCATGACGTACGCCACTCCCGCGTTTGTTCCGGTGCAAAGTTGGGCGATGAACCAAAGGGAGCGCTCGCGAGGATCCACTGTTCCGCGCACACCGCCAATGGCCACTCCCGACCAAAATGTCAGGACGATTGTCGCCAGGCAAATCATGCCCCGAACTCGATCGCCAATGAAGATGTGTCCCAACCCCGGCACGAGCCACCCCAATAGCCCGGCAGTGGCCGTTCGAATGATTGTGTCGGGGTCAATTGCCGACGGAGCCGCTCGCTCAATCGATTCAGGAGCATGGACCATTGGGGTCTCCACAGCGGCCGCAACCGCCTTGGCTGATTTGAGAAGAATGTGAGCTGCCCAGCGCGGCGGCAAACAGACTCAATTTCTTGTGCAGGCTCTTGGCGTTGCACTTGGGACACTCAACAGGTCCCGGTTCATTCATGGATCTGGCCAAGTGATCATGTTGGTGGCCGCACTCGTCGCAAACGTATTCGTAAATGGGCATACAAACTTTCGCGCCGGAGATAGAAACATAACCGCGCGATAAAAGTATAGATTCACGAACCGCAGCGGGCAACGGACAGAGGCGTCAGAATCGGTCGTCGTATTCGCCAGGGCGTGCCTGGGACATCGGCATGATCTGGCAGGACCTGTTGAACCCTCCTGCCAGGCTTGCTTTCAATACGAACGCCAACGGAGTCGTTCCCGTTTGTTGGAAGTATGGGCTGGGACTAGACTACTCTTGTCTGGGGCGATTAGCTCAGTTGGTTAGAGCACCTGCCTTACAAGCAGGGGGTCACAGGTTCGAGTCCTGTATCGCCCAGTGCGGGCGCGGGAAACGGGGAACGACTTTCCCCGCGTCGGCGATCATTGGGGTGTTCTGCAAAAAAAACGAACGGCGGCCGAGGTCTAGAACCCTCGCCCGCCGTCGCACCCCTGCCACAAGCGGTTTCCCCCGACCGCTATGACCCACTTGTGCGCGCGCCCTGATGGGCCTTTTGTTCCAACCGAGTGCTCCTCTCTCAGGACGGGAGAGGAGCACGCTGATTACTTCTAGAGCAACGAGAGGATCTGCGCTGCCTGCTGATTCGCCACGCCCAGGAGGCTGATGCCCGACTGGATGAGCACTTGCTGGCGGTTCAGATCGGCTGTGGCCACCGCAAAGTCGGTGTCGCCGATGACGCTGGCAGCCTGCGTGAGACCTGTCTGTGAGGCCTGCAGGCCGCTGATGGCGCTTCCGACCTGGTATTTCTGGAAGCTTCCGATTCGACCGCGAACCTCAGCCACCTCGGTCATGGCCTGTCGAATTGTTGACAGCGCGCCTGCGACGTCCGTCTTCAGAGAGACCGAACCGCCGGACGCCATTTCACTGAGCCGGGCTGTGCCGTTTCCGCCGCCCAGAGCGCTGGTGGACAGCGAGTCGAGTCCGATCGTCGATCGCGTGTCGGAGGTGGTGCCGAGCTGGAACGTTGCACCACCGGTTGACTTCACAGTGAACGATGTTGACGTTGTCGCGCCGGTATTGCCACTTCCGAAGTCTTCATCGAGCGAGAAGGAGAGAGCAAGACCGTTGGCGCTGTAGGAGATATTGAGACCATCCGCCGTCGTGCTTTGACCGTTGATGGTGACGACCGCATCCTGACCCGCTTGCTTGGAGACGTTCTGGATGTCGTTGGTCGTGTTGCTGTCGCCGGTCGCCGTTCCATAGCTGGTGTTGATACTTCCTCCGGAAAGCACCTCGACGGAAACAAAGGAGTCGCTTCCGAAAGTGTTCGCACTCAGTCCGATGTCAGTGGAATTCTGGATGGCGGAGACACCGGTTTGATCCTTGGCGGCGTTGATGGTGGAGACGATTTGCGCTTGCGTCAGTCCGCTGGTGAGCGTCACGGTTGCTGTTCCCAATGAGCCGGTGATCGCAACCTTGGTCGTACCGGACGTGCGGGCCGTGCCGCCGGCAAAGGCAAACGTCGCCGATGCCACAACGGCGGACGTCACGCGATCGACGGTCATCGTCGTGTCCGAAGTCGTTTGATTGCGGGAGAAGACGCGGACGTTGTCGAGATATTGATTTCCGGTGGCGTTGGAGGTCTGAATGGAGAAGGTACCGTCCAGCAGCTTCTTGCCATTGAAGTTCGTGGTGCGAACGAGGCGGTCGATGGCCGTGATGGCGTCATCGATCTGCGACTGATTCGCGGCAATCTGTGAATTGGTCAGGTTGGCGCTACTGACCGAGCCGACGACCAGCGACTCCATATCTCCCAGCAGATCGCTGATCTGGCCGATTGCGGAGTCCGCAACCGTCAGCATCGAGTCGGTGCGCTGGTTGTTGCTGAGTGAGGCATTGACCGCCGTCAATTCGGCATTGAGGTCCTGCAACGCGATCAACCCGGCAGGGTCGTCCTTGCCGGAGTTAATCCGTTTACCCGTGGACAACTGCTTGAATGTGGTGGACTGGGCCGCTGAATTCTTGTTCAGAATGTTCAGCAACGACATCGTGTTGGTGTTCGTGACGGTTAAGGCCATACTACAACTCCTTTAGCTTTGTAGCACCCGGCGCGTGCAGGGGATCAGTGGCGAAATAGCTCTGAAAAAACCTAGAATATAAAAAACGGAGGAGCAAAAGATTTTGATGTGTGGCCGAGAATAAGTCGGACTCGTCGTTGCAACCGCACAATTTGAGTCAAGTTTTTCGGGGTTGTCCGGATATGTGGACGTTGGGAAATAAGGAATCGTCAGTGCAACTCGTGCCCAGCTACTTCATTGTTGCTTGACGAGGCATGAATAAGAAAAGGAATTGGAATGATTGACTTGACCTTGCATTTCTTTCTGGTTTTCGTCTGCATCGAAAGTCCGCCTACGACCGGTTCGCTCGAAGAGGCCGAGAAGAACATCATTGAGCGATTCAACGCAATTCATTCGCTCGCGGCCACAATGACCAATGAGGAATCCCAGGAGAAGGATGGGAAACGAACCACAGTTATTATTACGCGTCAGGTTGAATGGGTCCGAAAAGACCAGGGCTTTTTTTACCGGGCCGAAACGCGGACCAAAATGACTCAGGCCGGTGGAGGGGAGAAATCCTCGCGAGAGTTTTCGTCCACAACCGTGAGTGATGGCGAGCGAGTGGTTCGACTCACCGAACAAGACGGCGCCGTTACAGCCGTCCAGCGAAAGGCGGACGTCACGGAAACGCCGGACGTTCGCGCCATGTTTGAGGAATTGCGCAAGGACAGCAAGTTGAAGCGGTTTCCCGACGTGAAAGTCGGAACCGATGATTGCTATGCGATTCAAGTCATACCGAAGGAGCGAAAAGGATCAGATATTTCGCAGACCATGATTTACTTTCGGAAAGACATCGGACTCGACGTTCGGACCGTTGTCTACGGAAAGGACAACAAGCCGATCTTCACCAGCACGACCACGAAAGTGCGCCCCAATCTGGAAATTCCGGCTGACCGCTTCGCCATCACGCTGCCTGACGGCGTTCAACTGATCGATCAAACCAGGCCGTGAGAATGTGCAATCCTGCACAGCCGGGCCCCGCACGTGCCGTTTTGCCGTGATTTTGAGGGACGTATTCCCCACGGGTGTTGACAGGAACGCATCCATCCTTATTGAAGTAGATGTAACCTGCCGGGAAACGACTTGGATGGTGCAACGCACACGATGAACAAACCAACGACCATTCGGGCATTTGTGGTGATCGTTGCCGGGTTGGCATGGATTCCAGGTGCGGCTGCGCAGCGTCGGCTGCCCGGGGTCCTGCCCACAAAAGATAAGCCAACTGCCACCGCGCCGGAGGCAGTCCCCGAGCCCTTAAGCGATGCCGAGCGCGTCGCACGCATTCAGCGCGGGATCGATGATTCACAGGTGCAGTTGACCACGCTGCGCGACAGCCTGAATGATCCTAATGGAGAATACAAGAAGGCCGAATCGGAATTCTCCGACCTTGATAGTCAACTGGAAACGGCTCGAAAAGAACTTCAAAAACTCAAGAGCGAAGGAGCAACCGACCTTGCCGCACGAGAAACGGCGCAGAATGATCTTGAAAAACGACGGACGCTTGCTAAAGAACGATTCGATCTCGCCATCCGCGAGCGAAAGGCCACGCAGGACAAGATTGCACTGCTGGAGCAGAAGCTTCAACAGGACCGGGAGGCTCTAAATAAACTCCTCGGGACCCCTGAAGTCAAACCAGTCACGGCCGGTCCCGACGGCAAGGATGCGACAGGAGCGGCTGTACAACAACCGGGTGCTGCGACGGATACAACAGCGGGTGCCACGCCCTTGAAGACGGGAGAGGGTGCTCCGCCGACTCAACCTGCCGCGGCCCCAGATGCCGGTGCTCTTGCAAATCCACTTGCGGTTCCGGTAGCGACCACGCCACAGGGCGCGGCTGCGAATAACGGAGGTGGCGATGCAGCAAAACCACCCAGCGAAAAGATCGTGAAGGCTCAGGAAACGGTCACGTCGAAACAGGCAGAAGCCGTAAAGGCAAAACAACAGGCGCAATCAGTTACTGAGCGGCTCGATTCCCTCCGGAAGGTGATCGAAAACGAAAGAGAACTGTGGCGAAATGCGCAAAAGAAATTTAACAATGCGGATGAGACCCTTGAGGCGCTCAATAACGAGCACATTAAGAAAGAGCATGAGGGAGGACTGGCGTACGGAAGTCCAGAACTGATTGAGCTTCGTAAAGTAATTGGCGAAGTCGAAAAACGCTGGAGAGAAGCCAAGTCAGAAGTTGGTGAAAGAGGCGAAACTTTAGACACCCGGCAGTCAGAGTTTGCGGCACTTCAGTCTGAACAAATCTCCGCCCTCGAAGAAGCCAAGAAAAAAATGGAGGAGGCTGAAAAGGCGCGGGCCGAACTCGCATATTTGAAGAACCCATTCGCACCTGCAAATGTCTGGAATTGGATCGTCGTCCACGGGACCAAGATCGGTGCGACGATCATCGTGGCCATCATCCTGCTCTGGTTCATTCAGATATTGGAGTATCGAATCACCCGGCTCATCACGCGTCACGGAGTGGCCGGAACGCAAGAGGATAGGGAAAACCGCGCTCGCACGCTCGCCGGTGTGTTGCAGAATTTGTTCACTGTCATTGTGGTAGTCGGGGCACTGCTCATCGTCATTGCCGAGTCGGGGTTCAATATCACTGCGTTGCTGGGAGCCACGGCCGTCATCGGTTTGGCTGTGGCGTTCGGAGCTCAGAATCTGATCCGCGACTACTTTTACGGATTCATGATTCTCATGGAGAATCAATATCTTGTGAATGACGTGGTAAAGCTCGGCGCCATTTCCGGCCAGGTCGAGCGCATCACGCTGCGGATTACCGTCCTGCGCGACCTGCGCGGCACGGTTCACTTTGTGCCGCATGGCCAGATCACGACCGTAAGCAACCTGACGCGCGGCTGGGCCCGCGTGGTTCTGGACGTTGGCGTGGCCTACAAGGAAGACGTTGATCGAGTGATGAAGGTGCTGGCTGATCTGGGCAAGGAAATGCGCCGCGACCCGGCCTATCGCGATTTGATTCTGGACGAGCCGGAAATCAGCGGTGTCGACGCACTGCAGGATTCAGCTGTGGTTGTGCGGTTCCTGATCAAGACCCGCCCGCTCAAGCAATGGGCCATCAAGCGCGAAATGCTTCGCCGCATCAAAAACAAATTCGATGAGGTGGGCATCGAAATCCCATTCCCGCACCAGGTGGTCTACAATCGTTTCGAACCCGGCGAGCAGGATCCGGCACGCATCCTCGGCCGGCCAGCCGACACGGAGGAGGATTGGTCGGCCTCGCACTCAGCAGCAAGCTAGACAAATAAGATCCGCGGGCCCGATCGGAAGGCTCTGTGCTGCTGCGCTTCTACTTGGCGTCCGTGTTCCAGATATCGTGGATGGCCTTCCAGGTTCCATCTTTCTGCAATTTCCAAACGCACGCGTACTTCCCCTTCTCGGTGACGATTTTGCCGTCAGGTCCCTTAAAGGAGGCCGCATAGGTTCCGGTTGTGTAGCCAAGATCTCCGCTTTTCGACGCCTCAGCATGCAACGTCTTCCACGAGATCGAAAAGTTGGGGTCGGCGAAGTATGCGGCCCAGACCTTTTGCGCTGCGGCGCGCCCGACGGCGACAGGCTCGTTGGGCGGATACGCGATTGCATCATCGGCATAGAATGAAGCGATGCGCTCCGGATCCCGCGTCAGGGCTGATTTTGACCAGTCATCATCAAGTTTCGTCAGCGCTTTTGCGTTCGCATCCATTTCGTCGGGGGACCCGGCAAACGCCGAGCCCAGGACGGCCAGCGCGCCACTGGCTGCGAGAATAAGGACCAGGCTCCCAAATCGCTTGCTCGTCACGTAACGGTTCATAGTCAATTCCCCAGGTTTGACTCTTCACTTGCGAAATCAGCGTGTTCAGATTTCACCATCAAGGCGTACGGCGGACGGGAGAAGCTTCCACGTCTTCAGGTGTTGGACGCCGGGCTTCCGCTCCGCCGGCGCCAATCGTGCCGATTGGAACGATGTAGATGTCCACGCGGCGATTCTGTGACGCACCGGCCTCGCTGGCGTTGTCCGCGATCGGCCGGAACTCCGCACAGCCCACAACGGCCACGCGGTTGGGAGCGTAACCAAACTTCTGGATGACATTACCGACTGCGATGGAGCGGTGCGCCGACAGATGCCAGTTGGTAGGGTGCTTGTCCTTGGTGGCGGCTTTTTGAATGGGTTTGTTGTCCGTGTGGCCGATGACTACGACTTCAAAGTCGGAGGCGGCGGGAGACTTCAAGATGTTCACAAAGCTTTGCAGTGCGGCCATCGAGGAATCCTTGACCACATCGCTGCCCAGCGGGAAAAGCAAGTCGCCGGACCATTTCACCGTCCCGCGCGCCGGATCGTAAACAACGGCATCGCGGTTTTGTTCCGCAAACGCTTTCAAGGCGGTATCCAAAGCAGCCGGCAGCTTGGGAATGTTGATATCGGTCAGCTTGCGGTTGGCGAGGTTTTCGAGCTGGCTCGCGGCATTCTTCCGCATTTCGTCAAGCAGGTCGTTTTCGCCGCGCAGATTGGCCAGCAATTCGTTCTTGGACTGCAATTCGCGCGTGCATGAATCGACGCGCGTGCGGAGCCCGTCGTTCACGTGCCGCTCATCGAGGAGTTCCTGTGCAATCGACTCCTTTTCGGCCGTGACGTTTCGGTGGGCGGCCTTAAGTCGGTCATACTTTTCGAGCGAAACGCATCCGCTCGAGGAGGTCAGAAAAATCGCAGAACCAATAGCCAATGCAAAAATTGAAAAACCACCGCGCTGCATGTGTACGCCTCCTTACGCTCGCTACCCTGTTTGCCCAAACTGACAGTCGAAGATCGAGAAGTTTAATGCGAGCAAATAATTTCTGCAACCGCAAATTTTACCGAAGCTTGATCTGCAAACTGCAATGATCTATGCAGACTTGCCTTAAGAAGTCTTGCTGGGAACGTAGGCAACAACTTTCAATTCGATGGCGATCGGGGTCGGCAACGCGGTGACTTCCACGGTTGTCCGCGTGGGGTTGGGGTTGCCCGGTCCCGCGAAGGCTTCGGCGTACAGCCGATTAAAGGTCGGAAAGTCCTCCTTCATGTGCGTCAGGAAAACGGTGACATCGATTATGTCCTGCCACTTGGCTCCGGCGTCTTCGAGTATCGTGCGGACATTGTCAAACACGCTGCGGCACTGCGCTGCGATGTCGCGGGCAATGGCGTTACCCGCCGCATCAAGTGTTACGCCGGGGATTTCCCGGCTATTGCGCTTCCGTGGTCCGATTCCCGACAGGAACAGGAAATCTCCCCCGCGCCTTGCGTGAGGATACGCGCCGACAGGCTCGGGCGCGCGATTGCTTGTGACAATATCCTTCATGGGTAATCACCTTTGGTACTTACTGCCATGTCCGTGACGCTCGCGACCCAATTCGAAATAGGCCTGGAGCGGCTTAACACTCAAGGGAGTCGGTTCATGTCCCTCCTCCGACCGGGAAAGTGATCGGATCGCGGAGACGGCTGCCCGAGCACCCGCCAACGTGGTGATCAGTGGGATTTTTCTTGCCGTTGCCGCCGCCCGCCAGCGGCCTTCCGCCGAAGCCGGACCCGTGCGAACCGGAGTGTTGATCAGAAGTTGAAGAGTTCCATCGCGGATCAGGTCAAGCAGAAACAGCGTGCCGCCGGCGTCCTGCGATTTCGAGACCAGCGTGGCCGGGATTCCTGCTTCCTCAAGGGTGTTCCGCGTGCCGACGGTGGAAAAGATCTGAAAGCCCAGGTCATGGAGATCGCGGGCGATGGAAACGATGCGCGGCTTGTCGGGGTCGCATACGCTGACCAGTACGTTGCCGCTGGTGGGCAGAGCCAGTCCGGTGGCGATCTGGGCCTTGGCGAAGGCCTGTCCGAAAGTGGGTGCGATGGCCATGGCTTCACCGGTGCTGCGCATTTCCGGGCCGAGGATCACGTCGATGCCGGGAAACTTGCTGAAAGGGAAGACCGGGGCCTTGATGGCCGTATGCGAAGGCTGCGGTGTCTTCTCGACGCCGTACCCGGCGAGCACGTTGACCAGCGATTCGCCCAGCATCACCCGCGTTGCAATTCGCGCCCAGGGAACGCCGGTCGCCTTTGCGACGAAGGGGAGTGTGCGCGAGGCACGAGGGTTCACTTCCAATACATACACGGTCCGGTTGTGCACGGCGTATTGCACATTCATTGCGCCGCAGACTTCCAGTCGCTTGGCCAGCCGTTTTGTGGATCGGAAAATGTCCTCAATCACCGCCTGTCCGAGCGAGAAGGGCGGAAGGACGGCCGTGCTGTCCCCGCTATGAATACCCGCCTCTTCGATGTGCTCCATGATGCCGGCAACCATGCAGGTTGGCGCCGGGATTCGGGCGTCTTCACCCTCACCCCGGCCCTCTCCCTGGGTGGGAGAGGGGGAGCGATAATCTGCAATCGCATCCACATCGACTTCGATCGCATCCACCAGGAACTTGTCGATGAGGATGGGGTTGTCGGTTTGCTTTACCCGCCGATCCGTCGCGGCGAAGGCGGAGGCGAGAAATTCGTCGAGGTCCGACTGGTTGTTGCAGACCTTCATGCCGCGCCCGCCCAGGACGTAGCTTGGCCTCACCAGCACGGGATACCCGATCCCCGTGGCGACTTTGCGGGCCTCCACCGGGTCGCGGGCAATTCCGTTGGGCGGTTGAAGCAGGCTGAGTTCCCGCAAAACGCGTTGGAATTGCTCGCGGTCCTCGGCCAGGTGGATCATTTCCGGTTGAGTGCCAAGGATTGGCACTCCGGAATTCTTCAACCCCTGTGCCAGATTCAGCGGCGTTTGTCCGCCGAATTGAACGATGGCTCCTTTGATGGCCGAAGGCGTGGAATCCAACCGTCGAACGATATTCAGCACATCTTCGTGTGTCAGGGGTTCAAAAAAGAGCAAATCGCTGGTGTCGAAGTCGGTGCTAACCGTTTCCGGGTTGGAGTTCACCATTACCGACTCGAGGCCGACATCGCGGGCCGCAAACGATGCATGGCAACAGCAGTAGTCGAATTCAATGCCCTGGCCGATTCGATTGGGCCCTCCGCCGAGGATAATGACTTTGGCTCGATTCGAATCGCGGATTTCCCCTGCGTGGCCACTTGCTTCCTTATCAAAGCGACCGTCTTCGTACGAGGAATAGTAGTAGGGAGTTTTGGCTTCGAATTCCGCCGCACACGTATCCACCAGATTGAACTTCGGGGACAGGTTACGGGCGCTCACCAATCCTGCGATTTCCGTCGGAGTCTGACTCTTCGTGGCCGCGAGCTGTATGTGGGAGTAGCCCATCGACTTGGCCTGCAGCAGTGTCGAATCGGGCATTGCACCCGCCGCAAATAGTTTGGTCTCCTCCTCGATCAACTGCGACATTTGATCGAGAAACCAGGGATCAATGCCCGTCCGCTCGTTGATTTCCGCAACCGGCCAACCCATCTTCAATGCATAGCGAACGTAATAGGGTCGCCCCTGGCTTGGACGTTCCAATTTTTCCCGCAAGAATTCTGCAGGAATCGGCCAGTCTTTCGCATGCTCTTCCACCGTGTCTGCTGGCGCTTCTGCCGCTGAGGTTCCACCCATTGTCGATTGTCGATTGTCGATGGCCGGTTTTTTGGCGGACGATTCTTGTCTTCTATTCGCCTTCAACCACGCGTCGTTATCGTCCAAGCCGAAACCGAATCGCTGAATCTCCATCGAGCGGATGCACTTTTGAAACGCTTCCTTAAAGGTGCGGCCGATCGCCATTCCTTCGCCGACTGATTTCATTTGCGTGGTGAGCGTCTCGTCGCTATCAGGGAATTTCTCAAACGTCCATCGTGGAATTTTGACTACCACGTAGTCGATGGTCGGTTCGAAGCTTGCCGGTGTGGTCCTGGTGATGTCGTTGGGTAATTCGTCGAGCGTGTAACCGACGGCCAGCTTGGCCGCGATTCGTGCAATCGGATATCCCGTCGCCTTGCTGGCCAGTGCGGAGGAACGGGAGACGCGCGGATTCATCTCCACCACGCACTGCCGCCCGGTTGCCGGATTCACCGCGAACTGAATATTGCAGCCGCCCGTCTCGACGCCAATGGCGCGAATGATGCGGATCGAGCTGTCGCGCATGGTCTGGTACTCACGGTCCGAAAGCGTCTGGATCGGCGCTACCGTGATCGAATCGCCGGTGTGTACTCCCATCGGATCGATGTTTTCGATGCCGCAGATGATGACCACGTTGTCGGCGCGGTCGCGCATCACCTCCAGCTCGAATTCCTTCCAGCCGTACAGGCTCTCCTCGATCAGGATTTCGCTGACCCGCGATGCCGCCAATCCCCTCCGCGCGATGGTTTCAAATTCTTCGAACGTCCGGCAAAACCCGCCCCCCTCGCCGCCCAGCGTATAGGCCGGGCGGATGCAACAGGGGAGCTTCACGGAATCGAGAATCGTTCTGGCTTCGTCCCAGGTGTGCGCCACGCCTGATCGCGGAACGTCCAGCCCGATTTCGATCATCACCTGCTTGAACGCAGTGCGGTCCTCCGCCTTGTGGATCGCGTCGGGTTTGGCCCCAATCATCTCGACGCTATGCCGCTCCAGGATGCCGCGCTCGTGGCACTCCATCGCGCAGTTGAGGCCGGTCTGTCCGCCCAGCGTGGGCAACAATGCATGCACGGGCCTTCCGTCGTCGCGCTCGCGGATCAAAATCTTCTCGATGAATTCCGGCGTGATCGGCTCGATATAAGTTCGGTCGGCCATCTCCGGATCGGTCATGATGGTGGCCGGGTTGGAGTTGATGAGCACGACGGAGAACCCCTCCTCGCGCAGCGCCTTGCACGCCTGCGTTCCGGAGTAATCGAACTCCGCTCCCTGGCCTATGACGATCGGCCCGGAGCCGATGATCAAAATGTTCTTGATGTCCGTTCGTTTGGGCATACCCACACTTAGCCACGGAAATAAAGATGTTGCGAAAAGTCTCCTCTAACGACTTTGTTCGTAAAGCACATCGGGGCAAAGATCTGCACCGTTCGGCCAAACAATGGTTCCGATTTCTGAATTAACCGAGACCTGACGAAAGAAAGAAGGATCATTCAATGGTTCAAATACACCATCGAACGATACGAGCGAAGCGATATCGATTTCACGACGTTCTCCCCCTTCAAAGGCCAGCCGAAGTCGGAAATCGCCGATGGGTTCGACGGAAGTGATATCCTTGTACATGATCTACTCCAAAGGTGCGATAGGAAATAATGGTTTTTGCTCTCTCGCAGCTTTCCATTCCTTGCGAAGTTCATCCTGATGCAGTGTCGCCCATTCTACCACCAAGCCCCGAACGCGCGGGCTCAAGGCTCCATCTAACATGCGAAGTTCGTCGATGGAAAATCTCGCTTTTTGAGAGCCGTAACGCGCGTGAAAATGCGGAGGCTCGTGGTCGTTGTGGAACATGGCTATAACTATTCCGAAAAACCGGCTGATTTCGGGCATGCGGATGATTATACACTCTATTCGCGCATTGGGAGAGCGCGCTACTTCAAGCAGGTTTTCTCAGATGGAACGAAGGCAGCAGTTCGATTGTTCTCTAGCTGATATAGAGCTTGGAGCGCTTGGTTTTTCCGTTGGCCGCGAGCGTTTCGTACCAGGCCGACTCCACGTGGAGCGAGGTCCACTGTCGCTCTTCTTTGCGATAGTGCCAGTCCTTGTCGTTCTGGAAATAAAGCTGCACGCCGGGGCTTTCGATGATGTTGACGATCTCGTTGTTGTGGTAGTTGAATTCGTCGTAGTCGGTTACGGCCCTCTGGCCCATCTCCGAGTAAAGCTTGTTGAGTTCCAGCAGCATCTGATTCAGGTTTGGGTCGAGGGCGACGACATTGAGACCCAGTTTGCGGGCTTCGCGCGGCGTGATGGGATATTCATGGGCCGGATAGAGAGAGTTGAGCGAGTTGGCGATGCGTTCTGCCTCGGCCGGATTGCTTAGGTGATATTCCAGGATTTCCGTACACAGACGAATCGAGAGCGAAGTCGCCCGATCGACGGCCCCGATCACTAATGGGTGCAGGTAGCGGTACAGCTCCTGGAACGGGTTGACGTTGCCACCTGAAGAATGTTTCTCCCACAGGCCCAGCACGCGTTGCACTTCGTCCTGTCCGACGTAGGCCGTCTCATTTCGCGGATCGAGAGGGCCGAGTTGGTGTTCCAGCGACGTGTCGATCGGAGTGAGAAACGCCAGCGGACCCATGTGGATTTCGTCCGCGCCCAGCGCCAGCATGGTGGCGGCCGAGGCGCACTCCAGCGGAGCGACCACGATCAGCTTTTTCGCATACTCGCGCAGCAAATGAATGATCCGCAGCGAGGAGGTCCCGTCGCCGCCGTCGGACTTGACGAAGAAGGTGATTTTTTCCTGCGGCTGGACGGTTTGCAGTGCCTCGTACATGGCCTGTACGTCGTTGCCGCAGATGGCTCCCGACTCCGAATTCCAATACGTGATAAAAGTTCCTTCGACGAGGCCTTGAATCTTGCGGACGATCCGCTGCGTTTTTTCGAAGAGTATCGGCGGATTCTTGACCTGCCGGCGCTTGGTGGAAGATCGGCGGGCCGGACCGCGTCGTGTGGGATTCTTGGACATCACGATTCCTGACAAAAAGCATCAAATGGTTCGGACAGCGACCGCACGGGGTATCATATCGCCCTGACCGCAAGTCACCAGTGAGTCGTCAGCGCCTGAGAAGCACATCGGTGATCGACGCGGCAGCCAGCACGAGACTCACAATCCCATTGATGGTGAAGAAGGCGACGTTTACGCGGCGAAAGTCATCGTGGCGCACCATTGCATTTTCAACAAGGAGCAATGCCGCTGCCAGTACGACTCCCACGGCGTACCACGCGCCCAGTCCGGCGATCCATCCAAGGACGACCAGTGCGACCACTACAATCGCATGGCAAAGCCTCGCCACTCGTAGCGCGGCACGCGGGCCAATGCGCGAAGGAAGACTGTACAGCCCCTCACGGCGATCCACTTCGATGTCCTGGCACGAATAAATGATGTCAAATCCGCCGATCCAGCAGGTAACGATCAGCATCAGCAGGACGGCTGGAATCCCGAAAGAGTCAGGGTGAATCGCCAGCCACGCCGCCCCCGGCGCCAGGGCGATGGCACTTCCCAGATAGAGGTGCGACCACTTGGTAAACCGCTTGGTGAATGAGTAACCGGCCAGATATATCAATACCGGTCCCGCAAGCAGGATGGGCCAGTTGTTGCCGTAATAAAGAGAAAAACCCATGCACCCGGCCCCGAACGTCACGATGGCAAGGATCAACATGGCATAGGAAGCGAAGAATGTGATCCTGCCCGCAGGCAGGGGGCGCATGGCTGTGCGCGGATTGCGAGCGTCGATGGCTGCGTCAACGATTCGATTAAACGTCATGGCCACGCTTCTGGCCGCAACCATGCAAACGACAATCAGGGCCAATTGACCGGGAAATGGAACTCCGCGGCCCGGAATCTGGCGACCAGCCAGAAATGTTGCAATCAAAGCAAACGGCAGGGCGAAAACCGAGTGCGACAGCTTGACCATGTCGGCCCACGTTCGTACAGCGCGAAGCGGGGCAATCATGGCGCAGGGGTTCGCTGAGATTTGGATACTTCCGCGAGTCGATCGGCCCATCGCGTGTTGAGGCTGTGCGGCACTTCCACCAAATCGAGCAACTTGCCCACAACAAAATCCACAAGGTCATCGATCGTCTGGGGCATCATGTAGAACCCCGGCGACGCCGGGCAGATGATGCCGCCGGCACGTGCGATCCGCGCGGAATTTTCGAGATCGATCATGCTCAGGGGCATTTCGCGCAGCACCAGAATGAGGCGTCTGCGCTCCTTCAGAGTGACTGCCGCCGCCCGATTGAGCAGGTTGTCGCCGATGCCGGCGGCGATTGCCCCCAATGTGTTCGTGCTGCAGGGGCAGACGATCATGCCGTCGGTGGGAAAACTGCCACTGCCGATTGGGGCACCCACGTCGCGGTAGGGGTGCAACGTGACTCTGTCGGGGAAAGCAGTAGAGAAGAAACGCGGCGTTACTTCCGCTTCGCCAAGTTCGTCGACAAAGAGCCGTCGCCCATTGGGTGTCATCACGCAATGTACGCTCACGCCCGCTTCGCACAGGCAGTCGATCAGCCGGCGCGCATAGGCCGCGCCCGATGCGCCCGTAATTCCGACGATGATATTTTTCTCGGTCATCTGATTCATGGAGTTGTTAAATTGCCGCCAGCCGCCATTTTTTGCCATCGTAATTCCGTACCCTGCCGCGCCCAAACGGATTGCGGCTGCTCCCGGATGAGGCGATCCAACATCATTCCGGCCTGACTCGGCTTATTTTCCTGTTCAAACGCCAAGGCCAGGCGAATCATCGTCTCCGGCGCGGCATCGCCCTGCGGAAATTTATCCAGGACCGTGGTGAGCGCAGCAGCCCGCTCTGCCGGGTCCGTCACGGCAAGGGCCAGTTCCAGCTCGATGTTGTCGGTCAACTTACAATTTGGATATGCCGCCAGCAATTCCCCCAGCTTCTCTCCACGATCATCCGCGCGTAAATCGAGATCAAGAAAGCCAAACGTCAGTCCCTTGCGCCCCCGCTGTACGCCGCACATGGGATCGGTTCGATACAGGGGGTCGTCGTCGTTCGCTTCCAGTAAATCCAATAGCCAATGGGCCTGGAGCAGAATCTGGTCCTCGTGAATGTCCAGACCGGCCTCAAGCGGCGGGCGATCCAGAAAGAGTTCAACTTGCGCCGTCTTGGGGGGTTCTGCGATTGCACCCCGCTGGAATGTCGAAATCAATTGTCCGAGGCGGGTCCGTGCCCGATCCACATCACAATCCTGTGCGTCAAGGCGGCTCAGTCGAAGCAGCGCGACAGCAGTCATGGGGGAGGATGGCCGGTTCTCGGCGATCGTTTCCCAAGCCAGTCTTGCCGACGGTTTGGGAAAGTCGTCATAGAGCCTGATCCAGCGAGTTCTGCGAAACTCCGCAACATCCAGTCGAAGGTCGCCCGCCCGGGCTTTGATGAACAAAGCGTTGGGGGCATAGGGGCTGTACGGAAACAAATGCTGGAACGAGTCGCATCGCTGGGCAATATCCGCCTGATTCGCAGCCAGTTGTTCCCGGCGGTAGCTCAGATCGGCAGTCAACTCAAAAGGCCAGCTTTGTTCCTTCAGCTCTCGAATCCGGCCTCGCGGCGGGCGCGGCTGCGGCAGCCGCTCCCAAGTTTCCTGCACTGCCGCCTGCAAACCCAGCCCCGCGTTTTCGTCGGCAAAATAGGCCTGGTCCAGGCGCTCGATGAGCCTGTAATAAAGTTCATCCCGGCCCACATGCTGTTCAAACAGGAGCAAGGGAAGCGCGAACATAATGGCCAGAAGCGGCGTCACCGCGCCAGGCCGGTAATTCACAATTCGTGCGATGGTGAGCACGATGGCAAAAACAACTGCAGACGCGACCATGGCCAGCACCCATGGAGCGACGAATTTAACGCGATCCACCGGGTCGATTCGTCCGACGACCACATCCCGCGTTCCCGACCAAGCCAGCACCATGTAAATGATGGCAGGGATCAGGGCGAGCATCGCAGACATGAATCGTATGCGGGTTCGGAAGGGGCGAACGGAGGCGATGATGCAGGAGAAAAACAGCGTGATGGCAAGCCACGGCATGACCGCGATGAATCCAATGATCGCAATAAATGGAATGCTGGACCAAAACCGGTAGAGAATGGCGACGAGAATGGGGGTTGAAATCAATGCGGACATGAGAAGTCCCACGATGGGAATCTGCATGGGAACATCGTGGATTCCGATCGGATCAATGAGAAAGGCGGCCAGAGACACATCGGGGCGGCCCACGCCGCTGAATGTCTGTGCGATGGAATCCCAGTACCCAGACCGGGCGGGAGCGAAAAACTCACCGCTGCGGAGCCAATAGGCAAAGCAGGCCGCACCGCCAAAAAGCAGGATATTCACAGCGAGCAAGACCACCGCGCGAATGCGGTATTTCGATCCGCTGCGCGACCACACATCCATCAATTCAAACGGGGTTTGCAATCCAGGCCTGGCGGCCAACCCTTCCGAATCGTTGAGTGCAGGGACAATCCTATTCACCGGGCTTCGCTTTCCATGCACGGTAAATGTGGGCGACGCCGAACGTCAGCGGAGTGGCTGAGAACTCGACGAATCCCGCCATTCTAAGGCGATTGCCCATTTCTTCCGCACCCGGAAACGATACCACCGAACGGGGCAGGTATCGATAGGCTCCCGATTGATCGCCGCTGATGCAGGAGGCCGCCCAGGGCATGATTCGATTGGAGTACAACTCGTAGGCCGCCCGAAACAAAACCGATTTTGGACGTGAAAACTCAAGAATGATCACGCGCCCGGCAGGCTTCAATACGCGGTGCATCTCGGCCAGTCCGGCGTCGAGATCGACGAAATTGCGGACGCCGAAGGCACAGGAAATGAGCGAATACGCACCATCCGGAAAGGGAAGGCGAAGCGCATCGGCCTCCACCCATCCGTGCATGTCCGATTGTGCCTGAGCCGCACGAACCAGCATTTCATGGGCAAAATCGCAGCCCGTCACCGAACGGGGATTCGCCCGTACAAACGCGCGAGTCAAATCGCCGGTTCCGCAGGCAATGTCGAGTATGTCGTCGTCGCTGCGAACGGCCGCAAGCGCGACCGTGCGGTTTCTCCACTGGGCGTCCCGTCCCACTGAGCAAATGGTGTTGGTTCGCTCATATCGCGGTGCGATGGCATTAAACATGTTCCGCACGCGCGAAGCCTTGTCGGCAACCTGATGCGGTGTGCGAAGCAAGTCATCGTTCCAGATGGGGTTGGTGCTCACGCAGCGATGATATGCGGAAGCGGGCGGGCTTCAATTCAGGGGCATCTGCCAGGTCGCCCCGGAACGGACATCCGTTGCCTGGGCAACGCCGTTACGCACGTCAAACCGAAAATCGTCATCGATCTTGGGAAAAGTCTGCCCGGTGAAGGGCAGTTCGCCGTTTTGACTGGAGCGGAACGTGACATACTTGTGCAGAGCGGCGGGGCTGGGAGGGCTTGTTTTCCATTGGTGGGCTCCGTTTCTGACGGTGCAGGACACCAGTCGCACATCCTCAATTTTCGGTGGACGACGGCTGTAGGGACGCTCCACGACGCCGATCAGAAAGTAAAACACCGGGTGTTTGCTCTCGGTTCTTTGCCCGACCATCACGCCGTGAACGTCGATATGGTCCACGAAGGGCGCGATGCCCGGCTGGGCCAAATCGTCATGATCAAATCGAATCTGGGCGGGGCGAACGGATTGGGGAGAGCGAAGTTCCGCCGATTCCCGAAGGATATTGATGTCCCCGTGCCCTTCTTTCATTGTGTAATCGGTGAGTCTTTGCTGCCAGGCATTGATGGGTTGAATGGATTGACACGCTCCGAGAAAGACGAGCGGCGCCGCGAGCGGCAATATCAGGGGAAGTCGCATTGGAATTCTCATCGATTCGCTCACGGTGTATTGGGCGCGGCAACAAGCGGAACACGATGGTCCACAGGTCGGGCCTGCGCCTCATGCGAGGGAGCAGGGACTCGGCTCAGGATTTCCGCGGCTTGCCTGCTGTGGCTGGCCTTGGCTTCATCCAGCGGTGTGTTGCCAAATTGGTTGGTTGCCTGCGCGCTGGCCCCGGAGGCCAACAACAATTGCAGGTTGTCCACGCGCCCGGCCCTGGCCGCGCGATGGAGTGGCGTGGTTCCAAAGTTGTCAAATGTTTCAGCCTTTGCCCCGGCTTTCAACAGCATGGAAACGACCGAAGGCGATCCTCGTCTCGCGGCATCGTGCAACGGCGTGCAACCAAATGCGTCGCGGCTTTCCACATGGGCGCCATGCGTCAGCAATGCCTCGACGATTTCGGAGGAATCGTTTTGAGCTGCCAGGTGCAAGGGGGTGACGCCATTGCGATTGGCGATATTCACCTCCGCGCCCGCCTTGAGAATTTGGTGTACGATCTCAGGACTTCCACCACGCACCGCGGCAAATAGCGGAGTCTCGCCATCGATATCCGCCTGATTGATCCGGTCGGCACGAACCAGCGATGCCACTTCCGTGGCCTGTCCCGCCCGGGTCGCCCGCCACAGCGAATTGCGCCCCAGCGAGTCACGCTCCAAACTCTGAGCTCCGGCGATCGGCGCCGATTTCGGCGCGCGTTCATCGTCGAAACACGCCGTGATGATGCTGACCATGTCATCGAGATTGCCGTCGAATCCATAATCTTCGCCGTAATAGGTCGTGAGCCCTTCGGCGATACGGCGAAAGTCGGCTTTGGAATAGGGATGTCCATTTGCGTCGCGATAAAAAGCCAGGAGGTCGCCGCATCGGCTGCGAACTTCCTCCATGACACATTGTCCGATCCCCGCGCCATACGTGTTGGGAAGGAGTGCCTCGTTCCAATGATCGCTGACGTATACGCTGAAAAAGTCATTGCCCCGGCAGACATGGTCGTTGAATTTGAAGAATTCTCCATCGCGAACCAGCAGCGGCGGGTGTAGTGACCCCTTCAACATGACGGGCGCTGTGAGATTTTGATAAAACTTCATCCCCACATAGTCCGCAGCCTTGTCGCCATTGGAAATCACGCCAGTCGGCAGAAAACCCAACAGATTGTTTTCGGAAATAATTCCGCTGCCGGCCCCCTCGTTGACAGCAACCCGGATCGCCTCTTCTTCTGAACGACCGCTTGCAAGCGCCTGGCGATATGCGCGAAAGTACAGGTATCCCATGTGGATGCAGTGGACATACTTATCTGTTCCAAAATAGGATCCGTTGACCATGATGGTGGAAGCGCGAGCCAGACGCGGAAGCTTGGTGATGTCCAGCAACAACAGGGGATGATTGTAAATGCACTGCGTGGGAAGATAGCTCGTAACCAGACCGGGAAAGCGCGAGCGCACCTTCGGGCCCCGCAGCTGTCCATCCAGGACTTCCACATAGTTGATTACCGGCGGAAACTCGAGCAGGACTTGCCATGCGAGATCGTCCGGAGACTGTGCCCTCGCCGTCGCACTGGTGGGCTGGCCGTCCCGCAGGGATCGCTTGATTCTTTCATTGGTGACTTCGACGGCGGCAGACAGCCGGTCATACACGTATTCGGAAAGCCAGAAACGCAGGTCGGCGAATTGCCGACCGGTGGGTACGGTGTACTGATCCGTCTCGTGGGCCATGCTGAGCGGCCCAACCGCCGCGAGCGCGAAGCACATCAGGATCATGCGGTGACAGCGCAAGCCTGTTGATGACTTAGCTCTAGGGCAACCGCTCGATTCGCCAGTTAGGGACATAAGCCGCTCGGGCCTCGCAAATTCAAATGCGGAACAGGTTTCCTGCAAACCGACACCGCGGACCGTGATACATCGGTACGCAGTGCGCAAATCATTATAGGAAATCGACCGTGCCAGGAGTCGCCCAAGGAGTCGTAAACGTTTGGCGACGGTATGCAGGCTTGAGCCTGATGCGTCAACGACTCGATCCAAGCCGCTGGGCCACATCCGGCCAGTTCACCACATTCCAGAAAGCAGTAATGTATTCAGGCCGGCGATTCTGAAATTTCAGGTAATAGGCGTGTTCCCACACGTCCAATCCCAATATCGGACGCAAACCTTCCATGAGTGGACTATCCTGATTGGGAAAATCCTTGATGGCCAGCTTGCCGGATTTGTCGGCGCAAAGCCAGGCCCAGCCGCTGCCAAATCGACCCGCGGCCGCATCGGAAAACTTCTTCTTGAAATCCTCAAAGCTGCCAAATGCTGATTTGATGGCATCCGCGAGCGGGCCGCTCGGCTGCCCACCGCCCTTGGGACTCAGATTATTCCAGAAGATCGAGTGGTTCAGATGGCCGCCGCCGTGGTTGCGAACTGCGTTACGAATGTCATCGGGAATGGAGTTGATGCCGGTCAATAGTTCTTCGACAGACTTTGATTTCAATTCCGGGTGTTTATCCAGCGCTTCGTTCAGCTTGGCGACATACGTCGCATGATGTTTGTCGTGATGGATTTCCATCGTCTTCGCATCCAAATGCGGTTCCAAGGCGTTATTGGGATACGGAAGGGGGGGAAGTTCGTGTGCCATGGGTTCTCTCCTCATCGAATACAAGGGTTTCGAGCTGTCGTCTGCGTATACCCCGCGCTCGCGCAACAATAACAGGAGCGAATCCTGAGTCAAGATTTCGATGACAGTATTCATGCCTGTTATGATGGAAGCTTCATAAGCCAAACTATGATCGTCCGACGGAATTTCTGCTTGCGGGCTCCACGGCCGGGCCTTACGATTTTTTGCAGGAGACATGAGCGATGACCGGAATTCTTGCGGGAAAAACAGCACTCGTTGGTGGAGCTTCGCAGGGCATAGGGCGGGCCTGCGCAGTGGAACTTGCGAAACTCGGCGCTTCCGTGACGGTGATGGCCCGCGACGAAAAGGCACTGGCCGAAGTTGTTACAAAGCTGGACGCGTCACGCGGGCAAAAACATGACTACCTGGCTGTCGACTTCAGTAACCCGAATGTCCTTCGCGAAAAGGTTGCAAAGCGAATTCAAGATCGAGGACCGTATCAGATACTCGTGAACAACACCGGCGGGCCTCCGCACGGCGCGCTGGTGGATGCCGCGCCGGAGCAATTCTTGAGCGCCATTTCCGATCACATCATCTGTAATCAACTTCTCGTGCAGGCCGTCTTGCCGGGAATGAAGGCATCCGGCTACGGTCGTATTATCAACATCATTTCGACGTCTGTTGTCGCTCCGATCAAAGGGCTGGGTGTGTCCAACACCACGCGCGGGGCCGTCGCGCAGTGGGGCAAGACGCTTGCCGGCGAATTGGCTCCGCTGGGAATCACTGTCAACAATGTGCTGCCCGGATATACGGCCACGGCCCGCCTTCGCAACTTGTTTGATGCGAAGGCCGAAAAGGCCGGAAAAACCGCGAAGGAGATCGAACGACAAACCGTCGAAGCGATTCCCATGGGTCGATTGGCCGACCCGTCAGAGATTGGGGCCGTAGTCGCGTTCCTGGCCAGCCCCGCGGCCTCGTATCTGACGGGAGTGAACTTGCCGGTGGATGGCGGACGTACCGCCGTGCAATAGTTTCAATGCCGAAATAGGCATTGCCGATTGAGTCACTCTGAGCGAAGTGAAGAATCGTAACGGCCAAATCAAATGAAATCCTTCGCGTTGCACGGGATGATGCCGAAGGGGTTTCCGTATTCGACAATGTGCATTAGCCATGACAAAAATTACAAACTTCATCAACGGGCAATTCGTCGGGCCGGTTTCGCAAAGATTTCTCGACAACGTAGAGCCTGCGACTGGGCAGATCTACTCGCACGTTGCGGACAGCAATGAGCAGGACGTGGAGGCTGCCGTCGCAGCGGCAGACGCTGCTTTTCCGGAATGGTTACAAACTCCATCAGGCAAACGGTCCAAGATTCTGCTGCGGCTCGCCGATCTCATCGAAGAGAATCTGGATTCCCTCGCAAAGGCGGAAACGATTGACAACGGCAAGCCAATCTCGCTTTCCCGTTCGCTTGATATTCCCAGAGCCGCATCGAATTTTCGGTTTTTTGCCACGGCAATTTTGCATTTTTCGTCGGAAGCCCATGTCACGGACGGGATCGCCTTGAATTACACACTTCGACAGCCGCGCGGCCTTTGCGGCCTGATTTCGCCCTGGAATCTACCGCTGTATTTGCTGACGTGGAAAATCGCACCGGCTCTCGCCTGCGGCAACACGGCCGTCGCCAAGCCGTCTGAAATCACTCCGATGACCGCGTTTCTGCTCGGCGAGTTGTGCCAGAAGGCGGGGCTTCCCCCCGGCGTGCTCAACATCGTGCATGGCCGCGGGGCTACGGCCGGGGCGGCGCTGGTGAAGCATCCAAAGGTACGCACGCTGTCCTTCACCGGTGGTACGGCCACAGGCGCCGAACTCGCCCGCATCGCCGCTCCCATGTTCAAGAAAATTGCACTGGAGCTCGGCGGAAAGAATCCCAATATCATTTTCGCCGACGCCGATCTCGACGAGGCGGTCCAGGAAAGTCTGAAGTCCTCCTTCTCCAATCAGGGCCAGGTCTGCCTTGCCGGCTCGCGCATCTACGTCGAGCGATCCGCATACGAACGATTCCTCGATCGCTTCGTCGCGGAGACCCGCAAGCTGCGAATCGGTGATCCGCTCGATTCGCAAACGCAGCAGGGGGCCGTCGCATCCCGGGCGCACATGGAAAAAATCCTCTCCTATTTGCAATTGGCCCGCGACGAAGGCGGCGCCATCCTTTGCGGCGGCAACCGTGCGAAGGTCGACTCGCCGCGCTGCCGCGACGGATTCTTCATTGAACCCACCATCATCACCGGCATCGACCCGAAGTGTCGCGTGAATTGCGAAGAGATTTTCGGCCCGGTTGTGACAGTGACACCCTTTGACACCGAGGACGAAGTTGTGGCTTGGGCCAACGCCACGCAGTATGGCCTGTCGGCCACGCTCTGGACCCGGGACATCACCCGCGCTCACCGCATTGCTGCCCGACTCGAAGTCGGAACGGTATGGATCAACTGCTGGCTCGTCCGCGACCTCCGGGTTCCCTTCGGCGGCATGAAATCCAGCGGCGTGGGCCGCGAAGGCGGCCTCGAGGCCCTGCGCTTCTTCACCGAACCGAAAAATGTCTGCGTGAAAACGTAAGTCGACTGCCGCGAAGCACGAGCAACCCGTTCTTAATTGCGAATTGCGTTTTCAGTCGTCGGCATGGTCACCGCTTTGGGCGGTCGATCCATGAATAGCGAGCATCTTGCAAGATCGGAGGGCGAAAGGATTTTTTCCACCGATCGCTTATTCTGTCGCATGTCCGTTCGCCGCGTGGTATGCGTGAGCATGATCTGCGAGTTCGGAAGTGCCTCGAAAACCTTGGGCAGGTCGATGACATGGATGTGCCGCCCGGCCCGTGCCCGATCGAGCTGATCGCGGTCGAAAAAGGTACACTCCACCAGCACGGCCCGACTGTTTCGCACAAAGTCAAGTTCCAGAAACTTTCCGATTGCCGTGTCGCCGGTATACGTGAGCAGCGTTACTTCCAGATGTTCCTCAATCGCTACTCCCTCCTGTTTCAAGGCGACGAGCTGCGGCCCGGTTTTGCCTAGAAACTCGGCTTTCAGCTTGTGTCGCTTTTCGATCAGGGAAAATCCCATCGCACCGGGGCAATGATTGACTTCGAATGGCCGCACGACAAGCCCGCGACGCAGTTCGACATCTTCGAGATGCTCAACGCCAAGGACAGTTCCGGGCGAAGGATGTCGCTCGATCTCCGCCCAGATCGCCATCAGTTGCTGAATATATTGTGCCAGGCTGCGATGAATGATGACCCGCCCGCCGGCGATCCCCAGGAATCCGCGCTGCGAAAAGTAGTACGCCACGCCGGCCGCATGGTCCATGTGCCCGTGCGAAATGCAGACGTTGTCAATGGGAATGACTTCGCGCGGCGCCCGGCCCACGTCAAACGCGACATTCAGCTCGGGCGCGATATGGACGGATTCCTCCCCACCCAGCGAGAAGCCGACGAGCTTGATGCCATCCAGAGTCTTTTCAATGAGTCGCCCCACAAGTCAGGTTATACCGCATTCGATTTGACACTCAACTTCACGCGGGTAGGCTTGCGGCGGCCAAAAACGCGTTGCGCCGGCACATACTTCCATGAACCGCGCCTGCGACTTCTGGCCGGCGGAAAGTCCGGGCGAGCCTATGCTGTGTCCAAGCTGCAAGCACACGGAAAACAAGGTCATCGATTCTCGACTCACCGAATCCGGAATCGCCATACGCCGCCGCCGCGTTTGCCTCAAGTGCAACCGAAGATTCACCACCAAGGAGCGGGTTGAGGAGGAACTGCGGCTTGCGGTCATCAAGGCCGACGGGGAGCGTGTACCCTACAATCGCGACAACATCGTAAGCGGCATTGAGCGGGCCTGCTCCAAACTCGGCGTGACTCCCGAACAGATCCAGGGTCTCGTCGACAAAGTGGAAGGTGAGATTTTCAATGGGCACGACCGCGAGATTTCGACGGAAGAAATCGGGCAGTACGTGGGAATGCATCTGCGACGACTCAGCCCGGTCGGCTACGTGCGATTCATGAGCGTGCATCGAAAGTTCGCCACCGTCGATCAGTTTGTCGAGGAAATTACGGAAGTCCGGGCCCGCGCTGCGCACGACAGTCCCGACCAGCAACCGCTTTTTGGCGAGTAGGGATAACCAGGACGGGCGGCGAATATCCGTTCGCGCGGCCGCGAAAAACAATATGAGCGATGTCCTCGAACGACTCTCTGCCGCCCTTCACACCCGCGCCATCAACTTTCAAACAACTCAGCACGAGGCCGTTTATACCAGTGCCGAGGCCGCCGCAGTCCGCGGCGTTTCCCTGCATAGCGGAGCCAAGGCGCTCATCATCAAGGGCGGCGAAACATTTCTGATGGTCGTCCTTCCGGCGGACTTGTCGCTGGATAGTGCGGCCCTTCGGGAAGTACTCGGAACGCGGCGCATCCGCTTCGCCGACAAGGACGAAGTGCTGCAAATCACGGGCCTGACACCCGGCTCGATCCCGCCGTTTGGAAGCCTTTTCAGTCTGCCAACCTATTGCGACGACCGTCTGGCGGACAACGAGCGGATCAACTTCAACGCCGGCAGCCATACCGTTTCGATTCAGATGAGCTACTCCGATTATCTTGTATTCGAAAACCCCAAAATTGTTCGCGTGGGAAAGTAATCATGTCACGAACCATCATCCAAACACCAGATTACCACATTGCCAGATTACCACATGGTCTATGACGCAATCATTCTCGGTCTGGGCGGCATGGGTAGTGCCGCGCTGTGGCACCTGGCGCGACGCGGTGGCAGAGTTCTTGGACTCGAGCAATTCGGTATCGCCCACGACCAGGGTAGTTCCCATGGCGGTTCGAGGCTGATCCGCCGGGCCTATTTTGAACATCCCGACTACGTTCCGCTGGTTTCCCGCGCGTATGCGCTTTGGAATGAGCTCGAAGCGGCTTCCGCAAGGAAACTGTTTCATCGTACCGGGTTGTTTCTTGCAGGGCAGCGGCCTGGCGCGATGATCGACGGAGTCTTGCGCGCCGCAGCGGCGCACCGGCTCGACATCGAAACTGTTTCCCATGCCGATTCGGCTCGGCGATTTCCGGGCTTGCGGGCTGCGCCGGACATGACCATTCTCTTTGAATCCGATGCGGGTTTTCTCGAAGTGGAAAGCTGTGTTCGCACGCATATCGAGCTTGCCCAGGCCGGCGGCGCACATCTGCGATTTGGTGAAACCGTCCGGTCCTGGTCGGCCACCAGCGGCAGGGTCGAAGTGGTGACGGATTCGCAGGCTTATCGAGCTAGGCATTTGATTGTCTGCGGCGGCGCGTGGACGGGCCAATTGATGAAAGATCTTGGCGTTTCGCTCGCCGTGCGACGAAAAGTCGTCGCGTGGTACGAAACAACCAACTCCGATTTCTGCGTCGCCAATGGTTCGCCGGTTTTCTGCTTCGATACGCCCACAGGGTTTTTCTATGGTTTTCCCTCATTGGATGGCCGCACTGCCAAAGTCGGCGAACACAGCGGAGGACAACCTGTGGATCGACCTGAAACCCTCGATCGCAATCTCCACGACGAGGATCTGGCCCCGCTTGCAAAATTCATCGAAGCGCATCTGCCTGCCGCCACAAACAAAATCATCAAACACTCCGTATGCATGTACACCATGACACCCGACGAACATTTCGTCATTGACCGCCACCCCAACCACGAAAATGTCTTTGTCGCCTGCGGATTCAGCGGCCACGGCTTCAAGTTCGCCTCGGTCGTGGGTTCCGTCCTCGCCGACTTTGTGACGACCGGCCGAACCAGCGAGCCCATCCAATTCCTCAGCGCGTCTCGATTCGCCAGAAATTGAGCCGTCGAGAATGCGCCTTGAAATGGACCGGGAGACCGACTTGATTACGGGTCCTGTTCATATTTCCTGTCACCTTGCCGTAACGGAAACGGGCCTTGCGTTGACCCTGTGCCGCGTAAAATGGATGATCGAATTGCCCGGGTCACGCGGCACCCAATGCCGCCGTCGGACGAGGAGGCTGAATCATGACGATGGTCAAACAAGCAGTCGTCGAACTTATCTTGCTCACGGTCGCTAGCGTCGGCGTTGCACTGGCCGCCAACGCGGTGCGCGAACGCAAATCCATCGAACTGGCCAAGAACTATTTTGATAAGGGCGCACCGACGGCTCAACCATCGACTCCCCCAAAAACCAGTGGAGACAAGCCCAAACCTCCTGTGAACACCCCGCCCGAAATGCCTGCGAAATCAGCGGCGCAGGCTCCACCTGTCACCAAGGCCGAAAAAGCGACGGATGTAGCGGCACCCGGCGCTCCAAAAAAACATCTCGAGCACGACTTCCAAACCATTAAGCTTGTCGAAGTCAAAGCAGTGCTTGACGACCCGCAGACCAAACAGGGCCTCAACATTTTCGTGGACGCCCGCGATGACGAACATTTTGCAGAAGGACACATTCCCGGCGCGATGCAGTGTTTTCCGTATGAAGCCAAGCGATGCCTTGGCCGCGTGCAGGCCGCCGCAGGCGGGGCGGAAAAAGTGATTGTGTATTGCGGAGGGGGCGATTGCGAAGACAGCATCTTCATGTGCCGCGAACTTACGGAGGCCGGCGTACCGACTGAGGCCGTCTATCTCTTTGAAGGCGGCTGGAAGGAATGGTTGGAGGCCAAATTCCCGGTTGAAGGCGGGAGCAAATAAAGCAGTCAGCCTCCCCCCTTAATAAGGGGGGAAAGAGGGGGATCACAAACTTGCAGGGACTGTGTCTGGTATGAAACAGGATTTGAATCCCTCCACCGCCGCTTCGCTTGGCGCCCTTCGCCGCGCCGATCGGACGGGTCTGCCGTTGCTGGCCATTCGAATCGTCGTCGGACTCATCTTCATTTACATGGGCAGCAACAAGCTGGCCGACCCGATCGCGTTCATGAAGGCGATACGCCAATACCACATGCTGCCCGACACACCGGGGATTTACTTGAACCTCTCGGCGGTCGTACTTCCGTGGATGGAGATTTTCGCGGGCACGGCGCTTCTGCTTGGTCTTCACATTCGGGGAGCGGCCCTCAGCCTCATCATCATGCTGGCCGTGTTCACACCGGCGGTGTACCTGCGGGCGTTGGAAGTCCAGCGCGAGACACCGCAATCCTTTTTCGATATTAAGTTCGACTGCGGCTGTGGCACCGGAGTGGAGGTCATCTGGTCCAAGCTGCTGAAAAACACGGGGCTGTTCCTGCTGTCTGTGGGGGCCCTGTTGTCCAATTCGCGCCGCTTCTGCCTGTCCATGTTTTTCGAGCGCCGCACCGCACCAACGCGCTATTGCCATTTCTGCGCCTACCGCGTGAAACGGTCCCAGGCCGGCCTTTGCAATAGCTGCGCAACTCCTCCGACGATCCCATCCGCTGCTTGAGTCAGGGCACAAATTGCCGATACATACCTTGGTTGGCCTAGGCAGGAAGGAGCCTGACTTGTTCGAACGAATCATCGGAGCGATTGTGTTTTTTGGGTTGATCTACCTGACGACGATGGTTGGACTGGTCCGCACTGCGTGACACCCCAGCCTCAAGAAATGCACGGAGAATTACCATGCCCAATCTTTTTGTCTGGTTCATCGCACTGTACCTCGCCATCTCCTATGGTCTGCTGGACTTCCTGATCCAGACGGCGTAGTCCGGACTGACGCAGGTGACAGGCACCATTCGTCCAGCCTGGGACACAGCTCGATCTCCGGCTTCATTATCTTTTTCCACGGGGCTCGTATCGGGTCGATTACCCGACCTACGATTCGTTTCCGGGTGTTGAGGAGGGTGAGACGCTGCGCTGCGCGATTAGACGGAGGTTGAGTCCACCAGCCGCATCGAGGCTGACCTCCCAAACCTGGCCGGCCTTGAGGACAACGGCGGGGGCCTCGACCTGCGCAACCCGGACGCCGAATTGATCCTGTAGCTTGGGGTTGTCCATCATCTGCCAGAAAAGCTTCCAGAGCTTCTGCTCGAAGTCGCTTGCCGGGCGGCCATCCGGTGTCGGCGGCGTGGAGCGCTGCTCCAGATTTCCGGTCGAGGAAGCCGCCTGATCCTCGCCGAAGATGCGGCGGAAAAGCGCAAGGCTTGCACCCTTTTCCGCGTCGCCCTGGCCGACAGCGTCCTGATCAAACTTGATGGTGGCAGCTTCAAAGTAAACCAGGCGGCCGACGGCTTCGATGGTTTGTGGCACTTCCAGCGTTCCATCCAGCCCGATCTGGTTCCAGCGAATGACACTGATCAACCGGCCGTTCTCATCGAGGTATTGCTGGAGCACGTCGGCCTGGGCTACGCGACGGGAGGCCTTAAGCCGGGAAATAAACGTGCGGAGTTGCTCGCGCTGCTCCTCGAGTTCAGCAACCTGGGCCGTGAGTTTGCGGATATCCCAGGACCGCAGCGTGGTGTACATCAGGCCGGCACCGATGACGGGCAGTGAGGCGGCGAAGATAAACTTTCCGGTTCGGATCATAAAACGCCTCGGACCGCATGGAGAGAGTCCGCGCGAACTGGGGTTCGCGGCACGTCTATTGTACGGATCATCGTCATAACGATTGCGTTTTGGATAGGTTAGGGAGCCTCCGAGTGGACGAAATGACACTTTCTGATATACTCAAATAGTACACAAGGGAGTTACGGGTGGAAATGGTGATCGGCCTGCGGACGCCCGTTCCTGGCCGATTGGCGTGCAACAAGGACAATGGCCGATTCAGCATCGACATCTCTTACAAAGATCCCTGTTCGCAGTCTCAGGACGGGGAGCTCGAGCATCATCGTTGGGATTCATGCGGAGCATCTTTCGGCCAAACGACTGGCGGACATGGGGTTCGTGCCGGGGGCCCGCGTCCGCATGGTCCGGAGGGGCAATCCTTGTATCGTAGGGATCGGGGGCACGTTTGTCGGATTGGGGGGGGCCAACCAGAATTGCGTGCTCGTAGATTCGGCGGCGGCTGACGTTGAGGCGGTCAGCGAACCCGATCGCCCCCAGCCCTAGGACATTCGTACAAATCCATGCTCAAGCCGTTGCCAGTTCACAACCCCAGCCGCACGAAGACGGTCGTACTGGCCGGCAATCCCAATTGCGGAAAAAGCACCATCTTTAATGCGCTCACCGGCTTTCGCCAGCGCGTCGGGAACTATCCCGGCGTCACGGTCGATCGTCACACGGGTTGGTTGCGATCGGACCTGGGCGGGCCGCGCATTGAAATTACCGACCTTCCGGGGACGTACAGTCTGGCCGCCAATGCCATCGACGAATCGGTTGTGCTCGATGCGCTCCTGGGACAACACGACAAGCTGCCCGACGTCATCATCAATGTTGTGGATGCGGCCAACCTCGGGCGAAACCTGTTTTTTACCACACAGCTTCTGGAGCTGGGGATTCCCGTCATTGTCGCCCTGAACATGACTGATATTGCCGCGTCGCGCGGAATAGACATTGACGTCCATGCGCTGACGCATGAACTCGGCGTGCCGGTGACGCCGGTGGTCGCCAATCGCGGGGCAGGCATTGAAGCGTTGCAGCGCATGATCGTCAGTGCGGCCGATTCGGCGGCAACTCATCATTGTGCTTCGTTTCCGGAATGTGTTTGTGCAGAGCTGGACGGTTTATGCCGGTCGATTTCCGCAAACAGATCCGGTCCTGCCCAGCCCGCCCGCGCCGAAGCCATGCAGACGTTGCTCAATCCCGGCGGGTATCACGAATCTCGCATGATTGCCCGCTGCGGACTCGGTCTGGCCGAGGAACTGGCCGAGCGCCGCCGCAGAATTGCCTCCGCCGGCGAATCGCTGGTGGAGGTCGAGGCCCGGGTCCGCTATGCGTGGATCGACCGCGTGGTAAAGCTCGTCGTTCACGATGCCGGTTCGACGCGGGCCTCGCGGACCGAACGCGTGGACAGGGTTCTGACGCACCCCATGCTGGGGCTGGCCGTATTCATCGTGGTCATGGGCGCCTGTTTCCAGAGTATCTATGCATGGTCGCAGCCGATGATGGATGGAATCGACGCCATCTTTTCTCTCTTGCGAAGCGCCGTGGGCAGCGTTCTTCCGGTCGGGCCGGTGCAAAGCCTGATTTCCGATGGCATCATCGCGGGCGTGGGGGCGGTGCTCGTGTTTCTGCCGCAGATTCTGGTTTTGTTCCTGTTCATCGCTTTGCTCGAGGATTGCGGTTACATGGCCCGTGCGGCCTTCCTGGTCGATCGCTGGATGACGAAGATCGGCCTGCCCGGCAAGGCGTTTATTCCGCTCCTCTCTTCGTTCGCATGTGCGGTGCCGGGAATCATGGCTACGCGCACAATCGAGGACCGCCGCGACCGGCTGGTCACTATTCTCATTGCCCCGCTCATGAGTTGCAGCGCCCGGTTACCGGTCTATGTGCTTTTCATCGGCGCGTTCATTCCTTCGACCATGATTTTCGGAGGGCTGTTGAGCCTGCGGGCTTTCACGCTATTGAGCATGTACGCGATCGGAACGGTGGTGGGAATCGCCGTGGCGCTCTTTCTCAAGAAAACCGTGTTCAAAGGACCGGTCCAGTCCTTCCTCATGGAGCTTCCAGCGTACAAGTGGCCTTCCCTTCGCACGGTTTTCTTCCGGGTATACGAACAGGGCAAAGCTTTCTGCGTTTCGGCGGGCACGCTCATTTTCGCGGTGACGATCGTCATCTGGGCTTTGGGCTATTATCCACGCTCCGCGGCCGTTGCAACGGCGCACGATACAATGCGCGATCAGGCCCGTGCTCAGCACGCGACGATGGTGGATACCATCGCCGGTGATTGGAAATCAGGCTCCAACAAGAGCAATCTTCTCGCCGACGCCGACGTCCGGTCCACACTCGACGAGCTGAAGCAAATCGACAAATCCTTCGATCAGGAGGTGGAACAGCGCCACCTTGCCGCTGATTCGTCGGAGTGGATTTCCGCCCAATCGCATAGCGATGCAAGCCGGCTCGACGCCGCCTTCCGGCACGGTGCAGCGGGGAGCGCGGCATTGAAAGTGTATGCAGCCGATAGTGCGTTCGATGCCAGACTCGGCGAAATCGACCGCAACGAATCGGGAGAGTTTCTGCGGCACAGCATGCTGGGGCGCATGGGGCAGTGGATCGAGCCGTTGGTCCGGCCACTCGGTTGGGATTGGCGCATCGGGACGGCGGTCATTGCTGCCTTCCCCGCGCGCGAAGTCATCGTCGCCACGATGGGCACGATCTACAATCTGGGCGGCGAGCAGGACGAAAACTCGGCTGGCCTGCGTGACCAGCTTCAGAAGGCGACCTGGCCCGACGGGCGGCTGGTGTTCAACATCGCCGTGGCTCTCTCCATCATGGTTTTCTTCGCCCTCTGCTGCCAGTGCGGCGGTACGTTGGCCGTCATCAAACGCGAGACGAATTCCTGGCGCTGGCCGGCGATCGCCTTCGCCTACATGACGGGACTGGCCTATGTGGCGGCACTCATCACGTATCAGGTTGCCAGCCGGTTGATCTAGCCGCCTCTCCATTTCAGGGAGAGGGTCGGGGTGAGGGTAAAGTTAAAGTCGGCCAGGGAATCGTTGGACTGGTTTTCGCGTAAGGCCATTTGGGCTGGCTTATGGGGTTTCAAGACATTGTCGCCATTGCCGTTGCGTTGGGGGCGCTGGCCTTCACCGCGCGATTCCTTTGGCGCTCGATGAAGGGCGATCAGGGGTGTAGCAGTTGCCCGACGGCAGCGAGCGCGAAGCGAAAGATCGAAACGCCTCAATTGAAGCGCACGCCGCTGGTCTCATTGGAAACCAGCACGATCAAGAAGTCAGCCGAATAGTTTGTAGGGTGGGCCGTGCCCACCAATCCATTTCCCCCGATTCGAAATCCCAAATTTTCTGCGCGCGCCTTCCATGTTTTCCCCTTGATGCGTCATGGTGCGGACAATTCTCCTTGTTGCTTATTTCCAACTCGGACAGTCGAGTTCGGCGGTGCCGAAAATAAGAGAAATGACAAGTCGAACCCATCTTTCAGCCGCTCTTTATCCGCTCGTAGGTCATCTTTCGCCCCAATGACCTTTTCTACGTTACAATGCGGCTCTATGGCAGATAAGGCGTTCGTACTGATTGTGGAGGATGAACTGGCTCACGGAGAGGCCATCGCCGAGGGGCTGTCTCAGGGGAAGTATGTCTGCAACGTGGTGGGGGACGGGGCGGCGGCCATGGAGAGTCTCCAGCATCGTTCGCCGGATGTAGTCATTACCGACTACAAGCTGGGCGGGCACATCAACGGCATGGACGTCCTCCGCGAGGCCAAACGCGTCAACCCGGAAACCGAAGTGATCCTTATCACGGCCTATGGCAGCGAGGCTCTGGCCCGCGAGGCACTCAGTCAGGATAGCCCGCATCGCGCCTACGACTATCTGGTCAAGCCGATCGACATCGATGTCCTGCGCGACAAGGTGGACCGCGCGGCCCGGCGGGCGCTGGGCGGACGCGAAGCAAAGATCCTCAGAACCCACCTCGAAAAGGCCTTCGAGTTTTACGGAATCATCGGTACGTCAGACGCCGTACTCCGCGAGACCAAGCGGATCCAAAAAATCGCCCGCAGCAAGAGCACCGTGCTGATCGTCGGCGAGACCGGCACGGGGAAGGAATTGTTTGCCCAGGCCCTGCACCTGAATTCGCCACGGGCCGGGAAAGCCTTCAAGGTGCTCAACTGCGCCGCGGTCAGCGAAACGCTGCTGGAAAGCGAGCTGTTCGGGCACGTGAAGGGCGCGTTCACCGGTGCGATTGCCGATCGCAAGGGCCTCGTCGCGGCCGCCGACGGGGGCACGCTTTTTCTCGACGAAATCGGCGACATGCCGCTCCCCATGCAGGCCAAGCTGCTGCGGACGCTGGAGACAGGCGAAGTGCTGCCTGTCGGCACCAACGATCCGCAGTATTTCGATGTGCGTTTCGTGGCGGCGACCAATCACAATTTGCAAGCCCTCGTGCAAAGTGGGGCGTTTCGCGAAGACCTTTTTTATCGTCTGCACGCACAAGGGGCGATTCATCTGCCGGCGCTTCGACAGCGTCGGGAGGATATACCGGTGCTCGTTCAGCACTTCATTCAGCAAGCCAACAAGGAGCACAAGTCGGCCTTTACCGGCGTTTCGTCCGAGGTGATGCGGAAGCTGGTCAACCACCAGTGGCCCGGAAACGTCCGCGAGCTTCGCAACGTGATTTTTCGCATGTGTCTTGAGGCCGATGGGCCGATCCTGCAGGTCGATGACCTGCCCGACAGCTTAAAGGCTTCGACGGATATTGTGCTGGCGGGTCCGCCGAATCTGGCGGGCATGTCGATGGCCGACGTCGAGAAGCTGCACATCATGAATACGCTGCGGCTCTTCGGCGGCAACCGCGAAAAGACGGCCAAGGCGCTGGGCATCGGGGCGCGCACGCTGTATCGGAAGTTGCGGGATTACGGTTTGCGATGATGAACCACACTGACGATTTCCAGTCAGCGTAACGAGATTGGCGGCGCTAGGATTTCGGAAAGAACAAGGGCGCGTCGCGCGGCGGCAGGCTCGTCCAACGCATCCAACATCTCACGAAATTCACTCGAATCAGATTCGTGCGTATCTACGGCAGTGATGTGCGTCTCAACGTGGCCGATTCGCTGGTTGGTCTGGTCAGTGAGTTGTTGTTCGCGCTGGGCAAGCCGCTCCGCTTCACGTTCCGCCTCCGTCTTGATTACTCGCTCGCGCAGCGCCTCGCGATCGGCAATGGTCATGGGTCGCTTCGCCGCCGGCGGCGCAACAGGCCTTGCGGGTTGGCTGCCTCTGCCGGCCCGCGCTGCACGGGGCGTAGGAGGAGGCGCGGGACGTTTGGGCATCATTTCGCGCAGGCGGCCTTCCAGCGGCGTGCCGCTGGCTCTTTCGAGCAGTACCTCCATCATGCGTTCCATGACCGGCGACGGTGCTTGCGTGGTGGGAACGTGAGGCGGACGCATGGATGGCGGCAACGTTTCGACGCTTGGCGGCGTACTGGAATCACCTGAACGATCGCGTATTGTTGCGGTCTGCCGTTGAGGCGTGCGGATGGGCATGCCCTCCCGGCGCTCGGCGTTACGCTCCTTGCTTTCCGCGATTTGCTGCACAATCCATTTGCCGGCGCTTCCGATCATCGAAAGCACGACGACGCCGACGATGATGGCGCCTTCGAGCCAATCGCCGCGCTGAGCGAGAACGGATGTTGCAAGTAGATCGATCATCGAAACATCTTACCCTTACCCTGCCTTCTCCCTATGGAGGGAGAGGGAATTTTACCTAGCTCTTGCGTTCAGTCTGGCTGTCAGCCCGGCCGATAGAATCCCGCATGGCGGTGTCGGCCTGAACGTTTCTCATTTTGTAATAGTCCATGACGCCGAAATTTCCGCTTCGGAATGCGTCAGCCATCGCGCGGGGGAGCTCGGCTTCGGCGAGTACAACCAGCGCCCGATTTTCCTCGATTTTCGCCTTGTTCTCGGCGGCAAGGGCGATGGCCATGGCACGGCGTTTTTCGGCCTCGGCCTGGAAGCGCCGCTTGTCGGCTTCGGCCTGGTCGGCCTGCAATTTCGCGCCGATGTTCTCACCCACGTCCACGTCGGCGATGTCGATCGAAAGGATTTCAAACGCCGTGCCCGAGTCGAGTCCCTTGGCGAGCACGGCCTTGCTGATGCGGTCGGGATTTTCCAGCACGATCTTGTGCGAGTCAGCCGAGCCGATCGCACTGACGATGCCTTCGCCGACGCGGGCGATGATGGTTTCCTCGGTGGCTCCGCCAATGAGCTGGCGAATGTTGGTGCGGACGGTGACGCGGGCCTTGGCTTTGAGCTGGACGCCGTCCTTGGCCACTGCGTCGATGGTACTCTTCCCTGCGTCATTGCGGGAGCTGGGCACATCGATGACTTTCGGATCGACGCTCGTCTTGACCGCGTCAATGATGTCGCGGCCTGCCAGGTCGATGGCACAGGCCTTCTTAAAATCGAGGTCGATCACGGCGCGCTGCGCGGCGATCATGGCGCGGGTGACGTTGGGTACGCGCCCGCCCGCGAGATAATGGCTTTCGAGGTCGTTGGTGGAAATATCATGGAGCCCGGACTTCACAAGCTGGATCTTGCACAGCACGACGGTGGTTGAGTCCACCTTGCGCAGCCGCATTCCGATCAGATCGAGGATGCTGACATCGGCGTTGCTCATGAAGGCCTGAAGCCAGAGCCGGAAAAATTGAGCGAGGACGATGAGAAGCGTAAGGACGGTCAGGCCGATGATGCCGGTGGCGATCATCCAGCCGGTGGAGAATTCGGCCAGCATGGTTGTATTCATTTTCCTGCCTTTCGGAGATTGGTTCGCGAAATCCAGTCGCGATGACAATTCTATGCGGTGAGACCCGGATGCGAAATGCCGCGCATCATGCGTTTCTCTGTTCAACAGCCAGATTGGCGCCGGAGAGCCGAACGCCTTCCACAATCGCGCCGGCCTCGATCAAACCAAACTCCGCGATGCAGGGAACTCGCCGGCCCTGAAACTCACAGAATCCCACAGGGCGAAGCTGGGTGATGCTGCGGCCGGACTGACCCACGAATCGGCTGAGTTCTTCTACGGGGACACTGGTGTCGCGCGACGTAATCACCGGGTTGCGCGGCGCGATCCGGCGTCCCACCCACGTTTTTGGCCAGATTTTAATCGCGGCCACACCAAACAAGGGCAACCCAAGCAGACAGGAGAGCCCGGAAATCGTCCCCGCCTGCTGCCCGGCGTAGCGAAACGTCTGCACGACGCCGGCCGTGAGCAGGCCGATTGCGATCACCGTAAGCACGCCGTGCGATGGGATGAACAACTCAGCAACAAGCACGAGTGCGCCGGCGGCGAACAAAAGGAAAATCAGGGTCAGTGCCGACATAACTCTTTCACAAATAGTGCCGCCGCTACGTCCGCGGTGATCGCCACTGCTGACAAAGCGATGGCACGTACTCCCGACTAGCCGACTGCGGCGCGGACGACGACACGGTTGCCGCGGCGTTCAATCACTTCCACGGGTACAAATGCTTCCACGTATTCACCCTGCGTTACAACGTCCACGACCAGCGGTCCGAAGCGGGCTTTGCCTGCGGGACGCAACGGTCCTTCCGTCATTCCCAGGTCACTCACTCGTGCAGCACCGAGATACGGATCATCCCCGTGAACCTCGGAGGGCGTCGGATTGGCCGCCACGAGCCGGTTGAACAGGGGCATGCGCGGCAGAAAGCGACTCAGAATGGCCATGCCCGCCAGTGAGGCCGTCATCGCTCCCACGATCGTTACCACAGCAACCTTGATGGCCTCCACGGTGGAAGGCAGCGAAGGGAACAATAGCGGAAATGATCGCCCTGGCTCCTCCGGGACGAACGTTGCCAGCAGGCCCACGAGCACAAGTAATATGCCTCCGATACCCGCCACGCCGAATCCGGGGATGACAAAAAGTTCAAGAGCGATCAACACAAGACCCACCAGGATCAGCACGATTTCCCAGACATTCGCCAGTCCGGTGAGGTAGGGGGCGCCGACGAAAAGCGCCAGGGCGATCAGCGCCGTCAAACCCGCCAGACCCACGCCCGGAGTGTGGAATTCCACATAGGCGCTCAAAACGATGACCATGAGCAGGAATCCGCGCACATACATGGAAGTAAGCCAGAGCGCGAGGTTTTCCGACCACAGCGGCGCAAATTGCACGACATTCGTGAGTAGGAATCGATCTTTCAACTCCTGCTCACTCGAAACGATCTGCTTTGCAAATCCGTAGGCCATCGCTTCGCTCGGCGACATCTGAAGCAATTCGTAATCGGTATCCACAGGCTGCCGCGCATCAACTTCCTTCTTCAACACCGGGTCGAAATAGGTCTTCACCAGTGTCCAATCGCTCGGCGCAGCATCGGCCGCCGAGGCATCGGAAGCCGGAGGGGTAGCCTTGGGGATGCGGCGTTCCTTTTCATCCTTGAAGACAAATTCGCGTTCGCCGGTTTTCGTGTTTTCAAGCCACCAAACCTCTCGCTCGGGAACGACGAACGCTTCGGCCAGCACCAGGCTGTATCCGTTTCGCCGGGCGGAAGTGCGGAAGTCGTGAATCACCGGCGTGTACGCCTTGGCTTCCAATTCCTTGGGAACGGCCTGAGCACCGGTCGGTCCGCCCATGATGACCTGCGAATCGCCGATGGATGACGAACGGGCCATCACAATTTCGTCGCATGCGCACGCCACCAGCGCTCCGCCGGAGTACGCGGTGGTGTTGACCCAGGCCACGGTGTGAATGCCTTCGAGATTGCGAAGCATGTCCGCGATTTCAATGGAACTGGTGACCAGTCCGCCGGGGGTGTTCATGTCCAGGATGATGGTTGTCGCTCCAGCATCCTTGGCCAGTTGGATTCGCCGTCGAAGACTGTCGGAGGTGATGTCGGTGATTTCGTCGCGCAGCGAAAGAATCGCCCCAGTCGCGCCGGCGGCTTTCGGTGGTTCGATCTGGGCCAGGAGCGAGGCCCCTGCCGGCAATAGCAATGCCGCAGCAAGCACAAAAAGAGACCCATTTCGGCAACGACGTTGAATGATGCAATATCTACCTGACATGTGCGTACCTCATGCGCGACCATCCCTGATCGCACGGAAAATCGTACATCGGCAGCGTGATTCGGGCAAGTTTTGGAGTGTCAGGGATTGTAACGCACAGTGTGCCCGGTGCCTGGATGGGAGGGGGAATTATCGTGCGACGGCGGATAGGGGGGCCATTGCTCCGCTCGGTTTGTGTGAAGGAATGGATTTGTCGCGCCACCATGCAATCGTCTTGCGCAATCCTTCCTCGAACTCGGTGGCGGCGCTCCAGCCCAACAAATTCTTCGCCTTGCTTGTATCGATCATGCGTCGCGGTTGCCCGTCTGTGCGACTCGCGTCCCATTCGATGCGGCCCTGGTAGCCGATCAGCGTGGCGATCTTCGCCGCGAGGTCGTGAATGCTGATCTCAAATCCGGTTCCGATATTGATCGGATCGGAGAGGTTGAGCATCGCCGCTGCACGCACAATCGCGTCGGCGGCGTCATCGACATAGAGAAATTCGCGCGTCGCCTGCCCCGTGCCCCAACACGTCACGCAGTGATGGCCCTTCTCAAGGGCATCACAAAACCGCCGGATGAGGGCCGGAACCACGTGCGATGACGCCGGATCAAAATTGTCGTGGGGGCCGTATAGATTCGCGGGGATCAGGTAGACCCCGTTAAATCCATATTGCCTGCGATAGGCGTCAAGCATCACGGCCAGGCTGCGTTTCGCCACGCCATAGGGGGCATTGGTCTCCTCCGGATAGCCGCTCCACAGGTCGCGCTCGTTGAAGGGGACCGGACAGAATTTCGGATACGCACAGACCGTCCCGACTTGAACAAATCGCTCGACGTTCCGCTGCCGGGCCGCCTCAATCAGGTGCAGACCCATGGCCATGTTGGCGTAGAAATAGCGCCCCGGATTTTGCTCGTTGGCTCCGATGCCCCCGACTTCCGCCGCGAGATGAATGACGATTTCCGGTTGCGCCTCGTCAAACATTCGTTCCACCGCGTCGGCGCACGTCAGGTCAAACTCGCGTCGGCGGGGAACGAAGACATTTCGCGAGCCGATGGCTTTGAGCTGGGCACAAACAGCCCGACCCAGGAAACCACCGCCGCCTGTGACACAGATCTTTTTGCCGCGAAGCTCAATGGACATAGCTGGGAGTGATATCGGACGTATTGGCGGTCGTGATTTAGCTGGCCGCCGAATGAACAAGTTTTCCGCGTTTGAAGACGCCGCGGATGCAGTTTCGGCCCGGCTCGTAGACCCATTGCTCTGGATTGGGCACGTCGAGCACGGTCAGGTCGGCTTGCATCCCTTCGGCGATGGCTCCGACCCGGGCCTGTCGGTCCACGGCCGCCGCCGCGTTCGCGGTCACGGCGACAAGGGCTTCGATCGGCGTAATCCGCATTTGGGTGCAGGCGATATTCATCACCAGTGGGAGCGACTCGATCATGGATGAGCCGGGGTTGTAGTTGGATGCGATGGCGACCGGCAGGTCAGACTCCAGAATTTTTCTTGCCGGGGCCTGGGGCTGGCTCAGGAAATAAGATGTGCCCGGCAGCAGAACAGCGATGCAGCCGCTTTCCTTCATGGCCGCAATGCCCGAGTCGCCGATCTTGTCGAGATGATCGGCGGAAATGGCGCCGACCTGTGCCGCCAGAACACTGGCGTCTGTCCCCGCGAATTGATCGGCGTGGACTTTTGGCCGAAGGCCGAACGCCTTGCCGGCCTCCAGGACGCGGTAGGACTGCATGACATTAAATGCCGTTGCATCGCAAAATACGTCGCCGAACTCCGCGAGTTGTTCATCCCGAATCTTTCGCAATACCTCTTCGTCGTAGACGACTTTCAGATATTCGTCGGGGTTGTTGTATTCCGGCGGCGTCGTGTGGGCGGCGAGGTACGTCGGCACAAGCTCGATGGGCTGCAAACTCTTCAGTTCGCGGATCGCTTCGAGCATCTTGAGTTCGTCGGCGACGGTCAGGCCATATCCGCTCTTGATTTCGACGGTGGTGACGCCGTTTCCCAGCATGCGCCGCAGCCGGGGCAGCGCCAAATCCACGAGCTGCTGCCGGCTCGCCCGCCGCACGGCGGCAACTGTGACGTTGATTCCGCCGCCGCTGTTGGCAATCTCCGCGTACGTCTTGTTTTCAAGCCGTTGGACGAATTCGCGCTCGCGCGAACCGGCGAACACGGTGTGCGTATGACAGTCAACCAGGCCCGGCACGACGCAGCCGCCCCGGGCATCGAAAACTTCGCAACCGCGTGGCGCGATGACGCCTGATTGCGGACCGAACCATTTGATTTTCTCGCCGTCGATCAGCATGGCGGCAGAAGGAATGCGCGGACACTCGTGCATGGATCGACCGCCGACAGGGCCTTGCGGGACGACCACCAACTCACCGATGTTTTGTATGCAAAGCAAGCAGTCTGCCTTCTTGCGCGTTTCAGTATTATTGCGAGCCGCGAACTTCAGTTCGCGCGGACGATCGACTCCCGCGCATCTTTCGATCGTTGCGGAATAATCATTCGACCGATGACAATATCATATGGTTTCAGTTGCGGATTCGCATCTGTTTGCGGGCACGGCATGGTAGGTGATTGATGGCGGAGGCAAATGGCGCAGCATTCATCCCGGCAGGTACGACAATACCACCTTTGCGGAAATGGTCCCATGTCGGTCGAACCTTCGCATTTCTATTATTCGCCTCGTGGCTTTTTCCCGCCAGAGCCGCACGTCGTGCGCTGAATCTTCCACTGCCCAAGTGCTGGCTGTTCCATTTTGTCACGGCGCTTTGTGGAGCAATCCTGATACCGATCGCATTCATTGCAATCGAGGAATCTCCTGTGGCGGTGCTGATTGCAATCAATGATACGCTGGATGATTTGCTTCGATACCGATTTGCCAACTTTTACATTGTCCTTGGCATGGCGTTTTGGATTGAGATTGCGGTCCTTGCGCTTGCCTTTCTGGTGTTTGCGTGGGGCGGACTGACCGACGAGCGGCTTGGCGAAAGTTACCGTCACTCCTTGAGACAGGTTTGGATTCGAACTCCGCACGGACTTTTGATCATAGTTCTCGTTTGCTTTTCGTCGATTCTCATGAAGAATGCCGGCAACCAATGGCGCCGGAGTCATCCCGAGCCCCCGTCTGCAAACTGGCCGACCTATCCGGTGCCTCCATCCATTCCGGTTTCCGACCCGGGCTACGCGGCAGCCCAAAAACAGTACAAGAAAGACATGCAGGATTTTCAAAAGAAGGCGGCAGTCGCGGGTGTTGATTGGCAGAAATGGCGTGCTGCGCAGCCGTGGTATCTCAGGAACGACCAGCCGATCATCGTCGCATTGGGTCTGGTGGGAACTGGGTGGTGGCTTGTTGCGTTGCTGGTTGCGGTTGGAATCAAGAGGGACGTTGCTTCGATCGAGCGGTCCCCGCATTGCCTGAAGTGCGGATATGATCTCAGCCACATGGCTATGGAGAGTCGTTGCCCGGAATGTGGCCAGCCATTGGCTCATTCGCTCGGTCCCGATGCGCAGCCTGGTGCGCCCTGGGAAAGCCGGGCGACTCTGGGTGCGATGCGGGCTTGGCTGCGCACATGGCGGTTGCTGGGCCGCGATGTCGATTCCTTCGGGCGGGCGTTGCAACTTCGATCGCACTGCACCAACTACCGGAGCTATTTTGCCTGCCACTTGCCGATCGTTTTGCTCATCGGGATGTTTGGGATGATTTTCGGCATCGGCCAGGGGGAGGGAATTGGAAGGCTTTCCGAGGACATCCCGGGCACACTTCTGATCGGGGGACTGTTTGGTTCGCTGTGCGTGATCGGGACGACGGTGGTTACGTGCGCTTCCGCCTCGCTGGTGGGTTGGTTTCTGAGCCTGCGGGCGCGGCGCAACGTTTTGCCCGCGTCCATGCAAACCAGCGCCTACGGAGTGGTCTATTTGACGGCCTGGGCCATATTGGGCGGCGTGCTGATTAACGGGGCGTTCCACATGTACATGAGCGGCCTGTACCGCATCGCCGAAGACTTGACCGGCATCCATCACGATGCGTTGTTTTTCTTTTCCTGTCTGATCCCCAACGCCGTGTGTGGCCTGACCTACCTTTGGCTTGTCGCCAAGGGCACGAACGCAGCCCGCTTTGCCAACAAATAATCCGAACCCCAAGCGCAAGCGAGGGGCGGTACGCTCCATACAAAGTCGCCCGAGCCAAAGTTCGCGGGTCGCGCCGCCCGTCGCTTGCGCTCTGGGTTCAGATGGATCACTTCGTCGCCGAGTCGTGTGAGGGTGATTCGCCAATGCGCTCCGGCATGTCGGCAAGGATGTACGCCACGGCAGCGAGAACGGCCACATTCTCGGAAAGCTCGCGCGGGTTCACCTTGTCGATCGTGTCGGCGTGGGTATGGTGATAATCGAAATACGTTGAGCCTTCCGTACCGTGGCTCAGGAGCATCACTCCGCCGGGCTTCATCGCGCTGATATCCGCCCCCGAATGACCCTGATTGAACTCCATCGGTCCGATGGAACTCAGCAGAGTTCCGATTTCCTTGATCTGTTGGAACGCAGTTTCCTGCCGGTCCTTGTTTTCGCATTCCACCGAATACCCGTCGGGCCTGAATCCGCCGCTGTCCGATTCAATCGCGGCCACATGATTCTTCAGGTCGTCCTCGTGATCCTTCGCGTAGGCCTTCCCGCCCGCCAATCCGTTCTCTTCGTTCGTAAACAAAACAACGCGAATCGTCCGGCGCGGGATCATGTTCAACTTGCGCAATACGTGAATCGCCTCCATGCACATGACCGCCCCGGCTCCGTCATCCTGCGCACCCTGCCCCACGTCCCACGAATCGATGTGCCCGCCGATGACCACGACCTCATCGGGCTTTTCGCGGCCACGCAGCTCCGCCACAACGTTTGCTGATTCCGCGTCATCCAGCGTTTTCGCCTCCATTTTTAGATTGACCACCACGGGCACGCCCCGCGCCCGCAAACGCGCAATCAGTTCCGCATCTTCGAGCGTGATTGCCGCCGCCGGGATTTTCGTCACGCCGTCTTCGTATCGCATTGCGCCGGTGTGTGGCGAACGCAGACTCTTGGCCGTTACGGAGCGGATGAGACAGCCGACTGCGCCCTGTTTGGCGGCATAGATCGCGCCCTTGCCGCGATACTCCACCGCCTTGCCATAGCCTGATCCCTTCTCCGGGTCGTAGGGCGGCATGACGTTGTTGAAGAGCACGATCTTGCCCTTGGCTTCCTCGCCGCGCTGCTCAAGTTCATCCTTATCCTTGACCACCATGACCTGCGCCGTGATTCCTTCGGGGGGAGTACCGATCGAACCGCCGAGTCCGAGCATGACCAGGTCGGCCGCCCGCGGCTCGAGCACCGTTGCCGATTCCTTCCCGCGAACCCAGTTCGGAACCATCACCTTTTCGCGACGAACGTTTTCCTGCCCGTCCTTCTTGAACGTCTCCACTGCCCAGTCGATCGCCTTGTTCAATTGCGGGGAGCCGCTGAGCCGGTTGCCGATGAACAGGCAAAGTTCTTCCAGCTTGTTGTAGGCATCGTTTTCAGCGAGCGCGCTGGCCATGATTCTTTCCACCGCCGGACGGTACTTTTCCGCAACACCGTATTGCCTGGCTGGCTCAGGCTTTGTCGCAGCGGGCGGCTCCTCCGCCAAAGTGGAAAGTGACGATAGGGTGACAACGAGAAACAGGAGAAGTTTCATTGATTTTCGCCTCAAAACGAACCATGACCCATTCGAAGGAAATGATGATAGCAAAAGCATCGATCGGAGTCAGCGCGTCGTGCTTGAATGCTTGTCATGGAATTCGTAGGATCAAACCTTAGGTGAAACGCAGCAACTTTCATTGGATTGCCTTTCTCGCCCTGGCATGTCTGCTAATCGTGCCGGCTCCTGCGCAGGCCTACATCGGTCCCGGCGCGGGTTTCGCCCTTGGTTCCTCCCTCTTTGCGTTTATGGCCGCGATGTTTTCGGGGCTGGTGGCGATCTTTCTTTGGCCCGCGCGGAGGTTGTTTTGTTTTGTCCGCGGCCGTAAGGCGTTCGCCCGCGCACGGGTGAAGCGTGTGGTAATCCTGGGATTGGACGGAATGGAGCCCAGCCTCGCCGAGAAGTACATGGCTCAGGGAAAAATGCCGAACCTCTCGAAACTTGCGGCGAAGGGGAGTTATCAAAAACTCGCAACCACCGCGCCGCCACTCTCGCCGGTCGCATGGTCAACGTTTCTGACCGGTTGCAATCCCGGCAAGCACAACATTTTTGATTTTCTCACCCGCGACGTGCGGACGTACCTCCCGCTGCTTTCCTCCGTGAACATCGTTCCCGACGCAGTCCCGCGACGAATCGGCCCCATCCGTCTGCCCGGGCGCAAGGCTGACATCCGCCTGCTCCGCAAGGGCAAGCCGTTTTGGAACGTGCTCGGGGAGCACGGGATTTTCAGCAACGTGATTCGCGTTCCCATTACGTTTCCGCCGGAGCGGTTTCGCGGTGTGTTGCTGTCGGCCATGTGCGTGCCGGATTTACGCGGGACGCAGGGCACGTTTTCCTTTTATTCCACCCGAAAGGGCGCAGGCGAGGAATACATCGGCGGCGAGCAGATCGCCGTCACGCGGGAAAAAAACGTCATTCGATCGCATCTGGTCGGCCCGACCGGCCCCGATGGCAATCCGCTGCAATGCCCCTTTGAAGTTACGATCATTGATGCGAAGCGAGCCACGCTGGAGGTGAGCGGCGAGCGACACAATCTCATCGCCGGAACCTACACCGCGTGGGTGCCGGTGAGCTTCAGCGCCGGTGTCGGAAAAACGGTGCGTGGCATTTGCGAATTTCTACTCCTGAGCGGCGAGCCGGATTTTCAACTCTACGCCACGCCGATCCAGATCGACCCCGATCGCCCCGCGATGCCGATTTCGCATCCGAGCGTCTATTCGACTTACCTTTCGAAGTCGCAGGGCCGCTTCGCCACACTCGGACTCGCCGAGGACACCTGGGGGCTCAATGCGAAGATTCTCGACGACGACGGCTTCCTTCATCAGTGCCTCGAAGCCGACGCAGAGCGCGAAAAGATGTTCTTCGACGCCCTCGACAAAGTCCGCCACGGCCTGTGCGTGTGCGTCTTCGACGGAACCGACCGCATCCAGCATATGTTCTGGCGCTACATCGATCCGAAGCATCCCGCCCACGAGGGACAGGGCGAAAACCAGCGCCGCGACGCAATCGCGGACTTGTACGCACGCATGGACGAACTGGTCGGCAAGACAATGGCGCAGTGCGACCGGGACGACACCCTGCTCATGGTCATCTCCGATCATGGATTCAATTCGTTTCGCCGCGGTGTCGATCTCAACGTCTGGCTGGAGCAGAACGGCTATCTCACTCTCAAGCCCGACGGCCGGGGCAAGAAATACCTTGCAGGGGTCGATTGGTCGCGGACGCGAGCGTACTGTGTGGGCCTCGCCGGACTCTGGCTCAACATCAAAGGCCGCGAGGTCAACGGCATCGTTGATCCCAAGGAAGCCGACGCCCTCCGCGACGAAATCTGCGAAAAGCTCGGCAAATTGATTGACCCGGCATCCGGCGCTTCGGCGGTAAGTCGCGCCTTCAATTCCCGCAGGATTTACGACGGTCCTTATGCGGTACAGGCCCCGGACGTCATCGTGGGCTACAACAAGGACTATCGCGTTTCGTGGGAGGCGGCGATCGGCCAGCCGACGGACAACATCTTCCACGACAACAACAAAGCATGGAGCGGTGACCACTGCATCGACCCAAAGCTCATCCCCGGCGTGTTCTTCTGCAATCGCAAAATCGAATCACAACAGCCGCGACTCATGGACCTGGGTCCAACCGTTCTCGATCTCTTTGGGGTGGACGTCCCCAGCCACATGGACGGCAAGCCGCTGACTGTTTCCATTCCGAAAGATTCGCGGCGCGACGCCGCCTCCCGTCTCGCCAGGCGGGGAATCGAAGTGGAGTCTGCTCCATCCGTTTCCGCGAATTCAGGGTCGAAGGCATGAAGTTCGGGGGCCGCGTCATTGTTGCCGTGTGTGCGGGCGCGTTGGGTCTGTGCCTGGCCGTGACGAGTTGCGCCTCGCGTAACCCCAAAGGCACGAAAGTCGTTGTCGTTGGTTTCGACGGGATGGACCCAAGGCGCTGTGAGCGGCTCATGAAAGAAGGCCGCATGCCAATCCTCGCTCGGATGCGTGACGCCGGCGGCTACAAACCTCTCGGCACGAGTATTCCTCCGCAAAGCCCGGTCGCATGGTCAAATTTCATCACCGGGGCCGGACCCGGCGTACATGGCATCTTTGATTTCATCCATAATGATCCCAAACAGCAGTACGCTCCCAAATACTCTGCCGCCGAGACCGTGAAGGGCGACCCCGGTTGGGAAGTGGACAAACACGAACTGCCACTCACTTCCTGGCCGTTCCATCATGCCCCGACGGAAACACGACTCACTCGACACGGCACGCCGTTCTGGAATCACCTCGATGAGCGCGGCATCCCCACGAAAATCTACGACATTCCCTCAAACTATCCGCCAAGCAAGTCCGAGCATGGCCACGTGTGCTGCCTGAGCGGCATGGGCGTGCCCGATCTGATGGGGGGCTACGGCACGTACCAGTATTTTGCCTCCGACACGATGCGCCCCAGCGACGATGAGGGGGGCCGCCGCAGGGCGATCTTCTTCAAGGAGGGCGTCGCCACCATCGAAATCGCCGGACCCGAAAACACCATGCTTAAGAATCCCGTTCGCGTCGAAGTGAAAGTGGAGGTCCGCCGCCACGAATCCAAGCCGGAGGTCCGCCTCGACTGGCAGGGCAAAACGGTCCTGCTGAAGGAAGGCGAGTGGAGCGATTGGTGCAAGCTGGACTATGAGCTGGAAATGCCGGAATTCCTTCCCAATGCACACGTCAGCGGCATCTGCAGGTTCTATGTGCAACAGGTTCGGCCCGAATTCAAGATGTACGTCACGCCGATCAATATCGACCCTTCCGACCCCGGCGAGCAGCGGATCTCCGAACCGTCCGACTTCGTCTCCAAAATTTCCGACAATCTCGGCATGTTTTACACTGCGGGGTTTCAGGAGGACCACAAGGCCCGCTCAAACAAGGTGTTCAACGACGATGAATACCTCGCCCAGGCCCGCTACGTGCTCAAGGAGCGGCGGCAATTGCTGAACTACGCCCTCGATCACTACGATGATGGTCTGCTCTTCTTTTATTTTTCCAGTACCGACCTTCAAACGCATATTTTCTGGTGGGAGGGCGACGATCCGCATCCTGTCCGTTCTCCGGAAGAGGCCCGTCGCATGAACAATGTCATCGACGAGCTGTACGTCGAAATGGATCAAGTGGTTGGCGAAGTTCAGTCCCGCGTGGGTGGCGATGCGACCGTGCTGGTCATGTCCGACCACGGCTTTGCCAACTTTCGCCGCCAATTCAATCTCAACACATGGCTCCGCGACAACGGCTACATCGAGCCGTCGACCTGTCGTGGTTTGATCAATCCCGGACGCGGACGCCCCGTAGATTGGTCGCGCACGAAAGCCTTTGGCCTGGGCCTGAACGGACTGTATCTCAACCTGAAAGGCCGGGAACGCGACGGCGTCGTTGAACCCGCCCAGCGTGACGCGCTTTTGACGGAGATTTCCGAGAAACTGCTGGCGATACGTGACCCTGAAAATAATCAGCCGATCATCGGCCAAGTCTACCGCAGCGACCAGGTGTATTCGGGGCCGCACACTGGCGAAGCCCCGGACCTGCTCGTTGGCTACCATCGGGACTACCGCGCCTCGTGGGCAACCACGCTTGGCGACATGCCGGACGAAGTTCTGACCAATAACGATTCTGCATGGAGTGCGGATCACTGTATGGCCGCCGAGGAAGTGCCCGGAGTCCTGTTCAGCAATCGGCCGATTGCGGCCCTCACCCCTTCGCTTGTGGACATGGCTCCCAGTATTCTTGCATTGTTCAATGTTCCGGTTCCGGCGGAGATGACCGGACAAAATGTATTCGCTGCAGCTGGGAAATGACTATGGCAAAGATCAAGATCGATGACGGAATGTACGAACGAGTGAAGAAAGTCGCGGAACTGGCGGGCTACCCCACTCCGGAGGAATTCATCGTTCACGTGCTGGAAAAGGAACTTTCGGTTCTGGAGTCGGCCTCTACCGACGCCGAAGTCACGGAACGCCTGCGCGGCCTGGGCTACATCGAATAGCGCTTCCATTGCATGAGTTCACTATCGCATCTTCTGATCTCCGTGGCCCATGCAGTCCTGGCGCTTTGGGCCGCCATGAAGTCATTGTTTGGCTGGATTGCCACTGGGCTTGAAACCATCCTTCAGCCCGTCATGTCGCCGCTTCTTCGAATTCTTAATCCAATTTGCACGACGATGGCCGACGTGGTGTACAAACTGCTTGATGCATTCCCGCCCTGGTTCGGACTCGTCCTGATATCCGCGATCGCTGGCGTCGTCATGCTCGTTGCATTTGGCTACTTGAGCAATCAGGCCGGCATCGCCCGCGCGAAGGACGATATCAAGGCCAATCTTCTTGCACTCAAGTTATTCAAGGAGGACTTGCGTGTCGCACTTCGCGCCCAGGTTCGGATCATGTGGGCGCTGCTCCGACTCCAGCGATACATGCTGGTTCCGATCTTGTGGATGGCGCTGCCCACCATGCTGCTGTTATCGCAAATGGCGATGCGCTACCAGTGGCGACCTTTCGTGCCAGGGGAGCCGATTCTCCTCAAGGTTCATTGTCTTGATCGGCCGGGAGTTCATGCCGATTCAACCGAATACGCACGATCAGCAACGATTGAAGTTCCCGGTGGTCTGAGCGTCGAAGTCGGTCCAATTGCCGGCCAATTCGACACAGCGTGGCGGTTAAACGCGAACCAGCCGGGGCGGTTTCAGTTAACTATCAAGTCCTCTCCAGAGGTCGGAACGAAAGAAATTGTGATAGGTCGTCCTCTCGAAAGAGTCAGTCCGGTGCGTCCTGCAAAGGATTGGATCCAGCAATTGTTATACCCGGTGGAGCCAGTTATCTCCGCAGACGGCTCCTTGCCGAAACACAGTGTCGAACTCGCCTATCCCGAACTGAAATCAAGAATTTACGGCTCGGACTACTGGGTGCTGACCTTCTTCGTCGTTTCAATGCTGAGCGCGCTTCTCTTCAAGCCGGTCTTCAAGATTCGTTTTTGATTCGCTAATGCCACACTGCAAGGTAATCGCTGATATCGGACCTTATTGAAACGGTGTCCGGTTTTGGATATTATCGTTGCGGTTACTGGACGGGGGATTTCCATCTTCAAATGCGGTGCGACCTGCCTCGTTTCGTACTTGTACTCGGACTTGACATGCACAATCAATCGGAGCACTGACTGATGAGGATTACACGGGGATTCCATGGGCTGGTAGGCTGCCTGGTGCTTTTGATGTGCCTTGCACCCCTTTCGGGTCAAACGATCCCCAAGCCGGCCGCACAGAAGTCCGTCTACATCGAACCGGGTCCCAGAGTTCAATCGGTCCAGTATTTTGATGGGGCCACTACTGAAGTCGAAACCGAAACGGTTTGGAAGCCGCTTTGCGTTGATCAGTCCGGCCGTCTTACCGTGGATGACTTGCGTGCCATCGCACAGTTGTCGAAAGCCGCCGCAGCGGCCAACCCTCCGCCCGCAGAGCCCCAGGGAGGCGTCGCCGGAGTTATCCCGGCTCCATTTGTTCTCAATTTCAACGCTACAACCTCCATGCCGGCGGGAGCGTTGGAAGCTCTTGCGAAAGTGAAATATTATTACGAATCTCAATTTACGGACCCCATCACCGTCACCATTAACATTGCGTTCGCCACGCTTAGTCCGGGGGTCCTCGGCGCAACCTCATCCAGCTACATCAATGTGACGTATGCGAATACTCGCAATGGGCTGGTCAGCGGCATGGACGGAGACGATGTAATCCAGAACTTTCTTCCCTCGGGAAGCACCATCGCGGTTCGATATGACGGCAACTCCGCGACCGCTACGAATGAAACACGTGTATTTGTCACCATCGCCGACCACCGCGCAACGGTCGGCAGCGTGTCGGGCACGGCCGCTTCCATGACGTTTAACAACCAGTTTCCATGGGATTACGATCCACCCATCACCGGCGGAACCTATGATTTTCAATCGGTCATCACGCACGAGGTTGGTCATGCGTTGGGTTTTACTTCAGGCGCCGACTTCCGCACCAATGACATGGAAATGCTTGACCTCTATCGCTTTCAGCGAAGCGACGGTGCAAACGATTTCAACCCGGATGACTTCACCGAATTCACCAATACCGCGCGCCTGGTTGATCTGAACGCGCCCGGCACAAATGATGATTCCAATTCCGACTTGATCAGCGTGGAATACCAGATGAGTGACGGAAGCCCCAATCAGGCTTCGCACTTTCACGACCAGTCCCCCGCGATTGGAATCATGGATCCCACCATCGGAGCCGGCCAGACGTTTTATCCTAATTTTCTGCGGACCTCCGACCTCAATATGTTTGATGCCATCGGTTGGGATTATCCGCACTTGAATCAGTCGTGCCCGGCCGCCCGCGAAATGTCGTGCAATTCCACGGTTCACCCGGACGTCACCACGCTCTCCGACGTTGCTTCGCCGCTTTTCAGCTGCGGCAACGGTACCAGTCACGTGGGCGCGCTCTGGTATTCCTTCACCGCCACGCACGATTCGGCGCATATTTCGACATGTGACAGCCTGTCCGCCGACCCGACATTTGCGGTGTACGACGGCGAATGTGGAAACCTTGTGGAAATCGCATGCGGCGAGGATGGCGGTTGCGCCGGATCAACCAAGGCCGGCTTATGTGTCACCGGCCTGGTGCCGGGTAAGATCTATTACATTCAGTTGGCCGCGAGAAACGCGGCAAGTCGCGGAATCATCGAACTGGACCTCGAATGTTCCTGCGATGGAGCCTGCTGTATCCAGTCCCCGCCTTCCTGCACGGTGACAGACGAGGATTCATGCACGGGGCTAGGCGGAGTTTTTGCCGGCGGTAACACGACTTGCCTGGGTGACAGTGATCTGGATGGCCGCGATGACGCGTGTCAGTCATCCTATCTGACGTATGGACAGGTCCCCACCAGCAACCAAGAGGACCTGGCCTCAAATCTGGACATCAGTGACTCGGTTCCCGACACGGTACTCGTCGAAGGCTTCACCAGCGACGGACGACCCGTACGGCGAGTTCGATGGTGGGGCAGCGTACTTGATGCCGGCGTGAATCCCGACGGCTGGTTTGTCGGATTCCATGAACCTCGCACGACAGGTGGTGCGCAGGCTCCGGCCCTCGGCTTGTACTTCTGCGGCAGCGAAGTCGTGGACAAGGTGAACATGGATTTTGACTCCTGCGCTCCGGAAGCCGTAATTCAGTACACCGTCGAGTTGGTGGGCTGTTGCCTGGTCAATGCCAATCCCGATAGCCGCTCAAGCCTGACGCCGGCCACTCCCGGAGGATTCCTGACCGATACCTGCACCGACTATGCCCTGTCCATACAGGCCCTGGTCGGTCGTCGGTACGATTCCGATGGTCTTGGCGGTTGTACTGCTGCCGCCACACCTGCGACGGCCACCAGCAATTTCTGGGGCTGGCATTCGACGGTCGATGACGAAGTCGCCGGGCAGGCGCTTAGCACCATCGTGACCGAGGTCGGGCCCGATTGGGTGTTCGACCCCTGGGCTCCGGCCGCTGCCTCTTGCGGAAATCCGGATACTGCGTTTGAGCTGTACTCCTCCGACCCGCTCAACAACGATTGCAATTGCAATGGCATCCCCGACGATCAGGATGTGCTGGTGTCCGATTGCAACGCCAACGGCGTTCCCGACGAATGTGAACCCGACTGCAACGGCAACGGAGTGCCGGACGACTGCGACGTGACGCTGGCGACGAGCCTCGACTGCCAGGGCAATGGGCGTCCCGATGAGTGTGACGTATCCTACGGCTATTCTGTGGATTCCAACGGCGACAACGTTCCTGACGAATGTTGCCAGGTGATCAGCACGCCCCTCCGCGATCCGGGTGACTCCAACAAGTGTCGATTCATCACGGTTCCTTCGGCGCCGGCCGGACTTCGTGCGGTGCGGGTGCGGCTGGTTTCCTTACACCATCCCAATCCGCCCTACGCCGCTGGTGCGGTTTCCAATTTCTCCTCGTTTGAGGGGCAGGTTCGATGGCTCGGTCCGCCGGTTCAATACGTCGAGTCTGCCGGAAGCGGAATTCCCTTCAAGGTTTCTACGCTGCAATGTGCGCCCTACTATGCTGATTGGAGCACGATAGGGTTGGTGCATGTCAGCGGCCGTGAAGTCGTGCCAAGTTCGAGTTACGATGTTCAGTGGATCACGGAGGGTTGCATCGAATCATCAGAACTCAGCTTTTCCTCGGCGCTGAATATCCCAACGACCCGTTGGGGTGACATCGAGCTTCCGTTCAGTCCACCCGACGGCACGACGCAGCCGGACCTCGGCGACGTCTCGGCGGCGATCAACAAGTTCAAGAATCAGCCGGCTGCGATAATCAAGGCCCGGGCGCTTCTGGCTGGTGAGGTTCCCGATCCGACGCTCGATTACAGTTTTACCGATATTGCGGCCTGTGTGGATGCCTTTAAGGGCGCTGCGTATCCCAATGCCGGTCCGACTGCTTGCCCATAGCTTCTTGACGTAAGAGGGGGAGACCCGGGTTTCGGATCTTTGTGCCAGGGACTGTCGTTACGATTGTCGTGTGAGCAACTCAGGCAATTGCGTGGTAAATCGTGACCGCGGCAATACCTCGTCGGCTCCCGCCTCCGCCGCCAGCCGGGCCGGTTCCACATCCACATGGGATACAAATGCGATTGTGCGAACTCCTGATCGTGCCTTGGCCGTGCGTATGGCTTCACAGGCTTCATTCTGCGAAGTATTCAAATCCACGATCAGGAGTCGGATGGCGTGCTCGCTCCACAGCCTTTCAAGCTCACTGACTCCGCGCACGACTTTCGCTCCGATCCCCAGCGACTGCGCGGTCGATTTGATTTTGGTCTCGAAAATCAAGTCGCGGATCAGGATGGCTACTTCAATTTTGGGTTGACTCAAATGGTCCATGTTCGTATCCCTGCAACGATTATAATGCCTCCATGCACAAGTTCGCATTGCTTTCAGTGGTGGGGCTTGGCTGCCTGGTCGGCGTGGTGCTTTCCGCGCTGCGCCTGCCCGGCATCTGGCTGATTGTCGGCGGGGCGGCGCTGATGGGCTGGCCGACAAACTGGGAATTGGTCGGCGTTGCCCCTTTATTGTGGATGTGCGGGCTTGCGGTCCTCTCCGAGGTGCTGGAATTCCTGATGTCAGCCTTGCTCACCCAGCGGGCCGGCGGCTCTCGCAAGGCCGCCTGGGGTGCATTGCTGGGCGGCTTCATCGGGCTCCTCTTTTTCTCGATTCCCCTGCCGATCGTCGGCAGCATGATTGGCGCGCTCCTCGGCTGCTTCCTTGGGGCCGCGATCGGCGAGCTGTCCGTTCAAGGCTCAGTGGCTCAGGGAACGCGCGTGGGATTTTCGGCCGCTGTTGGCTTTGCGATGGGCGTCGCCACGAAAATCGCATTCGCATTCATCCTGTCGATCATCGTGATTGCCGCTGTGACTCGCGCGGACTGGCCCAATCGGGCGCCCGCGCAGGCCGCTCCTGTCCCGTGATAGACTGTCGGTCAGGGTTTTCCGGATGACTCCGGGATGATGCCGACGCCGCCGGGGCAGGGTCTGGCGCGGGTGAATTGCACTTCGATGACTTTCTCCACCTGATTCCCGATTGTCTTGTACGTGGTCACGATGCGGTGCTCGTCGTCGAGAAATCGATCGACCACTTTGTGCTGCACAGGTTTTCCTTCGGTCGAATTGGAATTGAGTGTGAACGTCATCGTGCGGGCGGACTCATCCCACACGCCCGTAAGGGAAGTGGGGCCGCTCGTGGTGGCATTGTCGAACCACGCACCCTTGTACACCTTTTCGGCGGCATCCCAAGTGATCATTCCTACAGCGCGATACAGTTTGGGTTCTTCGCCGGTCGTATACGTGCGTCGAAGCACCCGCCGATCCAGAGCCCACGCGCCTTCCTCAATTCCCCGGGCCGAGCCGATCACTTCGCCGCGCGAATTGTAATGCGATTCGGAGACTTCCCAGGGGCCGGCGAACTTGTCCAGGACGGTCAACTCAGGCCAGACGAATTCCTCTACCTTGTCTTTGTTTTTGAGCTTTTCGCCGGGGCTGCTTTTCTGTGTGCCCGCGACTTGTGCCACGGCAATCCCAGCCAATAGAACGGCCGGCACGAAACACCGCAAGACATTCCTGTACATGGGGTACCCCCGCTCAGTGCGCCGCCAGCGATCGGGCCTTGGCCACGATCTGCTCGACGCCTACCCCTACATACGCAAAGACTTCGTCCGCGGTTTTCGCAGATTTGGGAATTCGTTGGGGAGTCATGGTGATAACCCGGACGTCGCCTTCGATGGCCGCCGCTTCGGCGATTTCGCTGCCCGACCCCCCAACGTAATTGTCCTCGACGCAAAGAATCCTGCCCCTGGCCTTTCGGGCCGCCTTCAGGATCGGACCCGCGTCAAGCGGCAGGGTATAGGCGTCGAACACATTGCACTTGATTTTTTGTCTGGCTAGTTCGTCCGCCGCCGCCAGCACGCTGTGCAGGATGAAACCGCTCCCCACCAGTGTCAGGTCGCCGCCTTCGCGAAGCTGCTTGCAGCCCCGCAACGCAAACGTCTCGTCGAGCGAATAGAGGAAGTTCGCATCAGGCCTGTGCGTGCGCAGGTAGCACATCCCATCGATGTTGGCCATCAGTTCGCAGAGCCGGTAGGCACTGACCGCATCCGACGGATGAAACAGGTGACATGCCGTGTCACTCCGCCCGTTCGCGATGTGGGCCAGCGTGCGAACGTATCCCACGTCGCTGACCGCCATTTGCGACGGACCGTCAGCGGCCAATGAGACGCCGCAATGGGACCCCACCAGCTTGATGTTCGCCCGGCTGATCGCCGCCATGTCAATCTGGTCGGCGGCCCGGGCGAGAAACTTTCCGAAGCTGGAGGCGAAGGGAATCAGGCCTCCCGCCGCAAATCCCGAAGCCGCGCTCACCATATTCTGCTCGGCAATCTTGCACTCGAAGAAGCGGGCGGCGAATTGCTTGGCAAACCGATCGGCATACGTCGAATTGCTCACGTCGGCATCGAGACTGACGATGCGCGGGTCGGCATGTCCCAATGCGGCCAGCGCCACGCCATACGCTCCTCGCGTCGAATACTTCTTCTTTTCCAGCGCCGACTGCAATCCCTCGCGCTTCATCGCTTCATCAAACTTCGGCAGCGCGATCGTCCGGGCCTTGGCCTGTGCAGGCACCTTCACCGGCGGCGGGGGAGGTGGAAGCGTTCCAACCGTTCCCGAAGTCAGTCGCGCGCCCGTGGCCTCCAATTGCTCCAGTGCTTTGTGCAGTTCCGCATCGACCAACGGTTTTCCGTGGTAGTTCTTGCCCACCATCAAATCCACGCCCCATCCTTTGACGGTGGTGGCGACGATCGCGGCCGGTTGCGGTGTGGCTTCGGCGTGGTCCAGCGCCGTGGCGATCGAACGCGGGTCGTGCCCATCCGCGCGGAAAACTTTCCATCCGAAGGCCGTCAATTTCGCCGTCAGTGCGTCGGCGGATTGCTGGGCTGACACGGGGCCCGCCTGTCCATGGCCATTGCAACTGAAAATCGCGCAGAGTTTGTTCAGTTTCTGATCAACGATGAAATCGGCCGCCTCCCAAACCTGTCCCTCGCGCGATTCGCCGTCGCCCACGATGCAGTAGATGCGCTTGTCGATGCAGTCGAGCCGCGCCGCGGCAGCCAGGCCGGCCGCGACGGACAGGCCCTGCCCCAGCGACCCGGTTGCCGCATCAAAAAAGGGAAATCCCTCGGCGGGATTCGGGTGGCCGTCCAATACGCTGTCGAGTTCACGAAACGATGCCAGATCCTCCACGCTCAGCGTCCGCGCGTCCGCCTGGCTTTTCCCGACGACTCCCCCAAGATCGGCATAGGCCGCATACACGATGGGGACCGCATGGCCTACCGAGAGAACCAAACGATCATTGCCGGGGTTCCACGGATTCTGCACGTCGTATCGCATCCGGCGATACATCAGTTCGACGACGATGTGAGCCAGCGCCAGGGCGCTTGACGGATGGCCCGATCCCGCGGCCGCCGTCATCTTCAGCGCCAGCTTGCCAAGCTCGACCGCCTTGGCGTGGATTGCGTTGCTCTCCGTTTGCGGAGTTCCTTTTTTCGATTCCGGTGTCGTCGTCGCCGTGGTCAATTCAGCCTCCATTCGTGCGCAGTTTTCGCCTCCGTTGAGAAGATACACCCTTCCCCGCCCGCTTCAAGCAAAATACTGGAGTCTTACAAAACAGAGCCGCGACTGTTAAGGAGCGGACAGCAAATCCGGTTCTTCCGATTCATCGCCATAGGCTGCCGGGACGGCTTTGGTGTTTTGGCTTTTCCGCGTTTCGGCGTTTGCCTCACTCCCCTGTGAAATTCGGCTTCCGCTTCTCCAGAAATGCCGTAACCCCTTCACGATGATCGCGGGTTTGCCCGGCCGTCGTCTGCATCATGGCCTCATAGTCGAGCTGGTCGTCCAGCTCCACCGACCACGCCCGGTTCATCGCCCGTTTGGTCAGGCCAATAGCCCGTGGCGGCAGAGCGGCCAGTTGTTGGGCTAGCTTCATCGTTTCCGCAACCAGCTCCCCATCCGGCACAATCCGGTTCACCAGGCCGATCTGCAATGCCTCGTCGGACTTCACTTTCCGGCCCGTAATCGCCATTTCGAGGGCCCGCGAAACGCCAATGAGCCGTGGCAGGAAGAACGTGCTCCCCGAATCCGGAACCAACCCGACATGAACGAACGCCTCAATGAAGCTCGCCGATTCCGCCGCAATGCGAACGTCGCAGGCCAGCGCCAGACTGCAACCCGCCCCGGCGGCCACGCCGTTTACCGCCGCAATCACCGGCTTTTCCATCGTGCGAATCTTGCTGATAACCGGGTGATATCGATCCCGCAGGTGACTCCCCAGCTCTATCGGTGCATCGCTTTTGTACCGGTCGGCCACATCCGCCAGATCCTGTCCCGCCGAAAAGCCCCGCCCGGCCCCGGTGATGACGAGGCATCGCACACCCTTGTCGCGTTCCGCCTCCCGCACCGCCTTGCCCAGCGCCGCAAGCAAATCGTTGTTAAATGAATTGAGCACATCCGGCCGGTTCAGCCGCAGCGTCCGGACGAAACCTTCGTTCTCAATAATCAGCGTGTTCTCAGCCATACCAACCTCCACCCTTGAACACTGGAGCTCTTAAACCCTCTATACCCTATGCCCCATACCCTATACCCTAATCCCCAATGGAATGCATCTCCGACTCTCTCCGCAGTTTTGCCTCCGAGTTCGACACTCACCTGGACCGCTACCTCAAATCCAATGAAGGTGTTCCGCGCGAGCTTCTCGAATCAGTTCGCTACTCAGCCCTTGCACCTGGCAAGCGCATCCGACCGTATCTTGTCATTCGTTGCTGCGAGCTCGTCGGCGGCAGCCGCGAGTCCGCCTGGCCCGCCGCCGCCGCTGTCGAATGCATCCACGCCTTCAGCCTCGTCCACGACGACCTTCCTGCCCTCGACGACGACGATCTGCGGCGCGGCAAACCCACGACGCACCGGCAGTTCGGCGAAGCCATGGCCATTCTCGCCGGCGACGCCCTCGTCATGCTGGCGTTCGAGCTCCTGGGCACCCACGTTTCCGATGCGAGCCGTGCCAAGTCCATGACGTTGGAGTTGGCCCGCGGCGCCGGTTGGTCCGGAATGATTGGGGGGCAGGCGGTGGATATCGTTGACAGCAACTTGCCACCCTCAATCGATCTCGCCCGGTACATCCACGACCGCAAAACCGCCAGCCTCTTCGCCGCCTCGTGCCGCATCGGCGCCATCGCCGGTGGAGGCGCCGAAAACGCCATTGCTGCCCTTGGCAGTTACGGTTTGCACTCCGGTCGCGCATTCCAAATCGCCGATGACTTATTGGACGTGACTTCAAACGCCCAAATACTCGGCAAATCCGCCGGAAAAGACACCGCCGCCGGGAAACAAACCTTCCCCGCGTGCGTAGGAGTGGATGCCAGCCGGGCGGAAATCGATCGAAGCGTGGATGCGGCGATTAGCGAGTTGCGACAGTTTGGTCGGGAAGCGGATGATTTGCGAGAGCTGGCCCGTTTTGCAGGTTCTCGAAATTATTGAAAATTCGATAACTCGTGCGCATCCATCATGCGGTACAATTTCACACGAGGTGTCATTCTGAGCGAAGCGAAGAATCTCGAAAGGATTCGGTAAACCGAAATGACCTTGCTCCAAAAAGTGAAATCCCCCGCCGACGTGCGAGCGTTGCCCCTTGAGCAGCTCGCCACCCTCGCCGAGGAAATCCGAAATCGCGTCATCGAGGTCGTGGGTAAAAACGGCGGCCACCTCACCAGCAACCTCGGCGTCACCGAACTGACAATTGCCCTGCACCGAGTATTCGATTTTTCCACCGACCGCCTGCTTTTCGACGTCGGCCACCAGTGCTACCCGCATAAGCTCATCACCGGTCGCAATGAACGCTTCGAAACCCTTCGAAAATCCGGCGGCGTAAGCGGCTTCCCCAACATCACCGAGAGTGAATATGACCTCTTCAACGTCGGCCACGCCGGCACGGCCATCGCTACCGCCGTCGGTATGGCCCGCGCCGATCAGATGCTCGGCCGCGAAACCAGCGTCGTCGCTGTCGTCGGCGATGCCAGCATTGTCAACGGCGTTGCCTTCGAGGGCCTCAATCAGGCCGGCACGCTCCAGCGGCAGTTCCTCATCATCCTCAACGACAACGAATGGGGCATATCGCCGACCCAGGGCGCAATGGCCGAATACCTTGGCAAATTCCGGGCCAGCAACTTCTACGAAGAAATGAAGTCCGCGACCAAGCGCCTTCTGCCCAAGCTTCCGCTGCTGGGCAAGCCCGCATTCGATATGATCGCCCACCTCAAGGAGGGCATTAAGGCCACCGTCACCCCCGGCAACATGTTCGAAGCCATGAACTTGCAATACGTCGGCCCCGTGGATGGTCACGACATTCCGCACCTCATCGACGTGCTCGAAATGCTCAAGAAGGTGCACCATCCAGTGCTGCTGCACGTTCATACAGTGAAGGGTCGCGGCTGCGACTGGGCCTGCGCCGAGCCCGGCAAGTACCACAGCCCCAAGCCCTTCGCCGTCGAAGACGGAAAGGTCACTATTCAGCGCGGCTCAGGCAAGAGCTGGACGACGGCCTTCGTCGATCAGCTCATGGCCCTCGCCGAAGATGATGGCCGAATTTTCGCCATGACCGCCGGCATGCTCGACGGAACCGGCCTTAACAAGATGGCCGAAAAATTCCCCGACCGCTGCCGCGACATTGGCATCGCCGAAAGCTGCACCGTGGACATGGCCGCCGGCCTGGCCAAAGGCGGATTGCGGCCGGTCGCTGCGATCTATTCGACGTTTCTACAGCGGGCCTTTGATCAGGTCTTCCAGGAAGTCGTTCTGCAGGGCCTGCCCGTTGTCTTCTGTCTCGATCGTGCCGGCCTGGTCGGCGGCGACGGCCCGGTCCATCACGGCTTCCTCGACATCGCGTATCTGCGCGGCTTCCCCGGCATGGTGCTGATGGCTCCGATGGACGAACCGGAGTTGGCCGAATCCCTAAAGCTTGGCCTTTCGCTCAATCAGCCTTCGGCGATCCGTTATCCACGCGACGTTGTGCCCGAGCCGATGCCCGATTGTGCACCGTTTGCACTGGGCGTTTCGCGCCGGCTCCGTGAGGGCAGCGACGCCACAATCCTCGCCTACGGCGTGACCGTAAGCGCTGCGCTGGCCGCCGCCGAAATCCTTTCCGAAAGTGGAATCGAAGTCGCCGTGGTCAACGCCCGATTCGCCAAGCCCATCGACCGCGACATGGTCCTCCGCGCCTTTGGAGGGGCGAGTTTGTCGCGCGAACCTTTGGCCCCGGAGGGGCCACGGGGTGTAACCACGGGTGGAGCAAAGCGGAACCCGTGGACCAGCGGCGATATGCCAACCGCCGCCCCGGATGGGGCGGAGGCGTGCTCGCGCCCTGTCATCACGCTCGAAGACCACTCCGTCTCCGGCGGCTTTGGCTCGGCCGTCCTCGAAGCCGCTCAGGAAATGGGACTCACCTGCGACCGCTTCGTGCGTCTGGGCATGCCCGCCGACCGCTTCGTCGCCCACGGCTCCCGTGCCGCCCAACTCGCGGAGTGCGGCCTCGACGCCACCAACATCGCCGCCACCATCCATCGCCTGCTCGAAACAGACCGGCGAAGTCCTCGTTTAGCACCACATTCCAAGGCCGTCCCAGCGAATATCTAAATTTGCGTGTAGCTGTAAAACGGGGGTTCGAGCTGCAGTCAGGACGTGCCTCTGCTTGAGCGAGCGGCAGGGGAGTAGTAAAATACGAAGTCAGTTCATCAGTAACGAATGACGGAGGTGCTTTGTGTCGTTCGGTTCCAAAGTTTTCCTAGTACTCGGTTCCGTTCTCACCTTGGCGAGCCCCATTACGGTGGCGATAGACGTTACCGTGGCCACTGACAAGCCCTCATACCACCCGGGAGAGGCCATGTACATCTCTGTTACTGCGTACAACCCCGACCCGGAGGATGTGATGTTGTACTTCGCGTCGACACTGCAGGCCCAATACACGTTTGACGGCGTCCTCACCTCTCCCCAGATATGATTTCAAATCGTAACGAGCGCTCTTGTGCCGGCCCACGGTTCCAAAGTGTGGACCTACCGACACTACTGGAATTACAACGACCTTTCACTCGGGTCACACACCGTGCAAGGCAACGTCGGGGGCTACGGTGCTTCCGGCCTGGCCTCATTCTCGGTGACCGCTCCGACGCTCCCCAGGGACAGCTTCCTGGTCGACTTTGACACGCTGCCGGACGATATGCAGCAAGTAACTTCTCTGGAGGAGTACTGGCCGTTAGGCGTCCACGTTGAGACAATCGGGAGTGGAACGGTGGGAATCTACCAGAGCGGGGACAACGGCTTCGCGCAAACTACCAGTACTCACTATCCACCTGGATTCAACATTGTCGTCCGGTTTGATATGCCTGTTTATGGCGCGACGGCATATGTTACAACAGCAACGGATTACCGAGTCACGATGGTAGGGCGGGACGCAGAAGGAGTGATCCTCGATTCCGTTACGTCGCCTGCCGTCCCCACATTTGTTGAATTCGTCGGTCCGCTTCGCGTGCGAAGTGACTACCCTATTGCGCGCTTGGAATTCTGGCCAAGCATCATGAATGCGTCTGTCTTGATCGACGATGTGTATTTGTCATTGGCTCCTTCCGTACCTGCCGACTTTGAGCTCGACGGCGACGTTGACTTGCGTAACTTCGGAACCTTCCAGACAAGTTTCAGCGGCCCGAACCAACCGCCGCCAACGGACGGGGACATGGCGGCCGATCTCGATGGCGAAGCCGATGTAGACCTCTTGGACTTCATGCTGTTCCAAGCCTGTTTCAACGGACCGAACCAACCACCGGATTGCGAATAGAATTCGGCGTAGCGACCCTAAAAATGCTGGCCTAAGCCGCTCCGCGGGCAAGCCCCGTGAACGGGGCTGATGCCTCACCTTATGAGAAAGTGTGGAAAGACTGGGCCAACCATTGGCTGATTTACCATGCACCATCAGGGCATTGGTTAATGTCCACTTTTTTGGCGCCGCAGTTGACTCCGCTGCAGCGCTCTTATTCACATACCAATTGCCTGGCCGGGGTAATGAACCGTTCGCTCACGCAAAATGAAACCTGCTTCGTGCCTTTCAATTTCGGCAAAATTCTGCTGAGGTAAGTCGTATGATCGGAGAAGTTCAGTCCGAGTAGATCTGGATCAGTGGAGGCATCGTAATTACGGTCGCTCTGCGCCAGATAAACAAAGCGGTCGCCATCGAGAAGAATGATCTCATCGCCATAGTGGCGAAAATCAGGCGCGAAGAAATGGGTGATCCCATCGAGGCCGGCCTTGATGCGCAAGAGCGGCTGGTCGGTGAAATTCAACGCGCCAGCCTCGTCAGTGACCTGCGGCTGACCAAAGGTGAGTATGGAATCAACATGGAATCCGTCTTTCTGCAATTGCATAGCCAGGATGGCGGCGGTTGCGCCTCCCAGTGAATAGCCCGTCAGACGTGTTATGAAACCATACTTAAGCAATGGGGCGACATCGTAGCGAATCTGAGTTGCAGCATTGTGGAATCCTCGGTGAAAGGTTGCCCCCAATTCTCGGTCGAGGACCGGAACCCGATCGAGGTCCGTGACGATTTCGTCCGGGTTGGTAAACCGTGTGCCTGGCAGGAAGAGCTCCTGCTCCGAAGGCGAGCGACCAACAAGCAGCATGTACCTTACGCCGTTCGGGAGCTCGCGGACAATGGCCTCAGTTGCGTCTGTTTCGTATTCCGCCGTCAAATCCTCATTGGTCCGCTCGGTGCAGGTCACGTCCATTACGATGCGGGCCCGTTCTTCGATGCCCACCCAGTCGATTTGTGGTGGTGCGTCGAGCCGATCACAGGTGAGTTCTGCGTTGTTGCATCCCGGGAACAAAAGGGCTGCGATGTTCAGGCTTAGTAGAGTCTGCACAAGTCCTTTCCATGGCCGAATCGTGATCATCCAAGTCCTTCTTCCACATTGCCCAAATAAGCGTTGCCTGAACAGCGTTTTCGGCCCGTACCGGAAATTGTAGTTGCGTCGAGCATCAGAAGACAACGCTTTTTTCATCGTTCACTCCGATTTCCAGCAACTATTCGCGACACGTGCGGGCGATATGTTCAATCGAAAGCGTTCCACAAAAAAAACGGTCCGGCACGGGAACACCGCACCGGACCGCTTCAACTCAATAGCTCCGCTCCCTAATGGTCGCGGGTTCGTTCAGCTTACGAATTTTTCGCCGCAGTCGCCGCTTCGACGATCGCCTTGATCTTCGCTTGAGCGAACACCAGCTTCGCCGCCGACTCATCGGAAACTTCGTCCGAGCCGATGACATACACGATCGGCTTGCCGTCTGTCTTCGCCGCCTCGCCCGCCATCTTGTCGCAGCAGAACGACTTGCCATCGACCTTGTAGCTCATCTTCACAGCCGCCGCCGCATCAGCGACCAGCTTGACCGCAGCTTCTGCCTTCGCCTGATCCGCAAACTCAACGCCGCCGACCTTATACGCGATCGGTGCCTTGGCCTTCTCGGCCATATCCTTGGCCGCGTGCGGGCACCCCGTCGATTCGCCGCCAACCGAATACTGCACTGCGATCAACGACTCGATTTCCTTGTCATACAGAGCCACAAGCCGCGCGTCCGCCTCGGCCTGCGTCTTGAAGGCTTCGTCGCCCACCACGTATTCGACCGGCTTGTTCGCCGTCTTCGCCGCCACTGAAGCCGCGTTCGGGCAGCACATCGTCTGCTCACCCACGCGATACTTTACGGTCGGCATGGAGGCCAACACGGCCTTTGCCGCGTCGCTGGCCGATTCCGTCACTGAGGAGCCGCCACTGCAGGGCTTGCTGCAACCGCCGCCACCCGAACCCGCGGAGACCATGCCCGCTTTCTTGTTCTTTGCACATCCTTCATTCGGACAGGCAACGACCGTCGAAACGTAAACAACCAGGGACAACGCCCCCACCAATCCCAAGGCAAATTTCTTCATCGTCATGTCTCCTTCTTGGTAACTTTCCTGTCAGACCCCCGATCACGCGATAAGCGATCTCAGGAGACAGATCATAACGAATCACCCCTCCAACGCCTAGTGTGCACCCCGCAGATCTGACAGAGGCGTGACGTCCACAGCGGGCAAACCGCCTTCTTCCTGCGGTTCTCTGCGTAATCTACGGATCACCCTTTCGGTGGCTCGCTCGGAGGCGTAAAGTATAGTGTATGGCTGTGGTCAGGCGGCGGATATTCCTGTTCGGCAACCCCACCAAACCCCACGCGCGGGAGGCCGTCGACAAACTTCAGCAAGTCGTCACGACGAAGTTCGAGATCGTCGGTGCGGCGCTGGCGAAACAGATTCCCGATTCCGCTCGTGACGCTGATCGTATTGTCGTCGTGGGTGGGGATGGGACCCTGATCGCCGTTGCACGCACGCTGGGTTCACGGCAGGTTCCCCTCATCGGAGTCAACGTGGGAAAGCTCGGCTTTCTGGCCGAGTTTTCGCTGGAGGAGTTGGCCGCCGACTTCGATCGGGCCGTCAATGATGATTCGTTGATCAGCCGCCGGGCCGCCATTGATGTGCAAATTGAAAACGGCGGCGTGCGGCACTCCAGTCCTGCGATCAACGATTGCGTGATACAGGCCGGACCGCCGTTTCGCATGATTACCCTCGGCGTGAAGCTGGACGGCGCGCACCTTTCCAACGTCGCGGGCGACGGTCTGATCGTCTGCACGCCCAGCGGATCGACCGCGCACAATCTTTCCGCCGGCGGGCCGATCGTGCAGCCTGACGTCGATGCCATGATCCTCACGCCCCTCAATCCGCACTCGCTGACCCACAAGCCCATCGTGGTCAACCGCGAATCCAAGCTCGAAATCACTGCCATGGCAGTGAATGAGGGCACGACCGCGATCATCGACGGCCAGGAGCCGCATCTTCTGCAGCTCGCCGATCGCATCATCATCCGCCGCTATCTGCACGATTTTCTGCTTGTGCGCAATCCGGGACACGGGCGCTGGCACAACCTGACCACCAAGCTCCACTGGGGCCAGTCACCCAACTACGAGTAAGCCCGCAGCCATGATCCGACCGCTTTCATCCAGGCTGTTTGCGCCCGTTGATATCGCGGCGCTGGTCGTCTTTCGCATCCTTTTCGGCGGGATCATGCTCTGGGAAGTCTGTCGCTTTTTCGAAGCGGATTGGATCTCCCGCTATTACCTTGAGCCCAAATTGTTCTTCACCTACTACGGATTTTCCTGGGTCCATCCCTGGCCGGGGAACGGGATGTACATTCATTTTGTGATCCTCGGCGCGTCGGCATTCTTCATGGCGATTGGCTTTCTGTACCGCATCAGCGCGGCGCTTTTCTTTTTGGGATTTACCTATGTTTTTCTACTCGACCAGTCCAACTACCTGAATCATTTTTACTTCGTGTGCCTGGTCAGCTTCCTCATGATCTTTGAGCCGGCGAACTGCGCATTCTCCCTGGACGCCTGGCGTCGCCCGCAGATAAAGACAGCGTTTGTGCCGGCCTGGGGCCCGTTCCTGTTGAAAGCACAGTTGGCGATTGTGTACATCGGAGCGGGCGTGGCGAAGGTCAACTGGGATTTCATGAACGGGCAACCCATGCGAATGTGGCTCGCAGAAAGGTCGCATTACACGATCCTGGGGTATGACGTAGGCAGCCTGTTTGCTCATGAATGGGCCGTGTGGTTCTTCAGTTATGGCGGTCTGCTCTTCGATCTTTTCATCGTACCGGCGCTGTTGTGGAAGCGCACGCGCATCATTGCGTTTGCGGCAGTCACATTTTTTCATTTAATGAATTCTTATTTGTTTGACATAGGAATCTTTCCGTGGATATCGCTTGGGGCGACGTACACACTGTTTCTGCCGCCCGACTGGCCCAGGCGGATTCTTCGTCCATGGTCCCAGGGTGTACCGTTACGGGCTCCTGCACCCGTGGAGCTTCGCCCGGCAATACGACGTACCATTGTCTCATTGGTTTGCGCATACCTTGCGATCCAGGTTTTCGTGCCGCTGCGCCACTTTATGTACCCCGGAGTCGTGCATTGGACAGAGGAAGGACACCGATTCTCGTGGCATATGAAGCTGCGGGACAAGGATGCGCGCGGGGTCTTCTGGGTGACGGATCACACAAACGCCAGAAAAAAGCGGATCAATCCCAATGACGACACGACGATGTCGAAGCGACAGGTGGCGAAAATGTTAAAGACGCCCGACATGATCCTGCAATATGCCCACCATCTGGCGGAAATCGCGCGCCGGGACGAGCATCGCGATATCGAAGTCCGCGCTGACATCGAGTCGTCGCTTAATGGCCGACCCTATCAGAAGCTGATCGATCCCGCGGTCAATCTGGCGACCGAGCCGCGATCACTGCGCCACGCAGAATGGATTCTGCCGCTTGAGACTCCGCTCCAGACACCAAGCCCGTGAAGGTGATGTTTCTGCGAGATATACCCTTTAGAATTGGTTCGCCAAAAACACCAGGAGAATGGCGAAGAGAACGGTGTTGATCAATGTAGTGATGAAAACGGAACTGGTAGTGCTCATCCTTGAATCTCCTTTTCCTTAACTTGACCATGATTCCGGGACGTCAGGATCCCGGTTGCGATTTCGTGCCCGCACGCTGCTCGGCCGGGACAAAACCGCTACGCTGCGTGTTTTCTGTGATACACCGGGCGTCCATAAAGTGCAACAGGTAATCCTGTGAACCGGCCTTCACGCCCGTGCCGCTGAGCTTGAATCCGCCGAAGGGCTGCGCGTCAACCTGCGAGCCGGTGATGCGGCGGTTGATGTAGAGATTGCCAACCTGGAATTCTCGCTGGGCCTGTTCGATGTGGGATGGACTCCGTGAGAACAGCCCTCCGGTCAGCGCATAGCGGGTGTCATTGGCGATTTGAAGGGCGGCCTCGAAGTTTGGCGCGGAATGGACCACGAGCACCGGGCCGAAGATTTCCTCCTGGGTGATGCGCGAGCCTGTCGCAACGTCCGTGACGACGGTTGGCGGGACAAAGAAACCTTCCTCGCAGCCAGGCGGCAACGCCGCTTGAGCGAATACTTTGCCTTCTTTGCGGGCCAGAGCCACATACCCTTGGATTCGCTCGACGGCGGCGGCATCGATCACCGGGCCGGTCATGGTCAATGGTTCTTCCGCGGGGCCAATCGGGATGCTGGCGACGGCATCCCGAAGTCGCGAGAGCAGCGCGTCGTACACTCCGCCAAGGACGATCAAGCGGCTGCAACTGCTGCATTTTTGCCCCGCAAAGGCAAACGCGGAGTCCACGATGGCCTGGACTGCGCCGTCCAGGTCCGCGTCGTCATCGACGATGATGGCATTCTTGCCGCCCATCTCCACAATCATTTTCTTGATGTACGACTGGCCGGGCCGAACCACTGCACCGCTGCGGATCACACCGGTTCCGATCGGGGCCGAGCCGGTGAACGCGACGAGGTTCACATCGCTGTGTTCGATCAGGGCCGGGCCGAGGCGCTCCCCCGATCCGAGGATCAAGTTGACCGCGCCGGGCGGCAGCCCGACTTCGTGAAGTATGTTGACAAACTTCGAGGCGATGACGGAGGCCTGGCTGGCGGGCTTGACCACCACGGTATTGCCGGCGGCGAGCGCGGCTGTGGTCATCCCCGTCAGAATCGAAAGAGGAAACGCGTACGGCGAAATCACTGCGCATACGCCCTTGGGGGAATACACCAGTTTGTTGGATTCGCCGGGAATGTTTCGCAGTCGCGGATGGGCTTCGATTCGCTCCATCTGCTCGGCGTAGTAACGACAGTGGTCGATGGCCTCGGTGACTTCCGCGTCGGCCTCGCGCCAGGGCTTGCCGATTTCGAGAATCATCGTCGCCGCCAGTTCAAAGCGATGCACTTCAAGGCGATCGGCTGCTTTCTTGAGCAACTCCGCGCGATTGGCGGCGCCGGCGGCCCGCCACGACGGCTGGGATTTGCGGGCGGTCGCAACGCCACGGTCGAGATCGGCGATGCCTGCCTGGGCGACCCTTCCAATCGCCTCATTCTTCCGTGAAGGGTTCACGGAGGTGAACCATTCCTCGGTGCCGACGGACTGGCCGTTTATGATCAGCGGATATTCGCGGCCAAGCTCGCCGCGGACGTACTGGATCGCGCCGAGCATTTTCTGTCGATTCGCGGGATTGGCGAAGCTGGTATTGGGTGCATTCTTGAATGGCGTCATGGGAATCTCCGAATCGAGGTCTGTGTAAAGGCGGCGGGGGGGCGGCGTGCTGCGTGGCCGGGCGACGGCGGGGTCAGCGAGGAGCTGCCTATGCGACGCACGATCGCCAAAACTCTGCTTGAGGAACCCGTCGTTGGATGAGTTCTCCAGCAGACGGCGGATCAAATAGCCCATGCCCGGCATCAAATCTCCGTAGGGGCAATACACGCGAAGACAGCGACCCAGCGCCACGACAGCGGACTTCAGCGGATCTCCCATGCCGTACAACATTTGCAATTCGTAGGCGTGGGGCGAGAGGCCGATTTGTTCCGCAAGGGCGCAAATCACGGCGATGGAGCGCACGTTATGGCTGGCGAAGCATGGCCGGATCAAATCGGCATGATCCAGCATGGTGCGGGTCATGCGTTCGTAGCAGGCGTCCGTTTCCCATTTGTTGATCCATACCGGTGGGTCGGCGTAGTAACGCTCCGCCGCAGCGGTTTCGGCGTCCCAATAAGCGCCTTTCACAAGACGAATGGCGAAGCGCGTGCCGCGACGGCCCGCCCAGGACAACATGTTGTCGAGGTCTTTCTCGCCACCCTTCAGATACGCCTGGAGAACGATGCCCACATTCTGCCAGTCACGCAGGCCGTCTTCCATCAACAGGCGTTGAAACACGTTGATGGTCAGTTCGCGGTGCTTCGATGATTCCATGTCGATGTTGACGAATGCACCGACCTGGCGGGCATGCACCAGCAATGGCCTCAGCCGTGAACACACGTTGACGTAGGAACGCTCCGGATCGATCGGGTCGAAGTAGGGATCCAGGCCGGTGAGCTTCACCGAGAGATTCACTCGCGGCATGAGGCCTCGCTCGTCCATGTCGATGAGTGGGATATTGCGCCACCGTACGGCCATCGGCGTCAGGCGATCGAGAATTTCGTGATACACCTGTGCGTATCGGTCGGCCTGTCGGTGGCTCGTGGTTGATTCGCCCAGGACATCGAAGGTGAAAGCCATGCCGGCGGCGCGGAGGCGTTCAATGGTGGTGATCGCGCTGGGAATGTCGAAACCGGTGATGAATCGTCCGGCCATCATTTTCGCACCAAACCGTGCTGACGAGCCGGTCAGGTGATCCCGCATGTTTCGGGCCGGACCGGGGCGGAGCCAGGCTTTGCCCAGCCCAGGCACTACGGGGACGTCATGGAAAAAATCGGCCAGGTGCGTTGCGATTGCCTGATTGGTTCGAAGGGCGGGAAGACATTCCACAAATTGAAAAGAGCGGGCGCGTAGCGCTTCGTCGCGGTCTACAATGCGCGTCATCTGCTCGAGCCACCACGCCTTTTCCCAGAAGCGCGGCTCGGCCTGTCGGGCGGCCTCGAAGATTCGCTCGCCTATCGCGACGACGTTATTTTGAAACTCGTCAGCCCATGGCCCCACTTCGCCTCCATACTGGAACGCCATCGCCTTGGCAATCTGTGCGATGTGGTTGAGATCGTGAACGGCCCAGGTCGAAAGGAGTTGTCCGAGAGTGACGCTGCCAAGAGCGGGATGCATGCCGCGCAGGGCAGGCTGGAGCGTCCGCAAGTTCATTTCCTTGAGCACGCGGATGTTGGCATTCCGCAATGTTTCGAATGCATCCAACAGCCCGCCGATGGCCTTTCCCTTACTTGCTTCAAACATCGCGTAGCGATCGAATGGTTCAAAGGTCCGGCTTTCCCCATGTTCGAGAATCATCCGGACTCGAGGAATCCAGTCGGTTTCTTCTCCATGGATGAGGTGTCCGACGACGTCGAACGGGCTGAAGGTCTTGGGGCCATAGTTGGACATGACCCACTCTGTACTCTTTCCCTCCAGCATAGCCCGAATCACTCGTGGTGTTCCAGCAAGTATCTCCAGCGCCTTATCCAACTGGAAGTTCATGGGATGGTCTGCCCAATGCCAACTTGCACGTCGACGACGCAATTTGCCGCCAGGAAAACCAGGCGGCAGTTTCGCACGGGCCGTCGCCAAAGCCGTTCCGTCGCCCGGGCATACAATTCCACGACGGGGCGATACTTGTCGCTCTGTGCCGCTGCCTGCGCCGCCGAAATCGCATCCGTCTTGAAGTCCACAATCTCGCACTCGCCGCTGCGAACGACGATACCATCAACGATTCCGCGAACCAAGACCCGGTCCTCTGGCGCTGCGACAACAGTTGGATCAACATCGCTGAGCGGCTCCGCAGTGACGAAACGAAATTCCCGGTGATAGTTTGTCCCGGCGTTGCGAATGGTTTGGGCCAGCGGCGTGCCGACGAACCATGCGATGCCGTCTTCCAATATCGTCTCCCGCTCGGATTCCTTGAAAATCCCTTCCGACACCATCCGACCAAGCTCGGACGCAACAGAAGCAGCATCGGTTGCTTTCTGAAAATCCAAATATTGAAGCGCGCGGTGCGTGAGGGTTCCGCGCTCGAAGCCGTCAGTGGCGTCAGAGTCATCCAGTTTCGTCGAGCGCGCACGGAAGGAATTGCGCCGGTCGGAGAATTCGTCGTCGCGGCGAAGTTTGCTGGCGGCAAGAGTGGCCTCCACCGACGAAGCCCCAAGCCACGGATATACGTGGTTCATCCGGCGAAGGGTCCGCTCGACCTCCGCATCGCCAACAAGTACGGGCTCTCCGGCCGGAAGCGGCTCAAATCGGGAGACGGCCTCCTGAAGGATTACCTGATCGCGATCAAAAGTGGATTCGAGGCTCCAGTTTTGCATTTCGTCGGGGAGGTGCAGCGTTACCGTCAGTGTGGGATGGGTCGCCGTTCCACCCAATCCGCGGACCGCGCCGTTTGGGGCGTTGGACAGCACCGGTATGATCCAGTCGAGCGGAGTTCTGGCCGTAGCGATGCGCAGCGCGGTGGCCTGCCGCGTTGACTTGTCACGCGCATTCACGCCGTGCTCCACTTGATCCATGGTTCCAACAAGAATCAATCGTTGTTTCGCGCGCGTCATGGCGACATACAGAATGCGAAGCTCCTCCTCCCGCGTACTGCGTTCGACTTCTGAGGCGACGAGCTGATGGGTGAGCGTGGGGTACTCAACCATTCGGAGGGTGTCGATGGCACGCAGTCCGATTCGGGATTTGCGTTCGAAAATCATGCGGCCGTTTCGGTCACCGAGATTGAATTTCGTGCCCAGCCCGATCACGAAAACCACGGGGAATTCCATGCCCTTGGCGTGGTGGATGCTCATGATGCGCACGACGTCTTCGCCTTCGGGGCCGGGCGATGCCGTGGAGATGGGCTTGTCTTCATCGCTCAGCGATTCGATCAGCCGCAAGAACCGATGCAGGCCTTGGCGGCGCGACGTGCTGAAGCGACGGGCAAGGTCGTAGAGTTTCAGCAAATTCGCCCGCCTCTGTGCCCCATTGGGGAGTCCCGATACATAGGCGAAGTAGCCCTGCCGTTCCAGCAAATTCCACACGGTTTGGGCGAGCGGGCGGCGCGTGACCTCCTCGCGGAAGTTCTGGATTCGTTGGAGCAGCGCGTGCAGCCGTTCCCTTAGCGACTGATCGCCGCCATTTACGGCGTATCCTCGGACGGCCTGATGAAACGGAGCGGCACGATCATGGAGGCGCATGGCCACGAGCTCATCTTCGTTGAAACGATCTCCAAAAATGCCGCTTCGCAGAGTGCCGGCGAGCGGAATGTCCTGTTGGAAGTTATCGAGAACTTGAAGGGCGGCTACAACGTCACGGACTTCGCGCGATCCCATGAGCGAGCCGCCGGCTTGGGCGTACGCGGGGATGCCCATGGACGAGAGTACGCCCGCCACCTCGTCGGCGTTGATCTTCGTCGATCGCAGGAGAATGGCGATGTCTGCGTAACGAACCGGCCGTTGTGCGGGCGGTGAGCCGGACACCATTGCTTGAATCTGCGTAGCGACCAGGTAGGCCTCGCGGGCGATTGCCGCCCACCGTGAGGGGGGCTCGCCGCGACGAATTCCGCGGTCGAGTCCTTCCGCTTCCGCGGGCTTGTCGGGAGAGGAATCGGGATCGTCGTCCGTGCTCGAATCGTTTGTCCCATCCGATGCCGCCGCCGATGGAGTCATCCTGCGTTCGAGCAGGTGAAGCTCGACCGGAATGTGCCCTTCCATCTCTGTGGCGGGCTTGCCCGATCGCAATTCAGCCTTTTCGTCGTACACGAGTCCCTCGCCCGGGCCCGACATGAGCCGGCGAAAAAGCAGGTTGACCAGATCGAGGATTTCCCGCCGGCTTCGGAAATTGCTCTGTAGAAAAAGTGCATCGCCTTCGGCGTTTGGCACAGACGTGGCGGCTTTGCCATCGCTCAGGCGCCTGAGCCGATCGAGAAAAATTTCCGGCTCGGCCAGGCGAAAACGATAGATGCTCTGCTTCACGTCGCCAACAGAGAACAAGTTCTTTGGCCGCTCTGAATCACCTTCTCGGCTGACGGCTTCGATGATCTCCTTCTGGATGGGATTGATGTCCTGAAATTCGTCAACGAGGACGTGGGCATAACGGTCACGAAGCGCGGCGGCGACGGGTGACGCCGTATCGGCGCCGCGGCAAACCAAACCGAACGCCACGCGCTCCAAATCCGAAAAATCCATGACATTCAGGCGCTGCTTTCGAGCCTTGTATGCCGTGGAGAATGCCTGCACCAATGCAACAATGGTGCGCACATGGGGTGTGATCTCGCGTAACCCTGCGGCCCATTCATCGTTGGAAAAGAAACCAAATCGTTCATGGACTCGCTTCTTGAATAAGTTCTTTGCTTCCTGCGACAGGTCTTTCGCCGCGTCTCGGGCCACTCTTTGCACTTCGGTGAGCTTTCGCAACGTCGTCGCATTCCCAAATTCAAATACTCGAATGCGACTGCCGATCTGATCGAGTGCCTCGGCCGGAGTGGATGCACTCTCGGCAATTGTCCGCCAATCCTGCAGGGCCTCTACATAGAGTCGCACCAGCCGGGCATAATCGTGGCCGCATGGATCGCCGGACTCAATCGCGGCCGCCAGCATTTCCACATGCGGGATTTGCATTTGGATTTCGATTTGCAATTCGCGGCGCAGTGCCGAAAACAGTTCGAGACAATTTGGGTCCAGCTTTTCAATTGCTTCGTGCAGCCATCCGACAGGATCGGGCAGAGAAGTTGTGAATTCGTAGAGTTTCAGTACGAATCGACCAATGTCGCGGTCCTGACCCAGACCATAGACGTCGATCAGCCGGACAAAGCCCGGAATTTCCGCGCCGGGAGCCGTCTGAGATTCGTCCGGATCGACGTGCAGCAAATCCTCACCCAGCAGCGCCCCGCCCTTGGAGCTGACCGAATAGAGTCTTTCGAACAGGCCATCGAGAACTTCCTTTTTCAGAACCGAGGCTTCCTCGGCATCGAGGACGGACGCCATGGGGTCGATACCGGCCTGGTCAAACCAGCGCCTGATCACCCAGAGGCAAAATCCGTGGATGGTTGATATCTGGGCGATGTCGGCGAGGGCGAGTTGTTGCTGAAGCCGATGATCGTGAGGCCTGGCTTCGCACCGGCGTCGAATGGCCTCAACAATCCGCGAACGCATTTCGGCGGCGGCGGCTTCCGTAAATGTGAGCACAAGGAGCCGATCAACGTCGCAGCGCTCATTTTCCGGTGCGTCGCAGACCAGATAGGCACACCGTTCGGCGAGCACAGTGGTTTTGCCCGACCCGGCGGCAGCGGAAACAATGACGCTGCGTCCGACGGTGGTGATCGCCGTGCGTTGCTCATCGGTCAGTGGAAAAACAGTGGACATCAGGCGGCATTATACCGGCCCGATGTCCACTGACATTCCTGGCAAAATGGAACGGCGGATTACTTTCGCCGCGAACCGAAACGCAATGCCGTAAATAGCATCAGTCCCAGCAGAGAACCAAGATTCAATGCGCCGCAAAGTCGCGGGTTGCCGGAATCGGTCGAAAGTGTTTTCAGAAGGTTGTCGGCAACATGCTCGCCAACCGCTCGACCGGTGCTAAGGCCGTCGGCATTGGAGAACTGCCAGTGAATTCCACCGTACACCCGGCTCTTTCCGCTCTCATCGGCGGCCTGCGAGAACGAATCATACGAACGGGTCACGCCAGGCAAGCCGTCGCTGCTGGTCTGAAACGCGATGTCATCCGTCCCGAAGAACGCTTCAAGGACTTTCGAGGCCGCTCCGCTGAACGTGCTGTGGCCTGACGTATAGTCGGGGAATGCAGGCGTGGGGATCAGCGGCAGCCAGTCCTGGTCTGCCTCTGTAGCATCATTTCCGTCAGTCTCAGCGGCAGGAATGGCCGTCACAGGTCGCCAGTTGTTGTAGGTGTACTTGGCGTCCCATGAAACAATCGCGGCATCTGCCTGTGCGATATTCAGCAGGGCAAATAGCCGCGCATTGTCTTCCAGAGTATTGCCTTCCTGCTCCGCGATGATTTGGGCGATGGAGTTCCAGTGCCCAGGTGGCGTGGCGGTACCCGGGCCGTTCACCCAAAATCGGGCGATTTCCGTTTGATCTGCGGTTCGGGTCGTGCTGTCTACTCGTCCAATCTCTTTAACTTCATTGAATGCCTCGGCGTATTCCGTGCTATCCAGGGCGGGCGGACCGTCGGGTCGAAACTGGGAGCCGCTGGCCAGGCCAAAGGGTGTGACATACGGCCATTGCGGAAGTGCCGCCGCGGCAAACAGCGGAGGCGTGGGCACCCAATCACCTGGGTCCGTGCCGGGAGTGTAGGCGACGACAAGCGTCGCGCCATCGTGGGCTCGTGAAGCCAGCACCGCAGCGGCGACAGATTCGCCCCAAGTCACTCCGTCGTCTTTCGCGGTTCCATCTGAGATTGCCGACAGTGACTGATCTCTTGCCGTGTCAAACTTCGCAGCTTGAGCGGGGTACGCCGCCACCAATACGGCATGTGCAGCGGCGACGGCAGCCGCCTCGGCTGAGGCGTTCGCGGGCGCAGCAGGGGACACTTGATACGATTGATGGGTCGGATTGACGCCATTGACCGCGTCATAGACGGCCACATGAACCATCGCCAGAAACCGCGATGCACGAGGCGGAGCGGTCTTGTCTGCGCGAATCGCATCCAGCGTGATTTCGTTCCAGTCCGTAACTACGTCCGCATTTGCCATTGTGACAGTTGTGGACAGGCAAAGACCAAACATCAGTGCACGTGCCAAGTTATTCTCCTTGAAAGTTACCAGTTCCCCTCGCCGCCCGAATCGCAGGCCGCTGCAATCCTTCGACAATTCCCATACGGATGGAGACTTGGTTTGGACAATCTATCAGGTTCTATTCAATGTCCAATGGGCGTCAGGCTCATATTTCAGCAGAAAGTCGCCTATAAGTCTTGATCCCTGCAATCTGAAGCGGTATTCCAGCCCGGATCGTTCTGCAATGAATACCACTCCACTTTCGACACGCTGCACCGTCCCGCGGTTCCTGCTCACGGGCCCTTCATAGGTAAGGTATTCGAGACGATGGTTTTCAATCTGTCTGGCGGTCATGGGAAGGGAATCCGGCCCAGTAGGGTCGCCGGGTAGTTGCCATGTAAGCAGAGAATCGCCATATTCCAACATCAAATCCCAGTGCTCGCTGTCATTAAGGCGATGGTGTAGAATTACGAACCGGTCGGACATGGTATCCTGCCATGCATACGTCCTGGAAGGTCACGGAAGATTGGAGAAAACGGTCATGGATAGACTTTGGGCGCGTCGGCTCGCCATTCTCGGAACACTTGCAATTACCTTCGCGACAATCTTCCCACTCTGCGGCTGTAACAGTGGTCCAAGTTATGACCAACTCCGCTACGAAGGCCAAGTGGCCATGATCGAAGGAAAGTATGGCCCGGCCCGCTACATGCTGCAAGACGCCGAGGAAAAATCGCAGCGTCTCCGCGTGGAAAATTTGCACGATCTGGGCGTTGCCCATGTGATGGTGTCCAAGGAAAAATTCGCCCAGATGAATCCGGCGGCAGCCTTCCGCGAATTGGATGCAGCCATCGATTATTATTCCCGATGCATCGAGGCCCATCCCGGACACCAGGCCTGCCTTGAGGGCAAGAACATCGCACTCGAACTGAAGGGCCAGTACGAGGAGGCATTGAAACACGCGGAGTGGGCTGCCGAGTTCGTTGGGCCTTCGGCACGCCAGCAAATCTTTCTGGCATCAGAATTGGAGGAGCGTGGCGATTTCGACGGGGCCATGCTGCGATATCAGCAGGCGGTCGCCATGGAGCCCAGGAGTGCCGGCGCGCACCTTGCGTTTGCCGAGTTCCTCAAGAGGCATAACCAGGACAGCGCTGCTGCGATTCAATATCAGGAGGCGGATCGCCTCGCCTCGCATGGACACCGGCTCGCGAACAAGGCCGCGACGCAAGGTCCGGAAACGACCCCCGTCACTCCCTGATTCGTATAGCTTCTGATGTGTGGAATTTGCGGTGTCGTTCGGTTTGACGGTCGGCCAATCACGGGCTCGATCGACGAGGCCTGTGGGTTGCTGCGGCATCGCGGGCCCGATCATTGCGGTCATTGGAAATTCCAAAGCGACCGAGTGCATGCCGTACTCGGTGCCACGCGACTGGCGGTCATAGATCCCCGCGCGTTCGCCAATCAACCGTTTCACCATGCCGGGCGCTACACCATCGTTTACAACGGCGAATTGTATAACTACCGCGAATTGCGGGCGCAGCTCATTTCTTTGGGCGATTCCTTCCTAACCGAAAGTGACATGGAAGTCGCCCTGGTCGCCTGCGCCCGGTGGGGAGTCGAAGCGCTTCCCCGGCTCGACGGCATGTTTGCCTTCGCGTTTTTCGACTCGGTCGCGCAGACAGGGTTTCTTGCCCGCGATCCGATCGGCATCAAGCCGCTGATGTACGCAGTGGCCGGCGGTGAACTCTCCTTCGCCAGCGAAATCAAGGCGCTTACCCGTCTTGGCTCATGGCGAAAAGAGATCGACGCGGGATCCGTCGTCCAGCATCTCTCATTCGGATACATCGCCGATCCGGCCACGATGTACCGCGCCGCGTGGCGGTTGCCGCCCGCGCACTATCTTGCATTCGGTCCCTCAGGGATCAGTGAGCCTCGAAGATACACCCAGGAACCGGCCCCGATACATGTTCGACCCTTCACTGTGAAACCGCATGGACCCGATGAAAACTATGATGCGGCGCGGACCACGGTTCGCCGGCTGATCGGCAACGCAGTCGCCCGGCAGCGCGTCTCGGATGTACCCATCGGATCATTCCTCTCCGGCGGCCTGGATTCTTCGATCGTTGTATCCCATTTGGCGGAAGTGACGCCGCATCCCGTGCATACATTTTGCGTCGGCTACGAAGACTCGCATTCCTACGACGAACGCGAGTACGCGCGCCTTGTGGCAAATCGCTTTGGCACCCGCCACGAGGAAATCGTGCTGAGTGAACGGAAAGTGCTCGACGCCATTCCGCAAGTGCTGGACCATATGGGCGAGCCGGTGGGGGACAGCAGCATTGTTCCAACATCCTTGGTGTCCTGGGCCGCCCGGCAATTTGTGACCGTTGCGCTGAGCGGCGACGGCGGCGATGAACTGTTTGGCGGATACTGGCGATACCTTGCCCACCAGGTGCTGGAGACGTATCTCCGCATTCCGGGCTTCCTGCGGAGCGGGGCCATCGAGCCGCTCCTCTCGATGATCGCGATTTCACGGTCATCCGCGATCGGCAACCGCGCACGGCAGTTTCGCAAACTTCTGCAAACGGCAGGTACCGACGCGCTGGAGCGCCACGTCGCGTGGTCGCGCATCCTGTCCGACGCAGTCGTTGGTCTCTTCATCGACGCCGCGACCGTGAACAAGTGCGTACACTCGATGGTCGAGCGCGCCCGACACATGGCCGGCAATACGCCGGATCCGCTGAACGCCGTGCTGCGATTCGACCTGCAAAACCAGCTTCCCGCCGACATGCTGCACAAGGTGGACCTGGCCGGCATGATGCACTCGCTGGAAGTGCGCGTCCCAATGCTTGACCATGCCGTCGTCGAGGCCGTGCTCCCCATGCCCTCCATCTTCAAAATCCACAAGGGGCTGCGAAAGCGAATTCTGGTGGACGCCTATCGCGGTTACCTTCCCGACGAAATCCTCGACCGCCCAAAACAGGGGTTTGAGGTTCCGATGGGCGAATTGCTTCGCGGGCCGCTGCGAGGCCTCTTCCTCGACACGGTTCGCAGGGATACGGTCGAATCGTTCGGTCTGCTGTCCTATCCCGCGGTCGAGGAGATCTACCGCGCGCATTGCGACCGCGGTGCCGATCATGCCGACCTCCTTTGGGCGCTTTTGTCGCTGTGTTGGTGGCAAAACAGAAAGTAATAATCGGAAAGCAGAAAACAGAAATAGCACGGCCCGTCTGCAGCGCATAGTACTAATTCCACTTATTGATCCGCTCGTTGCTTTCATTCGTCCCGATAGGGACGATTTGAAAATAGCCCAGCATTTTAATGCTGGGAAGTTAAATGTGCGTGAGCTTAAAGTGCCGTAGGCACGGCTGAAGAGTCCAGCAAGTCGCGCTGGTATCTATTGGGATTGGTTTAATATGTTGGGTGGCATGGCCAAGCGAAGCGCCGCCTTGCTCAACAAATACAGGTCGTGAACGTGCCAAATAACTGCAATAGTCCACTAGAACAGTGGGTAGATAAAGGGAGCCAGCGGCGAAGACCCGGCGAAGACGATCAATGCCCCGACGATGAGCAATACGGCCAGCAGCGGCACGAGCCACCACTTCTTTTCGTGCCTGATGAACAGGAAGAATTCTTTCAGAAGTGATTGCTTAGCCATACCTCTTACAAAGGCGTCTCTACATATCATGGGGAGAGGCCGGAACTTCAACCTCTCCAAAACTGTCCGCACCCTACCCACTCCCATGGGGGTTGAACATATCGCAACCGAAGGTTCGAGGCTCGCACGGTTAATCCAAGGAGAGGCATCAAATAATGATCTCACTTTTCTCGAAGATCATCAATGGCCAATTCGGCATCTCTCATGATTTGACGCAGCAACCCTCGACCCAGCGTCCGCTTGCCATGTATGGGAATCGTGGTGCGCCTTCCGTCTGGATGGTGGTAGATTGCATGGCTACCACTTTGTCGCGCAAAGAAGAATCCGTGGCGTTCAATGATTTTGACCAGTTGTTTGGCGTCGAGAGCAGGGAGTCGTTCGCTCATACAGCCACTCGAACGGTGGAGACGGCCACTTCCTCATTGATCGTTTCGCCGCGTTCGAGGCGATCTTCGATGTGAAGGCGAATCGCGTCTTCAATCATCTCGCGGGCTTCGGACTCTGTTTGACCCTCTGTGTAGCAGCCGGGAAGGGCTGGGCAAATGGCAAGGAATCGCCCATCTTCGTCCCGCTCGATCACCACGGTGAACTGGTAGGTTTTCATGCGAATGTATTCTACCAAACTCGCCGCCAATGTTGTAGATGTACCGCCGGGCCGTCGCTTGGTCGGTGATGCGAGGACAATCTTTGAGGGCAGACGCGCAGTGCGTCAAACGGCAATGCACTTTACGTTGCTTTCGGCGAAAAGCCTTGCTAAAATAAGCCGCCGCTGCGTCAACGGGGGTATCGTCGCATGCCTAAGTCTTGTTTGCCGGAAGTTCTTTTCCGCTGGCCTATGGTGCCGGTCGCTGGGCGCTGCTTCGGGCGGTCCAAGTGGCCATTCGCAGTTCTCGTCAGAGTCCTCCGCACCCCGTCGTATCGCGTCGACCGCGCATTGTCTCGAAGGGAGCAGCATCATGTACCCGTCCAAATCGGATGAACTTGAATCGCCTCATGAATCCTTCATTCGCCATTGCGACCTGCCCACTCCGGACCGATCCTGCCGCGTTAAGGGGGTAAAATTTCAGCAATCAGTTGTTTCTTCAAGGAGAATTCTTATGAAGCGCTATCATTCTTGGGAAGCCAGGCTCTGTGCATGGTCCTATTTGCTTGTGGTGGGTGGCATCTCCCCCAACCTTCGGCCCGCTTGGGCCCAAGAGGGACCCCCGTACGGCGCTATTCTCGGGTGGGGAACTCAGAGCCTCGGATCAAACGAGTGCGATCGCTCCTTCCTCGCTGTTTGCGCAGGGCTCAATCACACCCTCGCGCTTACATCGGATGGTTCGATCGTTGGTTGGGGTTGGAACGGGAGCGGCGAATCTGAGGCGCCCTTGCCCAATCAGGATTTCGTCGCGGTGAGCGCCGGCTATGATTTCAGCGTTGGGCTCAAATCCAACGGATCCATCGTCGCCTGGGGTTACAATTCGTATGGTCAGACGATTCCGCCCGCTCCCAATACCGGATTCGTGGCCATATCTGCGGGCGCGGCACATGCACTAGCGCTCAAAGAGGATGGGTCCATCGCTTCGTGGGGTTTTGGCGGCGCGCGGCAAACCCAGGTCCCGGCGCCAAATTCAAACTATGTCGCGGTTTCGGCCGGCGAGATCCATAGCGTGGGACTCAAAGCCGATGGCTCTGTGGTGGTCTGGGGCTGCTTCGGGCTTCCGGTCGGCCCCTGCAAGCCGCCCCCTCGAAATGAGCGGTTCGTCGCGGTGGCGGCGGGAGGCAGGCATAATCTCGCACTGAAGTCAGATGGCTCCATCGTCGCTTGGGGTCTCAACAATACTGGACAATTGAACGTGCCGCTGCCCAATAGCGGGTTTGTGGCCATAGCGGCCGGCGACGGGCAGAGCCTGGGTGTCAAGGCGGACGGGTCTATCGTTGCATGGGGGAGAAACAATGCAGGGCAGGGCGAGTCACCCGATCCGAACATCGGACTTGTGGCGGCTAGCGCCGGCTTTTCGCACAATATCGCCCTCAGAGAGGACGGATCGATTTTTGCCTGGGGCGACAACTCCTTTGGCCAGCTCGGATTTACCTCGGATTTTGTGGCGGTTTCCGCCGGCGTATACCACACGCTGGGCTTGAAGAAAGATGGATCCATTCAAGCTTGGGGATGCAGTCGCCAACCGGCATTCAGAAAGGATGCCTGCAGTTTGCCGGATGACAACACAGGTTTTATTGCGGTATCGGCAGGCGAATATCATAGCCTGGCTTTGAAAGCGGATGGTACGGTCGTCGGCTGGGGCGAGAATTCCACAGGCCAGGCGACACCACCTTCACCCAATGAAAATTTCATTGCCATCGCCGCAGGTAATGATCACAGCCTTGCATTGCGAAACGACGGAACGATTGTTGGTTGGGGGTTGAACTCGTACGGTCAACTGAACGTTCCAGCGCCAAATACAGGATTTGTCGCCATCGCGGCGGGAGCTCTTTTTAGCCTGGGTCTCAAGTCCAATGGGTCGATTGTAGCCTGGGGATCCAACAGCAGTGGCCAGCTGAATGTTCCCTTGCCAAACGCTGGATACGTTTCGGTCGCTGCGGGATACCAACATTCCATTGGGCTCAAATCTACCGGAGCGGTTGTCGCATGGGGAGATAACTATTACGGACAGCGTAACATTCCGGCCCCGAATTCGGGATTTGTAGCAATCGATGCCCAATCAAACTCTAGTTTGGGAATCAAGACTGATGGTTCGGTGGTCCTTTGGGGGAGAGTCCTTGATTTTGCGGAAGTCGGGACTATCTCAGGTCCCAACAGAGGATTCCTCGGGGCGGCAGTTGGCGGGTATCACGCGGTGGCGATTCGGCGCGTTGTGGATTGTAATGAAAACGGCCAACCCGACATGTGCGATATCCTCAAAGGCGAGCCGGACGAAAACGCAAACTGGATTCCCGACGGTTGTGAATGAGGCGTTCTAGTGGGCGGGCGGCCCATGTTGCAGCCTTATCGCAACTTGGGGCCATGATTTTCCCTGGCCTGTAATTCACACATCTGTTTTTGGCATTTCCTAAGAATCTGCGCGCGCCCCGCATGTTCTATTGGTCGATAGCGCGGGAGAGCTCCGCGCGCCGAAGTCGTGCCCGAGAGGTTTGGTATGATCCAATACATCGCCACACCCCCATCCGGTTTCGGCGTTTCGGCTTTCCACGTTTCGGCGTTTCGCGATTACAACCTATTGTGTGCCGCCTCGACCACACCACAGTGCGGAGAAAAGAAAATGACAACTCGAACCCATCTTCAAGCCCCGCTTGACGCTTCGACCGCTTCCTCACGGTCGCGGCTCCGTTTCGGTCTTTCCGCGTTTTCCTCTTCGTGCCTCCGTGCCTGTTTCGGCGTTTCTGCTTTCTGCGTTTCGGCGTTTCTGTCTGCTGCCTTGCTGCCTTGCTGCCTTGTTGCTTCGCAACTACCGAACCGTCACCCGATCGGCTGTGCGGAGGCCGGCTTCGAGTGCAACGCTGCGTTTCATTCCGGCCTCGTAGTCCACGCGCGACGGCTTGTGCGTCACGATGTAGTCGCCGATGACCAGTGTGTCGATGCCGGTATTCACGAAGGTGTGCCAGGCGTCCTGCGGCGTGCAGACAATCGGCTCGCCGCGCACGTTGAACGAAGTATTGATCACCACGGGCACGCCGGTCAGCCGGTGGAACGCGCGGATCAGGCGGTAGTACCGGCCATTGTGCTGCTCGGTGACGGTCTGCACCCGGCCAGTTCCGTCCTCGTGCGTGACCGCTGGAATGACCGCCCGTTTTTCGGGCCGCACCTTGGGCACCAGAAGCATGAACGGCATGTCCATGTCCTTCGGCATTTCAAAGTATTCGTGGGCGTGTTCTCGGAGCACCGCCGGCGCGAAGGGGCGGAAGGCTTCGCGGAATTTCACCTTGGCGTTGATGGTGTCCTTCATGTTGTTGTCGCGGGCGTCAGCCAGAAGTGAGCGGGCGCCGAGCGCTCGCGGGCCGAATTCCAGGCGGCCTTGGAACCATGCGACGACTTTGCCGTCGGCGATCATGCGGGCGGTGGATTCCAGAAGGTGCTCTTCGCACTCTGCGGTTTCGTAATTGGCCTCCGCCGCGTCGAGCACTGCTTTGATCTGGGCGTTGCTGAACTCCGGCCCCCAGAGCGCGTGATGCATTTCAAATTCGCGTGGCCGGCCAAGCACGGTGTTGTAGATGTAAAACGCCGTTCCCAGCGCCCCGCCCGAATCGCCCGCCGCCGGCTGAATGAAAATGTTCTCGAAACCGGTTTCCTGCAAGATTCGCCAGTTGGCCACGCAGTTGAGCGCAACGCCTCCAGCGAGACAGAGGTTCTTCAAGCCCGTCTCGCGATGCACGTGCGCGGCCACCTTCACCATGATTTCCTCAACGATTCCCTGCCCGCTGCGGGCGATGTCTCGATGGAATTCGGTGAGCGGCGCTTCGGGGGCGTTTTGCGGCTGGCCGAACAGCTTCTCCCATTCGTGGCTGATGGTCCGCTCGGTCGAGCGATCGTGGGCGAAGTATTTCATGTTGAAGCGGATGCTGCCGTCATCCTTGATGTCCACGACCTCGCGGAACTTGTCCATGTATTTTGGCTGGCCGTACGGGGCCAGACCCATGACCTTCCATTCGGCGTCATTAACCCGAAAGCCAAGGTACGCCGTGATCGCGCTGAAGAGCAGGCCCACGGAATGCGGAAACCGAAGCTCTTTCGTAAGTTCGATCTGCGTTCCGCGTCCGACGCCCCAGGCTGTCGTGCTCCACTCGCCCACGCCGTCGGCAGTGATGATGGCCGATTCCTCAAAGGGCGAAACGAGGAACGCGCTGGCCGCATGCGAAAGATGGTGCTGACAGTAGAGAATTTCCTTGTCGGTGCCGAGTTTCTTTTGGATTTCGCTGCCGATGCGGAGTCGGTGGCCCAGCCAGAGTGGGATGGCCGCAAGCCATTGTCGATATGTCGCCGGCCAGCTTGCGAGAATCGTTTCGAGAATGCGGTCGAATTTGACAAACGGCTTCTCATAAAAACCGATGTGGTCCACCTGGTCGATGGTGATGCCCGCGGCTTGCAGGCAGTACTCGACGGCCCGCTGGGGAAAATCGTGGTCGTGCTTCTTGCGGGTGAATCTCTCTTCTTCTGCGGCAGCGATCAATTGCCCGTCGCGGACCAGGGCTGCGCCGGAATCGTGAAAATAACAGGAGATGCCAAGAACGATCATTCGACAAGCTTAAAGTGTAAAGTTCAAAGTTCAAAAAGAGGCAGTTTGCTAGGTTTTCGAGACGAGCAGATATGCGGCGCGGTAGATAGCCCGGCCTTCTTTCGCATATTTGATTTCGAAATTGGTTCCGGCGAAGTCGTCAGCGGTTTCGACCTCCACATCTTCCCAGGCGACTTCCATGAATGCGGAGTGATGCGACAGCACGTGGCGGATGTGCTCGAAATATTCGGCATGGTCTGTTTGGATGAGCCAGCGCCCCTCGGGCACGAGGACGCGGGCCACGGCGTCGGCGAAGTCGTCCTGCACGAGCCGGCGTTTGTGATGCCGCTTCTTGGGCCAGGGATCGGGATGATACAGATGCAATGCTGAGACGCTTGCGGCTGGAAGCTGATGCATCACAAACGGTTTGGCATCGGTGCGCATGACACGCACATTGGCGAGTTGCCAGCGGGCCATGCGGTCGGCCGCAAATTTGAAGAACTTGTTGGCCCACTCGATGCCGAGCAGCCGAACATCAGGCCGTGCCTTCGCCCGCGCGAGCAGAAATCCGCCCTTGCCACAGCCGATTTCCAACTCAAACGGCCCGGGGGACTCGAACCACGACGGCGGATCGACAATTTCGGCTTCGGCAGGTGGTTCGATGATGACGGATTCCATGGTGAGCATTAATTCATCTTCGCGGAGGATTGGCCTCAATTCAAGCGGTCGGCCCTGTATTATCGCTGATAATTCATTATTGCGAAGAATTCCAGGACTCCTCGATTACAGCGTCAAACGCGAACAGAGTTTCCCATGTTGGCCGCGGCAATAAGAGTCGGTCATGCCCGCGATATAGTCGCAGACGACGCGGTGGGGGCCTTGCTCGGCGATGCGCTCAGCGAAACGCGACGGCATCAGTTCGGGATTGCGCATGTAAGCCGAGAAGAGATCGTGGATGATTTGCCGGCTCTCTGCGTCGGCTCGGGCGACTTCGGGATGATGGTAAACGCGGTCGATGAGCAATGCTTCCAGCTCACCGAGTGCAGTTTCGCAGGAGCTTGATAATCGAAGCGACGAACCGCCCGCCGTTCGCGCTTCGGATTCGGATTGAATCACACTGGTGAGCAGTCGGTTTAGGATGGTATCGAGCACGGGGCGGCGGACGGCGTTCACGTTGTGGTACTTGCCTCCGCTTGTGGCCTGTTCCATTGCCTCGCGCCAAATTGCGATTTGCGACAACCGGCCTTCCGTAATCAGTTCCGCACCGATCGCGTCCTCGAGATCGTGCAGATCGTAGGCAATTCGATCCGCGATGGACGCGACGTGAGCCTCTACGGAGGCGACCGACGGTTCTTGCGATGCGGGCTTGTCGTAACGGGTTTCGTGCGCTCGCAACCCGTTCAGCGTTGCGGCGGTCAGGTTCAGGCCGCGAAAGGCGGGGTAGGGGTGTTCGAGGTATTCCACAACGCGAATGGAGTGGGCGTTGTGGTTGAAGCCGCCACGCCCCGCCATCAAATCGTTGAGCGCCGTTTCGCCCGCGTGGCTGAAAGGTGGGTGACCCAAATCGTGAGCCAGCGAAATGGCCTCACTCAAATCCGGGTTGCCGCCGCAGTTGCGGGCAAGGCACCGGGCGATCTGCGCGACTTCCAATGTGTGGGTAAGCCGATTACGAAAATGGTCGTGCTTTATGGGGCTGAAAACCTGAGTTTTTTCGCCCAGCCGCCGGAAGGCCGTGCAATGGATAATTCTGTGCCGGTCCAGCTCAAAGGGCTCATAAAGGGGATCGGGCGGTTCAGCGAATCGTCGGGATGAGTCGTAGGGTCCCAACGCAGCGTTGCCGGGGACGCGCGCCATCAGTTCCCGCCAAGTCCAATTTCTTTCGCTTTGGTGTGTAATTGATCCCAGAGCGTCAGGAGTGCGTCGGGAATCATTCGGACGTTGTCCAGCACGGCCATGAAGTTCGTGTCTCCGGTCCATCGTGGGACGATATGCGCGTGAAGGTGGCCCGGAAGGCCGGCGCCCGCACAATGCCCCAGGTTGTACCCAATGTTAAAGCCTTGCGGATCGATCGCGGATTTCAGCAGAGTCACGCCGTCGCGAATGGTACGACCGATTGCACAGATTTCCTCGTCAGTAAGTTCGTCGAAGCCGGCCTTATGCGACCCGGCGGCCACGAGCAGATGGCCGTTTGTGTAGGGGAAGCGGTTCATCACGACGAAAGTGGTCGCAGTCCGCCATACGACGTGGTTTTTCGCGTCGTCCCCCGGAGAGCCCCAATAGTCACAAAGGAAGCAGCCGGACTTCTTGCAATCCTCATCGCGGAAGGAGCGAATGTACTCCATCCGCCATGGCGCCCAGAGGTTGGTATTGAATTCAGCCATCGGCGTATCGCTCCAGCCGATTTTAGCGGTAAGACATTTCCCTAACAAGATGGCCTTGCGGCTGGCAATTCACCGGCTCGCGGACTACACTTCCCGCATGAGATACCTTCGAGTTGCGGCAATCACCCTTCTGGCGATTCCATGCATTGCAATCTGGTGCGGATGCGGTCGGGACGTGCGACTGGCCGGCAAGAAAATCCGCCATGTTCAGGTGGCCGCCGTAACCCATTATGGCGTCACTTTGGACGCATCCGCCACTCCTGAGCAGGTTTCGTTTGTCGCACTTCGGGCGATTCGCGAGGACATTCTTGCCAAAACGCAGGGAGAAAGGGATGCCGCGACAGACGTTCAATTCGATGTTTGCGCTGCCGATGTCATCGCAAGCCGAAACCGTTCGAGCCTGCCGCGCGACGAATACGTTTATCATGTCGTAACTCATTGGGCGCCGACGGTCGCTCAGTACGCAGGTGATTTCGAGGTGGAGTCCGAAAAGGCGATCGCGAGATTCAAGAATCGCGGCGCGGGCAAGTCAACAAGCGACGATGTGGGGGAAACCGAACTTGCGTTGGAGGTGGCCGATCCCAGCGGTGATCCGGCGGCCAGTGTGGTCATGCTTGTCTGGCTTTCGAAAGACGGCGGGTTGTGGCGCGTCACGCACTTCGGGTTTGAGCCGAAGCGGACGCTGGCCAATGCAAAAATGCCGACGTCCCCAACCACAGGCGGATCCTGATGCGAAATGGCGAATGCGGAATGCGGAATGGATTGGAAGAACGCTCGCATCATGGATACTTCACACATTACCGTCAAAGGGGCCCGCGAGCATAATCTCAAAAATGTTTCGCTTACCCTCCCGCATGGCAGGTTGATTTGCTTCACCGGCGTTTCGGGGAGCGGGAAGAGCAGTTTCGCGTTTGACACGTTGTTCGCCGAAGGGCAGCGGCGATACCTCGAATCACTGAGTTCGTATGCGCGGCAGTTTCTCGGTCAGCTTGCCAAGCCGGACGTCGATCACATCGGCGGCCTGAGTCCCTCAGTTTCGATCCAGCAAAAATCGACCGGCTGGAACCCTCGCAGCACCGTGGGAACCATCACCCAGATTCAGGATTATTTGCGCGTGCTTTTTGCGCGAGTGGGACAGCAATATTGCCCGAAGTGCAACAAGCTGGTTCAGGCCCAAACCAGGGAGCAAATCGTCGCGCGAATCATGGCGCTGCCCGAGGGGACGAAGTTTGTTTTGCTGGCCCCCGCGATTCGCGGACAAAAGGGCGAATACCGCGATTTGTTCGACGACATGCATCGCAAGGGATACGCGCGAGCCAGGGTGGATGGCACGATTCACGAGCTAAGTCAGGTGCCTGCGCTCGCGAAGAATATTCGCCATCACATCGAAATTGTGATCGATCGTCTGACGATCAACGCATCGGTGCGACCGCGTCTGGCAGAGGCCGTTGAGGCGGCGCTCAAGCTCGGCGACGGAGCTTTGATCGTGCATCAAGCGGAGCCGCGTCCGTCAGGGAGCGGACAACATGAAAGATCAAAGCCCAAAATTCAAAGTTCAAAGAAAGGAGTGGAAGAAAACCAATCGGAAATCGACGATCGACAATCGACAAACCACTCGGATTTGTTGCTGTCGGCGCACTTCGCGTGTGCGGATTGCGGGCTGAGCTTCGAGCCGCCCTCGCCGCAGCTTTTCAGCTTCAACTCGCCGCAGGGGATGTGTGCGACGTGCGATGGCATGGGCGAGACGTTCGACTTCGACCCCGATTTGATCGTGCCCGATCCGAAAAAGTCGTTTCTGAAATATGCGGTGGAGCCGATGCGCTTCTGGGGGCGCATGGGGAAATGGAAGCGGCACATCTATCGTGGTGTGGCTGCCCGGGTCGGATTTGATCTTGAATCACCCTGGGAAAAACTGCCCAAAAAGGCGCGAGAAGCATTGCTCTACGGGCTGGGCGATCAGCACGTCACCTTTGAGTGGCGCTGGTCCGGCGGCGTCTGGCGACACGGCGACAAGTTTGCGGGAGTGTTGTCGGACCTTCGCGAAAAACACAAGCGGGCCAAATCGGGTTTCGTCCGCGACTACTACGAAAAATTCATGCGCAAGGCCGTCTGCCCGGAGTGCAGGGGCGCGCGCCTCAACGTACAGGCTTTGGCGGTGCGCCTTGGCGGCAAATCAATCTGTGAACTGTCCGCGCTATCGATTCAGGACGCATTCCGCTTTTTCGACTCGTTGGAGCTGTTGCCCACGCAGCAGATGATCGCCCGCGACGCGATCAAGGAAGTCCGTGCCCGGCTTGGCTTTCTGTGCGACGTAGGGTTGGAATATCTCGCACTGGATCGCCAGGCTCCCACGCTTTCCGGAGGTGAATCGCAGCGCATTCGCCTCGCCAGCCAGATCGGGGCCGGGTTGGTGGGCGTGCTCTATGTGCTTGATGAGCCCAGCATCGGGCTGCACCCACGCGACAACGAGCGGCTGCTCGATTCGCTCTGTCGCCTGCGCGACATGGGCAATACGGTCATCGTCGTGGAGCATGATGAGCAGACCATGCGGACGGCCGACCACATCGTGGACTTCGGCCCCGGCCCGGGCGTGCGCGGCGGGGAAGTCGTGGCCGAGGGGGATTACGAAAAAGTGGTTTCGGCAAAGCGGTCGGTTACGGGGCAATTCCTTCGCGGCGATGATGCTATTGAGATTCCGAAACAGCGTCGGCCGGTTCTGAAGATGAACTCAACCACGAAGGCACGAAGGGCACGAAAAAGCAAAATCGGAAAGCAATCATGAAGCCAACAATCAACACGATGACGCATGAACGAGCGGCTCAGTTGACTGCGATATTGAATCAAGCGGTTCGCAATCTGACTCCGCAAGAGCGAGATCGGCGGCTGCAGTACCATTTGGCGCAGGCGCGTGGTCCCTTACGTAATCTGGAGCTCATGTTTGAAACAACGGCAATGATCCTGCGCGCCAAATCATTGACCCAGAACAAGGACACACACAATGGCCGCCAATGAAATCCATGAAGTGATTCGCCTGGTGACCAGTGCGCTTGACCAAGCAGGTATTGAGTATGCCATCACCGGCTCCGTGGCCAGCAGCCTTTATGGCGAGCCTATCACGACGCAGGATGTGGATATCATCGTGCGCATGACGCCAGCACAAGCCAGGGCGCTCGCCGGTTCGCTGCCGCAACGGTTCTATCGAAATCCCGACTCGCTGATCGCCATTGCCCAAAAAAGCGGGATGGCCAATTTGATTGATATGGAGACAACTTTCAAAGTCGATTTGTCTGTTGTCACGATGAATGAATTTCACAAAAGCGTTTTTCAGAGGAAGGAGTCCGTGAGTTTTGAAGTCGGTGGCCCGGGCTTCGAAATTGTCTCCCCCGAAGACATCATCCTGATGAAGTTGAATTGGCGAAAGGATTCTCAGTCGACCAAACAATGGAGAGATGCGCTCGGTGTGGCCCGCATTCGAGGTGCGCGAATGGATTGGAAGTATTTGTTCGAGCAAGCCAGGGCGCTTGGGGTCGAACAGGATTTGATCAAACTACGCGACGAAGCGGGGATTTAGCGATGGACAGCCCGGTGCCGCAAAAAAAAACCGGTATGAAGGAGTACATACTTCCGGGGGAGCTGATCACTTCGATGGACACTTTCTGGACCGTTCTTGGAGGCATGATTAATGGGCCGGGCGGCTACTTTGGGCGCAATCTGGATGCATTTGAGGATTGCCTATCCGGCGGATTCGGCACGCCCGATGAGGGATTTGTGCTACGGTGGCGACAATCAGGACAGTCCAGGCAGGCCCTTGGATACGCTGAAACAGCAAGAGTGCTTCGAGAAAGGCTGGCGCGATGCCATCCGTCAAACCGCGATCGCGTCCAAGCAGAACTGGAGCAGGCTGAGGCCAGTAGCGGTCCAACCGTTTTCGATTGGTTAGTGAGCATCATCCACAAAGAGCCGACGGTGACGCTGATTCTTGAGTTGTAGGGTGAGACATGATCCGGGCGAGCAGCGAAATCCGTAGAACCAGCATTAGTGCTTTACGTTTGCACGTCCCTTGGCTCACAATAGTCGGCGCCAGGCAGAATAACCTCAAGGGCATCACCGTTGAGATTCCGCTGGGGCGGTTTGTGGCCGTTACCGGGGTTTCGGGGTCGGGGAAAAGCTCGCTGGTCAACGACATCATCCGCGAGGCGCTGGCCCGCGATCTGAACGGGGCGACCAACGTCGAGCCTGGCGCGCACGATCACATCGAAGGGCGGGAGCACCTCGACAAGGTCATCGACATCGATCAATCGCCCATTGGCCGGACGCCACGCTCCAACCCCGCAACCTACATCAAAGTCTTCGACGAAATCCGCAATCTCTACGCCCGCATGCCCGACGCCAAAGTCCGCGGCTACAAGCCGGGGCGGTTCAGCTTCAACGTCTCCATCGGCGAAAAAGGCGGTGGCCGCTGCGAGGCCTGCGAGGGCAACGGCAGCAACAAATTGGACATGGAATTGCTGGCCGACGTGTGGGTGACCTGCCCCTTGTGCGAAGGCCGCCGATTTGCCCACGAAACACTGCAAATCCTGTATAAGGGCAAGTCCATCACGGACGTGCTGGAGATGGACGTGCAGCAGGCGCTCGAGCATTTCGAAAACGTTCCGGCCATCGCGAGCATGCTTCAAACGCTGCACGATGTCGGCCTCGATTATCTCAAGCTCGGACAATCTTCGACGACGCTCTCCGGCGGCGAGGCCCAGCGGATCAAGCTCGCCCGCGAACTGGTCAAGAAGTCAACAGGCCGAACACTCTATATTCTCGATGAGCCTACGACCGGGCTGCATTTCGCCGACATCAAGCGCCTTCTTGCCGTGTTGCACGGATTCGTCGATGCAGGCAATTCGGTATTGGTGATTGAACACAATCTTGATGTGATCAAGACGGCGGACTGGGTGATTGACCTTGGGCCTGAAAGTGGCGAAGGCGGTGGACGCATCGTGGCCGAGGGCACGCCGGAGGAGGTCGCGCGTTGCGAGCGGTCGCATACCGGAGCCGCGTTGCGAGAGGTATTGGGGAAAGTTCCAAGTTCAAAGCTCAAGGTTCAAAAACGAAAGCAAAGAGGCAACGAGGCAACGAGGCAACAGGGCGTTATCCCGCAACATCATGACATCAGGGTCTTCGGGGCCAAGCAGCACAATCTGAAGGACATCGACGTCGATTTTCCGCGTAACAAGATCACGGTTTGCTGCGGTCCGAGCGGGAGTGGAAAGACCAGCCTCGCGGTTGATACCGTCTACGTCGAGGGCCAGCGGCGATACGTCGAGTCGCTTAGTTCCTATGCACGTCAGTTTCTTGGCCAGGTTCAGCCGCCCAGGGTCGATCGGGTGGAAGGCCTTTCGCCGGCCGTCTGCATCGAGCAGAAAAACACCACACGCTCCCCGCGCTCCACGGTCGGCACGATTACAGAGATTTACGATTACGTTCGCGTGCTTTGGGCGAGAATCGGGCAGCCGCACTGTCCCATGTGCAGAGTCCCGATTGAATCCCATTCGGCCGACGAAATCGCCGAGCGAATCCTGTCCTTCGCCGAGGGCACGCGGCTCCTGCTGCTGGCCCCTGTCGAACCGGCGAGTGGCGAATCTTTTCAACATGTCCTGGATCGCGAGCGGGCCAACGGTTACAGCCGCGTACGCATTGACGGCGAGTTGAAATCGCTGGATGAACCGATCAAGTTCGGCCCGGCAAGATCGCATCGCGTGGAAGTCGTTGTGGATCGCATTTCCATCCGCCGCGGCCAGCGGGGTCGAATCGTGGATAGCGTGGAGCAGGCCCTGGCCCTGGGAAAAGGGAATGTCGTGGTCGCATTTTCGGATGCGCTGAGTAATGAGAGAGAACCATCCGAGATCTCAAATTTGAAATCTCAAATCTCGAATGGCGCAGAGGACAATGCGAAGCGGCCAGTTGGTCCAGACCAACCGCGTCGCGGCAAATCGCCAATCGAAAATCGTCAATCGACAATCCCCGGGGACCTTCGTTTCTCACAACACAAGTCATGCCCAAAGTGTGACTACAAGCTCGAAGACCTGACGCCGCACCACTTTTCATTCAACACGCGTCTGGGCTGGTGCGACAGGTGCGAAGGGCTGGGTGTGCAGCAGGGGGCCAATCAGGCAGCGATTGTCGTGCATCCCACCCGGTCAATTTCCGACGGTGCGATCGCCGGCTGGGAAGACCTCTCTGCCAATCCGATGTTGCAACGGTTCGTTGCCCTGCTTGCCGACCGTCTGGGATTCGCCCTGAATACGCCATGGAATCAGCTTACGGAATCGCAAAGACTCGCCATGCTGCACGGAACGGGAGAAGAATGGTACGAAACAGGAATGCTGAATTCGGAATGCGGAATGGCGAACGTACATAGGCCGGCAAGCCCGCAAATCGCCACATCGCCACATCACCGCATCACCAAATCCATTCGCTTTCAATGGCGAGGCTTCTTCCCTTCAATTGCCCGTGCTGCCAGGGCCAACGCCACGTATCGACAAAAACTTTCCGGAATGGCCGGCGAAGCACCATGCGAAGCCTGCGCCGGTTCGCGGCTCAAGCCCGATCCGGGGGCGTACCGGCTCGGAAATCTGACGTTGCATGAGATTTGCCTTCAGCCTCTCGACGGAGCGCTCAAGTGGTTTGAGGGTTTGAAGCTCGACACGCGGAAACGCAAGATTGCGGGCGAATTGCTTCACGAAATTACCTCGCGGCTGCGGTTCCTTGTGGATGTCGGGCTGGACTACCTCAATTTGCATCGCAGTGCGGCGACACTTTCCGGCGGAGAGGCCCAGCGAATTCAACTCGCCTCGCAGATCGGTACGGGGCTGACAGGCGTGTTGTACGTCCTCGATGAGCCTACCATCGGCCTGCACCCTCGCGACAACCACCGCCTCATCGCTGCGTTGCATCGCCTCCGCGATCTCGGCAACACGTTGTTGCTCGTGGAGCACGACCGCGAAGTGATCGACTCCGCCGACCATGTTCTCGATTTTGGCCCCGGCGCAGGCTCATTTGGCGGCTCGATTACAGCCGCTGCCGCCCCCTCCAGGCTTCGATCCAGGCAGGATTCGCTCACCGGAAAATACCTCTCGGGCAGGGAGTCTATTGCCGTGCCCACGAACCGACGGCGAGTCAATACCCAGGAAATTACCACCGTACCAGATTACCAAATGACCAACTCCCGCAGTCGACAATCGACAATCGACAATCGACATTTGGTGGTCCACGGTGCCCGCGAAAACAATCTCAAGGAAATCGATGTTGCGTTCCCCCTGGGTCGGTTCACCTGCGTGACAGGCGTTTCCGGCAGCGGCAAGAGCACGCTGGTCAATGACATCCTGCACAATGCGATTGCCACCCGCATTCACCGCGCAGAAGTTTCCGTCGGTGCGCACGATCGCATCAGCGGTGTGGAATACATCGACAAGGTGATCAATGTCGATCAGTCGCCGATCGGCAACAGTCCGTCGAGCAACCCCGCGACCTACACCGGTCTGTTTGATCTGGTGCGCGAACTTTTCTCGCGTCTGCCCCTCAGCAAGATACGCGGCTACACCCCCAATCGCTTCAGCTTCAACCGGGCGGGAGGCCGCTGCGAGGCGTGCGAGGGGATGGGCCAGCGCTGCATAGAGATGCACTTTCTTCCCGACGTCTGGATCGAATGCGAAAGCTGTCGCGGCCGGCGCTACGTCACCGAAACGCTGGAAGTGAAGTACCGCGACAAGAGCATTGCCGACGTGCTGAACCTGCGCGTGAGCGAGGCATTGTCCTTGTTTGACAGCGTTCCACGAATCCGGCGCATGCTGCAGACGCTGTCCGATGTGGGTCTCGACTACCTGGAATTGGGCCGCTCCGCGCCGACCCTTTCCGGTGGCGAGGCGCAGCGGGTCAAGCTTGCGGCTGAGCTGGGTCGCCCCTCGACGGGCAACACGCTGTACATCCTCGATGAGCCGACGACCGGATTGCATTTCGATGACATCCGCAAATTGCTGGGCGTGTTGCATCGACTCGTGGACCTCGGCAACTCGGTCATCTGCATCGAACACAATCTCGATGTGATCAAGACCGCCGACTGGATTATCGATCTGGGGCCCGAGGCCGGTGCCGCTGGTGGCGAAATTGTGGCCGCGGGTACGCCCGAAGATATTGCCCGCGTCAAGGCTTCACACACCGGCAGGGCGCTCAATCCTGTTTTGGAGATGGGACCGCACGTCGAGCGCTCCATCTCGCAGTCCATCGATCAACCCGTTTCGGAATCAAGGCTCCATCCCGATATGGACGCTGATGTCAGGATGCCCTGGGACATCGATGGCAAATCCTGGCACACGGTGAATCACCTCGACAGCGCGGGCGTTCCGGTCGAATGGGATGCTCAATTGCTTGAATGGCTGGTCGAAACGATTGAGTCACAGGGTGGGTTTGCCGCAACAAATTGGAACCACCGCACAAAAGTCGAGATGACGGCGGCCAGGGACGCTCAGTGGTTCTGCCATTTCCTGACAGGCTTCAAAGACCTGTTGGAGATGGCCATCCGGGTCCCTCAGGACACGTTTGCCGAGAGTGCGCTTCGTCGTGAGCTGGCCGTGCCCACGCTCGACGAGCGCCACGATTTGCCTATCTACGGTCAGTACCAGCGTGTGCGAATTCGGCACTTGCGCGGCATGGCTGGAGGATGGGACGACATCCGCCTGTCGCTTCGCGATTTCAAGGACGTGAAGAAGCCGGCATTTCGTGCATTCCTGAAGACGGCTGCGGCTGCATACAAGAAACACATTCAGCACACCGAAGAAACGCCGGAACTGAAGGAACCCTGGAAGGTGCAGGGCAGGGATTGGCACCTATCGCAGAAGTCCATGTCGCGGGCACAGGTCGCGCGATGGAAACCCGATCTTTTGCTTACCGTTGTCGGTCAATTTCAAAAATTGCAACCCGACATGGCCTTCGATTGGGGAACGAAAACCGCCGTGGTTCTGAAGATCGCCGGCAAACCGACTCCTGCCGGAAAAATCGTCACCAACATGGGACGCGGGCTGCGTGTGGAACTGCGCGCACCGCAAAATGTGATTACGCCGGCCATGGTCGAAGGACTTGGTGACGACCCAATTGTCAAACGAGACAGGAATAGTGATTGGCTCATCTTCTGGGTTCCTACGCTCGCCAGACTGAATGTATCCCGGTTCCGTGAAATCTGGATAACGTGTCAAAACGGCTCACAGCAAAACAGGAAGTTCGCTTAGTCGGGATCAACGAGGCGGGCGGCCCTTACCGCAGCATCCAGATGATGAGTAGCAGGATTCCAGTGGTGATGGCGACGCGAGGGCGTAACGCGATGCGTCTGGCGGGTACGCCAACCAGACGAAGGTTGGGTTGTTCGCTCGCCGAATCGGTGCGGTCGAGATGCGAACTCTGGCACTCTGCGATGAGCCGGCCTGTATCGACAGCCGACAGGCCGATTTGCGACGCATAACGAACGATGCGGGCGCGTCGCATGCGGGTCAGCCGTCCGGCACGCAATTCAACGGCAATCAATTCCCGAAATATGCACTCCGTGTCCGGCGGCGGCGCCCAGCACGGCAGGCTGTCGTTGGAAAACCGCCCGACAAATTGACGATCAGGCAACATCAATGGCTCCTCCCTCCGGAGCCATCATAAGCAAATCGCAAGGTGAAATTCTACGGCCATGACGAGGATGGCGGTTATCGGTCGAGGCCGGGGTCTGGGAAAGGCTGCTTTGACCGCAACAGGGACTATAAGCGATGCCGGATGGCCCAAAGATCAGGAAAAACTGGTTTGAAAAGCGATTCCTTCAGGAATTCCACCCCCAGCGAACCGCCGGTTCCTTTTTTCGCCCCGATGGTTCGCTCGACCAGCTTGATGTGCCTGTAACGCCATTCCTGAAGCCCTTCATCGAAATCAGTCATCAACTCGAAGAGGATCGCTACGTCGGCATGCTTCTTATACAGGTCGAACAATGCGTCCTGAATTTTTTCATTGGGCTGCGTGGGTTGGCTCACTGGCTTGGCTCGTATTTCCGGCGGAATGGTCGCACCGCGATGTTCGAGGAAGTCGTAGAAGTGATCCATGACGCTCGGCTGGTTGAGTCGTCGCTCGATCTCCGCCCGTCTCGGCGCGCCCACTGCTACGTGCTTGAGCATCTCCGCTCGCTTGTAACCAAGAAGGTATTCCAATTCCCGAAACAAGGCCGATTGAAAGCCTGAGGCCGTGTCCAGCCGATTGCGAAAGCTGGTGAAGGACATCGGCGTCATGGTCTCCAGCACGTCCACCTGCTGGACCAGCGTCTTCATTACGGTTCGCGCCCGTTTGAGCGTATGAATCGCGCCGTAAAGGTCGTTTGCCGAGAGGTTGCGGTTGACCTTGTCCAGTTCGTGGAGAAGCAGCTTGAACCAAAGCTCATACGTTTGATGGATGACGATGAACAACATCTCGTCATGTTCGGCGGGCTCACTGCGGGGATGCTGCATATCCAGCAGTTTTTCGAGCTGTAAGTAGGTCCAGTATGTCAGCGTCACTTCGGTTGCTCCATGAACACAAGGATCACAGGGGCTGCATTGTAATACGGGTTGAGCGCCCTTTGAACTTTGAACTCTGAACTTTACCATTGGTCCTATGTGGGCTTCGGGATCGTACGGTTACTTGTCGGACTACCTCTGGTGGTGGATCGCGGCGTTGTCGCTGCTTATCCACACCGGGTGTTTCTTTCGATTTTTCCCGAAGTCACGGCCGGGGTTGCGTCTGCTTGCAGGAAACGTGCTCGTCTTCGCGACGCTGTTGAGCCTTGCGGGGCTGGTCGGAGAGACCTACGTCCGGTTCCTGGTTGTCGAGACGGATTCCTACGGTGCGAGTCTGGTTTCGAAGCGCTGGTTCCAAATTTACCCAACGCTCAATTCCCTGTATTGCCGGGACAAGGAGTGGGCCGAGGGTCGGCAAGTCGGAGTTCGTCGCATCGCCTTCATCGGCGATTCCTTCACGTATGGCTGGGGGATCAACGACACCCGCGATCGATTTACCGACATCATCCAGTCGCGTTTCGATTCCAAGGCGCCCGGCAAGATTGAAGTCATGAATGTCGCCTGGTCGGGCTGGGGAACGAAGGAGCACATCAACGCGGTCCACGACATGATCCAGGATTACGCGGTTGATGAAATTGTACTTTGCCATCTCCCCAACGACATTGATACGCTCCTGCCTGTCACGCCCGACTTCGATCCCAAGCTTCCGCCGAAGAGTCATTACATCAACACGGAACATTCGTTCCTGCTCAACTACCTCTACCATCGAGCCATTGCGCCCTATGCGCGGGGCGCGCATTCCTATTGGGACTGGCTGGCGACCGGTTACAGCGACCCAACCATCTGGTCGCGCCAGGAGGCCCAATTCGATCGGATTCTCGAATTGTGTAACACCCACCATGTGCGCTTGCGCGTGGCACTTCTTCCTTTCCTTCGAACGGCGGGCAACAAATATGACTCCGCACGCGTGCAATCACTGGTGCGGTCGTATTTTGAGAAGCACGGAATCCAGATCGTTGATTTGCTTCCTGTGATCGCCGGATTGGATGCAACGAAACTCGTCGTCAACAGCCACGATCCGCACCCCAATGAGGCTGCCAACCGCCTCTTCGCCGACGCTATCTGGAAGGCGTTTTTTGATGATCGAAGCATCGCAAAATCTGAGCCGCGACCGTAAGGGAGCGGTTCTTTCGCTGTTGGTTGTGATCTGTCGAGCTGCGGCAAGGATCGCGCGCTATTCCCTCATCTCGGTTAACGTCATCTTTTTTTTCGCAGTCTTGGTCGCTTGGGGATATGGACTGAAAAACACGAGAGGTTTTTCTATCAGCGATAGTCGTTTTCGAGACAAATGTCTCTGGAATGGCGACGAAAAATGGCTGTTGACGTTGAACACGCAGCGAGGCTGGTTTTGCGCCGCTTTTAGGGCCCACACAGAACCAAAGTTGCCAATCACTTGGAAATGCGGGACCTTGCTTCGAGAGCCGATTCAAGACGCGAAGTATATGGCGATATGCCCTGGTGAACGGTACTCGGGTCTCCGAATGCCGATCCGCGGAGAGTGGGCATTTCGATTCCAGACAAAAGATGAACTCCCGTCCTCACTGGACTGTCGAGATGAAATTCATCCAAACAGAACTGAAGTAATTTGGGATTACAGCGCGCAGCCGCCAACTTTTTTGTCCCGGGACGCTCTGAAAAGGCAGACGCCGATGAGAAAGCATATTGATGTTCTGATTGGTGCGCCTTTCTGGCTCATCGCACTGATCAGCGGGGCCTTGCCAGCCTTTCTCCTCAGGCGATTCATAGCACGTCTGCGGAGACATCGTTTCGGCGAGAAGGAATGCTCTCGATGCGGGTATGATCTGACGGGCAATATTTCGGGAACATGTCCGGAATGTGGGACGAGCTTGATCAAGCCGACCTCCAGTTGGCCGCCCCCCTTGCCTTGACCCCGTAGCCATCGGGTATACTGAAGGCCTCCCGCCGGAAGGGGCATCGGATGAGGCCGTTGAATTCAAATATCAAGCCGCGTGGCTTTACGCTGATCGAGCTTCTCGTGGTTATCGCCATTATTGCACTTCTGATCGCCATACTGCTGCCATCTTTGGAGGCCGCCCGAAGGCAGGCCAAACAAGCGGCCTGTCTTTCGCATCTGAAGGGCATAGCCACCAGCAGCCGCGTCTACGAGGCCGACGATCCGCAAGGCTGGGGCATCCCGGTGCATTCCGGCCAATACTGGCAGAGCGCGACACATCCCATTTTCGTCGGTGCGTACGAGTGGGGCGGCAAAAGCGGCATAGGCCGCCCCGATTTCATGGGCGGTACACCCGATCCGGTAAATAGCAAATACGGCACGCGAGTCGGATTTGGCCCGGCCACGCGCGGCATGAACAATATCCTCTACAAGGGGCTGCCCGACTTTGGCAACCCCTATGATCGTCTTGGTGCGCAGCGCGACACGGAATTGGATCTGGGGCTTTTTCGATGTCCCGGCGATAACGGTCCTCCGCGCGGTGGACACTGCCGCGACTGGGTCGCAACCGAGATCACGTCGTACGATTACTTCGGAACAAGTTATGCCGCCAATATCTTCATGGTGGCCAGCAGCACTGGCGGCCTGATGCACAGCAATTCTCCGTACATGCGTCCGGTGACGCGCGTCCCTACTCCGGCACGAACCATTTACTACGAGGAAAACATCGGACGCTGGGCATGGGCGGCCCGTCAGGAGAGTTGCGATCTCGAGGGAGTGATGCCCGGCATAGATCCCGGGCCCAACAAGGCCATCCGCGGCTGGCACGGGCGTGATTGGACATACAACCGGGCCTTCGTGGACAGCCACGCGGAATATCAAAAGGTGCTGGAGGAAGGCACACAGGACAAGGACGGTTACGCCAGGCACTATGTCGTCGAGCAGCTGGCCAATTATCCAAGCTATGATACCGACGACGACGGGTCAGATGACTCGCCGGGCACATATGAGTTTTTCCGGTGCGTGATTGTACGCGGAAAGGGCTGGTCCAAGGACACGCTGCCCGCCCCGATGATCACGACCCATTTGGTGCATCCCGGCGGGGGCCGACCTTCGTACGAAGATTGCGTCAATTAGCGTTCGTTACTTCGATCACGCATCGATTCAAACCAACGGTTTTCCTCGCATGTCCGCCGGTATCGGCTGACCCAGCTGTTTCAAGATCGTCGGCGACACGTCGTACAACGTCGGGCCGTCAACGCGGCCTCTCGCGGGCAGGGATGGGTGTGTCAGGATATACATTCCCTGCTGGGCGTGATTCGCGTCGTCGGGGCCGGTATCGTTTTCGTAGGTATAAAGGGTGTTGGAACCGACGAGCCCGACCGACCGCCAGCGCAGTTCGCCGAAAATCACGACAAGGTCCGGCGCAACGCCGTTCACCTTCTTGTAAATCTTTTCGGGTTTGTAGCACTTATTGACCATCGGCTGGCCCTTGTCGTCCTTGATGGCTTCGATCTTCCCGGCCAGCTCATCGCGGAACGATTCATATTTGGCCTGGTCAACCGTGCCGTTGGGCTCGCGCCCCTTTACGTTGATGAACAACCTGCCGTAATAGCCCCCATCGCCCCAGGCCGTCGTCTTGCTCCAATCCACATCCTTGTAATCGAATTTCTGCTTGGGTTTGGGCGGCTCCTTGAATACGAGGTAACCCTCGTTCATCAGCCACTGATTGAACATCAGGCCGCCAACCATGGTCTTGCATCCGTGATCGGAAACGACCCACACCGCCGTCTTTTCAAGGTCCATGCACTTGAGTGTTTCACCGATTTCGCGGTCCACGTACTTGTAGTATTCAAGGATAGAATTCAGGAATGGATTTCCTGGAATGTGCGCGTGATGCGTGGGATCCATGCAGCTCCAGAAACCGTGATGAATGCGGTCCACGCCCATCTCGACCGACCAGTACAAATCCCACGGCTTGGTCTTGAGCAGGTGTCGAATGACCTTGAAGCGTTTCTCCGTCATCAGGTGAATCTGATCGAGAAGCCACTTCTTGTCGTCGGTGCGGAAACCCTTCACATCCACCATGTACTCGCCGACCAGATCGTTGACTTCCTTGCGAAGGGTCGGCGGGTGCGTCCACTGAATCTTCGGGTCGTTTGTATCCGGTGTCAGAAAACTGGTGATCATGCAGCCGTTGATGGGTTTGGTAATCGGGTAGGTGCCGGGAACGCCGACGACGATGCTGCTCTTGCCGGCGGCCGAAAGGATTTCCCAGATGCGCGGCTCCTTGACCGCCATCGAAGTCGCAATGCTCAGCTTGTCGTACGAATGGTCGGCACGATTGCGGAAGCCGTAAATCCCCAGCGTGCCGGGGTCCTTGCTGGAGGCCATGCAGCTCCAGGCCGGCACGGTGATCGGGGGCATGGAGCTGGTCAGCTCGCCGTACGTCCCCGACTGCATCAGCCGCCGCAGATTCGGCAGTTCGTGCAGCCACTTGTCGAACACCAGTGTCGGCTCGGCACAGTCCAGACCAATAACGGCAACTTTTTCGATTTGTTTCATAATTGTTCGTAGTCAATGGAAAGTCTAGGTCGACTTGCCGACATGTCCGTTAACAAAATCGAGTGAAGTGACAAGGAGGAGATCAACAATTCGGTAATCCTCACCAGGACCGGCCACTCCAAAAGTACGAGTTGCTTCTGGGCCGACCATCACGCATTCAGGATGAGGCACCGGGAATTGGCGACCGTCCCCCAGGCAAATATTAAAAGGCTTAAAGGGCTGTGCTCGAACGGCACCTCGTAATTGATCAATGGTCATGGTGGCGTCCTCGATCAGCAAATTTCTGCATGTATTCAACCGCGCGGGGGATAACCTTGTCAATGGCGGATTGAAGGCCGCAATCGAGGATCGCTCCGGCAGCCTGAGTGTGTCCCCCTCCGCCGAATTCGGCCGCGAGTTCCAGGACAGTAACTTTTCCAGAGCCACGAAAGTTAATGCGCGTCTTATCCTTCCGCCCTTCCGAAAAAAGCATCGCCAGGCGAACTCCATCCAGCGAGCGTGGGACATTGATTTGCTCGTCGATATCCGCGGCCGTACAGCCCGCATCGTGGATTTCATCAAAACTTGCCGAGCTGTACGCGATCGAGCCATCGCCCACGAGGCGGGTATTGTCATAAACCACGCGCAGCAAGTCGAACTCACTTTTCCGCTGGCTGCGCCCCAATCGCTCGCCGAGGTCGCCAATGTTGGCCCCAAGTTCCGAAAGGTCGGCTGCGGCCCGCAGAGCGGACGCTGAAGTAGTGGGCAGCGAAAAACCAAGCGTGTCCGTCTGAATCCCGGCGTAGAGCAGCGATGCCATGGCCGGCGAAATGACCACACCCATTTCCCGGAGCAGGCAATACGTCATTTCGCAGGCGCTGGCGGCCTTGGGTTCGACCCAGTTCACCGAACCGAAACGAGTGTTGGATTCATGGTGGTCGATATTGAGAATCGGCCGCCCATCGGACCAGTTCGTCTCGCGCAATGCCGGTCCGACGTTGCATCGATCCTTCTTGGCGGTATCGAGTACGATGAACGTGTCAGCCGCCGCAAAATCTTCTTTCGTCGCCGCGGGTACGCCCGCCCATTCCAGCAGAAACGCAAGTCGTTGCGAAATGGAAGCGGGAGGAAGCGACGCCTTTGCCGGTACTCCGCGCCCGGCAAGGGCCAGGCTCACTCCCAGCATCGAGCCCAGCGCATCGGCATCGGGAACGACGTGAGCGATCACCACAGGCAACTTGGCTTTGCCGATGGCGCCGATGACTTCATTTGAAACGTTCATGGCTTGTCGATTTTCGATTGACGATTGTCGATTGAAGGAAGTGAAGCGAGGTTCTCGCCCAAATCGACAATCGCAATTCGCCAATCGGCAATAGCCTTATCCCTGTTTCATCGACTCGATAAGAATGTCCGCGATTTCGGGCCGCGTGAATTCCGCCGGCGGACGCTGACCGGCCAGAAGCATTTCGCGGACCTTGGTGCCGGACAAGGCGATGCGGTCGCCTTCGATCGCGGGGAATGTTTTTTCGCTCACCATCCCGCCCGCGAGCTTGGACCACGAGGTATTCTCGAACTTCATGGGCGTGATTTTCAGCGCACCCGTCGGCAGGGAATCCATCGTCTCCTGCGCGGCATACGTTCCGTAGTAAGTGCCGACTCCCGCGTGGTCGCGCCCGACGATGAAATGCGAGCAGCCATAATTTTGTCGCAAAATCGCGTGCAATACGCACTCCTTGGGTCCTGCGTATCGCATGGCCGCCGGCATCACTGCGAGCATGGTGTGCTTGGGATGGTAGTACTTGCTGATGAGCGTCTCGTAACACTTCATGCGAACTTCCGGGGCGATGTCGCCGTCCTTGGTCGCGCCCATGAGCGGGTGAATCAGCAATCCGTCCACGATCTCCTGTGCACATTTCGTAAGATATTCATGCGCGCGATGAATCGGGTTGCGCGTCTGAAATGCGACGATTGTCTTCCATCCGCGCTTCTCGAATTCGGCGCGGGTCTGACGCGGCGTCAATCGATGGGCCGTAAACATCGGGTCGTGCCGCAGCGTCACAACGTCAATCGCGCCCGCCAGGCACGTGTCGCCGGAGCTCATGACGTTTTTGACGCCGGGGTGCGCCACGTCCTCGGTGCCGAAGGCCTTGATCGCCTGCTTCTTCTTGTCTTGTTTGAACTTCTCGCGAACCGTGATGTAGCCCAGCAGCCGGCCCTTGTCGTCATTGAGGGCGACGCGATCGCCAACGCCGACCTTGGCCGCCGTTGCATCGTCCACCGCCAGCGTAATCGGGATTGGCCACGTCGCCCCTCCGGCAAGCGTCATCTTGTCGCAAACGCTGTTGTAGTCCGCTTCCCCCATGAACCCATCCAGCGGGCTCATGGCTCCGCAGCCGATCATCTCAAAGTCACATTGCTGCCACTCATTGAGCGCGATGGAATGACGGGGCGCTGTCGCATCTGCTTTGGCACCGGTACGGTCCACCAGTCGGCCGCCATGCGGCTCAACCAATCCTCGAGTACTCATTGTTTCAATCTCTCCTGATGTTTTCGGACGTTTCTACGATTCCCGGTGCGATACCCCCTTCACCCTCGTCGAATCGATGAGCCTAGAAAGAACGCCCGCGAATATCAAGCCCGGATGGCGTGGAGTGCATGCAATGCCCCGCAGCCTTGTAATTTGCGTGGAATTAGGCTATATTCTTTGATTCGTATCTGGTGGTTCCTAAGCGTTGTCCGATCCACGGGCGGGGGAAAATGCATCCGGAAAAACGAGGTTGGGGCGCTTTTGGTGCGTTCTCGCTCAGTGGTGAATTGAGGAGCGAGGGTCCGCTCGCGCTATTGCGCAGGCGCATCGATCAGCTTTTGGAATCGAAGGACATTTCCTCCGATGCGACCCAGCGGGAGGTGGCCACGCTTCGCGCGGAATGGGAAACCACGGCCCGCTCCATTTATGATGGATTGGAACCCTGGGAAACCGTATTTGTCGCCCGCCATCCACATCGGCCGCTCGTTGGCGATTACATTCATCACGCGGTGCATGAGTTCTGTGAACTGCATGGTGACCGCAACTTCGGCGACGACGCCGCGATTGTCACCGGCCTGGGTTGGATCGGCCCGCACCGCGTCATGATCATCGGGCAGAATCGGGGTCGCACGCTCACCGAGCGAATGGCCTGCAATTTCGGCTGCCCGCATCCCGAAGGCTATCGCAAGGCGCTCGCCAAGATGCGCTTCGCGGCCAAGTACGGATTGCCGATCGTTTCACTGGTGGATACTCCCGGTGCCTATCCGGGCATGGAGGCCGAGCAGCGGGGGATCGCTCAGGCCATTGCCGCAAATCTCCAGGCCATGCCGATGCTTCGCGTTCCGCTCATCTCTGTCATCATTGGCGAGGGGGGAAGCGGGGGGGCCTTGGGCATCGCTGTTTCCGACAAGATGGCCATGCTCGAACACAGTGTTTTCTCCGTGATCTCGCCGGAGGGTTGTGCGGCCATCCTCTGGAAGACGAGCGCTCAAGCCAAGGAGGCAGCTTCCGCCCTGCGCATGCGAGCCAAGGACTTGCTGAAATTGGGCCTGATTGACGAGATCATCCCCGAGCCGGTGGGAGGAGCTCACCGCAATCACGCTGCAGCGGCCGCCGCGTTTCAAGACTACGTCGTTCGACAGTTAACCGAACTAAAATCCTATTCTCCTGATGACTTGTTAAGCCGCCGCTATCAGCGTCTCCGCTCTCTTGGGGGGGCGTATCATCAGGCTTTCCAACCCGATCCCGCACCTCAGTCTTCCTGAAATCGTCGTCCTTTCGTAATTCGGTTGGAGCACGCCGGCCGGGGTTCGCGGAACAGGGTCGTACTGAAAGATGGGTTGGTTCGAGCATTTTTTGTGTGAGCGACGGAGGATACCTCCCGGCAAAGACTTACGTCACGACGGGAGGCGGGAAAAAGGGCGGGCGCAGGGGTCGGCGCGTGGTGGACGAAGGGTTCGGGAATGAGCAGTAGGGGGTTGACGATCTGGAGGCTTCTCATTGTGCCTTAGATAACATGCGCGGCGCGCGCCTTTACGTGGCAAATTGCAATCAAGGCATTGGGAGAATTGATGGTCCCAAGCTTGAAAACTTAGCCCCTGTCGTTGAAAAGTTATTTCGCACAATACGTGACGCGTTAAGATAGAGGTGATTTCGTATGAATAAGAATCAACACGTCCTGAAGCCACAAGACATGCTTACATCTTTTGCCATTGCATAAGAATGCGTTCGAGTGCCGACAAAAAAAGTCTCGCGATACTAAACGCATTGATCATTTGCGTGCCGTTCTCTTTGGCGGCTGGGGTCATGCTGGAGTTTCGGTCTATGATTGGCTATAGCAATAGTAGTTACTTATTGCCGAGTCGCACACTAGAATACATGAACTGGGGAACGGCTGCATTCTTCTTGGTGATTCTTCTTGTAGTTGCGTTACCGTTCCGAGGGTATGAGCACGCAGGGGAGAGCGCTATCAGAACGCTATGGAGTCTGCGCAGAAGAACAGTACGGGCAGTTCTTGCGATTCCTTTGATAGTTGCATCGGTCACGGTTCTTCGATACGTGGTGGTGTTGCAAGTTGCCACTTTTCAAATTGATGCACCTGCTTCTCGTCTTCAAGAAATTGTCGAAGCCCGTGCCTTTTTTGAGGATACCTTGGAGTTATTACCGCATGCCAGCGATCACTTCGTTATTTGGAGCGAATGCAATTTGCGAGACATTGGAAGACCATGCATCGTTGAAACCATGAAAGGGAATCATAGCCTGCTTCATTTTCGACGTGAAAACGAAGCTGACGCGATCACCGCTCTCCAGAATGCAGGCTTTGGCTTCGAGAAAAATTAGCCGGGTAGGGCGGGCTCCGCCCGTCGTAACTCGTCGCACCCTTGAAGGCGGGCAGAGCCCGCGCTACCTGCCCAAATCCAGCGCCACAATCGCCTCATGGTCCCGCGCAAACAGCCGCTTCCCGACGATCGTCGAATTGGACCAGATCGATTTCTTCAGGAGCGGCGCCTTGGATATCACTTCAAACCCTTCAGCCGTCGCCGTCGCCAGCGCAAGATTCCCATCTTCCAGGACAAAAAGTTTCCCGTCGGCAAGAACGAGGTTGGCCAGATGGAATTCAGGCCCCTCCCATATCCGCTTCCCCGTCGCCGCCTCGATCGCCATCATGGAACACTCGTCATCCACGCCGCTGCACGCGACGATCAGCTTCCCCACGCGAACCGCATTCGTGTAATGGAGCCGCATGTCCTTCGTCGCCCAGAGTTCCTCGACGTTCACCTTGCCCGCCTTGCGTGTCAGCCGCAGGCCGTGCGACCCCTGCTCGATCGAACTGATGAACAGGATCCCATCGTCGCCCCAGACCGGAGTCATGATGTTGCTCTGTATGGGGTACCGCCATTCCATCTCTCCGTTGGACGGGTCCAACCCCACGACTTCCTCGCCGGCCAGAAGGACAATCTCGTCCTTTCCGTCAAAATGAATCATAATCGGCGATGAGTACGTGCCGGAAAATTCGTGTTTCTTCCATTGCACGGCTCCGCTTGTTGCGTCGAACGCCATGATGCCCACGCCCGGCCCGCCGACCGGGAGGATCAGGCTGTTTTTGTACAGGAGCGGGCTGGAAGCAAATCCGAATCCGGGGATTTTCGCCCCAAACTCGGCCAGAACGTCATGCGACCAGAGTACCTTGCCCGTCTTCTGGTCAAAGCAGTGCAGCTTCCCGCTGACCCCGAAGGTGTAGACCCTGCCATCATGCACAAGCGGCGTTGCGTTGGGCCCTTTGATGTTGTCCGTCGGCATTCCGGCCGGCATCGGCGCGGCATATTTGTGCTCCCAGATAGTCTGCCCCGTTTGTGCATCCAGCGCGACCACAAATTCCTGCATAACGCTGACCGGGCCCACCGGACCCATCGAGTCCGTGGCCATTTCCGCGACCGGTTCGCGGTACATGGTGTACAGGCGGTCGTCGTCGAAGGCAATCGATGAGTAGCCTTCCCCCAGCGTTCGGCTCCAGATCTTCTTTGGCCCTTCTTCCGGCCAGACAGCCGCGAGGTCCTTGGCGTCCGCAACGAAATCCCGATGCTTGCCCCCCCATTGCGGCCACTGCGCCGATACCGGCGACGCAAAGACCAGTGATGCGATCGCAATTCCCGTAAAGCCCGCAACCAATCTTTCCCTTTTCATTTGGGTCCAATATCTCAACATGCAAACTCCCTTCGACGATGTGGCCCAAGTTCTCAACCGCTCGACCGCAGGGTGACCCACGTTTCTAAACTTGGGGCCGCGATTGACGCTCCGCTTGTCCGCTGATTTCAAATCGCCTTGAAATTGCGCGCGCCCTTCATGTTATCTACGGTGCGAGATGGAGGTGTGGTAATGGGGCGCGGCTTCGTCCGCCACTGCCGGCGTTGTCGAATTACCGCCACGTTGCGCCAAGACGGGGACGGGGGTGGCTCAGGTTTTCAAACCCGGGGTCAAGATTTTCGTTGCGAACGTTGATCGCGATTCGCAAACATTCTGCGCGCGCTGTGTATGCTAGTAAGCGTATGATGCACAGGTGGAGAACGGACATCGCTGGTCACAAGGGCATCAGGAATACGCGACTCTCCGCGCCGGCAACATCGGCGCGCTTTCCCGAAACTGACCGCGCACCCTCCGCCAAAGCTCAAGCTCGCATTTCCAATCGAATATCGCCGATTCCCTCCCCGATGCGCGATAGCAGATATGACAATTCGAACCCATCCTTCAGCCGCTCTTTACCACCGCACTCCTTACCTGAATCCCATAACTCACTTCTGTTTTCGACGTTTCTCCCGCTGCCTATTCCAAATCAAAATTGCGGAACAAAGCCGATTGAAAGATTCGCTTTATTTCGAGAATTACTATCGGACTTTTCTATCGACTTGGCTGTGCCTATCCTTGCAATATGAGATTTGTTTCCAGAATCATCCCTCGCATCATGGCGGTTACCATCCTCCCCCTGAGTGCGATTGCATTGTTGGGGTGTGGCCAAAACCCGATCATGAACCCTGGCGACGGAGCGGTTCTGTTCCATGACGACTTCTCGACCACGCTGCAGGAGGGCTGGCTTCTCGACGGCGTCAACTCAAATGTGAGCCTGACCGATCGTGACGGCTTCCTGACCCTCTATCCCCCCGAAGAAATTCCGGAGGGAGACCAGGTCGCGCCAACCGCTCTCCTGCGTCCGCTTACGGGCGATTTTGTCGTGGTAACCAAATTCGATTTTCAGACAGTTACGGACCTCCAATCATCGGGCATTGTTGTCCAGGGAGCGGACGGCCGCACCGTTCTGCTGGGTGTTTCAGAAATCAATCAGATCGGATTTCGTGGCGTTTTGATGATCGCAGACAGGCGAGCCGGTACGCAGGACGGACGCGCATTGATTCACTCTGACCTGCTGACAATCTGGTTGCGACTGGCCCGGGTTGGCACGAGCTACTCCGGATCGTTCAGCGCCGATGGAGTCAATTTCACTCCTGTGGGTACATCCCTGACCAATGACCTTTCTTCAACGGTCCTGGTAGGGGTCGGCACACTCGTCGTATCGCGTTGCACATCAAACTGCGATGCCCACGAGCCGGCCGAATTCGATTTCTTTGAAGTTCGCAACCCCTCACAATAGCCTTGCCTTATAGGACTTACCCTTATTTTCCAGCCTTTGGGCTCAATCTCGCCTTGCTCGAATCGTTGTTTTTGGACGGACGGCCAAACCCTTGGCGTGTTGCCCGACGGGCTCGTATCCGGTATACTCACCACTCTTGGGGGAGGGGGAGTTCCTTTCCGCAGGTCATTGGTTTTCCAGACGCACGGATGCGATGATTCCTTCGTTTGCTCTTGAGGTATGGCCTCAGGGGCACCTGAGAGGGAGGTTGTTTTGAAGAGACAATTACACATTCCGTGCGTCCTTATTGCCATGGCGGTGGCGTGTTCCGCCGCATCGGCACAGACTTATTTTTTTGATTTCAACTCCCTTGAAAACCGCGATCGCGACAACCCTGTCAGCGATTACATGTCTGCGATCTACGGTTCGCCCATCCAAGCGGATGGGGTACGGGTCACGGATGAAACGTCCACTCCGGGTGGCGTGACTGATTTGTTTATTGCCACGTCACTGCAACTGCTCAATCGCGGCGATTTTGAGATTAGCTTCGGCAGCGTTCCCATCATTGGCGCCCAGTTTGAAGGGCACGTTCTTGACCCGACGGTCGGCGAGGACTTTCACTTTCGGGCATTCAACGGCAACGCTGAAGTCTTCACGTATTCCAGAGACGAAGGCGAGGAGATTTTCGACAGCGGATGGCTGACCTTTCCCGCGCCCGTCGATCGAATCCTGATTTCCGACAGCGGCCGTAAAGACGTTGGCATTGATGACCTGACCGTACAGGTTGTGCCTGAGCCGGCCACGGCGGTTTTAATGCTTGCCGGACTGGCGGCAGGTCTTTATCGTCGCCGACCTGCATAGAAGCGCCGAGCTCGCTTGGGCCGTCTGATCTGCCGATCCTTTCGCTGGGATTTTCATCGTAGCCATCCCGCTTACCCATGCCTCCCTCATCCGGGTAGGATCGCGGTGTGCATCGAAACATCTGTTTGCATATCGCTTACGACGGAACGGATTTCCACGGCTGGCAAACCCAGTCGGGCCAGAGAACCGTACAGGAAGTCTTGGAGGCGGCGATTCAACGCACCGTCCGCCATCCGGTGGATCTGGTCGGGAGCGGGCGCACCGACGCCGGCGTTCACGCACAGGGGCAGGTAGGCAATTTCCGCACGAGCTGTCCGCTTGATTGCGGAAAACTCCAACACTCCATCGGATCCCGGCTGCCCAAGGATGTATCCGTCTACGAAGTCCGCGATGTGCATTGGGATTTCAACGCCACGCGAAGTGCCCAGTCCAAGCTGTACCGTTATCGCATCTTCAATTCGAGGAATCGTCCGGTGGAGCGATTCCTGCAGCGATATGCCTTTCACTTCTGGCATCCGCTTGATGTCGAGGCGATGCGCCAGGCGGCGGTTCATTTTGTGGGAGAAATGGATTTTGCGGCCATGACCGCCGTGGCTGGGCAACGGGATTGCATGGTCCGCAGGGTGTTTCGCTGCGAAGTCGAACGCCATGTTGATGAAGTGCGTATTGACGTGGAAGGGAGCGGCTTTCTCTATCACCAGGTGCGAAATATGGTCGGTACGCTGCTGAATGTTGGTCGAGGCCGCTGGGAGCCAGACCGCGTCGCAGAGATTCTGGCGGGGCGGAATCGGCGAAACGCCGGAGCGACGGCGCCGGCGCTGGGTCTCTGCCTGCAATGGGTGCGATACCCTCCGCACCTGCTGATTCCCGGCCCACCGCCTGGCGAAGAGCCTGTACCGGACCGGCAGGAGCCGCCTTTTCTCCCATGAATATCTGCCACGTCATCACTCGTTTGATCGTTGGTGGTGCGCAGGAGAATACTGTCCTTTCGTGCAAAGGTCTGGCTCAGCGAGGTCACACTGTGACGTTGATTGCCGGACCTGAAACGGGACCGGAGGGTTCCCTTTGGCAGGCGGCACGGGAAAGCGGGGCGCATTGCATTCCACTTGATTCAATGCGTAGAGCCGTGCGCCCGTTTGCGGATGTTCGCACCTATCGTGATCTGGTTGCTCAGTTCCGAAATTTGAAACCAGATGTTGTTCACACGCACAGCAGCAAGGCGGGCATTCTTGGTCGGGCCGCCGCCAGGAAGGCCGGCGTGCCCGTCATCGTCCACACGATTCACGGAATGAGCTTCAATCGAACGCAGCCCTGGTGGACGCGTGGGACATACCGGGCATTGGAACGCCGGGCGGCGGAGCATACCGACAAAATCGTGACTGTGGCCGACGCAATGATTGAGCAGGCAGTATCCGCTGGTGTGGCTTCGCGCGAGAAGTTTCAGACGATTCGTTCCGGGCTGGAAGTGGAGCGTTACGCTCCCAACGACGAATCCCGACGCGCTGTTCGCGCCGCATGGGGGATGTCGGACGATGACGTGGTCGTGGGAACGGTGGCCCGGCTATTCGTCAACAAGGGTTACGAAGACATCCTGGCCGCCATGTCGGAGGCAGTTCGACGAAATCCCCGACTTCGATTTGTCTGGGTTGGAGGCGGCGCGCACCGAAGTCGGTACCAGCGCGAACTTGAGCGGATCGGTCTGGCCGCAATCGTGCGAATGGCCGGCCTGGTTCCGCCGGAAGAAGTTGCCCGGCTGATGACCGGATTCGACCTGCTGCTGCACGCATCTCGTTGGGAGGGACTTCCAAGGGCGGTTGTGCAGGCTCTACTGACGCAAGTGCCCTGCGTCAGCTACGACAACGACGGAGCCCCTGAAGTTGTCCTTCCAGGCGAAACGGGGTTTCTCGTGGGGCTTGGCGATACCACCGCGCTTGCCGACGCGATTGTGCGGCTTTCCCAGGATGAGCCGCTTCGCCTTTGCATGGGGGCGCGCGGCCGGGAACTCTGCCTGCACCAGTTTGATTGGCGAACCATGGTTGAAAAGCTGGACTCCCTGTACAGGGATCTGCTGGCCAAGTCGCGAAACCGTGGCTTCGTTCAAATGTCGATCCAAAGCTCGTGAATCCGATTGGCGGTGTCGGCGGCGCGAATCAGAGCAGCGCTTATCTTGGTGGAGTCACGCAATTGCGCGCTTTTGAATCTTGGGACTGTTTTGCCGGAGGTTGCACCAATTGCCGCCGCCAATGCGGCTGCACCATCCGCTCCGAGTGTTCGCCCGATCCATTGCTCGATTGAAATCGACTCGGGCGAAACGAATCCTGCGGCTGAAACGACGACGTCTTCCGTCCGGTTCGGGAGGGGCGACGCGGGGTTGTTTCTGGAAATCGTGGCGAGCATATTCGCACCTCGCGCTTTGGCGAGGGCCACATCTTCGAGGACCAACATGCACGCCCCGTCGGAAAATCGGATGTCCGGCTGATTGAGCCCCTCAACAATCGACGGCGATAATCGTTCGGAGCCGCCCGCCAGCACTACGTCAGCCAGTCCCGATGAGAGCAAGGCGCAGGCTTCGCGGATCGCCTCCAGGCTCGATGCCGAACCGCACGCAATCGTCGATGCGGGGCCTCGGAAATCGTAGCCTCGTGCCAGCGCCCCGCAGATGTAGTTCCCCACTGTCTGCGGAAATCGGATCGGACTTACGAAACGGGTTGACTGTGTCCGCACGTCATTGGCGAAGTCGATCATGCCGCTGACGCCTGCCAGTGCGCAACCCAGCACAAGGCCCTTGCGATGCGAAGCATGATTCTCAGGAGTCAATCCTGATTGTTTCCACGCGATTTCCAGAGCCACGGCGGCCAGCCGAACAGCGTCCTCCTTGGCTGCTTCGCCCGGAAGATTCGTGAAGCGTGCAAAGACTTCAGGCTGAATCGGCTCGTACCGCGACAAAGAATTGGCGGAAGCGTCGGTGTCCGCATAGGCCTTGAGCACGGCGCAGATGTCGCCGGCGATTCGCGGCGTAACCCATCCACAACCCGTAATCGCGATTCGCATTGATGACTCGTGGAATCCCCTGATCCGATGGAATATTTGTCTTCGCCCTGCACTCTCTCCTAACCGGAGAGGAGATTGTTTCGTATGATTGGAAAGATCAAACTTCTGGGGCAGCCTGGCGTTCGCGAACGGAGCGGTCGGCCTGCTCGAACCCCTCCGCCTTGTCGCTGATCGTTCCGGAGTCCATTTTCTCCCAGACATCCAGCACGGCCTTGCCGGACTCGCCGATGGTCTTGCTTCCCTCATCCACCTGTGAACCCATCACAAGGATTTCGTCGAGCCGCTCCATGTAGACTTCCGATTTCACCGCGTCCGACTCGATCAACTTGCCCAGCCGCAGAATGTCGCTCTCGCTTACAAGCCCCAGCCGATTCGACTGCCCGGAGCGGTCGGCGTTCTCGCGGAGCATCCGAAGTCGCGAAACGGTGAGCATCTCTTTGCTGCGGATATTGAGCTGGCGGCCGAGCATCAACTGCTCGGTGGTCTTCAATTCGAACTCCTGAGCCAGCGTGCGGCGAACTTCGGGAGCACGCTCGACCGATCCGCGTTCGAAGAGTTCCTGCTTCTCGCGGCCGAGCTTCGTAATGCGGTTAAGGAGTTGGGTGCGGTCTTTTTCCAGCAGGATTTCCTGGCGTCGCAGCTCCGATCGGGTCATGGCCGACAGCGGCCGAGACCGCCCCGTCATCCACTCCAGGAAATGAAGGCGCGGCATCCTCAGCCCCAATATGCCTTTGCGATTTGATCCGTTGGTCAGCAACTACGCGCTCCCGGTTGTTATATTGGTTCTGGATCCGTAGGACGACGCATCGCCGGCGCAGGTGGCGGCGCAGGCTCTGCCGCCGGATCGATGGCTCGGCGCGGGCCGGCTTCGCGCTGCGGCGGAGCAGCCTGGCGAACGGGTGCCGGCCGCGGCTCTGGAGCCGCCTTTTGCTGATCGAATGCCTCAAATTCCTTGAGGATGGCCTGCTCGTCGGCGCTGGCCATCTTAATGTCCATTCCGGTTTCCAGCGTGCCCACCATTTCCGCGTCTGCGTTGAGCGATTCGAGCATCTCCTCGGCAGCGACCGCATGGTCGGTCAGTTCCTGAGTTTCAGGCAACTGGGCGATCTGCCCCTGCTGAATCAACGTCAGATTATGGATGTCCGTGCTGATGATGTTGATCTGCTGATTCAGCATGGCGGCTGTGGTGTTCTGACGGACGATGTCCTTTCGCAATTGGGCGAGCTGGGCGGCCAGGCGTCGGCGCGGAACCATCGACGTGGAGGCCTTGCCCTGCTCGAACAATTCGGCTTCCTTGCTTTCCAGCTTGACGATATCGTCATAGATGCGGTCGCGCCGCTGCGTGAGTGCAGCCCGGCGCTCGGCCAGAAGATTGATCTTCTCGGCCTCCTCGCCTTCACTTGAAAAGAGCCTGCGGATTCGGTCCATTACGTTCATTCGTTTCTTCTCCAGCCCGGCCGGAACAGCGGCTCCACGGTACATGATGAGCTCACCGTCGTGATTGGCGATCCGCAACTCCGAATCGCCTGCCGCGAGCAGCTCAAATCCCTGACGGATCACGTCCGCCGGCAGATTTGCGGCACGGGCGACCGTCGACGTCGAAACGCCGCCGGTCAGCAGATCAGCGCTTCGATCTTCGACGAGGCGTCGTACTCTCTCCACCTTTTGTTTCGCGTTTTCCGGATCAAATATTCGCAAGAGACGGGGATCAACGCCAGTCTCCGCCCCTGTCGTACGCCAGCCGCCGTGCCCGTCCGGCTCCACCAGGATCACTGTGAGGCCCGGAATTTCCAGCCTGGCGTCACGAGCCTCCTGCGTAAACCCGCTGGGGCTGCATACTCCGATAATGTGCGGAACTTTGTGGTCGCCGGCCAGCGCCCGGACATGCGCCGTCAGTTCGCCCAGTCCAATCGGCGGAGCGCTGTCGCCCTTGGCCGCAAAATGTTCCAGCGGTGTCAGGACCGAGGCAATGGCCACGCCCGTGCGGCGTTTTCCCCACAACCACCGCCGCTCGAATCCGTGAAAGGAAACTCGGCGGTTTGCGGGGAGTTCCTTGAGCCTGGCGCGATCGGTGATTCGATTGGCGGCCAGCAATGCGCGAAGTTTGTCGCTTTCATCGTGCTCGGCCCGCTGCCAGATCGTGCCTTTCAGATCACGTCCTTTGGCCGCGTCGAGGTTCATCTCGACCGCCGAAAGGAAGTCGGTTTCGCAGCGTAATGCCTGTGACGCGCTCGTGCTCATGGATTCATTCCCCCTCTTCGTTCAAAGGAGAGGGTCGGGCCAAGGGTAGCCTCATTCGTACACACTATGCTTTCATTTCCGTTCCGCAGTGTGCGCAATAACGAGCCGGCCTCCGTTCGACTGCGCGACACTTGGGATTGGGGCACACTGCGTTTGGACGGCCCAGGCCGCGTCGTCGCGCGAATCGCGTTTCCGGAAAAAACATGGATACCACTCCCCGCCCCACGATGCCCAGAAAGCTGCAGCACAGATAGATCACTCCAATGAAGAAGGCCGCGCAGCCCAGCACGAGCACGAGTCCAACGAGCAATACGTCGCCTCCGTTCATGACCGATCAAGCGTGCCCCCATCAAGCCAGAACACCTAAATCCTTGCCGCAGAAAATACAAAACCGGTCGCCGCCGTGGACAAATGCAGCGCACGCCGGGCATCGCGGAACCGAAAACGCGAGCTGTCGTCCGCAACCCACGCAAAACTGATCTTCCTTCAGCGTCGGGGTTCCGCACTCGGCGCAGCTTCGTTCTTCGCGGCGGGACGTTGAGGGATCCACCCGGCCTCGCTCGGCAATGCGACTTTTCGGAATCGGCGGCGGAACTGGCGAAAGTGCCGCAAGCATCTGCTCCGCCGAGGCGAAACGACGATCCAGTCGGGTGTACGAGCGGCGAAAAACATCATCCAGCACCGGCGGGCTATCGGGTCGCAGTGCGCTGGGCAGATCGGTTCCCTGGGGTCGCTCGCCGGTCAGCATTTCATAAAGGACAATTCCGCAGGAATACAGGTCTGACCGGGCGTCAATGTTCGCCCCTTCCCGTTGCTCCGGCGACATGTAGGCCAGCGTGCCGGAGATGCTGCGGCCTTCGTCCGTAACGATGCTTCCGCTTTGCAGCATCGACTGCGCCAGATTGCCCCCGACCCGGCCCAATCCGAAGTCGGCGACTTTCACCTGCTGCTCGGTAATAGAGTCGATTTTTTCAGGCGGAGTGTCGAGCAGGATATTGGGTGGCTTGATGTCCCGATGGACCATCCCTGCTGCGTGGGCAGCCGTCAAAGCCTGGAGCGTGCCGCGAAGAATCGCGGTGGCCGCCGCAATTGGAAACTTGTCCTTCTGCTGGTCGATGACTGTCCGCAACGATGGACCGGCCACGTACTCCATGATCAAGTAGGGCGGGTCGGCGAAAGGATCGAGATCGATCGCCCGGACGATGTTGGGATGCCGCAGCCCGTGAATGGCCACGCCTTCGTGTTGAAGCTGCCGGACGAATGCCCGATCCGTGGGAATCTTGATGGCGACGTGGTCGCCGAAGACGTGGTGCCGACCACGCCAGACCTCGCCAAAACTTCCGGCGCCCAACCGGGCCTCCAGAAGATAGTTGTGGATGCGATCGCCCTCGCGAAGTCCGGCCATAGCACACACCCGTCGCACTTTCCGCACTTCGGGGCGCGTGAACATCACAAACAAAGCAGGCCCCGAGCTCGCACGGGCCTACCTATTCTCTAGTCGGCCCGCCTGATAGTTGCAAACCATGAGATTATAAACCCCGGCGCAGAGGAATCCAAGAATGAGCACCATCCACGACAGGCTTCCCAGCCCGCGAACCCCGCCAATGAGATAGAATGCAACCGCGGAGTCAGCCAGAACAAAGCCCGTCAGCATGAGGCCGGCCGCAGCGTTGGACTCCATTTTCACGATCCAGGGGGTGATAAAAAACAGAGCCCAGGGCAGTACAAGCACAAATCCGATCCAGGTGACGACATATTTCAACGTGATCCAGATGGCGGCCAGCTGTTCGGGGTGCTTCCAGAACCAGATCAGCGCCGCCCCGCCAGACACCACGAGAATCGCCGTTACTACCTTTCCGGTGATGTATTGTGCCAGCGTTGCGAACATAGTTTGACCCCTCGGGCAGCAGCGGCCCGACGATGCCAGTAAATTCGTATTTCTGTACGAATATTTCGGACGAAAACCAGATTCCCGCGACTGCTCCGGCGTCAGGGCGTTTTTGACAGTTCCGCATGAAAGCTGCGGATGATGTCGCTGGGGGCCTTTCCGGCTAGATTGAGGGCGCCAAACGCCTGGCTCGCCGCCGTGCGAATGATCAGATCACTGTCGCCCTTCGCCAGGTCGGCCAGCTCATTGATTTGCGATTCCTCCAGCATGGCGCCGTGGGTTCGGGCCGATTCGGAAAGCGACGAAAATGTGGCCACGCGAAGAGGAACTGAATTGCCGGAACTGATCGCCACGTGAGCAATGGCCCGCTGCGCGGCAGGAGCGTTGATCAAGGCCAGCACGGACGCGGCGCTCTTCTGAAGTCGTTCGTCTGAAGACGAGAGTGCACCGATCAATGCCGGAGCCGCCGGTCGAACGTCAAAGACGGTGCGGCCATTTTCGACGATGCTTCGAAGCGTGTCCGACGCCTGCAGCGCCATGCTGACCGCCATTTCAGAATTGAGCGCACTTTGTCTGGTTCGGGCTCGAACGCGATCGAGGGCGGAATTCAGGGCATTTTCATCGGCTGCTGAATCTACGACCTCGACATAGGAATCGCGCGCCGCGAATTCCTTCGCCATCAAATCCTGGGACGGCTTAGCCAGAATAATCACCGGGATTTTCGCAAAAATGAACTCCGCCCGGAGCTGCTTCAATGATTCGTCAAGGTTGGGTCCGTTGAGGTCGGTGGCCAGGAAGGCTCCGGCGACACGCTGAAATTCAGCCCGTGCCCGGTTCACGCCTTCAGGGAACGATGTATTGACGATTGCTTCGGCGCCGTTGTTCCTCAGCAGGCCGGCGATTCGATTGCCGTTGTCGCCGTTGCCATCCACGATGAAGAATTGGTCACGTCCGGTTTGCGACAACGTTGAAGCCAGCACGGGAACCACGAGTTCCGCATCGGGAAAGCTCTTTTGCGGAAGGGCAGCGCCCAGGGCCAGCGCAGCCCGGATGCGAACAACCAGGTCAGGAAACCGGAGACTCTGTGTGAGCGGTTGCCGGGCATCCTCGGTTCCCACCAGCGATGCCTCGCCCGCCGTCAGGCGAAGTGCTTCAATCGCGCCCAATGCCACGGCTGAGTCAGAGTCCTTCAACGCGCGCGCCAACACCAGATGGGAAAGCTTTGGCCCGGAAATCGTTGTGTAGGCGAGTGCCCGCAGGAATCCCGCAGGGCGGGTCGGGTCAACCTCGCCCTTTTCATTGGGATCGCTGCTCTCGACGTTGTAGCCAAGTCGGGACTCGCGTCGGATATTCGCCGCCAGCCACAATGATTGCCCCTGAATGTTGTCATTACGCTGAATGAGGGCTTCTTCGGCGCAGCGCATCGCCATCACCGGGCCAAAAATCCTGGTGGGTACAATCGTGGGACTCAGGCCCTGGGCATTTGCATCCCAGTACCAGACATTCGCGGTTTCCAGACGTGGGTCCGCGCGAACGGTTTCGTCCTCGTCGTAATACTGCTCGCTCAGTCGCACAAAGAGTTCGTCGGGGTTTCCAGGGAACGCCTTGCCGGCAAGTTGCTCGATGCGACCAATGGCCTGATTCGCTGCGGTCTTGGTCTCGGCAATGGATGTGGGATCGTTCGAAAGTCGCCGTAGATAGGCAATCGAATGAGGGTATCCAATTTCACCCAGCGCGTGGGCAAGGTATTGGCGAATGGCGTTGTCTTGTATGGCCAGCGCCTGGACCATCGGCCCCACGGCGTCCTTCTGCAGCTTGGGAAGTGCCTGAATAATACGCGGCCAAATTTCCTTCTTCGCAGGGTCCTGGAGCGCTGCGATGAGCAGCGGTACGGAGTACTCGCCGCCGTCAATCAACCCCTTGATAGCGTACATTTCCTGTTGCGGAGTGCCTGCGAGGTCCAGAATGTACTGTTGAATCCGCTTCGGGTCCTTTCGAAGCATGAACCGCCCGCGCTCCAGCATCTGCATGACTTTGGAGGCTGTATCCGCAATCCCGGCCTCCTTCTTGATGAGAAGCTGAATGGTCTCAATGCTCTTGCGATCCTTGTCGGCGATTCCAACAAGTTCCGCAGGGTTCAAATCGGGGTGCACCAACAGGGTTTTGCCGGCGGCGTCGGCGTTGCGAAACTGGCCAAGCCGGGCGTAGTAGAGAAAGTCCTTGAAAAGCTGCTCAACGGTAAAATCCGCCGCCATGGCGTTTTGGGTTGGCGTCGGCGTAGCCGGCTTGTCGGCCTTGTTGGTTTGAGCCTTCGCTGGAGTCAATCCTGCGGTCATCAATGCCCCAACGATCAAGGCAAATGAGTTTGTGCGCCGATTCGGCAAAGCGAACATTCGATGCATGAAAAAATCCTCGATGGTTAGCGGAGTCACAAGCCGTTCCGGCATGCGCAAGCGGCAACGCAACCCGTCGATCGGAACCGGGTGCTGAATAGGAGTATATGCCTGAGTTGATTTCCGTCAACGCCTGAAGGATGAATGTGCCGGGGACCCAAAGTCACTGAGAATCTGCCGCTGGATGACGGTCCCGGTCGAACCTGGCTGAGGCGGGTCCAAGAGCGGCCACAAGATTGGCGATGGACACCCAGGCGGCGAGCCAAGCCCGATCAGACGTTCTTGATGATGGCAATGCTGCCGGCAGCTGTGATGCCAAGAAAAACGGTCTGAATAAAGTTAAGAACTTCGGTGGATGTGCACCCGCCGACCTGCAACAAAATCAATCCGGTAGCCACAAATTGAAAAGCTCGTACCATCCGCGATCCGCGCATTCCGATACACTCCACATGCCTTGTGTTTCATTAGGTCTCTTGGCGGGCGTTCGACCCGCCAACCGCGCCAACGCCGGGAGTCTATGTTCTAATCCGCCGGCGTCAATTGGACGATCGGTTTTTGCCGACGAACAAGTTTGATCTATGGACGCAGACTTGAATTCAATCCCGCCCCGCACTTTCTGGGTTCGCCATGGAAAACGCCTTGCGGATGTACTCGTCGGCGTCCTCATGCTTTTGATCGTTTCGCCCCTCCTTTTGCTGGCCGGCGCGGCCATCAAGCTCACCAGCCCGGGACCGGTTTTCTTTCGGCAGACACGGGGCGGACGAAACAGCAAGCCCTTCACCGTTACCAAGTTCCGGACCATGCGTTCAGACAGGACGCCCGACCCCAAAGAAATCGTTCCACTCGATCACTCGGAGATCACACGGGTGGGTCGCCTGCTCCGACGCTTCAAGATTGACGAACTGCCGCAGTTGTTTAACGTGATTCGAGGAGACATGTCCATCGTTGGCCCGCGGCCGACGCTGCTCGATCAAATCGCCGCGTATGATTCGCATCGTCGGCAACGCTTGCTGGTCAAGCCCGGGCTCACCGGACTGGCTCAGGTGTATTCCAGCGCCTCCTCTTCGTGGGATGAACGCATTTCCTACGACATCGCCTATGTCCGCCTGTGCAGCCCATTCCTGGACTTTTGCATTTTGCTACGCACCGTGTTGGTCATTTGCCTCGGCGAAAAGCGGACTTCGTGCAACTATGCCGAATCGCGGTTCGCACAAATCGTTCCTCCTGTCCGCTAAATCAGCCGTGATGCGTCGCAACGACATCACGCGCTGACGAAACGCAACAAACGGTGCGACGCCACTTCGCCGCTCATTCCATTTCGCGGTCGCGCTCGCCGTCTGCAATCACCCAATACGCCTACTATGGGACCTTCGATTGATCTCACCATTGGCACGCCATTGGCAATCATTTGTTCAGTCGGCTCGGAACTCTTTGCAGGATTGAGTTTCGGAAATGGGCCGGGCCGAACAGTAGGCGGGGCGGGAATTGAAAATTCACAGCATCAAATTGTCAGCATTTTCCCTGTTCGCAATGTCTGCGCTTGGCGGCGTCGGATGCTGTGGATCGCGGGTTTCGTACCAATATGTTCTGGCCCCTGCATCAAACGCCATTTTCAACCCAGTTGGTTCTCCAGCGATTTTTGCCGACTCCGGTCGAGCCGACTGGCCCGCAACCTACGTTCCGGGTTCTACCAGCGAGGAAATCCTGTATCACGAGCAAATTACCGACATCCAGGGTCGCGGATTTGATGACAACGACGACTTTTTGATCCGCCGCTTCGAATCTGACCGTTATGGTCAGACGCGCCGCTAACCAATACGGCACTTTTTTCAACCCCCAAAACGCATTTTTTTGTCGCAAAATACCCTGTTAAAAAACGCGCTTGCGAGCAGGAAGTCTTTGCATTATGATGATTTGCGTTCAGTAAGTTGTTTTAGCGTTTGCACTTTTTCGATTCCGCCTAATGGCGCATACGGTGTTTGCGGTAGGAGAGTTTGGCGGCCGGTTTTTGACCGCTAGGCTGGCCGTTTTGCCATCGTGAGACTTTCAATTTTTTGGAAATCTGTAATGGCCACTGTAACCAAAAAAGAGTTAATCGACCGAATCGCTGACCAGGAAAACTCCAAGCGCGTTTTGGTCAAGCGAATCGTTCAGTCGTTTTTGGATGAGATTGTCAATGAATTGAGCAAGGGCAATCGCCTCGAGTTTCGCGATTTCGGAGTCTTTGAAAGCAAGATTCGGGCGTCGCGCCTCGCGCAAAACCCCAAAACCATGGACAAGGTGAAGGTCCCCTCCAAACGCACGGTGAAGTTCAAGGTCGGTCGAGTGATGAAGGAGCGTCTTCGTACGACGCCCGCCGCCATAGACCCTGCCACTGGGCTGCCCGTTGAACCCGCCGCCAACTCGTCCCGCGCCCCTCAACTTCGCCTGCGCGAGGGGTAATGGGGACGCGACTGACGCTCGTTCCCGCGCCGCCTATTTTACGACTTCAACTACCGAGTTAATTTCACCATATTGGTTGGTGATCACTTCGGGGTTCGCTGCGTCGTAGGTCCACCGGCCATCCACTACCAACTGGTAGCGATACCGTCCCTTGGGAAGCTTCAGCCGCGTCTCGAAATCGCCGTTCTCAAGCCTGCGCATCGGAGTCGTGTGCGGCATCCAGTCGTTGAAATCACCCGCGAGTTGAACCTCGGCGGCCGCAGCCTGACGAGCCCGGAATACAACGATTTCGCCTTCCTGACGCACGCCATAGATCGCTGTGATTTTGTCGTCTATCTCCTGCGGTGTGGCCGCAAAAGGATTCGGCACAAAGGTGGACGGCGTCGAACCGATCGGCCGCTGCGGCGAAAAGACCACGGGGTCGATATTTCTCAGGTCGTCGCGAATCGGCATGCCGTTGTTCCCGGCCTGCATGTTGCCTGCCGGATGGGTCAGGGGGTCTGCGGCGAGCAGATCGGAGGTCGCCAGGCGGACGGTAGCGGCCGGTGCGAGTCGCGTCGGCGGGGCCGGTGGCTCCTTGGGCAGCATTGGTCCCGTGGCCGTTACAGGTCCCGGAACCCGGTCAGCCCCGATCAGCGTCGTGGTGGTGGCCAGCAGTCGCTCGGCGTCCGCAGCAAGCCGTTCGGCGTGCTTTAGCAGATCGGCGGTGGGGGCGCGTCCGGCCTCCATGCGGATGATTTCACGGGCCAGTGATTCGAAATCGCGGGCTCCCATGCTGCTGGGGGCAAATTCAGTAATGGGCTGGCCGAAGCTGGCCCCTTCCTTGAGTTTCGTATTGAAATTGACCACGGTGTCGTACACGGCGTTGGCGAAGCGGCCCCGCAACTCAGCCAGAATCTCCCTCGCCAGTTTCGTTCGGACGTCATACTGGTTGGGAAGAATTCGTACGATGGGCTTGTTGCCGCTGCGTTCCGCCACCTGCTGAACCGTCGCAAGCTGCTGGGTCAGACCGTGCAGCGAGAAGTAGCCAGTATCCACGGGAATGATGATTTCATCGCCCGCCAGCAGGCCATTGCGCATCAGCAGCCCAAAGTGCGGCGGACAATCAATCACGCAGTAGTCATACCGTGCAGCCGCGGGCCTGATGGAGTCGCGGATCAGGCCGTCAACGTCTGTTCGCTCGCCCATTTGCGGTTCGATCGCCGCCAGGTTGGCACGCGCCGGAGCCAGGTCCAGGTTCGGAGCAATCTGCCACGTGATCGACGAAAGTTCGATCGGCTCGTTGCGAAGCTGCCCCATCATGCAATCTACAATGGAAAGGTCGATTTGATCGTCGGGGACCGCGAGTCCCAGTGCACAATGACCTTGCGGATCGAGGTCGATCAGCATGACGCGGCGACCTTCGCGGGCTAGCGTGGCAGCCAGGTTGATGGCTACGGTTGTTTTGCCGCATCCGCCTTTTTGATTCGCGATGGTGATCGTATGCACGGCTGGCCCCTTGTTGGACGGCGTCGAACGAGTCGTTCGAGCTGATTTTTGGAGGAGGCGTTGAAGTAAAGAGCCGCTCGCCGGGCCGCCTCCTGCCGCCCGCAAGGGAATTCCATGGCGCAAGTCACTGGGCGCGAGTGCTCAATCCATTGCCACGGCTCGCGCGACGATTCTATTTTGATCGTGAATCCGAGATCGGCTATCAGTGCTGGGAAACTTCAGCGGAAATTGCCGCGCCCGTTTTCAGGGCTGCGGAGAGAATTCCTATGCGAGGGTTGCTCCATCGGAATGAAGGCCGTGCCCGGTGGCGTGTTGAAAAACATCGCCGAGCGTAGGACGGCCTAATGAGACGCTTTCGATCTGCCCCGGAAACGCTTCGATGAGTTCGGGAACAAACCGATGTCCCTCCTTTCGTTCCACGCGGACGCAGCCGTCGGCAATTTCCGCCTGCGCGGCGAACTTCGACGCGATCCGGCGCGCCAATTCCTCTGGATCACCGGTACGGATGGTAATGACATCGCCGCCGATGGTGGACTTAAGCTGGCTGGGGGTTCCCTGTGTGACCAGTTTTCCGTGATCAATGATGGCCACCCGGTCGCATCGGTCGGCCTCTTCGATCAGGTGCGTGGTCAGCAGGCTGGTTACGCCGTCCTTGTCGCGAAGTTCCACCAGAAAATCCATCAGAGCGGTTCGTGCGTCCGGGTCGAGGCCTGTGCTGGGCTCGTCCAGTACAAGGACCTGCGGACGGTGCAGCAGGCTCTTGGCGAGTTCCACGCGCCGCTGAAGGCCGCCCGATAGTTTCTTTACACGCTCGCCGGCCCGATCCTGTACGCCAAACCTCTGCAACAGCTCGTCGCTACGCCGCCGGAGCTCCGGGCCGCTTATGCCATAGAGATGGCCTTGCTGGTCCATGTTCTCCGAAACGCTAAGGTAAACATCGAGGCTTGGATTCTGGAACACGACCCCGATCCGGCCGCGCACCTTGTCGCGCATGGTTACAACATCATCGCCGCACACCCGCGCGACGCCGGCAGTGGGCGAGATGAGCGTCGATAAGATTTTGAAGAGAGTTGTTTTCCCCCCGCCGTTGGGCCCCAGAAGCCCAAAGACGCATCCCGGCTCAACCACCATGCTCACGCCGTTCAAGGCCGTCCGCTCGCCATAAACATGCCGAATCTGCTCGAGTTCAACTGCGGGTGTGCTCATAGCTTGCGAAGGGTACTACGAACCAGCAAAAACTTCGAATGGCGACCCATTGGGTTGGTTGCCTGAGTCCGAACCGTGCAGACGCTCGTGCTGGTCGCGGCGCAGGACATACGGGTCGGTGGTCAGCAGATAGGGGCGGTGCTGAGCCACGCTTACCAACAGGGCGACGGACGCAAAATTGAAGAGCAGGCTGCTGCCGCCATAGGACACAAAAGGCAGCGTCATTCCCGTGATGGGAAGCAGGCCCATGGTCATCGCCATGCTGATGAGCGCCTGGCAGATCATCAGGGCGACCACTCCCACGGCCAGCAAGCGTGCGAACGGTTCGGACGTGGACGAAGCGATGCGCAGACCGGCCACGGTGATGACCGCGTAGCACGCAATAATGACCGCTCCGCCAATGAGACCCCACTGATGCGTAACGATGGCAAAGATGAAATCATTGTGGCGGTCGGGGAGTAGGTTGTTTTCGACGTAAATGCCCTGGCCCCAGCCATGTCCAAGCACTCCGCCGCTGCCGATGGCGTTCTTCGACTGAACCAGTTGATACCCTGCGCCGGCTGCCCATTCGAGCGCCTGTCGCTTCGTGGCGAGATTGGCGTAATCATCGGGTCGCTCAATGACGGCCTTCCGGAGTTCGTCGTTTTGCAGCAGCAGCGCCGTCACGCGGAGCCGCTGATACGGCGCAAGATGACCCCATAGCAGGGGGGCAATGACGATTCCCGCCAGTGCCAGGCAGGCAAGGTGGCGGATTCGCGCGCCGGCAATAAAGAGCAAGCCGAACAAGACGGGGACCAGAAGCATGGCCGTGCCCAGGTCAGGTTCGAGAAGGATGAGTCCCATGGGAACGCATGCGACGATGACGGGGACAAGCAAACCGTCGAACTTGCGGTAGTTCTTGCGGTAGCGCAGATACCACGCCAGGGCGACGACGAACGCGATCTTCATGAACTCGGATGGTTGCAGCGGCAAGCCCGGCAGTTGGATCCAGCGGTAGGCTCCGTTTCGCGGAGGCGTAAGTCCGCCAAGCGACGAATGAAGCACTTTCGCGACAACCAGCGGGATCAGGAGTCCGATTCCGACCAGGAAAATCGAATACGAATATCGGCCGATCGCCTGGTATCCGACTCGCAACACGATCGACGCGACGGCCAATCCGGCGATGAATCGCAGCACCTGTTTGAACGCGTTGGCGGGTCCGTCGTTGCCCAGGACGTAATGCGTGTCGGTCACGTAGATCGATGCGATGCCGATGGTGGTGAGTACTCCGATCGCGCCGGCAATCGCCCAGCCGGGCGCACCCAGATCAAACGTCGCCCGCCTCATAGCCCCTCTCCCGTGCGATGGGAGTCAAGCTCCGGACCGAGCAATTCGAGCAGTGCGACCGCGATCTCCCTGCCCAGAGGCCCACTGGTGCGTGCTCCGCTCCCGCCGAATTCGACCAGCGCCGCAAACGCTACCTTGGGTGTTTGTGACCAATCGGGATGCCCGGCGGAATCCAGTTTTTGCAAAAAACCTCCGAACCAGGCGTGGGCGTGATTACCTCCCTCGGCGGGGGGAGCGGGGGGCCAGCGCCGGGCGACCTCGACTTTTTCCGGATCAAGCGTCGCCAGCGGATAGAGAGCTCGAAAGCGTTCCAAAGCGGGGCCTTTCGCGCCTTCCGGAATCACCACCTCGTGCTCGTTGTGATATTCGTCAACGTAGGGAATGCGATACGCCGTCGGCCAGGGATTTGCCGTCGCGCTGCCCGTCTTGCCGCAAAGTGCGTAGCGATCGTTCTCGAAGTGGGCGTAGTTGTAGGCAGTGCCGTCGGGGTTGTTCACGACGCCGTAGATGCCGCGTCGGATGGCCGCCCAATCCGCATGGCTGCCTGGCAGGATCCACTCCGGAGTCGGCTTTCCGTCCATGAAGAGTGTGACCGGCCGGTACTTTCCGTTGGCGTACGTGGCCATCAGATTGGCGACCTGCACGGGAGTCAGCGAGAGTTCCGCCTGCCCGATGGCGAACTGCCGGGCCGCGCCGACCGAGGCAGACAGGTTGCGATTGCGCATAAGCCAGCTCGATGTGGGATTGATTCCCGGCTCGTCTTCGCGGAGGCCGATGCCGGATGGCCGTCCAATGCCCGCCATGTCATACGTTGAGCAAAGCCGATCGACGCCCAGCTTCTCGCCGAGTCGAAACATGAAGACGTTGCAACTGCCTGTGAGCGCCTCCTCGGCGTTGATCAGGCCATGTTGTTTGCGCATGGAAGTGCCGTGCATTTCCCAGCAGCGCCAGCTTTCCGGATGCTCTGGAAACAACGCTCCGCGACACTCCTCGCGGGTATCCGTGGTGATGACCGAGTGAATCAAGCCTGACAGGCAGGCGAGCGGCTTGATCGTTGATCCGGGCTGGTACCGCGTGGTCACTGCTCGAAATCGGAGCGGGAGCTGCTCCGTATTGTCGCGAAGCATTTCGTAATCTTCGCGGAACCGGCTGGGGTCGTACGAAGGATAGGAGACGAGCGCCAGCACTTCGCGCGTTTCCACGTCGAGTACGACGATCGCTCCGCCGTTGGATTCGGAATGTGCCTCAACCGCACTCGCCAGCAAGTCATACAAGCGCCGTTGCAGCGTTCCCATGATGGTCATGCGCACCGACGACCCGTTTTCCGCCGCAATATCCTCGATCGTTTGGCCCTGCCGATCGTGAGCCACTTCGCCCCGCCGACCACGAAGTCGTTGCTCCGCCGCCCATTCGACGCCGCTGATGCCTACCCGTTCGCTCGGAAGGTAACTGGCGAAGACATCGTCGGCCTGGGGATCGTTGGCCACCGTTTCCGAATCGACAGGCCCCATCCGCCCGATCACGTGCGCGAAAGGAAGCGTGCCGGGCGCATATCGCCGATAGGAGGACGCATCGACGTGCAGCCAGGGGTAGGCGCCGAATCGCTCCCGTGCGGCAATTTGTTCCTGTGCGCTTAATTCCGTCAAAAGAGCATGGACGTCGGATTCCTCCGCGACGGGAGCGTCGAAGCCGCGATTGGCGGCAACTCGGTCGCGCAGATTCTTGGTTTGATCATACAGTTCGCGGGCCCGGGATTGGACCAATTTCGGATCACGCCCGCTGGCCCGGCAAAAGACCGCAAGATCAGACCACATTTGCGCCAGCAGCGTTTCCATATCGTGAGCAGAAAAGTTCTGAGCCGCGAATCCACTGTCCATCAATTTCTTGCGCCACCGTCGGTACTCGTGTTTCAAGGCCGCTTCGCCCGGCTCAAACAGCAATGCAACGATTGGAAAGTCGATGGTCAGGTCCCAGGCCGGCTCGTCGCTTACCAAGACCTGGCCGCTGCGTTCGAGAATGCTGCCCCGGACAAAGGGGAGGCGTTTGGGCGGCAACTCCAATGCGTCCAGAGCGCGTTGGCGATAGTAGTCGCCCTGCACGATTTGCAACTGTGCGAGCCGGCCAAAGACGATCAGGGCCGCCACCGCAAACAAAGTCAATGCTACTCGCAGCCGTCGCTCAAACATTCGAAGAACCTACGGAGTGCAATCCGGAGTGGCCATATTTCGGGCGGACAATTCCAAGTAGTCCCGACAGTCGAAGCAGCAGGTTGTGGAGAATCGGCGCCCAGGCCGCCGTATACAGCGAGGTCAACCCAACACCGACAAACCAGTCGGACCAAAGCGGCCGCACCGGCTCATACATGCAGCGCCGGTACATCAGTAAGGCCGTGCCGAAACAAAGCGCGACTACGAGCGTCAGCGTGAACTGGGTGAGGACCCAATATCGGAATACATATTCCCGGATGGCGCTGACCGCCGCCGCGATCATCAGGAAGGAGAACGAGAGCAATCCAGGCCGCTCTACCGTCAACATATCCGCGCACAGTCCAAGCACCCATGCGGCCACCACTGCATGCGTCGGCTTGACGAACAGACCCAGAAAAACCGCCCCCGCCAGCAACCAGTCGGGCCGCACGCCTTTGATTTCGACGAAAGGCGCAAGCGCGGACTGCATGGTCAGCAGCAAGGCGGCGACGACCACATAGGTTGCCCAACGCATGAAGCCCCCGTTACCGATTGCCGGTCGTCGGTTGGAATGGCGACGAAACAGCATCCCGTTTTTGGCTGATCTCAAGCAATGCGCGCGCGGCGGAAATCTGCACGCGCGGGTCCACGCTGTCGCGAAGCAGCGTTTCAAGTGCGGGGACTGCGCGAGGACTGCCGATCGCGCCGGCGGCTGCACAGGCCAGTTGCCGAATGCGTAGCGTTTGTTCCACAGGTGGATCACCGGGCTCTGCACGGACTGCCAGAGTTGGCTTTAATGCGTCAAGCACTACCGGCAATCCCGCATCGATCCGAAGTCTTCCCAGTGCGCGAGCTGCCGCCAGCCGGGTCTCCAGATGACTTCCATTGATCAGCTTATATCGAAACGCATCCTCGTAGATGGGATCATTTGTGCCTGCCAGTGCGTTGATGGCGAACACTTCATCCGATCCGATGCCGGAATTCGCAAGGAAAGTCAGCTCGCGTGCGGCCTCCTTGTTGCCAAGGCGGGCCATTCCTTCGAGTGCGTGGTTTCGAACGCCCGGGTCGGGGTCCTTCATCGCACGAGCCAGCACAGTAATTGCAGATGGCTGACCCAGCATCGAAATCGCAATGGCGGCATTGCGTCGAACCACGGGATCCGGATGGGTCAATACGTAATTGGGAAGTCGCTCGGTGAACTCCGTTTGGCCCAGGCGATGCAGGGCATAGATGACGGCGACGCGCACGCTTTCATTCTTGTCCGTCAGACACTTTCGAATCATGGACGTCGCCCCCGAGTCCTGAACCTTTCCCAGCACCATGCACGCCGCAAAGCGCACGCCCGCGTGATCGTCCAGCAACGCGGAACGCACCCAGGGCAGTGTTTCTGGCGAAGCAAGCGACTCCAGCGCTTCCACGGCCTCGGCCCGTACCACCGGATTGTCCCGATAGGCCAGCCCGGCCTTGATGGCATCCATGGGCGTGGGGGCTATCGCTCCCGCTGGCTTGGCCGCCACGGGTTTTGCCGCAGCAACGCACCCAACGAGGTTCAGAAATAGGAGTGCAATCAACATTCTGACTTGAGCGTAATTCATTATTCCTCGATCAGCGCTCTGGCGCGCATGATCCAATAGTCCGTATAAAAACCAAGCCAGATGACCACGCATAACCATCCAAACCAGTCGCCGAAGCGAGTGTACATGGTATATCGCGAATCGATCAGTACATTGGCCACCGAGTACCCTATTTCGCGGGGCCAGTCATCGTTGGGGTCTCCATGCACGACGTCATGAATCTTACCAGAGGGGTCGATGAACGCGCTGATACCGGTGTTCACCGATCGGGCGATCCCGATTCGATTTTCCACCGCCCGAAAGGCACTGATGGACAGGTGCTGCGGCTGCTGGTGGTTCCTGCCAAACCAGCCGTCGTTGCTGATGTTCAGCAGAAAGTCGACGGACTTCGTCTTGCCTCCGTTGGCGAACGTGCGGGCAACGTAGGGCATGACGTCCTCGTAACAGATCGGCACGCCGAATCGAAACGTCCGATCGGGCATCGACGTTGGAGTCATGGGATAGACGTGGAATCCCTTGCCGTTGAACAGGGAATACTCATACTCGCCCTTGGGTCCGGCGAACGGCATCATGCTGTTCATCCAGAAGTACAGGAATCGCAGGCTTGTGAACCGGAAGGGAACCACCTCGCCGAAATAGACAAGGTGTACCTTGTCATACCGGTCCGGCTCGCGGCCATCAGGATGAAATATGGTTGCCGAGTTGTATTTGTGATCCTTCGCCAGCAAATCTCTGGGCGTCAGGACCAGCGACGCGCTGCCGGTCACGACGTAGGCCTGGTGCTCGGTGGCCAGCCTTTGAAACGCATCGAAACTCGATCGTGATAACGCCGGAACAGAGAAGTCGCGGGCTTCGGGATTGAGATACATGATCCACGGAGTTTCCGGAAGCAGATAGAGATCGGGGGACTGTGAAGCGGCGGCATTCGCCAGTGAAAAATACGTGGCGCGTTTGTCGACGTCATTTGATTCCTCGTCGTCCACGCTCATGACGTAGTCGCCCTGGAGCAGCGCAATCCTGGGGCCCACGGAGGTGGTATCGCGCCGAAGTTGAATCTGACCGTAAACGCATACGCCCACGAAAAGAGTCGCGGCCACAACGATGCTTCGTCGGGCCTGCGGACACCGCGTGATCCATTCCGCGAGAGGACGATGTCGCGATTGATATCGATCAAGGATCACGTCTGCAACAGCCCCATTGATTGCGGCAATGAGAAAGCTTGTACCATAAGCTCCCACGAGGTCGCTGACCTGAATCAACGTCAGAACGCTGTACACGCTGTGCGCAAGGAAGAACCACGGAAAGCCGGATAGCACGATCGCACGCAGAAACTCTCCAGCCACCCAGATGACCGGCAGCGCGAGGGCTAGTGGAATGTTGCGCCGTCGAGCTACGTGCCGCATTGGACACGCCATGATCGGAAAGTAAATGGAAAGGTAGAATGAAAGCGCAACGTATCCGACGCCACTGGCCTCATAGAGCCAGCGGAGGTTCAACAGGAAAAAAAGGAAAGCCCAGGCAAAGCTGTAAAAATAGACGCGCGGAGCGCGGAAGCTCAGCGCGGACATCAGCACCCACGGCACGAGGCAAACAAACGCAACCGGCCAGAAGCCAATGGGCGTGAAGATCACACTCTTTAGCGCAATACTCGCAAGAGCGAGAAGCGCCAGCGTGCCATGACGGTGGATGACGAATGGGATGTCCGCCGGAATCGGCCTGGCTTTGGCCTTGGGTGGCGGGTCAATAACTGCGTGTGTTCGGTTCAATGAGCTTGTACACCCGATTGCGTCGAAACGGGACGGATCGTGTCTGACAAAGCGAGCCGCGAACTACAGTTCGCGCGGGCCCGCGGACTCGGGACGATTTTCGTAATTTTCTTGGCTCGCTTCGCTACAGGGCAATCATCTGCACAGCATCGCCGGCTTGTGCAGGTGGACTGCCCGGTGGCCGCACGATCAAGGCCTGCGCCCCGGCCATTCCCAGCGCGTCGCCCGACCCATGCCAAGATAACAAATGCGCGATGTATCCGCCATTGGCGTTCACACTCAGCCTCGCCGGGTAGTAGGCCCGCCGTTGACCTTCCGCCGGCAAAGATCCTTGGAGCTCGGCTTGCAGTACCAGAACAACTTCCTGCCGGCCTTGAAGTGCGGCCAGCGCCGGCGCGACCAGGAGACGAAAACCGACAAGCGCGCTGACCGGATTGCCCGGCAGGGCGAATACGAGCTGTCCGTTGGGAAGCGTGGCGAAGAGAGTGGGGCGGCCCGGCTTGATCGACAGCTTGTGAAAGTGGATCGTCGCGCCGACTTGCTTGAGGACATCGGGAACGAAGTCGAACGCGCCCATCGAAACCCCGCCCGTAATGCAAATCACATCGCAATCGGAGGCCGTAAGGATGGCCTCTCGAATCGCAAGCCGCTCATCTTTGACCGGCTGTTGAAGGACGGCCTCACAATGCACTGCTCGGATCAGCGATTCCAAAACGTACTGATTGCTGTTTCGAATCTGTGCGCCGTTCGGCCGGACTCCCACCTCGACAAGTTCATCTCCGGTCACCACGACAGCAACCCGTGGCTGTTTGTACACCGCAACCTCGGCAGCCCCTGCCGACGCGCAAACTCCCATGTTGACCGGAGTCAGCAAATTCCCGGCCGACAGGACAATGTCGCCTGCCCTTTTGTAGGTTCCGCGTGGGGTTACCGCCTGCCCAGTCTTGACGGCCTCCAGAACTTCCACTGCCTTGCCGTCGGCTGCCAATTGCGTTCGTTCCACTCGTACGACAGCGTCCGCCCCTTTCGGAATCGGCGCGCCGGTATTGATTTGCATGGCCTCACGCTGACCGACTGGCGTTTGGGGCATGACCCCGGCCGCGATCTGCCCCACCACTTGCAATGTTACGGGCGCATCCGTGGTATCGACGGCCCGGACTGCATATCCATCCATAAGCGAGCGATCGAACGACGGTTGATCAATGTCCGTCGCAATCGGTTGTGCCAGCGTCCGAAATAGAGCCTGAGAAAGGGGCATTGACTCCGTTGAGAGTGGGCGACAATTCGCAACAACCATGGTAAGCGCGGAATCGATATCGAGCATGGTTCCAGTCTATACGAGGAGAGATCAAATCGATATTGCCGAGACGTGGTCAGGTGGTCTTGCCACTTCGTGGTTGCAGAGACTTTGCCCACATTGCTATGATGTGATTGTGCAGACCTTCTCCTTGCAATCCGGCTCCAACGGCAATTGCATCTACGTCGAAGCCAACGGCGCCAGGCTCTTGTTCGACGCGGGCCTGAGCGGAACCTGCGCCGAAAGGCGTATGGCATTTCATGGCCGCAACATTCGTGATGTGCAGGGCGTCATCATCTCGCACGACCACATCGACCACATTCAGTGCGCCGGAATCCTGCAGCGCAAATTCGGCATCCCGGTTTATGTCACCCGCAAGACTCTCGCCGCAACCTACTGCAAACTAGGCCGAATTTTGGACGTCCGCCACTTCGAATCCGGCGACACGCTCGAATTCGGCAAAGTGCTTGTTCACACCATCCGCACGCCGCACGATGCCGCCGACGGCGTCGCTTTCGTCGTCGAGTGCGAGGGCAAGAAACTGGGCATCCTCACCGACCTTGGCCATCCCTTCCCCGGCCTGCAATCCATTTTTGAAGAGCTCGACGCGGCCTACCTCGAATCGAACTACGATCCGCATATGCTCGAGCATGGCTCGTATTCGGAGGAGCTCAAGGCCCGCATCCGCGGCGATGGAGGCCACATCTCCAATCACGAAGCGGCACAGATCCTGAAATCCTGCACAAAGAAGCGCCCCCGATGGATCGCCGTTGCCCATCTCAGCGCCGAAAACAACCATCCACAACTCGCCCACGAGGCCCAGTACAACGCCGTCGGCCGGGACTATCCCGTGTATCACGCTTCGCGGTATGATTGCTCACCTGTACTGAGCGTCTGAGCAAGTGCAAACTCTGTTGATCCTGTCCCAATCGAACTGGAGAAGAAATGATCCATCTAACTGAATTATGGTTACCGATCCTTCTGTCCGCCGTATTTGTGTTCGTTGCCAGCAGCATCCTTCACATGGTCATCCCCATGCACAAGGGCGACTTCCGAAAAATGCCCGGCGAAGACCAGATCCTCGCCGCGATGCGGACGAGCGGCGTCCAGCCCGGCAGCTACATGTTCCCCTGCGCGGAAAACATGAAGGACATGTGCACCTCGCCCATGATTGAAAAGTGCAAACTCGGGCCGGTGGGATTCGTTACTGTCATCCCCAGCGGCGCACCGGGCATGGGCAAGAACCTGGTCCAATGGTTTGTGATGTGCGTTATTGTTTCAGTGCTCGTGGCCCTTGCAGCAATTGGCTTGGGCCATGGTGCCACATTCAAACCGGCATTTCATCTGACCGGGCTTGCGGCCACTTTGGGATATGCCATGGGACCGCTGCCCGATTCGATTTGGAAGGGGCAGAAGTGGAGCATTACATTTAAGTTTGTCATCGACGGCATCATATACGGTGTCGTGACCGGTCTGACGTTTGCATGGCTCTGGCCGGCTTGATCGCACGCGGGATCACCCGCACAGAGGCGTCACTGGACCATAGTCAGTCCTGGCCTTAAAAATAGGGGCTGAATTCTTGCTCAGCTATTTTTGGAAAGGGGTAATTCAAAATGAATACGGCAACCAAGTCACCCAAGGGACGGATGACCGGACACGACCACATTGAACTCGTCGAGCAATCCGCAGCACATAACTACCATCCACTGCCCGTCGTCGTCGCCGAGGCGGAGGGCGTCTGGGTTACCGACGTCGATGGCAAGAAATACATGGACATGCTCGCGGCCTACTCCGCGGTGAACTTCGGTCACTGCCACCCCGAGCTCATCGCCACGGCGAAAGAGCAGCTCGACAAGGTCACTCTTACCTCGCGTGCCTTCCACAACGACCAGCTGGGTCCGATGTGTCAGGCCCTCGCCGACCTCTGCGGCATGGAGGCCGTCCTACCTATGAACACCGGAGCTGAGGGTGTCGAGACCGCCGTCAAAGCCGCTCGCAAATGGGGTTACATGAAGAAGGGGGTCAAAGAAGGCAAGGCCAAGATCATCTGCTGCGAAGGCAACTTCCATGGCCGCACCACGACCATCATCAGCTTCAGCACCGATCCGCAGTGCAGAGCCGGCTTCGGCCCCTTTACGCCCGGTTTCACCATCGTCGAATACGGCGACGCCGACGAGCTTCGCCGCGCGATTGACGGTGATACCGTTGCCTTCTTGGTCGAGCCGATTCAGGGCGAGGCCGGTGTGAAAATTCCGCCGGATGGATACCTTAAGGCCGTACGCCAGATCTGCACCGAGAAGAAGGTTCTCTTCATCGCCGACGAAATCCAGGCCGGCCTGGGCCGCACGGGAAAGACCTTTACCTGCGAGCACGACGGCGTGAAGCCCGACATCTACATCCTGGGTAAGGCGCTCGGCGGCGGCATCATGCCGGTCTCGGCCATTGTCACTTCGCACGAAATCATGAGCGTCTTCACCCCCGGCGACCACGGCAGCACCTTCGGCGGAAATCCGCTGGCCGCCGCCATCGCCCGCAAGGTCATCGAAATCCTCCGCACGAATAAGTACCAGGACAACGCGAAGAAAATGGGCGACTACCTTTTGGGCAAGCTCCGCGACATCAAGACCAACAAGATCGCGACAATCCGCGCCAAGGGTCTGTGGTTCGGCATCGACCTGACTGCCGCCGCCGGCCGCGCCCGTCCCTACTGCGAAACGCTGATGCGCGAAGGCCTGCTCTGCAAGGACACCCACGAGCAGACCATCCGCCTCGCCCCGCCGCTCTGCATCACCAAGGATGAGGTCGACTGGGCCGCGGAACGCCTGCGAAAAGTACTCGCGTAAACGAAAGGGCGTGCCAAGCCTGGGCCCCGTAGGGGCATGATGAAAATAGCCCAGCGATAAATCGCTGGGCTATTATCAAATGTCCCTACGGGACAGGTGAAGAGACCGAAATGAAACCGAAGTTCTGTAGAAATTCGGAATGCCTGAATTCCTAATGGATACGCTTGATCGTGTCGCACTCCTACTCGAATTGCCTCAAGCACATTGTCTTCAGCACGAAAGGTCGGCGTAAGCTCATCAACTCTGTCATCCGAGACCATCTATGGGCATACTTGGGCGGAATCGCTCGCGAAAACGAAAAGAAGTCGCTTGCAATTGGCGGGACGGACGATCACCTGCACCTGCTGATTTCGTTGCCTGCGACTCTCCCCATCGCCAAGGCCGTCCAGCTTCTCAAAGGCGGATCGTCGAAATGGATTCACGATACTTTTCCTTCGAGTCGCGATTTCGCATGGCAGGAGGGTTATGGTGCGTTCTCGAGGACGGCTGGGCGGGAAATCGTCCTGCACCCCTAAGAACCACCCAAGGCTGCGTCGAGCACGTCGCCAACCCTCTGGACGTGATCAATGGTATTCGTGGATAATGCGGATTACGGTTCCACGTGTCCCGGCGATTGTCGTCCTGGGCGGATTTCGTAAACCCAAATGAAACGCATGAAAGGAAAAAAATGTCCGTAATTCAGACTCTGGTTCGGTCTCTTCTGATCGGTTCGTTCGGCCTCGTTGCTACGACGGCGCTTGGACAGGAAGGCAAACCGGCCGCAGGCAAGGAAAAGGAAGCGGCAAAGCCACGAATCGTTGTTGGCGACATCGTTGAGTTGAAAGCAAAGGTGGATTCGGTCGATCAGGCCAAGCGACTGGTCACGCTCACGGATTCAAAAGGCGAGACGGTCACCGTGAAAGCGGGTCCCGCAGTCAAGAACCTCGACCAGATCAAAGCCGGTGATGAGCTCGTACTCAAGTATTTCGAGTCTATCGCCCTGTTTGTCCGCAAAGCCGCCGACGCCCCCAGCGCGAGCGATACGACGGCCGTGGCCGTGGCCGCCAAAGGGCAAGAGCCCGGTGCGGTTGTCGTTGATGTTGCTGAGTACAAGGCCACCGTGGAGGCCGTTCATCCCGCTCTGCGAAGGATCACCCTGAAGGGGCCCGACGGCAAGAAGCGAAGCTTTAGAGTGCATGAAGATTACAAGGCGTTCGGGGAGATCAAGAAGGGCGACGAACTTGTGATTCGGCACACCGAGGCGCTTGCGGTTTCCATCGAGAAGGGCAAGTAGCGAAGAAAAGCGGATGCCCCACCCATCGCCATGCCGGTGGGTGGGGCCGCGATCATCGGTCAGCCCACTTCGCCGTGGTGTCGTTTCAATTTCGAACTTCTCGTCTTCACTATAGTATCTTACCTGCTTCTCTCCCTGCTTTAATTCGCCACTTTTGATCCGCATTCATCACCAAGTTGCGCGCGCCGCTCTTGTTGATAATGATATAGAGGCGGAGGGTCCGCGCGTTGAGGAATCAAATGCGGGACGTGGATCATGAGAAATGTCAGAACAAAGCGGTTTGAAAGATACACTTTATCGCAATCAGGTCTAACAGCAATTGCCCTATTACTTGTTGCTTTTCGAAACGGCGTTTCCAACTCGAAAACGCGGTTTCGCTTCCCCGCGTGAAAGAAAAGATGACCGATCAAAACCAAATTTTGCAAATGCAACAAACGATACGCAGCTGGCCAACGACCCCAAATCTGGAGATCATCCAAACCATGAGTAACTCCGCAAAATTTCTATGCATTGAACCGCAATTTCGAGTGCCAGATCTGATCCGCACAGCCGAGTATTATCACGATGTGCTGGGCTTCACGATCGGCGGCTATTTCGGCGATCCGCCGGTCTTCACGCAGGTCTCGCGTGATATGGTCACGATTCAGCTTGGCCGCGAGCTCGACCCTGCAAAAACCACCCGGCCACACAGCGGCGTCGGCTACAACGCATATATTTTCGTCGACGACGTGGAAGCGCTCGCGGCCGAGTATGCCCAGGGCGGCGTCACCGTCGTCACCGGCCCGGTTACCCGCGTCTACGGCTGCCGCGAGCTGGTCATCAAGGATTGCAACGGCCTGGTGCTGTGCTTCGCCCAAAGCGGAGTCGGCGGCCCGCCCGATCCCGAATGATTTCTTCAGAGAACTTCAGCGGATACAACTCTGTGGGGCGAGCAGCAAACGATTACTCTGCGCAGGCGCTTCGCGCTTCAAGACTCACGCAGCTTGTTGGCCGGGAGTGCTATCCTTTCGCCGCGGATTCCTGCCGGTAAAGAACGTCAGACCCACAAATGAGATCGACGACATGACCAATCCGCTCACCACGGCTGTCTTTTCCTTGTCGTCAAGGCAGGGCCTGTCATCACACTCGCCCTCATCCATCACCACCGAAGCAGACTCTGGCAGCTCCGGCGGTTCAGGAATCTCCACTTGCACACCCATCGCCCGCACTTTGAATGCCGCCTCACGTATCGCCTCGCGCTTTTCCAGCCAGACGCTCTTGAAATGATCCCGACCGCAGTCATGCGTGTGATCCCATTCGCGTACAATGGCCGTAGTCGTTGCTCCGATCCCAAACAGGCTTACGGAAATCAGGAATGGCCGAAGCGTCTCGCGCCAGAATCCCGGCTGTCGCAGCGGAGTTGTCTTTCGCATCGTGAAAAGCGCGGTGGCGGCAAAGCCTGTGCACAGCATGATCGCCGCGGTAATGTCGTGCGAGTCATCCGGCCGGGCGATCAGAGGGTAGAGAAACGTCACGATCGCTCCGCCCATGAGCCCGAACGACATCAGGCTCCAGAACACGCGCGGGATGAGCGCTCGAGGCCGGCGGCCGCGATCATCCACCCACGAAGCGAGCGTGTTGGAAGGCTGTTCGTTCCTCGGCGTCTCCGGCTCGGGCTTGAAGAATTCGCCAGCCCAATCGCCCATCCCCGAACTCGGCTTTCCCGTGCCAACCTGTGTCACTGCTTCGTCGCGTCCATCATCCGGGTTGTTGTCGCCCGAGCCCGTGGCGCGAGCCTCCATCGTGCGGTGATGCACGGTCCACCACGCGCCGGCCTGCAGGATGAGGGAAACCGCCGCCGCGACTCCTGCCGCGACGAAGACCACCTGATCGGACTCGCCGTGGGTGATTCCCGTGGCCATCGCAGTGAGGATCAGTGCCAAAAAGGCGCATCCGGCGATAGACTTGGGTTTGATTTCTCCGTCGGCCCCTTCGTCCTCCACGTCGTCCCAATTCTTGAGCACGGATGTCGCCAGCAACCCAAGGAACAGGCCGATTCCGCTGTGCGAAACATCAACCTCAAGGAGCGGGGCACACCCCATGGCCAGCAGCGGTGCGGCTGCCGCGATGCGCATCAGCTTTTGCGCCCAGCCGGGCCCATCCTTCACGCCGAACCAGTTCTCGACTCGACGTCCCAGCAGAATTCCCAGAAGCATCGCGCCAACCAGCATCCCCGCCGCGACTCCGCGTTCCTCGGGCCCGGAGGATGCGCCGACCGCAAGTCCCAGCCCAACGGACAGGCCAACGGTAAGCAATCCCAGCAAAAGAAATCGCTTGCCGCTACGTTCACGATTCGGATCAGACCGCCTCCAGCGTCTCTCGTAATTCTCCGGGCGGTCCATGGCCTCGTAGGCATCCGAACCTGGCGGCGGTGGGGGAGCCCCCGGAAGTCGAGGAGATCCGCCGAGCTTGGCCATTTTCCGGTCGATCTTGCGCGACAGCGCCTCCATCTTTCGGGCCAGCTTGGACGGCAACACGCCTTCAGCACCAAGCGGAGCCGCACGCCCGGGCGATCGCGGTTGTTCGAATCGTGGTGGCCGGATCGGATTGGGCGAGGGAACCGGCGAATCGAACCGGTCGCGCCCACCCGCGCGGACTGCGCCTTCAAGACTCTTGGTGCTGAAGCCCGCCAGGCTTTTTTGAATGTCTTCGCCGAGCAGCAGGTCGTCGATCATTTCTTCGACGCTCTGGTAGCGGTCCTTCGGGTCTTTCTGCAGCGCCTTGCGGATTACTTTGCCGAATTGCGGCGAAAGCTCATCGAGCTCGGGCTGCGTCGTGAGATGCTTCATCAGGACTTCAGCCATCGACGAGCCTTCAAAGGGAACCTTGCCCAGCACCATTTCGTAAAGCATCACGCCGAGAGCGTAGATGTCCACGCCCTTCGAGTAATCGCCGCTGCCGATTTCGGGGGCCATGTAGTGGACCGTGCCGACGCTGGCAGTCTGTGCGCTGTGCCGCGAAACGGCGATGAATTTGCTCAGGCCATAGTCGCCGATCTTCACGTAGCCGTCGTCAAAGAATATGTTGCCGGGTTTGAGATCGCGATGCACGATTCCGCGATCATGCAGATAGGCAAGCCCCTTGCCGATTTCCCGGCAGAAGAACGCGGCCTTCTCCGGTGCGAATCCCTTTGGCTCGGCGATGAGCAGATCACGCAGCGACGGACCGGAGCAATACTCCATGATGATGAAGTATTCGCCGTCGGCATTCTTCTTCACGTCGAAGATGGAGACGAGATACGGGCTCTTCAGATTGATGCAGTTGCTGACGCCGCGCAGTTCGACGTCCGGATTTTCCTTGAGGTACTTGAGGGCGACTTCGCGACCGCCGTCGCTCATCGCGTAGTACACTTCGCCGAACCCGCCCCGCCCGATCGCGCGCTGGATGGTGTAGTTATCCAACGGCCGCTGCCCATGTTTGAATGTATACGCCATTTTCATCGCCCTCAGCAGATTGCTGATGTTCTAGGCCTTCATCGTCCAGGGCCGGATCACCATGCTCACGCCGCCCATTTCGACGGTTTCGCCGATCGCCAGTTCCTTGGCCGCCGTGTCCACATGCCCGTCGTCCTGCCGCCGCACCCAGAACGTGCCATGACGCTCATACAGGACGATCGGCCCGCCGGCATGCCGGCACGGAATGTGTGCCGTCGGCCCGAAGCCAATCGTCGCCGCACGATCAAATAATATCACACGTCTCACGTCGTTGGGCATCTTTGTGGTGTCGCTCAATTCGAGCACGGCCGTCGCGCTTCGGCGGCTGGGCAGCCGGAACGTGAACTTTGCCTTGCGGCCCAGCACGACGCGGTCGCCGTCCCGCAAGAGGGTGTGCAGGGTCGGATTGCCCCGGACTTCGATTTCCTTGCTGGCAAACGCGAAATAGTCGTCATCGACGCGACTGACATTCATGTGCCGCTCGGCCAAGTCGCTGAAAATCGGTACATCCGCCGGGTGATCGGCCGCGGCCCGTCCCACCGACGCCGCCGATCCGCGCACGAGCAGGAAACTCCCTCCGCCATCGACGAGCAGCAGCAGTTTTTCCGAGCCGCGCGCTGCTGGTTGAATCGGCCCCAATCCATCATTGCGACGTGCGGCGTCAGATCGCGGCACGGCAACTGTTTCGTCCATCGCACCGCGACCCGCAGCACGTGAGATCCCCGCCTCCCCCCTTACTAAGGGGGGAACCAGGGGGGTCTTTTCGTAGGGTGGGCCGTGCCCACCATTCGCTTCTTGAGCCAGAGGGCCTGACGCCAGTTGTGCACGCAACTCTTCCATCTGCCGCACCTGTTCAATCGTCGCCTTCACCCACTTTGCCTCAGGCATCATTCGCCCAAGGTTCATCGCCAGGCGTGTTGCGTCGCCGTATCGGCCGTCCGCGATGGAACGGGCGATGTCTTTTGCGCATGCGAGCAGGTCGGTAGCTTCCCGCCGCGCCGGCAATGTCCTCCCGACATCTCCCAGGCACGCCAGTTCACTCGCCGCACGCTCGATTTTTCCTTCAGCGAGCGCCGCACGCGCGTTGTGAATCACGCGACCGCAAAGCTCGGCCTCAACCCGGACGACGTCCACCGCGTGTGCGTCCAGTGCCTTTGCCCGCTGCACACGATCGGCTGCGGCTGCAAACTGTTCCGCTGCCAGCGCCGCCTCTGCCTGCGCAAGCACCTCGCGCACTTCGGCCTGACGGCGCTCGGCGACTTCGCGAACCTTTGCGGCCGCTCCGTCTGCTGAACTGGCTTCTTCGAGGATTCGTTTTCCCGCGGCAAGCGACCCGTCTTCAATCCGCCGCACGGCCTCGTCCAATCGGCGACGCCGGGAGTTGTCATTGCGGTTGGTTTCTGCGGCGACCGTCTGCACGAATTTCCGCAGTTCGGCCACCTGATTTTTCAATTCGCTCTCGCCTGTACCAGCCCCTGCGTCAGCCCGGTCCAGATCGATAAGTGCCTCGGAAAACCGATCAGCCCGATAATGCTCCCGCGCCCGTTCGAGGAATTTCTCACCCAGGGCGCTCAAAACAGCCTTTCCCCGCTTGTGCTCCCGCAAGTCCGGGGCCATGGCCAGCCGAAAGGCTTCGTCCAGCCGACCCTCGCGCAGCGCCTTTTCCGCCGCCCGAACCCGAACAATCAATAGTTGGCTGAACATATATCCCCACCATTAGACTCAAAATTAGCACATACGGCCCATCATAACTGCTTCTGAACGCTGATTTCGAGCTATCTGCTAATGGATTCGGGTCAGAAAGCGTTTTATTCGTTCGGTCCGGGTTACTTGTTTGATGATAATCTCAATCGGTTGATCGTCAGGGAGGTTGGGAAATGGTGAGGGCCAATCATGAGCAAGGGCTTCGGTGCGATGCCTGGCAATTACCGCCTGATCAATTCGATTTTGGCCGGAAAGGCCTTCAATGAAGTGATACATCTGTCCGCGGGTGAATTTCGGTCCTTGCCCCAATCGGTGAAAAACTTCGATCACGATCTTGTCGTCATCAGCAAAAATAAAACACCCAGGCTGTCCCATTCGGGCGGGTCCGAATGTAAGAACCTTACAGAATTCACGAAAGCACCTACGGACGTTGTAGTCTGGGTGGCCCCGGATTTCTGAGCCCACCCATGCGTCGAAGTCCTCCAACCTAATTTCGATATGATCGTCGGGGTGCGTCGCAACACGCTTATGTAAAGCCACTAACAGGTGAGACGTGTCTAGCGGATCATCGAATGGAAGCAGGATAAATATGTCGCCCTGAATGCGTTGCCTGTACCACATGTAGGCTTCTATGAGGCGAAGCCGTTTGGCTGCACGCAGAGCACTAAGCTTCCAACCAGAGAGCGGCCGAGCAACTTCCATTGACTTATTGTAGCCCCCGGGCGACATTTTTCGAGAATTGCTGTGGTTTTTCACTGGCTCCGCCGACTTGGCTGGAGTTAGGAGGGCAAGAATTCCCACAGCCATCGCTGGGGGATCGAGCCGAACTGGAGCAGCCACGAGTGGAATTGGCGGAGGTCGCTGCCCGGTTGTTTCAGGAACGCGTCGCGGAGATTGAGCGTTTCCCGCTTGCCCATCATGTAGCTGAGCGGGACGCCGGGGCTTTGTGAATACCAGTTGAGTTCGGCCACCGCCCGTTCCCGCGTGAATCCCACACCGTCCATGAGCATGGCAATTGCCTGTCGAATGGTCATGCGCCGCGTGTGAAGCCCGACGTCGATGATCATGCGATAGGCCCGCCAGAGCTGGCCGACCAGATAGTTGATCTTGAGCGAGGGGTCCGAAAACCACCCGGCGTCGATCATCCACTGCTCGCAGTACAGCGTCCAGCCTTCCTGGAAGATGATGTGATCAGCCATCTGCCGCGTGAGGGAGCCGGCGCGGTTCGCCCAGCAAAGCTGGACGTGGTGCCCCGGATAGGCCTCGTGCACGCAGGTTTCTTCGATGCCGTAATGCTGGGCCACGTTCGCACAATAGACATCCGGACTAAGGTGCAGGTCGGGGTCGCTGACGAAGAAGACGCCAATCTGCTTCGGATCGAGTGGGCCGGGATTGGTGTAGGCCGCGGTGGGGAGCAAGGCCCGCAGGAACGCGGGCGTGGAAATCACCTTGCATTCCTCACCGGCAGGTAATTCCAGCACTCCTTCCTGCAGGATGCGGCTACGCAGTTCGTCCGTGACACGGCGATATTCAGCGAGCATGTCGCGCCTGACGGCCGTAAACTGCTTCCGCGCACGATCCATGATCTGCTGCCATGTGGCATGGGGGTCAATCCGACGTGCGTGCTGATCCAGTTCATCGCCGAAAAACTGCACCAGCGACCAGCCCAATGTTTCTATTTCCTCCGCCGTGCTGTCGATTCCGTGCCATTCACGAATGAGTCGTTGCAGCACAGCCGGGCCGGCGGCCACGTCATCACGAAGATTCGCACTCTCCAGCGATTGCACCCACTGGCCGTACTCCTGAAGAGCAGTGCAGGCAGCGGCAGAGACCGATTCAATCTGCGGACTTTTTCGCGGATGGCGCGCGGAAAGCTCGCGGGCTGCGTCGCGCACGAATTCGATGCCGCCTGGGACCACCTGCCCCGCGATGGAATTCCACATCGCGACGGGATCGTCGATGCGCTCCCGTGCAGCTCGCAAATACTCGGGAAACATCTCCAACCGGGAAATGACCGCGTGCGCGGCTGTATCTCCGCCAAGATCGCGGCGCATGACCAGCTCGAACACAGCATCCACGGCTTCCGTGACCGGCCCGGACGTGTCCTGACGCCAGTGCTGAAGCTGATCGATGCGAAGTTGGGCATTGGCGAGATTGGATTCGAAAGTGCGGCGGTCCAGTGCCGCCACAGTGCCACGTTGTGGCACTTCGAGGCGACCCAGTTCGGCGACGGTGCGGACGAGAAGCTGCCGCCGTGCCTCAATCCAGCCCTTTCCGGGGACTTCGAGCTGGGCGTCGAACTCGTAGAGTCCGGCCCGCGATCCGGAGCTGGGTGAAAGCCGCCACCAGTCGCGGTAGTAGCTTTCGACCAGTTGTTCAAAGCCCGACGGTGGGTTTCCCATGCATGTCAGCCTGTCTGATAAATCGTTAATTTGTAAGACTTTACGTTTCGTAGCGTATCGGCGAATCCCAGTCTCCTCAAACTCCCGGTTGTTTTCGGCAAAACGCGCGTCGGGCCTGACAGCCGCCGATAACTCTGGAGGGAACCGGTGGTTTTGGATTCTAAGTTAATGCGTGAAAGCCAGTTATGAGTTTTTCGGCGACCCTTCGGCGACAGGTCTTCTTCGCGGCCCACGAATCGATCGTGGGGCGTCCGACGATGCGTTGCGCCCGTGAATTGGAACGGTCACAATGGATGTCGCCGGCGGAGTTTCGCGAGCTGCAAAGCGAGAAGCTGGCCCGATTGTTACGACATGCATTCGAAAACGTTCCTTTCTATCAAAAGCGATTCGACGCATCGCACCTTGATGTCCGAAGTGCCGATCCCCTGGATCAGCTGAAGCGCCTTCCGCTCTTGAGCAAGCAGGAAATCCGCGAGGCAGGTGAGTCAATTGTTTGGCGCGGAGCGCCCGGTGGACTGGCCAGCCGATCCACAGGGGGTTCGAGCGGGCAGCCGCTGACGTTCTATCTTGATCGTCGTCGAGCGGCATACGACCAGGCCGCGCGAATTCGATCGCATCGCTGGTTCAAAGTCGAGCTTGGCGAATGTGAGGTTTTGCTATGGGGATCGCCGATTGAGCGGAGCCGCACCGACCGCGTTCGCGAGCTCCGCGACAGCGTATTGAATCAACACTTGCTGGATGCTTTCCAAATGTCCGAGCCGCGGTTGGATGCGTACCTCGACAAATGGGACCGTCTCAAGCCGACGGCCCTGTTCGGCTATCCCAGCAGCATCGCCCTTTTTGCGAGGCACGCGCAAAGGAGAAATCGTATCCTGGACACTTCGCGGCTCCGGGCGATCTTTGTGACCGGCGAAGTCTGTTATCCACACGACCGCAAGGAAATCGAAGCACATTTCGGTGTGCCCGTCGCCGACGGATATGGCAGCCGCGAGGCCGGATTCATCGCGCACCAGTGTTCCCAGGGAGGAATGCACATTACGGCCGAAAACGTCATCGTCGAAATCATTCGCGACGGTCAGCCGGCGCCGGCGGGTGAGACCGGCGAAATCATCGTCACACACCTTGACGCCTACGGCATGCCATTCATTCGCTATCAAACAGGCGACATCGGTCGACTCCGCGCCGGACGCTGCCGATGCGGGCGCGGTTTGCCGCTCATGGATGTCATCCAGGGACGCTCCACTGACTTTCTGGTCCTGCCCGACGGCACGATCAAGCATGCCCTGTCAATCATCTATCCGCTTCGAGAAATGGCGGGGGTGGAAAAATTCCGGGTTACCCAAGCCGAAGACATGGGCGTTACCGTGGAGGTTGTGGCCGAGCGTTCAGCGCCGGCCGTCACCGTCGAGGGAGTGTCGCGGCGCGTGCGGCCGGTCATCGGACACGATGTGTCCCTGGACGTGCAGTTGGTGGACAGGATTGACGAACTGGCCTCCGGAAAATTTCGCTATGTCGTGTCTCACGCCGGGCCCGCTCGGGAGGCGTGCGTCAGATGAACATAGCCCTGCCGCAATTGCAATGCTCCCCCAGGTCTGCTCAGCCAGAACCGGAAAAGTGCCGCATCGTGGCACTCTCCTGGGGACGGGAAGCCGACTGGCAGGAGTATGTTGAACGACACACCGAGGGGACCGTCTTTCACACGCTGAAGTGGCGCAACGCCGTACGCGACAGCTTTGGACACGAGGACGAATACCTTGCCGCGCTCCAGGGCAACCGAATTGTCGGCGTGCTTCCTTTGTTTCACGTTCGCGGGCCGATCATCGGGCGAATGCTCGTAAGCGTTCCGTATGCCGTGGGTGGGGGGATACTGGCTGATAATGACGCCGTTGTGACGGAACTATTCGACGTTGCCCGACAACGCGCCATCGAACATCGTTGCACGATGATCGACCTGCGCAGCGAAAGGGCGGGCGTTCCCAACCTGCCCATCATCGACAAGTACGTTGGATTTGAGCGAACGTTGCCGTCTGAAGCATCACAAGTGGCGGAATGGCTTCCCCGAAAAGCACGGGCTGTAGTCCGCAATGCACGGGAAAAATTTGGCCTGACCTGCGAATTTTCCTCCGACACGCTGCCGGTTGTTTGGGAACTGTATTGCCGAAATATGCGGCGACTGGCCTCAATCAATTATCCCTTCCGATTCTTTGAAGCGATGGCAGAGCAGTTCGGAAAGCAATGCTGGTGCTGCGTCGTGAAGCGCGATGGAAATCCGGTCGCGGGCCTGCTGACGTTGCTTTTCCGCGATCGCGTGCTGCCCTACTTCTTCGGCTGTGAAAGGGAGGCGCGAAGCTGCGGTGCCGCCAATTTCATTTACTCTTGTGTGATGGAACGCGCGGTAGGTGAAGGCTATCGAGTCTTCGATTTTGGGCGGTCGCGCAAAGACAATACAGGGAGCTTTGATTTCAAGCGCTTTCACGGTTTCGAGGCCAGGCCGCTCGCCTATCAGCGGTATTTTGTCGAGGCCAAGAAGCCCATTGACCTCACGCCGACCAATCCTGCCTTGGGGCTCGTGCGACATGCCTGGCCATATCTGCCGCTGGCTGTCACGCGATCCGCGGGCGCGATTCTCTCTCAATACATTCCGGGATAAGCGATGAACATCCTCTATCTTGCTCATCGCATTCCGTATCCGCCCAACAAGGGCGACAAGCTCCGCGCGTTTTGGCAAATTGAGCATTTGTCCCGCCGCCATCGCGTGTGGTGTGCCTGCTTCGTAGACGATCCTCATGATTTCCAGCATATTCCGAAGCTGCACAACTATTGTGCCGATGTCGGGACGGTCGAATTGAAACTGGCATTCGCCAGAATCCGTGGACTGATGTCGCTGGTTTGCGGCAGGACCATCACGGAGGGTTTTTACTCCAGCTGCGAAATGGCTTCCCTTCTGGACGGCTGGCAATCCTCGATCCGCTTCGATGCAGTCGTCGCCTTCTCATCGAGCATGGCACAATACGCCCTGCGCATTGCCGCGCCGCGACGAATCCTGGATTTATGCGATCTCGACAGCCTCAAGTGGGCTGACTACGCGGAGCACATCGAACGGAAACAACGGAAGAGTTTTCACGCCCGCGTACTTGCACGGCTCTATCGCTGGGAAAGCGAGAGGCTCGCGGCTGCGGAGCTTCGTTGGATCGACGAGTCCGATGCCGCCGTGCTGGCGACGGAAATGGAAATCGCTCCACTTCGTGCGTTGGTGTCCGGTCGTAAATTGCAAGTAATCGGCAATGGAGTCGACCTGCCGGACCGTGACGTCAGGTGCAAAAGCACTCCTCAGGTTTCGCCCAGTCAATCGACAATCGACAATCGACAATCGGCAATGGCCGCGAATCAACTGACCCTAGGAACTTCCACGTCGTTGGTTTCTGCGCCGTCCACGATCGGTTTTGTGGGCGTCATGGATTACCTGCCCAATGTGGATGCCGTGAAATGGTTCGCATCCGAATGTTGGCCGGCCATTCACCGAAGGTTTCCAATGGCACAGTTTCGCATCGTTGGCCGCGGCCCCACGCCCGCCGTTCGCAAGCTCGGCGAAATGCCCGGCATCCATGTCGTGGGAGAAGTGACCAGCGTTGCGGACGAATTGTCGCACTTCGACGTGAGCATCGCTCCACTTCGCATCGCTCGTGGCGTTCAGAACAAGGTCCTGGAAGCAATGGCGGCCGCCAAAGCCGTCGTCCTTACCCCGAAGGCCGCGCAGGGAATTGCCGCAACGGATGGCCGGGATTATCTCATTGCAGAGTCCGCCTCCCAAATCGCCTCCGCTGTATGCTCGTTGCTTGCCGATTCTGCTGCGCGCTTCCAACTTGGCCGCGCCGCCCGCGATTTCGTTGCCCGGAACCGCCGCTGGGAACCGCAGCTCGACAAACTAGAAACCCTGCTGACCGAACTGCACATTCGCTCTGCACCGGCAGGAGTTCATCCGCCCATTACCAAATTACCAAATCACCACATTACCAAATCAGAAAATCATTCACTCACCGTATTATCTGATTCCTGATACACTCGCGACGTGATCGTCACGCTCTTGTTTTCCATCGCGGGCGGAATGTTGGTCGTACTGGGCCTGGCCCGGGTCGCGGACATCGCCTGGAAATTCGTCCGACTCATCGGTCTGCTCACGTTGGCCATGACTTGCCTGGCAACGGCCTGGGTCTATCGCGACCTGAGCATCCCTGAAGCCGGTACTTTCTCGCGTGCCATCATCGGCTGCGGATTGGCGCTGGGACTGGGAACGGTTGCGCTGGTGGTCATCGCGCCAATAGTGAATTGCGCCCCACAGACCATTCGTATCCTTTCGCTGCTTGCCGGCGTGGCCGGAGTTGCAGCGAGTGCTCTTTCCTCCATCCAGCTTCCGACGGTGCAGTATCGATCTGCGCCAGGCACTGCGGCGATCGTATTGAGCCAGGTACTGGGTTCCTGGATGCTCGGAAGCATCACCGTGGCGTGGCTCCTGGGCCACGCCTACCTCACCGCCACGAAAATGACCATCGCTCCGCTGCGTTTTTTCAGCCGCATGTTGTCTGCTGCAATTGTCGCTCGATTTGTATTCTTCATCACGATCCTGATCCTTGCCTGGCTCTTGCAGCATGGCCAATCCGTTTCGCTTTGGACACGGCTTGAGCAATCGTGGATCATTGTGCTGCTACGAGTTGGCGTGGGGCTCGTGGCCCCGGCGATCTTCGCGTACATGGTTTCCGACTGTGTGCGTCTGCGGTCCACGCAATCGGCCACGGGCATTTTGTACTTCGCTTCGGTCATGGCCTACGTCGGCGAACTTGCCAGCCAGTTTCTGACGCGCGAACTCGGCTGGCCTGTGTAGATTCCGCCATGCAAATACGTTTTCATTGTCCGACAGAGACATGCGTCGCCATCATCGAATACGAGCCGCTCGAACAGTCGGGCCCCACGATGCAGTGTCCGCGATGCAGGAAAGTTCACGCGATCCACGTGGACACCACCATGCGCGACAGGAATACGGTCGAGCACTGCGCCGTTTGCCAGGGCCGCGAGCTTTTCATCCGCAAGGATTTTCCGCCCCGAATCGGCGCTGCGATCGTGGTCGCTTTCGGACTGGCCGCCATTTACTTCTTTACCATCAACGTCCTCATCGGCTGGTCGATCCTCGCCGCGGCCGTGTTGCTCGACCTGCTGATCTACCTGGTGATCGGAAAAGTCACGACCTGCTACGCCTGCCGCGCCGAATACCGCAAGTGCAACCTCAACCCCTCCCACGAAGGCTTCGATCTGGCCACCTCCGAAAAGTATTAGGAGGGATGAGCCAGGTCAGAGCCGCGACCATGAGGGAGCGGTGCAAATTCATATCATTCGTCACCGAAAAAATATCCCCGCCCCCTGAGAGTGGGAGGCGGGGAACGTGGCATGGAGGCGCGAAGGTGAAATGTTTTGCCTCAAGCCGGCGATATTTTGCTTCTTTCGCCCTCCTTGCTTCTTCCCTCAGGCGTCCAACCACCCCTTGAAGTCCACCCGCAATGGGCAATATGAATCCCAATTGTGAGCCGCTGATAAATGGATGATGAGTTCTGTGTCAATTTGAATTCCTGAACCCTGTCATACCCAATCCAGGTGCAACTCGAGATCGCCGTCCGACAATGCCATGGAGAAAGACACAATGGAAATCAACGGAGCAGGATTACCTGAAATCAATGTGATTGCCGCTGAGATGCAATGGGTAGGGTCGGCCTGTTTCGTCAACCGAGTACGGAGTCTTGTGGATTGAAATACGCCGAAGAGCTCGTTGGTGAGTCGCTCTGACGGGATTTCTGATTGCCCTGCGCGCGACAACACCATGGAATATTTGCCGCTGCAACCGTCTCAGAGATCACCAATCAAAGTGGCTCGATAGTCCGCCGCGGAGGGGTTTCTTGCGCTGGGCCTTGGCGGGTTTCGCCGCAGATGCCTGAGCGCCGGCGACGGCCATGTCGTGCGATTCGGCGGAGTAGGTTGTTGCGGGTTTGAGCGATAGCGAAATCCGGCGGTTTTCCTTGTCCACGCCAAGAACGCGGGCCTCGACCTCCTGCCCGGGTTTGACAACTTCCGCGCAATTCTTGATGCGCTTTTCAGAAAGTTCTGAAATATGTGCGAGCCCCTCAACCCCTGACGCAATCTCGATGAACGCCCCGAAGTCTGCCAGCCGCGTGACCTTGCCCTTGACCATCGACTGGGCCGGGAACGATTCCAGCACGCCCGCCCACGGATCAGACTGGGCCTGTTTCATGCTCAGCGCGATGCGGTGCTTGTCCATTTCGACGCGAATGACCACAACATCGACCATATCTCCGACATGAACGGCGTCCGAGACTGACTTGGTGCGGCTCCAACCCATTTCGCTGACCGGTATCAACCCGTCCACGCCCGCTTCCAGCTCGGCAAACGCACCAAAATCCGCGAGGCGAACCACGCGGACCTTCATGGCGGTGCCTACGGGATATCGCTCCGGTACATTCGCCCAGGGGTCCGGCATGGCCTGCTTGAGACCCAGCGAAATGCGGTCGCGTTCATTGTCGATCTTGAGCACCATCACCTTGACCTTGTCGCCGACCTTGAGCACGTCGGTCACTTTGGCCACACTTCCGTAACTCAGATCGCTGATGTGAATCAGACCATCGATGCCGCCCAAATCGACGAACGCCCCGAAGTCCATGATGCTTCGCACCGTGCCTTCGCGCAGCTGGCCCGAAGCCAGCTCGCCCTTGAGTTTTTCACGGTTGGCGGCTTGATCCTTTTCCATCGCCTTGCGGCGGCTGATGAGTACATTCTTGTGCCGGCGGTCCACTTCGAGGACTTCGCATTTCACATTCTGATTGAGCAGAATCGAGATGTCCTTGAGCATCGCAATATCCACTTGCGACTGCGGCATGAAGGCGCGAATGCCCTTGAGGTCCACCTCCAGCCCACCCTTGATGACGCCTGTGACGCGGCCTTCGACCATCATTCCGGCGACCAGATTCGTCCAGGTGGCCCGCTGCGAAGCGCCCTTGCGCGAAACGAACAACAGGCCGGAGTCCGGATCAAACTTGTCCACGGTCACGTCCACGCGCCGTCCGACTTCGACGATTTCCTTCTTGCCGAAATGCGAGCGAGGCATGACGCCCTGGGTCTTTACTCCGAACTGCAGAAAGACGTCTTCATCGTTGACGCCGGTCACCGTGCCGACCAGTTCCGAGCCGGGCTCTGCACCTTCAGCGCTGGCGCTCCTGCCGCCGCCACCGGAAAGTTCTGCGAGATCAGCAGCGTCCATGGAGGCCATCGCCTCTTCCACTTCCCTGTTGATTTCCTGCATGGAATTTCCCGATGGATGCTGTCCGGAGTCGGGCGGCGAATGGGCCGCTGCTTGGTTCGGGCCGGTGGAAACGGAATTGGTGGGAACGCCTGCGTCTGAGTTACCGATCATACGTCAAAAACCTTGTGGAGAAGTTGACAAGTACGAAGCGCCTGGTTGGGACGGTGACAATGAATCGATATGGACCTGTGCGCTTCGCTTAGCGAAAGGCTCTCCTGACACCCCTCGTTTCATTCCAAGCTTGCGTTGGATGGGCTATAAAGCCCATTCAAAGCTAGAACTTCTAATCCCCTTGTCGCCCCAAGTCAAGAATACCGTCCGAAAACGGGCGAAATGATCCGAATTCACGAAACGGCTGAACTGCAACTCTTGAGATGCCGGGGGTTTATCCATGACGTTCCATCTCGATTTTTGGGACCTGTCAAGTGGACGTGACTTTGCTGGACATACCGTTCGATTTTGGCTAGAATTCCTGAAGCGCGCAGAGTGTGGTTCAGCGCGCATTCGGGGGGCGGAAAAGAGTTATTTCGGACATCCCGCCAAAAAGTACGTACGTGTCTAGTTAACGCCAGGGGGGAAAAGTGAAGAATTGGTTTTTCATACCGGCGGCTTTTCTTTGCCTGGGACTTTCATCCGTCCGCGGACAGGTGAATCTCACGCCTGAGCAATTGTTCCCTCCCGGCGATACAGCCTGGAACCTCGAAGGACTTGGCATTACTGGAACCGTTTCGTTCAAGTTGCTCGTCGAGCAATCCGGGTCAGCGTCTGCGAATAGTTTTCTTTTTGACGGTCAGGCCAACGGTTTTCCCGGCGGCGTGGGAACCAGTACCGACGACCTGGTCGTATTCACTCCGGCGGACAATCCCGGGAAATTTGCAGTTGTCACCATTCCGCCCGGTGCAAATCTCGCGCTCTTTCACGACATCACCGATGCGAGCGGCGTGTTTCTAAGCGGCCCCAATGGCGTACTGGACACGAATGATGCCTACCTCAACAGCAACCCCGCGCGCAATTACACCCGGGTAGGCGCGGACCAGTTGATCAAGTACTACGGCGCGAACCAGTTTCTCTCGTATGAATTCACGGCATTCGGACAGACGGTGCAACTGGGTTCGGGCTTTATCGCGTTCATTTTCATCGAAGAGGATCACACTCCGAATTACGATTACAACGACATGATCATCGGCATCCTGCCGCCCTGCAACGCCGACAGGAATTGCGACGACGGATTGTTTTGCAATGGTGTTGAGCGATGTGTTTTTCCGAACACGGCCACAGGCGGCTTGTGCATGGGAGGGACCCCACCGGTCTGCGACGACGGCGTTGCCTGCACATTTGACGAGTGTCATGAGCAGCTTCACGGATATACCTGCGTTTACAAGCCGCACGATCAGGATTGCGACGACCACAACTTCTGCAACGGGACGGAGCAGTGTGACGCAACGCTGGGATGCCTGCCCGGCAAACCTGTTGATTGTTCCGACGGCGTGGATTGCACATTGGATACGTGCGTCGAGAAGGGCCTCTGCGTGCACACGCCGCAGGATTCGTTCTGCGACGACCACGACTTTTGCAACGGAACGGAAACCTGCCATCGCAAGAAGGGCTGTCAGGTGGGACCGGCTCCTGTGTGCAACGATGGCCTGGCATGCACGACAGACACCTGTGATTCGCAGGCCGGGAGCTGCGTGTTCACGCCGAACGATAGCTGCGACGATGGACAGTTCTGCAACGGCGTGGAGACATGCGATCCCGTACTTGGGTGTAAGCCCGGTCAGATTCCCAACTGCGACGATGGAATCCCTTGCACGATCGACTCCTGCAGCCCGCAGCTCAACGCCTGTCAGCACATACCCAATGACTCGCTTTGCTCCAATGGGCTCTTCTGCGACGGGACCGAAACCTGCAATCCACAGACGGGCTGTGTTCCCGGTACGCCGCCCAATTGTAGTGATGATGTTTCCTGCACGAATGACTCCTGCGATGAAGTCAACGATTCCTGCCTGCACCAGCCTGATTCCACCCATTGCAATGACGGTCTCTATTGCAACGGCGAGGAGCGCTGCGACGCGATTCTTGGCTGTCAGGCGGGAACGCCTCCGAACTGCAACGATAGCGTGGGCTGCACGGTGGACAATTGCGACGAGGTCAATGATCGCTGCGTCAACACGCCGGATTCCAGCCTTTGCAATGACGACGCCTTCTGCAACGGAATCGAAGTTTGCGACCCGGTTCAGGGTTGCCAGAGCGGCACACCTCCTGTGTGCAATGATGGGATCGCCTGTACGAATGATCGTTGCAATCCTCAACTGAACGCCTGCGAGTTTATCCCCGACGATTCCATTTGCGCTGATGGCCTGTATTGCGACGGAGTGGAAACCTGCAATCCGGCCACGGGGTGTGTCCCGGGAACCCCCATCGATTGCCATGACACGAATGAATGCACGACCGACATCTGCGACGAAGCCATCGACCAATGCGTACACACTCCGGAGAACTCGGCTTGCGACGACGGATTGTTCTGTACGGGACTGGAAACCTGCGGCCCGGCAGGCTGCCAGCCGGGCCTTCCGCCTTGTGCCTCCGGTTCGTTGTGCGACGAGGAGGGCAATGGCTGTCCGTCCTGCCTGAGCGACGAGGATTGCGTCAGCGAACTTTTCTGTAATGGCATCGGACATTGCATCGATAACGCCTGCGTCTTTACTCCGCCCTCGTGCGATGACGGCATTGACTGCACCAATGATCGGTGCAATCCCGAGACGGATGCGTGCGAGCACACTCTCGACAATTCCCGGTGCACGAATGGCGCCTTTTGCGATGGCGTAGAAACGTGCACTTTGCAAGGGTGCGTGCCCGGTACACCCGTCGATTGCAATGATGGCATTGCCTGCACGCTGGACGCATGCAACGAGGCCAAGGACCTCTGTACCCATACCCCACAGGACAACGCCTGCAACGATGGTCTGTTCTGCAATGGCACCGAAGTCTGCCATCCGACGCAGGGTTGCCAGCCTGGCGTTCCGCCCAATTGCAACGATCTGTTGGGTTGCACGATTGACACGTGCGACGAAGCAGCCGACCGTTGCGACCACGCTTGCAGTACTCCGCAGATCACCTGCACCAATCAGGAATTTGAATGTGACAACGTCGGCTCATTCCTGCCGCCCGTGGTTGACGACCCGTGCAGCGTGAACCCGGTCGCCACCTGTACAGACGTGACCACCCCCGGAAAGCTGCCGCAGGAGTACACGGTTACGCGAACCTGCAGCTTTACAAACGATTGCGCAAATTCCGCGACGTGTCAGCAGGTCGTCAAGGTCGTGGATACGACTCCGCCGCAGATCACTTGCCCGCCGGACCAGCGGGTTGAGTGCGACGCGATCATCGTCCCCGGCGAGCCGATCGTTTCCGACAATTGCAACCCCGACCCGCAGGTCAAGGTTGTCGTAGAGGAAATCGTGGGCGATTGTACGCCGACTACGGCCGGCATCAGCCCTCCACCCAAGCTCATCAAGCTCAACACCTATACCGTGTCCGACGGCTCAAATCTCTTTGCCGAAGGGAATACGGCTGACGGCGACACCACCGGCAACACGGCGACTTGTACTCAGCGAATCGAAATCATCGATACGCACGCGCCGTTTATTGTTGCCTGCCCGACAAGCATGTCCGCGTGCCTCGAACAACCATTGGCGTTTACCCCGCCAGCTTGCAATGACACCTGCGGAACTTGTTCGGTGATTTGCACGCGAAGCGACGGTCTGCCCCTGGGTGCTCCGCCTCCGAACGGCCCGCTGACCATTCAATGCCTGGCTCATGACGAATGCCAGAATGCGTCCTTGCCCTGCGACATTGCGGTCGTGGCCGAGGATTGCGACAACGACATCCCCACGATATCGCAGTGGGGGCTGGTCATCCTCACCTTGCTGCTCCTGATCGGCGCCAAGCTGCGGTTTGCTACGCGGCACTCCGGATTGACTTTCTAGTCTTTCGTGGCGCCTGACGAGGATCGTTCGAGGAGTTTTGCCGCCCCGATTTCCTGCATGCGCGAAAGGTCCGTCCAAAACGTGCCTTCTCCGGCAAAGAAAAGCTGGATCGATTCGGGTTTGAAATTTTCTGCAAACGTGTAAAGGTTGAAGGCTTCGCCGCCGCCAAAGGCCTGCACCAGCATCTGGTATCCCTTCGCCTCGGACTCCTTTTTCATCTTCTCCACGTCCGCGTCAGCGCGTCCCAGGATTTCCGTCCGTTTGGCTTCGAGCTGCGCAACTTCCTGCTGAATGACGGCCACCTCAAGCTGGGCCTGGGCGTCGACTTCGGCCGCCTTCTTGTCCCCCTCCGCAAGAATGCCGGCCACCATGACGCGAGTCTGCGCACGGATGTTTTCGCGGGCGATTTCGACTTTCTTGCGTTCTTCTTCGAGCTTGGCGCGGACGGCCGCTGCTTCGCGCTGCTTGTCCTTGGTGATTCGGCTTTCAGTGGCGATGTAGCTTTGCTGAATGGTGCGCTTGAGGTCCTCGGCGACTTCGCCGACGCGTGCGTCGGCGGTGGGCGCATGAACTTCGATCTCGCGCACCAGGGCGATGAGCACTTCGATGTTCTTGGATCGGCAGACGCGCTGCAGCTCGGCGGTCAGTGCTTTCTGGAACAGCTCGCGTTTCTCGCCCTGGATGAAATCGCGCGCGGCATAGGTCGAGCCGATGTTGCGGCCAATGGAGCGAAGCTGCGGCCCGATGACCTTCTCCAGCACGCCGTCGATGTTTCCGAACTCGTTGATGATTTGCGCGGCGTGCTTGGGGTGAATTCCCCAGATGATGGTAACTTCGATCTGAATGTTAAAGCCGGTGTCGGAAGGAAACGAGATTCGCTGATCCTCTTTGCCGGTCTTGAGCTGCGAATATTCGTTAAAGCCGATTTCAACGAGCGTCACCTTCTGCAACTTGGGATTGATGAAATAGATGCCCGGCTGCAGGACATCGGCCAGTGTGCCGCGCTGTCCGGGAAGTGCAAGGGGCCGCGCGGTATGGACAAATTCCTCAGCCTTTGCGACCTGACCCTCCTGCCGATCCGTTTGCGAAATGAATTCCGTGTCCACATGGCTCATGGCGTCGGCCTGGGTTCCGAAAAGGTTGGTGACCACGCCGACAAAACCGGCGGGAATGACGGTGGCCGGTTTGATCTGCACGTCAAACACGAACGGGTTGATCTTGTAGGTCCCCGGCGTGAGCACTTCTTCAATGATGCCCTGAATTCCTGACGCACGGGAAACCACAACCTGGTCCGGGCGAGGCGATTTGCCGACTTTCCGTGTGACCACGCCGATCTGCGGGAATTTGCCATCGAGTACGAGAGCGCCTTTGTGCAATCGATCGATGGAGGTTTCACCCAGCGTGTTGATCCACTCCCACGTGCTTGCGTCGCCGCTGGGAATCGTGGTCAAGGGATGGATTTCGTAGTCCCAGGTGATTGGGTTGTAGAAATAGCGTCCGGGGCCGAGCACTTCTTCCTGAATGCCTCTTTGGCCCGGTTCCGTCGCCACGAGCTGTCCGGCGGGAAGGGGGTCGCCGCTCTTGCGAATCATTACCGCGCACATGTCCGGCGGAACGTAGACGCGGAACGTATACCAGATCAGTGCGCCGAGCAGGGCACACGCGATGAGCAGGAGGCCGATCAAAGATGTAATGATTCGTCGAATCATGGTTTTGCTCCTGCAGTGGGCTTCGCATCAAAGGACTGAAGCTGTTTGAAGATTTCGGCGAACGGGCCTTCCGTATTGGTCATGATGGAGGTGATCGAAGGGGCGACGCGCTGCAGGAAAAACTGTTGCGCATAGGTCTTTCCGCCTCCGAATGCGGTAACGGCGGTGGCAAGCGGTTCTGCTTTCGCCTGATAGTGAAAAAGCACCACGTCAGCCTCGGCGCGGCCTCGGGACACCACTGCCTGCGCCTGCTTGGTTGCGGCCTCAAGCTGGAGCTTTCCGACTTCAAACTGGCGCTGGGCATTGGTGATTGCCACGCCCTTTTTCTGCTCCGCCTCCTTGACGACGGTGACCACTTTGCGGCGGGCGTCGCCGATGGCCTTGTTTTGCTCTTGAAGCTCCCGCTGCTCGACGAGCATGGCCTCCGACTGGGCTTCCTTCATTTCATTTGTGGATCGTTCGATTTCCTGATCGGCCTGCTCGCGCTGGCTGATCAGCGAGGCGATTTCGGCGGGCGGCTGAATATCGCGGACCAGGGCCGAGCGAATCTCGATTCCCTGCTGCCAGCAGGCTCCGCGAAGTTCGGCCAGCAGGCGGTCTTGAAATGCGCCGCGGGTCTTTCCGCTGATGAACTCGCGGGCATCGAGTTTCGAACCCTGGATACGGGCGATGCTTCGTGTGTTGGGAAGGATGATCTTGTCGAGGATGTCGTCGGCGTCGCCGTACGACACAGTGACTTCGGCCACGCGGTCCTGCCGGATGGCCCATTCGATCGTGCCCTCGATGGTGATGGTGAAGCTGTCGTTGGAGGGAAACTGAATCGCGTCGTGAAAGAGCATATCGTACTTGTGGCTGCGCACGTCCACGATTTCGATGCGCTTGAGATAGGGATTGTAGTATTCGAGTCCCGGTGCGAGAGTTTCGCGCTGCACGCCCTTCTCTCCGGGTTCGACAGTGAAGGTATTTTTGTGTGTTGGTTCGAGCCCGCTCAGTAGCGTCACTACGCCCATGTGACCCTCTGGAATCTGAATTGCAGGAAAGCGCTGCACTTCGTACGCCAGCAGGTTGATGTTGTGTCGCCCGGGCCGGAGGATTTCGGTGACCGGCCCGCGTTCGTCCGGCTCGGTGGCTACCGTCTTGGGGAACGGAAGCGGCTTGCCGAATTTGCGAATGAGCACTCCCATTTCATTTTGCTCGATGGTGGTCGCGGCGAGTTTGATGGTTTTGTAGCTGTATGGATTCGGGAAGTACCGTCCCTCGGGCAGCACTTCGTGGCGGATGCCCTTGTAGTGCTCGCGGACGTAGTCGTCAGTTTGGCCTGTTTTCGATGAGATCGCGTGAACCAGCTCGGGAAAGAGGACAACCTGGTCGCCGAATTCGTGCGTGAGATCGGTGGGAAGTTCGCTCCCCGTCTTGTTCACAAGCACGAGAATCTCCCCGGCATTCACCTCGACTCGAATGATGAACCAGTAGACGAACCCGACCAAAAAAAAGAGTACAAAGGCCAGCCCGGCCAGGATGGCTGTTCGCGATACATGCAGGGTCGGATTGGAACTAAAGTCCTTGGGTTGGGTCATGGTTCCGTCACCTTTCAATCGCACGATGAGGATGGTTTACGAATATCCGCTCCGCAGTGGCTGCAATATTTGGCCAGCGGACGAATTTTTGCGCCGCACTTTGGGCAAATGACCCCGGTTTGTCCATCGTTTCGCGCAGATCGCAAGATGATGGCGATTCCGGCCAGCAGGCAGAAAGCCAGCAGCACAACGACAAGCAGGGTCATAGGCGCCAACAATCGCATAGATCGCATTCCATCTTGATTCAGGATTGCCGGATATGATACCCCATTTATCTATTTTCAAACAGAATATGAATGACTCGCATGAAACTACGGATTGGGCCCCGACAGGGGCCAAGGTCTGTTGCCACGGGTGGAGCGAAGCGGAACCCGTGGTTTCGCCCTCTTTGATCTTCCCGCCCCGAAGCGGGCGGAGGCGCGCTTGGGCACACTCAGTACCGCGATCGCCAAGTGGTCCCCTCCATCTTACTCTGCAAATATCAATGAAAAGCCCTGATCCAAGAAAGTGGTTCACTTGCGCGCGCCTTCGATGTTATCATATCCTGGCGCGAAGGGCGGTCCTTCCGCTGGTGGGGGAGCTGGATCCGAAACGGGAAAATTACGAAACGAAGCTGGTTATAAGTACTGCTTGATCATATGCCAGGTTGAAGAAACTTGCTTCCGCGTAACGCCCATTGTCTCCTCTTTGCCGCATCGAAATCCACCGTGCAGGAGTTTTGAAGAGGGTAACCTATCATGAATCGCACGAAAACGCTTTTGATTGTTGCGATCTTTTCTCCGTTTGCTGTACAGGCTGCCCATGCCACGGAGCCGCCGACAGGCCTGTGGCGCGGGTGGCTCGACTGTCCCGGCGGCGAGATTCCCTTTCACTTCGAGCTCCAGCGAGAAGGTGACAAGTGGTCCGGCTGGCTTATCAATGAGCCCGATCGATCGCCCATTCCGAAAGTGACATGGGATGGCACGGAACTTGTGTTGGACATTGTGCATTACGATTCTGTCCTTCGTGTGAAGAATGTTAGCGGAGATCGATGGGAGGGCACTTGGCGTAAGCGTAGCAAAGTTGATAAGTGGATCGAAATGCCATTCCACGCCACGCCCGGCATACACCCTCGGTTTCCGAATCAAACAATCATCCCCACCGGAGCCGCCAACGGCATTAATGGCAGATGGTCAGTCAAATTTGCGTCGGAATCTGATCCTGCCATTAGCGAGTTTAAGGCGCATGATGACGGCACTCTTACAGGGACGTTCCTCACCACAACCGGTGACTACGGTTTTTTGGCTGGAATGATTGGGCCAAACGAATTGAAGCTTTCCAATTTCGACGGGGCGCACGCATTTCTGATCACGGCAAAGGGTGTCCCTGACGGCACACTTGTCGGCGACTTCTGGTCGCGAGATGCCTTTCACGATACTTGGACTGCAAAGAAAGATCCCAACGCACAATTGCCCGACGCATTCGAGATGACCAAGGGGGTGGATAACGCCGACCTCGCCAAGGTCGCGTTCCCGGATTTGAATGGCAAAACGCGCTCGCTGGCCGATCCGGACTTTGCCGGTAAAGCGCGCGTGATCGAAGTCTTCGGATCGTGGTGCCCCAACTGCCATGACGCCTCGCACTATCTGGCCGACTTGCACAAACGGTTCCGCGACCGGGGACTGTCGGTTCTTGGGCTGGCATTTGAGCTTACCGGCGATCTGCCGCGCGACACGCAGCAAGTGAAGACCTTCGTCGAGCGGCACAAGGTCGAATACCCAGTCCTCATTGCCGGAGTATCAGACCGCGAAAAGGCCTCAGCCTCGCTGCCCATGCTCGACAAGCTGCGAGCCTTTCCCACGCTGATCGTTCTTGACCGCCAGGGAAAAGTGCGGGCCGTGTACACCGGCTTTTCCGGACCGGCGACCGGCGATGCGTACGCCGCATTTCAGACCAAGTTTGAATCGCTCATCGAACACCTGCTGGCCGAGGGGCAGGCGGCAAAACCTTGACGCGACGGCCGTCTGTGATATCGTGGGCCGCTTCGGGGACGTAGCTCAGCTGGGAGAGCGTCGCGTTCGCAATGCGAAGGTCGAGGGTTCGAATCCCTTCGTCTCCAGTCACATAAGTATCGCCGAACGCTGAATTTAGCGTACCCGCCCATGTCGGGCAGTGCGGCACGGATTGTCCGGATCGTGCACATGGGCACACTTCCAAACAAGACATGCCCGCGAATCACAAGAGCAAAGACAAATCGCCACGTCAACCAGGTGTCTCAGGGTGCATCCGATTTTCGTCACTGGGTTAGACTTTGCCTCATGAGGAAGGAAACAAACATGTTGAACACGAGCAATGATGTTCGGTTGTGGGTGCTGTTGGGGCTGTCGTTGGGCGCATGCGCGGTGTTTGCGCAAGACTCGGACAGAATGATCGAGGAGGAGCTGCGTCCTGTGAACGAGAGATATACCGAGGCAGTAAAGAAAAATGACGGTGCGGCGTTGGAGGCGATCACGTCGGAAGACTTCGTCTACGTAAATGAGAAGGGAATGGTACTACCCCGTCTCGCAGTGATTGGCGCATTCAAGTCTGGTGGTATCAAGTACGAAAAAGTGTCTTTCAAGGACGAGAAGATTCATGCAAACGGCGACACAGCATGGATCACCGGGAAATATGAGATAAAAGGCGAGATGGCCGGTCAGCCATTTGATTGCATCTGCCGCGTAGTCCGAATCTTCACGAAGACCTCCAGGGGTTGGTTGGTCTCATATGCACAGATCACGCCTATTCCAGGGGGATGACCTGAGCACAACCAAAACAACAAGAGTGGTGGCAGATCGTCGACTGGGAGGCTTCCGCGAACTCGGTTCGAATGGCAAAGGGTATCGCTGCCATTGGCTTCACCGTTGCCGTCAACGTCCTCGTCCGATCCGTTGGCCTTTCCATCACCGTCCACATCGTTATCAAGACCATTGACTACGCCATCTCCGTCGACATCCGCGTCGGCGACGTTGGGTATTCCATCGCAGTCCTTGTCCGCGCCATCAGTGGGATCATTAGGGTCGGTGCCGTTTTTGATCTCGTCCAGATCACGAGTGCAATCGCCGTCGCGGTCCCCCAATAGATACGCGAACAGGGGATCTTCCCAGTTCACGTTGTCATTAGAAGGACTACCAGATTGGCCGAGGTTTCCGCCGTCATCAGGAGGCGGTGGCGTACCTGTCGAATCGGTTGGAAACGACGAAGGAAAAGTCGGTGGTGGATCGCTTGCCGCGACACCACCGTCCTCCACATTCGATGTGGCAGCGGGATTACAGACGGCCGGCCCCAAAACCAGGCAGCATCCTGCCAGAACAAATGTGGATTTGCCCGCCTTCAACTCAATTTGCCGCCCTTCCCGCTCCCTAAGCCGCTCTAACACTCTGTAGCAGCTGCCGTGGCGTGCATCGTGTATTGAAAACAGGTAGGTGGAGCAAGCAGAAATTGGCCTGGTCTGCGTTCTTGGTCGCCAGTTTCCTTCGCAACTTTGAACTGTTTAAGAAAGAAGATTCTAATTGGCTCAGTAAAGCATCGCCCCGATCTGACACCCCTGGGCGGATTGATTATCGGAGCACGCCTGGAGAGCGAATCGGTCCAATCGGTCTAGGCCCAACTGAACCGGAATTTTCGAGAAGACTAGGGAAATCGCAGGGACTTGCTGTACACTGGTAGTTAACTTGATGACCGCGTGTTGCGGTTCTGCTGCGCGGTACCAGTGTTTCCTGGAGTAGTAACCCATGCAAACGAGAACACGTCTGCTTGTGTTGAGTGTTTCGGCCTTCGTGGCTGGTCCTGCCTGGGCGGCCACCGTCGGCTTTGTTGACGATTTCTCTGCGCCCGGCACGAACGGATGGACTTCGCTCAATTCGAATACGAATCCTGAAACTGGCGGCGTCGGCGGTCTCGGAGATGGCTACCTAAAGATCGCGCAGCTATCTAGTCCGTTCAACTTTGGCTCACACAACGATGAGCAAAACTACGCCGGCGATTGGACGGCCGCTGGAATTACGCACGTATCTTTCTTTCTCAACGACGTGAACACCGACGAGAACTTCTCCTTCCACTTCTTGATCACCGGGGCCGAAGGAGACCCCGGCGGCGAAAGCTCATGGCAATACAACACCGGCTTTGATCCGCCGAATGGCGACTGGCAACAATACGTCATCGACTTGACTGGCGATGCGAACTGGACACGAATTCGCGGCAGCGCCTCCTTCGCGGATGTACTGGCCGACGTTGCGGATGCTCACTTCCGCCACGACCTGCCACCCTTCATCATGTCACCCAATCCGATCGCGGGCGACATCGGCATTGACAACATTACTTTGGTGCCGGAGCCCGGCTCGCTGACCTTGCTGATCGGCGTTGGCCTGGTAACAGTCCTGCGCAAATCCGCCAAAATCAAAAATCCTTATGCTCCTGTGTTACCAGAAACTGATTGATGGAGTCGACAGAAAGCTCACGAATCGCGCCGTGATTCAACACCATGTGACCTGGGCGATCGGTTGCTCCTCAACTGATTGTCGTGACTTATCTGAATTGCTGGCAGCAGAAATCTTCACAGGACTCCCAGGCAGGGCAATCCCAGATGCCTGTCAGCGTGGCACGAATGTCAGCCCAGGAGCACTCTCCGTGGCCCATCGAATCCCAGATTTCCTTTATAAAGGCGAGCAAAGAGGCTGAGGTTGCGCCGATGGGGCACCAGGATGAAATCTCACATCCGACATAGCAATGCTGCCACTTGTCGAGTTGAGGCGGACTGCACTCTGTTGGTTGAGGCCTGTTGGTAACGAAGTAGAAACCTGTTGCGAACGAGGCAAGAATGCCTGCTGAGGCGAGAGGTCGGGCCGGCGGCGCGACAAGAAATCCGAAATCCATTCCTGCTTTGGAAAACCGCGTTAACCACGTGGTGGCGCAGTCATCCGAGAAAGATCGAACTCCGTCCCGCATATCCAGGTCGCTCCATCCGGTAGCGCCCGAGCGGTCATTTTTGGATTGGGAATTCGCAGGGGTTTGCGAAAATCCCAGGAGGCTGGTAAGGAGTAAGCGTAAAAGAACGTTTTCCGGGATCTGACCAGTGACTCGACGCACATTTGATTTGTCCGTCATGCTCTGGATGCGAATCAATCGATTCATCTTGTGCGATTCTCGGTGCACACGGCATCTGCCTCATCCACAGGGCGCGTAACGATCGCCGGGTCCAATCGGGCCGGACGGCAGACTCTTGAGGAAATCCTTTGCATACTTTGTCATTGGTTCCATTGTATAGTCGGAGGCCTGACAAACTATGCTTGGGCCGCTTTGTCCTGCTTTTTCGAATTGTACCCACCGCACGTATCGATCGATTGTGCCTTTGCAGTGGCGGCGTTTCAGACTGGTCACGTTTGACATAGACGTATCTCATCGTGCGCTCCTCGACGGATTGGCGAATTATTCGAAAAGTTCGAGAGGATGCGAATCCCAAGATCACGATTTATTCGAATTCAATCAAGTCGAGCGAGGTTCCATCCACCTGCTCACGTGGTTTCGTTGCCTGAGTTCTGCCCTTGGATGGGAAGTGTGACACTGACCAGCGTGCCTTTTCCGATTTCGCCTTGGATCGTGATCGTTCCTCCGTGCGCTTCGACGATCGATCGGCAGATCGCAAGTCCCAATCCCACGCCCGCAGCGGATTGGGAAGAGCGAGAGGAGTCCGCCCGGTAAAAGCGATCAAATACTTTCGACAGGTGTTCGGGGGCAATGCCAATCCCTGAGTCCTTGATTTCTATCTGAGCATGGCCATTCACGCTGGCAAGGGATACGCGAACCTGGCCCGGCGGCGGTGTGTACTTGATTGCGTTGTCCACGAGATTACCGACGACCTGACGGAGGCGGCCGCCGTCGCCAAGGACGAATACCGATTCCGACTGGCTGACCGCGAGCGTCAACCCCTTCTCGTCTGCGATGGGAGAATAAAGGTCAACAACATCGATCACAATGCGTTCCAGCGATACGCGTTCACGCTGGGCCAGAACTTCGCCGGCGTCGTGCCGGGCCAGCAGGAGCAGGTCCTCTGCAATGCGCTGGAGGCGATCGTATTGTTCGATGCTCTCCTCAATGGTTCGACGCAATTCATCCGCGGACCGATGCTGGGAGAGAGAAACTTCGGCGATGCCGCGAAGCGCGGTCAGCGGCGTGCGTAATTCATGAGAAGCATCGGCGGTGAATCTCTGGATTTCACGGACCTGCCGTTCGATGCGTTCCAGCATTCCATTGAGCGTATCGGCCAGTTGGTCCATTTCATCACCGGTTCCGGAAGGCACGAGCCGTCTTCCGAGGTCTCGTGCACCGATGGAGCGGGCCGCCTGCATGATGGTTCGAATCGGCTGGAGGCTGCGTCGCGAGAGAAAACTGCCCACGGCAAGTGCGACGCAAAACGAAAGGGCCAGGACCAGAGCGGCCACACGCCGGACCGAGGCCAGGGATTGGGACATTTGATCGAGAACATAACTGCTCTGTGCCGTCGCCTTGCGTCCGTCGTTCGTAACGATTGAAAGACTGCAGATGCGAAAGGAGTGCGTGTTTTTCGGCGGAACAAACGTCTCACAAAATACAATCGGCTTGTGCGAGCCCCAATCAGGCGGCGGCGACCAGAGTCCATTGAGAGGATCATCGGGAACACTGCTTGCGAGGTTTTTTCCGTTTTCACCGATGAGTCGAAAGGCAAGATCGTTTCGTTCGCGGACACCGAGTTCGTGGCGGAGAGCCTGCTGCAATCCCGCATCATCTCCGGGGTGTTCATTGACCGTCAGCAGAAACTCGTTGATTTCACCCTCAAGAAACAGATCAATTTGCGACCGGAGAGAGTAATAGATTCCCGCGTACAACGATCCACAGACCAGCGCGCATAGCAAAGTCGCAAGGCCCGCCCCCCAAAGCGTAAGCCGGGTGCTGATGCGGACAAGGAACCGTTTAGGCATCTTCCCGGAGGACATAACCTACGCCGCGCATGGTATGCAGAAGTATCCTGTCGAATCCATGGTCAATTTTTCGCCGCAGCCGATTGATATGCACGTCCACGACGTTGGTGAGAGGGTCCTGTTGCATGTTCCAGACATGATCGAGAATCATGGTGCGCGTAAGCACGCGGCCGGCGTTCTTGCCCAGATATTCGATCAAGGCATATTCGCGCTGGGTGAGGTCAATGATTTTTCCGCTGCGCGTCACGGTGCGCGTAAGAACGTCAATGGTGAGGTCCTGAACCACGATGGGTCTGGTCGCCAGGCCCTGACCGCGTCGCAAAACGGCGTGCATGCGGGCGAACAATTCAGAGAAGCTGAAGGGTTTCGGCAGGTAATCGTCCGCGCCGAGGTTCAGCCCTTTGACCCGATCTTCTACAGCGTCCCGTGCGGACAGACAAATAACAGGTGTGTGGACGTCGCGTTCACGCAGATCGCGAAGAATGCTAAATCCGTCCTTGCCGGGAAGCATCAGATCGAGAATCATGACGTCGTAGGATTCCGTGCATCCCAGGTGGAAGCCGTCCACGCCATCCCGGGCCACGTCGACAGCGCAGGAAACTTCCGTCAATCCCTTTTTGACAAAGGATGCGATCGCAGCATCGTCCTCAACCACCAGCACGCGCAATTCCGTTTTGCTCCTTGTCGGTCATGTGACTTTTGTCGCATGTACCATGGGATAAAATAGCCGAAGCAGGCAGAAACGGCGAGAGCCGGCAACATTGCGCATTTGTCATCTTTGCGTCATCGCCGTTCGGGAGTGCCGTGATAAGCTGCATCAGCGAACATCGCGGATGTTTATGCAGGGGTTGGTGGTAAGGTGCGGATGTTGCCCCAGGCAATCGCGGAAATATCATCGTTACAAAGGCGACGACAACGGACGCTTGATGATTCGTCGCCTGGTATGTGAAGAGTCGGACTTATGCTTGCTTACGGCTCTGAGGTGTCGTTCTCATAAGCATCGTAAGGGGCGCTCCAAGTAATTCCTTTACTTGGCGACCGGGATAGTGCGGGAATCGTGTTGGCGCATGCGATTGGACCAGGGCAATCCGTGTTTGCGCGATGGATTGTCTTGAGGACGTTCCGTAACCCCGGTCGCTTACTTTTGACGGCAATCACCAGATGAATTGGTCGGCGACCAAGACCACATGATGCACATGCCAAGACACACCAAGTGGATCGAACTTGCTGCGCTTCCCATGTCTTTGCTTCTTCTGGCGTCGTGTGCGACCGTAGACCCCAAGGCTGATTTTCAGCGAGCCCATAAGCTCATTGAAGAGCACTCAGGGACAACCGACTCCTATGAACCTGAGACAGAATCACTTGTTGAGCAGCGGGTGCAGGAGTTGTTGACGGACGGAATCACAGTACAGGAGGCCGTTACGATTGCCTTGCTGAACAACAAGGGATTCCACGCGCTCTTTCAGGAAATTGGCATGTCTCGCGCCGATGTTGTTCAATCGGGGCTTCTTTCAAACCCCAGTTTGTCCATGAGCATCCGGTTTCCGGAGGGTGGAGGCCGATCCGATCTTACGGCCGGTTTTGGTCAACAGATTGTGGATCTTTGGCAGATTCCGATGCGGAAGCGCGTGGCCGAGGCGGAACTGGAACAAGTCATTCTGTCCGTGGCGGACCGTGCCGTTCAGCTCACCGCCGAGGTGAAGCAAGCCTACTATCAGGTGATGGCCGCCAAACAGGCGGAAGAGTTGGCCCACGAAAACCAGAATCTCGTCGAGCGATCAGTCGAACTCGCGGAGGCTCGTTTCAAGGCAGGCGAAGTGGGTCTGGTGGATGTCAATCTGGTTCGGGTGAATCTGATCAACATTCAACTTGAAGCTCTCTCCGCTCGTCGAACCCGGGAAGAAGCTGCCAACCAATTATCACGGCTCCTGGGGCTTGCCCGATCCCATGTGACGTGGACGTTGAATGGGTCATGGCCGGAGCCGATCCCGCGAGAATTTAACGACGACGAGCTTCTGTCAATCGCATTGGAACAACGACTCGACGCAGCCGTGGCCGCGCTTCGGGTGGATGCTGCGGAAGCCAGCCTCGAAAAGGAATATCGCAGCGTCTTTCCGAATGTCACGATCGGCCTGGAAGGTGAGCGTCCTGAGAGTCGTGCGTTGCCCGGACGAAATGTTCTCGCCGACACGGCCCGCACGTCGATCGGCTCCGGGGCGTTGACCGCCCCGAGTATCCAGTCGCGCGGCGAGCGCCGGCAAGAAAAGAGCCAGATCATCGATTTGTTGCTTGGCCCGACTCTGGACGTCACACTTCCCATTTGGGATCAAAACCAGGCCCAGATCGCCAAAGCTGCCTACAAAGTCCGGCAACTTCGCGCAGCACGCGTGGAAATCCTCGACAACCTTGCAATCGAAGTCACAGACGCACTGAGCGCCATTCGATCAGCCCAGGAGCTTGCCCAATTCTATGAAACCAAGGCTCTCCCACAGACGGAACTCAGCGTTGAGGCGGCGCAGGCGACCTACAAGGCAGGCGAACAATCGGTCTTTGCCTTGATCGAGGCGCAGGAATCGCTGATCGCACAGCGGCGTGCCCAGGTGAACATACTGCGTTCAGCAGCGCAAGCACAGGTGGAATTGGAGCGCGCGATGGGGGGGCCTATACCGAAAGAACTGCCGAATACAAGCGCACTACAGGAAAAGAAAGAGATCGAAGGAGATTAGAATATGTTTCGACGAATGGAATTTGCGCCGTTGCGCCTGAGAAAATCATGTTGTTTGGTGCTACTTGCACTGACTGGCTGTGAATCCGCATCGCAAACGTCGACCTTCGTGCAGGATTTCGCACGACAAGTGCTGGCGGCATTTCTTCTTTGATCCAACGCAAGCATCACTGCCTGTCAGGAGTAATGACAAATGACAAGATCACGGTGGCCCGGATGGATTCGTTCAGCAGCGTCACTGCTTATTGGATTCGCCGGTTCTACGGCCACGTATGCTGAGGAGCCTGCCGCGGAGGAAGAACACGGTCCGGTACATGTTGCGCGCGATGCCAACGGCGTTGTCGTTCTGACGCTCGACGCCGAAACGCAAGAGCGGATTGCCATAAAGGTGGAGGCTGCGACAGCCACATCGTTGCAACCCATGGCTGTAGCCCACGGCAAACTTGAGCAGGATCCATCTCAATCGTTTGCTTTGCGTGCTCCGATAGCAGGCGTTCTACGAACTGCACCCGGACAAGACTGGCCGAGCATCGGATCGATGTTGAACGCGGATACAGATCTAGGTTTTGTTGAGCCGCGATTCACTCCCCTGGAGGTGGCAGACTTGCGGTCCCGGCATTTGGACGCACTCGCTGAAGTGGAGCAAGCGGAGGCGGACCTGGTGGCGGCCCGCGCCTCACTCGAAAACAAGAGCCGCCTTAATACCGAAGGCGGCCTCGTCTCGGACCGATCCCTGGAAGAAAGTCAGGCCCGGTTTAAGACCAGCCAGTCGAAATTGGAGGCTGCCCGGAACAAGGCACGCCTCTACGAGTCGCTCGTGAAAGGGCAGGACCAGGTGAGCACTCTATTTCCCATTCCGGTACCCGAATCCGGTGAAGTGGTCGAAATCTCCGCACGGCCGGGTGAAGTGGTGGATGCCGCCCAACTCTTGCTGCGAATACAGCGTCGTGACGTATTGATTGCCCGACTTTCCCTGTCCCTTGGTGATTTCGTGGAGTCTCCGGTCGCGCAGGCTCAAGTCAGCGTCTGTGGAATGGAGGACATGGTCCTCGTGGGTGAGCCAATCGGCACTGCTTCGGACGCGAGTGCGCTGACAGGTGGGCAGATGCTGCTCTATAGAATCCACATTCCAGTCGACAAACCCATCCGCCCCGGTGCTGCGGTGTTATCGCACGTGCCTACAACCGGAACATCTGAAAAGGGCGTCATCGTTCCCCGTTCTGCCATCCTCCGACATTCCGGCCTTACCTGGGTTTATGTTCAAACCGCCGATGATCGTTTCGAACGCCGAGATTGCGAACTGCGCACACCAACAGCCGAGGGCTGGTTTGTGAGTCATGGTGTGGCGTCTGGCGAAAAAATTGTGGTGGAGGGGGCACAAATGTTGCTTTCCGAGGAGCTCAAGTCGCAGATTGAAAGTGAAGCCGCGGCCGGGGAATGATGCGGATTTGAGTGCATATATCCTGCATCGTGAAACAATGACCAACCGTTGATGAATACTCATGCTGCAATTTCTCGTTGAACATTCCCTGCGGTTTCGCGGCATAGTTCTTGTGCTGGCGGCAGGGGTATTGGTGTATGGGGCCTACCGCGCCGCCCATGCCAAGCTCGATGTATTTCCCGATTTTGTTCAGCCGCAAGCGGTGGTTCAAACGGAGGCGCCCGGCCTGTCACCCGAACAGGTCGAGGCATTGGTCACGCAGCCACTGGAGGGCGTTCTTGGCGGAGTGGCGCATGTCGAATCGGTGCGATCACAATCCATTCAGGGACTCTCCATCATTACGATCGTATTTCGCGAAAATGTGGACGTATTCAGCGCCAGGCAGATGATCGCGGAGCAACTTGGCGCAGTCTCAGGAGATTTGCCCAGCGGAGTAGGACAGCCCAAGCTCACGCCGCTAACGTCGTCGACGATGGACCTGCTGAAAATCGGCCTCGTGTCGGACAGCAAGAATCTGATGGAGCTCCGGGCTTTCGCAGACTGGACGCTGCGTCCGCGGCTGCAGGCTGTCACCGGAGTTGCCTCCGTGGGCATCATGGGAGGCGAAGTGCGCCAGCTGCAAATCCAGATTGATCCAGACCGCATGGTAATGCTCAATCTCAGCCTGGACGAGATTCTCACCGCCGCACGTCAGGCAACCGGAACCCGTGGCGCAGGATTTGTTGAGACGGAAAACCAACGCATCACCATTCAAACGGAAGGGCAGCAACTCACTGCGGATCAGCTTGGACAGGTCGTGCTTCGTCAGGGCGCAGACTCCATGATCCGGCTCCGGGATGTAGCCAATGTGACCGTCGCCGCTGCTCCCCAGTTCGGAGACGCGCTAATTCAGGGAAAACCCGGTGTTCTCGTAAAGCTCCTGAGCCAATACGGCGCAAACACGATGGAGGTTACCGAGGCTGCGGAAGAAGCGTTGTCCGATATGGCACCGGTTTTTCAGGCAGAAGGCATCACGGTCCTCCCGCGAATTCACCGACCGGCCACGTTCATCGAAAATGCCATCCACCATGTGCTGGACTCGCTCTATATGGGCGGTATTTTTGTGGCCATCATTCTTATCCTGTTCTTTTTTCATTGGCGCACGGCGTTCATCTCTCTTATCGCGATCCCGCTTTCCCTGCTCGTCGCCATTGTGGTCATGGATTTCTTCAACATCACACTGAACACCATCACGCTCGGTGGATTGGCCATTGCGATCGGGGAAGTAGTCGATGATGCCATCATTGACATGGAGAATATTTATCGCCGCCTTCGGGAAAACCGCACGCTGGTCGCTCCCAGGCCGCTCTTGCGAGTGGTGTTGGAAGCCTCGATGGAGGTTCGCAGCGCCGTGTTGTACGCGACGCTGGTCGTGGTTCTCGCATTCATTCCGGTTCTCACCATGTCGGGCCTTCAGGGTCGTATGTTTGCCCCGCTGGGAATTGCGTATATTGCGGCCATTCTGGCGTCACTCCTAGTGGCGCTGACGGTCACGCCGGTTCTTTCGTTGATCCTGTTGCCTCGCGCGGCCCAGCGCCCTACAGAGCCCATCGTTCTGCGAGCCATGAAGCGCGGTTATGAAGCCGTCATGCGACGGCTCATTCGCCTTCCGGCGATGACCTTTGCCGCGTCGCTCCTGCTGTTTGTGGGATCACTGGTGCTGCTGTCTCGATTTGGTGAAGAGTTCCTGCCCGAATTTCGTGAAGGGCATTTTGTCGTGCAAGTATCTGCCGCACCGGGAACGTCGCTGCCTGCAATGATGCGTCTGGGTCGCCTGATATCCAAAGATCTTCTCGAACATGTCGTGGATGGGGACCAGCCATTGCTCGATACCGTCGAAATGCAGGCGGGTCGCGCGGAACTGGGGGAAGACCCTTGGGGTCCGCATCGTGCCGAATTCCACGTCGAGCTGAAGCCGAACATCCCGGGCCATGTGCAGGCCCAGGCGCAGGAGCAAATCCGCGACCTTCTTGCGCATTACCCGGGAATTACCTATGAAGTGCTTACGTTTCTGGGCGATCGAATCAGTGAGACGATCAGCGGTGAAACCGCGAGTGTCGTGGTGAGCCTCTTTGCCAACGATCTCGACGCGCTTGATGCCTCGGCAAAGGAAGTGGCCTCCGCTCTTTCATCGGTTCCTGGCGCCACGGACGTTGGAGTAGCCTCACCGCCTGGAGCGCCGGAACTCCGAGTTCAATTGCGCTCTGACAGGCTCGTCCAATTTGGATTTAAACCGGTCGATGTTCTTGACGCGGTGCAGACCGCCTATCAGGGAACCCGTGTCGCCCAGACATTTCAGGAAAATCAGGTTACCGATGCCGTCGTCATTCTGCCTCCGGAACTGCGCCGCGATCCGGAGTCCATCGGAGGCCTTCTCCTTCGCAACCAAGGTGGAATGTTCATTCCGCTCTCCGAGTTGACAGACATCACTCCACAGACCGGCAGGTACATGGTTCTGCATGACGGCGCCAGACGCCGGCAGACGGTCACCTGTAACGTCCAGAGGCGCGATCTGGCCGGATTTGTCGATGATGCCAAGGCAGCCATCTCCAGGCTGAAGCTCCCATCGCGCGTCTACGCGGAATTTAGCGGGGCCGATGAGGCTCAGTCCGCAGCGAGAAACGAATTGCTCCTTCATTCCTCCATTGCCGGAGTTGCAATTCTGCTTCTTTTGAGCGTGGTGTTCAGCAGTCCGCGCAATCTGTTCCTGGTGTTGCTCAACCTTCCCTTCGCGATGGTCGGTGGTGTCGTTGCGGTGGCGCTTACCGGGTCGTCGCTCTCGATTGGCTCAATCGTCGGTTTCGTAACACTTTTCGGAATCACCATGCGCAACTCGGTCATGATGATCTCACACTTCGAGCACCTGGTTCAACATGAGGGTCAGTCCTGGAACCTGGAAACGGCCATTCGTGGAGCGCGAGAACGATTCATTCCCGTATTGATGACCGCCCTCGTGACAGGATTGGGTCTGCTCCCCATCGCGATTGGCTCCGGCGAAGTCGGCAGGGAAATCGAAGGTCCGCTGGCGGTCGTCATCCTCGGGGGGCTTTGCACTTCAACGGCATTAACACTTCTTGTGCTTCCCACACTCGCCTTGCGTCTGGGGCGCATTGAAAAAGGCAGGAGTTCTGCCATTGTTTCATAGTTCGACTTGGTCTTTTCCCAGCCTCATCCTAAACTCTTGCCTGTGACAGAAGATGCCATTCGTGAATTACTTGAGTCGGTCCGCGTCGGACGTCGATCCATTGACGATGCCGTCTCGCATTTGCGCCGACTGCCCTTCGAGGACCTCGGCTTCGCCAAGATCGACCATCACCGCTCGATTCGCTGCGGATTTCCCGAAGTCATTTTCTGTTCCGGAAAGACCACGCAACAAGTCGTCGAAATCTTTGATCGTTGCGCACAATCGGGTGTCAACGTACTCGCCACTCGTGCCAATCGTGATGTTCATCGCGGCGTGGCCGTCAAGCATCCCAAAGCAGAGTTCCACGAACTTCCCGGCCTCATTACGCTCCGCCAGCAATCGATGCAACCGAGCGCCGGCACGATCGCGATTCTCTCTGCCGGAACCAGCGATTTGGCCGTTGCCGAAGAAGCCCGCATCACCGCAGAGATGATGGATCAGACCACACAGCCGATTTATGACGTCGGCGTTGCGGGCATTCATCGGTTGCTGGCTCATTCCGAAACATTGCAGCGGGCGGGCGCCATTGTCGCAGTTGCTGGAATGGAGGGAGCGCTGCCGAGCGTGGTGGCGGGGCTGGTCGATTGTCCCGTGATCGCTGTGCCCACCAGTGTTGGCTATGGGGCCAGCTTCGGCGGCATCGCTGCGCTGCTGGCCATGCTCAATAGTTGCGCCTCCGGCGTCACGGTTGTAAACATTGACAATGGATTCGGGGCCGGGTTTGCAGCCGCCCTGATCAATCGTCGCCGGTAGGATAGGGGATCGCGGCGATTCCCATTACCAAATTGCCATATTACCATGTTGCCTAATTGCTATGTCAGAACTCATTGTTACGCGTGAGATTTCGCCACTCCCGGATCGGAGTCTGGATGCTCACAAGGGTGACGCGGGTCGCATTCTGGTGATCGGCGGATGCTCCGCAGATACCCTCATGGTTGGCGCGCCGGCGCTTGTTGCCAATGCCGCACTTCGCGCCGGTGCGGGGCTGGTCCAAATGCTGGTCCCCGCTGATCTTCGTCAGTCTGTTTGCGTGTTGGCCCCATGTGCGACTTCGCGGTCACTATCCGACTCGCCGCAGGAAATCCTACGATGTGCCACTGAGTACACAGCCAACGTCATCGCCATCGGCCCTGGCCTGGGCCGCACGCTCTGTGCCGAAACAATCGTCCGCTTGCTTGATGGATTCGACGGTCCGTGCGTGGTGGACGCTGATGCCCTCAACACGCTCGCGTCATTGCCTCCCCCTCCAATTGGCATGGATACGGGAGTGGCGAATCCATCACTTCATCGCTGGCCCATTCACGATCCCCATCGCGTGGTGCTCACTCCGCATCCCGGCGAGGCGCGGAGGCTGCTGGACGCATTCGGTATTGCCAAGTCCATCGATTCCACGCCTCATTCGCGCCGTGCCGCTGCCTGCGCATTGGTCGATGCCACCGGATGCACTGTCGTCCTCAAGGGACATGGTACGGTTGTCACCAACGGCGATCGCATTTACACCAATGAAACGGGCAACTCAGGAATGGCGACTGCGGGGACGGGCGACGTGCTCACGGGCGTCATCGCGGCTCTGATCGGTCAACACCTGTCACCGTTTGAGGCCGCGGTCCTGGGAGTCTATCTCCATGGCCTGGCCGGCGACTTCGCGGCCGAAGAACTGGGGCGTCACGCCATGACCGCCCTCGACGTCATGGACTACCTTTCGGAAGCGTTCGTGGAACACGAGGCCGCCTTCAATAGCTGATCGGTGCGGCCATGATGTCCACGGGTTTTCTCTGAACGAGCGTCTCGGCCCAGTGAATCGAGCCGTCTTCAACCGTCAGCGAACCCGCCTTTGTCAGCCCTTTTCCGCGGAATCGAAATGTATCCACAAACCCTTGATGGTAGGCGATTTGGAGAACGGTGTTGCCGTTGACGTTCATGCAGCTTGCTCCTACCGGCGGGGCGTCTTTCTCAAATTTGGGTTGATCATCCGGCTTGGGGTCAAAGATTGGGCCGGCCACGCGATAAAGTATGGCGTCATCGTCGAGGCGTTTTACCTCCACCAAGGCCAGCCGCATGTGCGTGCGCGGGCCCAGCTCAGGAAGATCTCCGCGCTCCGAGATGATTTCGAGCTGGGTCGCAGGTTGTCCGTCAACGCTGGTTGTTTTGATTGATAAGCGAGTGCAGTAGTCGCGGTGAATCGACTCGGTCTTTTCCGGCTCGCCCCATCGCTCAAACGTGAAGGCGCCCTTGCCCGTCCATTCGCCCCTGGGTAGGCCCGCGACCCTTCCTGAGGCACAACCGGTGAAAAGTATCAGACTGCCGGTGACAGTCGCAAGTTGAAGGAGAGTGCCTGCAATTCTCGTTCGTCGAAGTGTCAGGGAAGAATAGTGATGTGCATACATGAGATTCATTGGAAGGCTCCGTGTGCTATTGATGAACAATCGATTTTCGCGCCTTGCGATATTCGCCAGTCCAAATTGTATCCTCATCTTCCGTTGTCACGCTACTGTCGCGAAGCCCAGGCGGCGAGGAGTTCGCGGTTGATCTTGGCGTTGTGGCGGATGTCCACGGGGAGAGAACGGTGGAAGAGGATGGGCGATTTGAGATTTGAGATTTGAGATTGGAAAAGGGCGAATTGCTGATGGGCGATGACCAGGGTCCGGTGGTGGCCGCCCGACCTTCGCGATTCGGGATCGGATAGTGGTGGTTGTCGATTGTCGATTGTCGATTGCGGATTTGCGGGAACCGCAAGAGCGAGAAGTTCATTGGCGAGCGCCAAAGCGGAGTGACCACGACGGGGGTGGCCCGGCTTGAGTTCGACGATGAGGACAGGGGATTGGCGGCCCGCGGGGCCTATGCCCACCAGGGCGCATCGGGCGACGGCGGGGTGTTGATTGAATATTGGTTCGATGCATTCGGTGAAAAGCGTGCCTTGTGCGGTTTGGACGCGATGGGCTTTGCGGCCACAAAACCACAGGCGGGCCAGTTCGTCGAAGTAGCCGACATCACCGATGCGATGCCATATCGTGTCACCAGCTTTGATTTTGGAAATGGCGTTGGCGCGGGGGAGATTGAAATACTCTTTTGTGACAGCGGGGCCAGTGACGCAGATTTCACCGATGTGACCCTCAGGGGCGAGTAGGGCGTCGGACCATGCACCGATGGGGTCGTCGGTGATGCAAATGATGCGAACATTCGCGCCGAGAACAGGACGGCCTACGCAGGTGCCGGCACCGGAAACGGTGTAGGAAACGGTGGGGGGGGAATTGTCGATTGTCGATTGTCGATTTTCGATTGGTACTGCGGATTGGGGCGGTGCATCCAGATGCACCCTGCTTTTATCGGCGAGCAAAGCCCGTCCTACCACGTCTCCCCCTGAGATGGTTGAGACTGGGAGAGATTCGGTTGCGCCGTAGGGCGTGTGAACATCGGCATCTGCCGGAAGCACTCGATGCAATTGTTTGATGACAGTCGGTGGTACTGGAGCGCCGGCGATAAGAATGCGGCGGAGCGTGGGAAGAGTGATCCCGCGATCGACGCAATAGGCTGCGACGCGCTTCCAGAGGGCCGGCGAGCCGAAGGTGTTGGTGACTTTCTGGTCGCGGATGGCGTCCACGATGTTAACCGGGTTGACACGGGCGGGGTGCGAAGGGTTCATGTCAGGCAGGACAATGGTCATGCCCATCGCGACACTGAAAAGGGCGAAGAGCGGAAACGTCGGCAGGTCGATTTCGCCCGGCTGGATGTCATACGTGGATTGAATCATGCGGACTTGGGCGTCGAACATTCCGTGCTCGTAGACGACGCCCTTGGCTGGGCCGGTGCTGCCGCTGGTAAAGAGAATGGCTGCGATTTCGTCGGCGGTAGTGGGAGCGACGGAGAATTGGTCGGAGGCGTTCAGGGTTAGTTCAGCGAGGGTCGGGGCGGTCCAGAACCAGCGGCGGCCTACGGTCACAGCGATTTTGACGGTGTTGAAGGGGCCCGGGCGGAGGATTCGGACGGCGTGGGCAAGCGGGACGCCAACAAAGGCGTCAAGGTTGACGGTACGGATGCAGTCGAGGAGCCGGGCAACGCCCATGCCGGGGTCGATCAGCACAGGGACGGCTCCCATTTTGAACAGGGCAAACACCAATGCGACAAAGTCGAAACCCTGCCGAACCATAAGCAGGGTTCGCATTCCACGATGGATTCCTGCTGTGGAAAGACCGTTGGCGTAGCGATTGGCAAGAGACTCCAATTCGGAAAACGACAGTGTTTTGTAGAACAATGTCGAACCAGCCCGTTTGGAGGCGATCACTGCAGGTTGCCCGGGTGCGGATGAGGCCATTTCCGGCAGGTACTTCGCAATATTCAAGAGATTCGATGTCGGAACCACCTATTTTTCCAATCAATTGAAGCAACCAGACCGCGCGGTACGATCATATTCCCGTATGGCTAGGAGGGCGACGAGGGTGACAAGAGATTTCAACCGCACAATCGGAATTCATGGGTGTGCCGCCGCACTTTGGTGCCTGGTTGCTGCAACCGGCGTGGCGCGGGCGGGACTGCAACAGGAGCTGCGGGCCTCGCTGAGCAAGCTGCCGCACACGCAGACGGTAGCCGGGGCATGTGTAATTGATTTGTCCAATGGACTGGCCGTATTCGAGCTGAACGCCGACAGCCCCATGACGCCGGCCAGCACGATGAAGTTGTTTTCCATGACCGCAGCCCTGGCGGAGTTGGGCACGAACTTTCAATTCGAGACCGTGCTGGCGACCGACGGGACAAACCTGCTGCTGATCGGTGACGGCGACCCCGGATTCGGCGACGAAAAGCTCTCACAGGCCCGCCGCGAGTCGATCTATGCCCCCTTCGAGACCTGGGCCGAGACCCTGCGGGCACGGGGCATCCTGCAAGTCCGCGGCGACATCGTCATCGACGAGTGGGTCTTCGACGATCAGCGAATCCATCCGAGTTGGGAATCGGGCGATCTTGGCAAGTGGTATGCGGCTCCCATAGGTGGCCTGAACATTAACGATAATTGTCTGGACATCGCGGTGATCCCCGGCAAGGCGGGGGGGCCGGCGTCGGTGACCGTCGAACCACAAAACGGCCTCATTTCGATCATCAATAGGTGTAAAACGGGGGGCAAGGGCGAGCCGACGCTCAATCACCGTGCGGGATCGAACGAATACACCATTTCCGGCCGCGTCACCAAGCGCTGGCCTTTCAGCCCTGTCGCGTGCGACGATCCGGGTTTGCTGTTTGCTGATTCGTTTCGATCGGTGTTGACGCGCAAGGGAATCAGAGTTGATGGCGGAATTCGCCGCGGACGGGTTCGTGCCGCCGATGGCAGCCTGCCGCCGCCGATCACCGTCCTCGGCGTTCATCGGACTCCGCTGCCTGAAGTGCTGGCCCGTGCGGGCAAGGACAGCCAGAATCTGTTCGCCGAATGTTTGCTCAAGCGCGCGGGATACGCCCGGACGAAGCGAACGGGCCAGCTTGACGCTCGCGGAAGCTGGAGGTCCGGCGGTGAGGCAGTGCTTGCCATGCTTCAGCGTGCGGGGATTGATTCGCATGGCCTGGCGGTAGCGGATGGTTCGGGGCTAAGCCGCGATAATGCCTGCACGGCAAGCCAGCTTGCGACGCTCCTGGCATGGGAGTATTCGCAGCCCACGGGAGCTATGCTGCGGCAAAGTCTGGCGACCGCCGGGGTGGATGGATCGCTCAAGAAGCGACTCAAGAACTCCGATTCCCGAATCCACGCAAAGACCGGCACGATGAAGGGTGTCCGCTCGCTGGCGGGATATGTGGATGGTGAATCCGGCCCGCGTTACGCCTTCGCAGTGATGTTCAACGGCTATAAGGGCCCGGCTGCTCCCTACAAGGAAATCCAGGATCGCTTCTGCCGCATCCTTGCCGATGCCGCTGATGGGGAAAGCCACGGAACGAAGTAGCTGTCCACACCCAATCGCTCATGGCTTGTGTTTATTCCGAATCCCTCCTACGCTGGTATTTCGATTCACGTGTCGGAGGGAAAAGAATGGGTCGAAGATATCTTTCAATTCTTTGCTTGCTGTTGTTCATTTCCGTGTCATCCAGGCCGGTCATGGGACAAGTCGATGGAAATTGTGCGCACTTTTCTGCACTTGCAGCGGGCACCTGGCATAGCCTTGCCATGAGGTCTGATGGGACCGTGGTCGTTTGGGGTCGCAATCAATTTGGGGAGGGAAATAGTCCGATTCCCAATCGAAATTTTGTGGCAGTGGCCGCGGGTAGGTACCACAATCTCGGACTGCGAGCGGATAGTTCCGTCGTCGTTTGGGGATTTGATACGGACGATGTCGTTCTTGTGCCCGAACCCAATGCTGACTTTGTCGCAGTGTCAGCCGGATTCTTTTTCAGCGTAGGATTGAAGTCGAGCGGCGCCGTTGTTGCGTGGGGCTCCAACACGGATGGTCAATTGCTCGTTCCGTTTCCTAATTCAGATTTCCAGGCGATTTCTGCTGGAAATGAATTCGTCCTGGGGCTCAAGTCGGATGGCTCTGTTGTTGCATGGGGATCGAATCACTATGGAGAGACTAATGTCCCGGCCCCCAACAGTGATTTTGTTGCGGTGGCCGCTGGGGAGCAGCACAGCTTGGGGCTCAAGTCAAATGGAAGTATTGCAGCTTGGGGCGACAACTCAGAAGGGCAACTGGACGTTCCGTCGCCAAACACGGGTTTTGTAGCTATCGCAGCAGGCGGAGTAAACAGCCTGGGGCTTAAGTCCGATGGCACAGTCGTTGCATGGGGTGCAAACAACGCCGGTCAATTGAACATTCCACCACCGAATAGTGGATTCTTGGGCGTCGCGGCCGGTGGGGCACATAGTCTGGCTTTGAGGTCAGACGGTATTGTGGTGGGTTGGGGATGCTCACTGGACGACTATGGGCAATGCACGATTCCATCGGATGAAAGCATTCTTTGCAATGACGGCGTGGAGTGTACGAATGACATCTGCGATGAAAGCACCGGCGGCTGCGATCATCTCGCAGATCATGATCGCTGTAATGACGGTGTCTTTTGCAATGGGGTTGAGATTTGTGATCTTCTTTCGGGGTGCACATCCGGACTGCCGGGTTGTGACGATGGACTAGATTGCACGGTGGACAGTTGCGACAGCGTCACGGACGCCTGCTCGCACACGCCCAATCATCTTTTGTGTGCCGACTCCATATTCTGCAATGGAAGCGAATTATGCGATCCGCAGATTGGTTGCGTGCCCGGTCCTTTGCCGAACTGCGCAGACAACTTTCCTTGTACTGTTGATTCTTGTGACGTAATGAACGATCGATGTGTCCACCTATCCGACGACAGCGCCTGCTCGAATGGGCTCTATTGCGACGGTGAGGAGACTTGCAGCGTCATCGCGGGTTGCGTATCGGGCCCTGCGCCATGCGCGGAAAGCCAGCGATGCGATGAACAATTTCAGGTCTGCGAACCTGGGAATGTTCCGGCGGTCGGTGCTTGGGGACTGATGGTTCTTTCTCTCATGATTCTTGTATGTGCCAAACTTAGATTCCCCAGAGTAGCGTAATCACGCAGCGACGATGCCTTCGGCCTGGGTGACGCGGAGGAGGTCTTCCGGGGTAGTGACCCCGCCGAGGACTTTGAGCTTGCCGTCTTCGAGCAGCGAGCGCATTCCGCTGGCGCGGGCGGCCGCGCGTAGCTGGGTCGCCGGCGCGCGATTGAAGGCCAGGTCGCGGAGCTGCGAATTCATGATAAGCATCTCAAAAGCCCCGACGCGGCCACGATAACCTGTGTTGTGGCATCGCTTACAGCCTGCGCCCTTCCAAACTGTCTTGCCTGCCAGTTCCGCCTCGGTGAATCCGAGACTCTTGAGGATACGCGGATCCGGATTCGGGTCGGGCTGCTTGCATTCGTGGCAGATCACGCGGATGAGCCGCTGACCCATGATGGCTTGAATCGCGCTGGCCACCAGGAACGGCTTGATGCCCATGTCGATCAAGCGGGTGATGGCAGACGGGGCGTCGTTGGTGTGCAGCGTGCTGAATACAAGGTGGCCGGTGAGTGCTGCCTGGATGGCCACGTCGCCCACCTCGCGATCGCGGATTTCACCGACGAGGATGATATTGGGGGCCTGCCGCAACATGGCTCGGAGAATTTTGGGGAATGTGAGGCCGATGTCGTCGCGCACCTGGCACTGATTCATGCCGGAAAAGTTGTATTCGACCGGGTCTTCCGCCGTGATGATCTTGCGGTCGGGGCGGTTAAGCTCCTGAAGCGCGGCGTACAGCGTGGTGGTCTTTCCCGATCCGGTGGGGCCGGTGACGAGAAAAATGCCGTTGGGCCGCTGGATAATCTTCAGGAATTTCTGGTAGTCGTCCTCGGCGAAACCCAGCGCTGGAATACCGATCTTCACTGACTCAGGTCGCAAAATACGCAAAACGATGCTTTCGCCGTGATAGGCGGGCAAGGCACTGACTCGGAAGTCGATATTGCCGCCGCCGATTTTCATCTTGATACGGCCGTCCTGGGGTATGCGGCGCTCGGCAATGTCCATCCCCGACATAATCTTGAACCGCGTCGTTACCGCGCCTTGCATGTGCTTGGGAATGTCATCGCGGATCTGGCAGACGCCGTCGATGCGATACCGTGCCCGAACGCGGTCGGCCATCGGCTCGATATGAATATCACTGGCCCGGCCGTGGACCGCCTCGGTGATGAGCAGGTTCACCAGCCGGATGATCGGGGCGTCGCCCTCCTCGGCGTGAAGCGTCTTGCTATCCTTGTCGTCTTCCTCTTCGGGAGCATCCTGGTCGATGCTGGCCATCGTCTGCGAAAGGACGTCACCCTCGGGATTGACGAACTTGTCGATGAACCGTTTGACCTTGGCGCCGGCCGCCAGCGATGGGACGATCTCGCGGTTAAGCCGAAAGCGGAGAAGGTCGAGCGTTTCGAGGTCCAGCGGGTCAGTGATAATGACTTTGAGACGGCCGGCCTCTTCGCCGAGCGGTAGAACGTGATAATCCTCGATCATCTTGGCGGGGATGAGTCCGAGCACCTCGCGATTGACTGCGTGCTTGTCCAGATCTATGTATTCCAGCCCGAACTGGCTGGCCAGTGCCTTGGCGACGTCATCCTCGGTGCATAGTTCGAGCTCGACGAGGGCCTCACCGATGCGTTTGTTATGTTCCTTGGCGTAGGCCAACGCGTCGGCAAGGGCGTTGGCCTCGATAATACCCCAGCCAACCAGCGTTTCGCCCAGCTTTTTCTGTTTCTTACCCATGTCTACCCGCGATTTTAGGGCGGGCACGAGGGAAGTTCAACTTTGGGATTTGGACCGATTCGACCTTCACGAACCAACTGCTTCCGTTGGCCCGGGTTCACGGACCAGTGGGGAGCAGACGGAGACGGCCTGATGGACGAGGGCAGCGAGGTTTTCCATTCGTCGGGCAAGTCTTAGCGCCGGGCGACCTGGCTCATGGATGAGTTCACCTTGCTCCGGAGGTGGCGTTGTGGTACGGGCGACCCGCACCCCCTTGCCTGTTTCAGGCTTGGGACTCGTCACGGCCGAAACGGTCGCTCTAATCCGGGCCTCCGGGACGATTTTGGAGCCGACACTCGCCGGGTAAGTCGATGGCGAAGCCGATTGGGTGTTGATTTGTGCGATGCGCATTTCGTGAAGGGCATTAGTCATGCGCTCGAGTGTAGATTGGGATTTGACCGTTTGATCGGCCAGACGCTGCATGACAGCTTGAGCGTTTTCTGTACATTTGATTCCCTCCCTAGTTGCGGCGTTCATCTTGTCGAGCAGAGGCGCGATCTGGGCCGCTGACGACTTCACCGTGTGGTGAAGAGTATCGAATTGCTTTTCACGCTGGAGCAGTTGATGCTGAAGCTGTGCGCAGCGTTCCGTACCTGCTGCAAGGCGATCGGCGACTGCGCCGCCCTGTCGGGTGTGCGCTTCCAATTGCGCCACCAGTGCCGTTGCATGATCACAAACCGCCGAAAGAGGTTGCTGTTGATGCATGTATTCCTGGTGTCCAGCGTCTGAATAATTCCGTGCCGGAGTCGAGCGGTGTGAAACGCCGTGGGACACGGCGTCGGGAGTCGGCTCATGCGGCACAAGGCTCGCCAGCACGTTTTCGACGAATGTTGTGTCCAGTTTTTTCCGGTCCGCGGAATACGCGCTGAGCATGATGTTATCGCACAACGTGTTGATGAGCCGGGGAAGCCCGCGCGATGCCTTGTGGATCGCATCAATACTCCGTGAGCCAAACATCACGGGGTCGCGCGCACCCGCGACTTGAAGCCGGTGACGGATATAGCCGTCCACGGCATTGCGATCCAGCGCCGGAAGGTGAAAACTGCGGAACAATCGCTGTCGAAGCTGTCGCAGGGCATTGGACTGAAACATAGTTTGTAATTCGGGCTGCCCAACGATGGCGATCTGAAGCAGCTTTGCATCGTCGGCCTCAAGGTTTCCAATCATCCGAAGTTGCTCAAACCCCTCGACCGATAGATTCTGCGCCTCGTCCAGGACAACGACCACCGGAGTATTCTGTGCAAATTTGGCGAGCAGAAAATCGTGCAGCGTACGCACCAGTTGGGCGTTCGACGCTTTCTTGTCATGGGGAAGTTCGAATTCAGCGCAGAGTGATTCGATAAGATCGCCTGAATCCTTGATGGCGTGATTGAGGTTGGCAAAGGCGATCGTTCCCGCAAAATGTTTGATCATCAGGCGCGAGACGAGCGTCTTGCCCGCTCCGACTTCTCCGGTGAGCAGAACGAAACCCTTCTTTTCTTTAACCGAATAAATGAGCGAAGCCAGCGCCTCTTCATGATCCGGGGTGGAATAGAAGAAACGCGGATCCGGCGTGTTGTTGAACGGTAGCTCTCTGAGTCCGAAAAATTCGGCATACATCGCCGGTGCCCTCACGATCCAGGGGATGCACATCAGAGTCCACGGGATGCACCCCAATCGAATATCGGTCCTTCCAGAACTGCCCTGCAATTGGCGGCCACAAGCTCTTATCGTTTCTGATGGATTCTTCGCGGACCTCAAGTTTTAGGGACGTAAGATGACTACCGATAAGCATTTGGGGTTGTAAGCACCCAGAGTTGAGCGCCAGGGATGGGCGGATTTCCATGATTTCGATGTCCGCGCGAAGTTGTTGCGCGATGGAGACGCTTCCTTTGGCTCTAAGACGATCGGGTGGGCGGTTGCTGATGAGTACGGCAGTACTGGCCGGGCTGGCAGGGTGCGCGCAGAAGAAGAACACCGACGTGCTGCACTTCCTGCGGGAGCACGACCATCAGGTTTCCGCCATTGAATACCGGGTGGGAATTCCCGACGGATTGTCCATAACGTCTCCTCGCATCCTCGAAATCGATGGGGAAACCCAGCGGATTCGACCGGATGGAAAAATCAGCCTGCGACTCCTGGGGGATGTGAAAGTTGTGGGAATGACCGCCAAGGAAATCGCAGCCAAATTGGAAGTACTGCTGTCGCGCTATTACGCCGACCCAAAGGTGGATGTGCGGGTCGTGTCGTACGATTCGAAGAAGTATTACATATACGGCATGGCGGGTGGAGTGGGGCCCAAACCCTACACAGGACGGGACACCCTGTTCGACGCGGTGATCAAATCGGGCACGAATTTCTTATCATGGACCAGCAAGGTAAAAGTGGTCCGGCCCGCTCACGGCGAGACTCCGGTGCGCGTCATGCAAGTGGACATCGACAGGATGGCGAAGACCGGCGACTGGTCACAGAACATCTTGTTGGAGCCGGACGATATCGTGTACATCCCGCCGACTCCTGGTGGTTGGATTGGATTGCGAGTTCGTGAAGTGCTCTACCCGGTGGCGCCGGTGGCTCAGGCGTATGGTGCGCCTCTGGAGCTGCTGGACACGCACGATGAATATCATGATCGAGGAGACGGAAACTCGAACCACAGCAATTCTTCCATTGACAGCAATTATTACGGAGGCAACTAACCCTTGGGACGCATCGCGGACGCCCTGAAACGCGCCGAACAAGAACGAAAGTTGAGCATTCCGTCAGAGGATGGCGGAGTGGCTACGCTTTCGCCGCCATTTCCATCGCGCCTACCTCCCGAAATTCTTCATCCCATCGAGAACGCGCCGGTCGAGGCCGTTGAAACACCCGCAGTTGTTGAGGGCCTGGCGGAATCGCTCATTCCCTTTTATGAGCGCTCGTCGCTGGTCACGGAGCAATATCGATCGCTTCGCACGCGTCTACTCAGTGCCAATCCAAACTACGAGCACCGGGTCATCGCCATCACGTCGGCAGTTCCCAAGGAAGGTAAGAGCGTGACCACGCTGAATCTCGGATGCATTCTCGCCGAAATCCGGCACCTTCGCGTACTCGTCGTTGATGGTGACTTCCGTCGCAGTTCGCTGGCCCACATGCTCAACCAGCCGACCGGACCGGGACTGGCTGACGTACTGGCCGGTGATGCGACATTTGATCAGGTTGTGCAGACCACTCCGATTCCGAACCTCAATTTTATTCCGGCGGGCAGCACGAAGGGGCGGTCGGCCGCGGAACTCCTGACTGCCTCCAGCGCCCAGGCCGCTTTCAGACGCTTGCGCGATGAATACCACTACACCATCGTGGATACTCCGCCCGCCACCACGGTGACAGACGTTGGCATCATCGGGCAAATGTGCCATGGCGTGATCGTAATCGTGCGGCTGCATCGCACACACGAGGCGGCTGCAAAGCGAGCTGTTCGCCTGCTCCAAGTCAATAACATTCCCATCGTCGGATGTCTGCTGGTGGGACGCGACTCACCGGCCAGCGGTTACTACGGCTACGGGTATGGATACGGCTATCGCTACAACTACTACCGCTACTACGACGCATCGAATGAGGGCGACGGAAAGCAGAACTAGAGATTGCCTGCCCTATGATCCGCGACCGGCTCATTGTCTGCATCGCCAGCTCCTGGGACTATGATCCCACCAGCAAGCACCATTTGATGCGGATTCTCTCTCGCGAAAACCAAATTCTGTGGGTGAATTATCATGGCACGCGAAGGCCCGCCGTGACCCGGTGGGACTTGCGCGATTCCATCTTCGCAGCCATGCGCGTGGCAAGGGGACTTCGCCGCGTCTCGCCCAGCATTTCGCAATTGACGCCGCTGGTGATTCCCGGAGCAACTGGCCCCGTACTTGGCCCGCTGCACAGGCGATTGCTTACGGAGCAAATTGACCGGGCCATCGGCGTGCTCGATCCCGCGCGTCGCAAACCCGTGCAGGTGTGGAGTTTTGCCCCCGACGTACATTTTCTTCGTGGGGCACTCGGTGAAGAGTGTTTCGTGTACTATTGCGTGGACGACTACACCAAATTTCAGGGCTTTGATTCTGATTCGATCACGCGCCTCGAAACCAACTTATTGCAGCAGTCCGACCTTGTCGTGGCTACCTCCAGACCTTTGTGGGAAGCAAAAAAGCGAATTCGTCAAGACACTGAGTTGGTTCCTCATGGAGTGGATTACGACCACTTCGCTGTCGCGTGGCGCGAAAAATTGTCCGTTCCCACTGAGTTAATTCGCCTTTGCAACTCAAGGGTTGCTTCCCACCACGCACAGAGCGGGCCAAGGGGGGTTGCAGGCACGGCCAGGCCGATTTTTGGTTTCTTTGGACTCATTCATCACTGGTTTGACGCGGAATTGCTGGCCCAGGTCGCAAGACTTCGCCCGCATTATTCGTTTGTGTTGATCGGAGATTGCAAGGTTGATTCGTCTCCATTGACTCTTCCCAACATTCATTTGCTCGGTCGAAGGGATTATGCATCGCTTCCTGCATATTGTGCCGCATTCTCCGCAGGACTATTGCCCTTCAAACGCAACGACATGACTCTTTGCGTAAACCCCATCAAGTTCATGGAATATCTCGCAGCAGGTCTGCCGGTCGTGGGAACGTCGATCCCGGCACTCCATGACTTTGGCGGGCACGTCACGATCGCAAATTCCCCGGAAGATTTTGCGGTTGCTTGCGATGTCGCGCTCCAGCATACGCCCGCCGACCGCCCTCGAATCAGCGAGTCTGTTCGGGACCATACCTGGGAAACTCGCGTGGAGACGGTTTCGAACCTGGTCTCACGCGCGGTCCGGTGCGTGCCGCGATCTGAATTCCTTCCACAATCGGTGAATGCGTCGATGAGCGGTCGATACTGGCAGCCGTTCGAAGGCCTCCTGCGTCACCCAGCGAGTTGATCTTTCCGTTCGCGGCCTGTCATCCAATTCCGCTTCGAAGATATGGAAGCAAATGCTCTTGTGTGTGAGTTGATGACGAACGATTCCGACTTTTCGTGGATGATTCGTAATAGGCAGACAATGGGCCGTTGCAATTTGATGCAGGCTTGATGACCCCTTTCCCTTCGGCAGTTCCATGGAAGGAAACTCCCAAAGGCCCGACCACAATCCTCCCTCCGGTCGCCGTCTGACCAGGATTCGCTCCTTGTGCGTAAGCAGGGCGACCGCGGTCGAGCACGCCACTGGCTTTGCCTTTGACGATGTTCGTAAGCGTGATGTGCAGGGGTTGTTGCCGGTGATGCAATAGGCCCTCAAAGGGCAAATCGCGCAGCGCGGATTTTGCGGCAGGCAAATGCTGCTTCCCAAGTCCATCCATGCCTGGTTGAAATCGCCCGGTCGTTTTGTTGAGAGTAGTTCGTTCGCTTCATTTTGAATCGCGGCTCGCACGCTGACCGTATTGATTGCTTCGAGGTCGAGCAATCGGCCGACTACGCGGGCGACATTGGCATCGACGGCGGCGACCGGCTCTCCGTACGCAATGGAAGCAATCGCCGCCGCCGTGTAGTCGCCAACACCGGAGAGTTCCCGCAGACCCGCCGCGCACAGGGGAATGTCCAGCGCACTCTTGCACAATCCCTGGACGGCCCGGTGTAGATGCAGGATGCGCCGATAGTATCCAAGGCCTTCCCACATCTTGAGGACGTCCTGATGTCGTGCCTTGGCGAGTGATTGAAACGTTGGAAACTTCGCAAGAAACGGCTCGTAATAGCGAAGCACTGTCTCTACGCGAGTCTGCTGGAGCATGATCTCCGCGACCCACTGCGCGTACGGATCGGATTCCCGCCTCCGCCACGGCAGGTCGCGCTTGTTCCTGTCGTACCAATGGAGCAGTCGCCGACGAATGTAGGCTCGATTTCTGGATTGATTTGAATCCCGGTAATCCGCGCGGACGCTAGTCTGCTTCTCTCCGCGTCTTACCGTTGAGGGAGTTTTACGCCGCATTGGGCGCAGTATATCGCAGCCTCCCGGTTATGCTCGTGACATCGCGGGCATGTGCGCGGCGACCGGCGGCTTCCAACCGCCCATGTCGTCATGACTCCCACAACTACAATGATCCAAAGCGCCGAATCATTCCAGAACCAGATTCCAAAAAAAGCCGGGGAGCACATCGCTTCATTATAGCCGCTATTTCATCGAATCGGTGAACACCTTGGTCGCAGCCGCAACGCCCGCGCCGGGTGCAAACTTGTAACCCTGACCGGCCAGCGTCATTTCCAGTGCCGCAAGCACGCCGATCGTATCGAACGCGTCCACATAGCCCATGTGCGAGAAACGGATGATCTTTCCTTTGAGGTCACCCTGACCACCGGCAATCTGGAATCCGTATTTCTCCCGCATGGTTTTGCGAAGTTTTGACTCGTCCACGCCTTGCGGAACGACCATCGCCGTCACCGAATCGGCGGGATCGGACGGGTAGACCTTGAGTCCCAGAGCCACGGTCGCCGCCCGTGTCGCGTTAGCCAGCACCGTCGTCTCAGCCCATATGTTCTCCAGCCCGCGTTCTTTGATACCCCGAAGTACATACAGCAAGCCTCGCACAAGCGTGATGGCGGGTGTGTAGGGTACGTCCCACTCCAGCAGCGATTTTTTGTATGCCTTCAAATCGTTGTACAGAATCGGCGCCTTGCCCGATTCGATGCGTTCCCACGCCCGATCGCTGACGGCCACAAACGCCAAGCCCGGTGGAAGCATCAGCGCCTTTTGGGAGCCGGTGATGTAGCAATCCACTCCCCACTCATCCATCTTTACGGGGATCGCGCCGACTGCCGTGATGCCGTCCACGATCAAAATCGCCCCGCGATCACGCGTAACTTTGCCAATGCCTGCAACGTCGGACACCGCCGTGGTGGAGGTTTCGCTATGGACGCAGATTACTGTGTCGATCGCCTTGTCGGAGTCGAGTGCTTTTTGGATATCCGCAGCACGTGCTCCCCGGCCCCATTCAATCGGCAGCCGAGTGTGCTCGATGCCGAACGTCGCGCAAACCTTGACCCAGCGTTCGGCAAACTTGCCGTTGTCCACGACGAGCGCCTTGTGACCTTTGGTGCAACAGCCGACGATGGCCGCCTCTGCCGCCGCCGTTCCGCTGCCAGTGATGGTGACGACCATCGACTTGGTCTGGAAGAGGTATTGAAGCAGCTCGTGCGACTGCTTGACCCACTCCTTATAGATGCCGGTGCGATGGTGCTCCATCGGGCGGGCCATTTCGAGCAACACGTCCTCCGGAACCATCGTCGGCCCCGGTGTAAACAATCTGATCTTTTTCATAGCTTCGGCCTTTCCTTTAGGTTAGCGGGCCATCATCGAGTCGATTACCAAAGAGTATTACTGGCTGACGTCACGATTTCCGTCCACCTACGACCATGGAAACTGTGGCAATTACATCCCTACAATGGGCTGGCAACTTGCGTACCACCGATCGCCTCATTTCGCCATTTTACTCGCTTGAGTGCGGACCGACAAAAACCAGAATAAAGCGCAATCGGGTCCCACTATGATTACAATTTCCGGCATGATGAATAGCGACCTTGCACGCGCTTTGGATCGGATTGCGGACTTGCTGGAGCTTGATGGGGCCGACGGATTCCGCGTCAACACCTATCGTCGGGCGGCCCGAACCATCCGGGGTGTGACCGAAGACCTCGCAGTTGTCGCTGCGGAAAACCGGCTTATTGACCTTCCCGGAATCGGCAAGAGCACCGCCCAGAGAATTCAACAATTCCTCTCGACAGGGCATATTGACGTGCTGGATGAGCTGAATGCGAAATTTCCCTCAGGCCTGAACCAACTCATGCAGATTCCTGGGATGGGGCCCAAGAAGGTCGCCCTGGTCTACTCGCAATTGGGTGTAAAGGACATTGAGGATCTCAAGCGTGTCATTGGCTCCGGGGAGATGGAAGGACTACCCGGCATGGGGGCGGCCACAGTCAAGAAGATCGCCGAGGGACTCAAGTTTCAAGAAAGCTTTGGAGAGCGCACCCCTCTCGGCATCGCGCTGCCCGCCGCAGAAGATTTTGCGCAAAAAGTTCGTGACTTGCCCGGCGTGCTGCGAGCGGAAATTGCCGGCTCACTTCGCCGAGGAATGGAAACCATCGGCGACATTGACATCCTCTGTGCCGCCTCGTCCTGTGAGCCGGTCGTCGCGGCCTTTACAAAGTTTCACGGTGTCAAAAAAGTGCTGGCCTCCGGACCGACCAAGGCCTCCGTTATCGTCGAGCTGGAATCCGGTGGCGAAATTCAAGTTGATTTGCGCGCTGTGGAAGCCGAATCCTACGGCGCTGCGCTGCAGTACTTCACGGGTTCCAAGGAGCACAGCGTTCGACTTCGGGAGCGGGCTGTTGCCCGAAAATGGAGCCTCAACGAATACGGATTGTGGGACGGCGACAAGCGACTTGCCGGGGCCAGTGAAGAGGAAATCTATGCAAAGCTAGGCCTGCCCTATATCCCGCCCGAAATCCGCGAAGACATCGGCGAATTCGACCTGAAGGCAACGCCGGAACTGGTGCGACTCAGTGACATTCGCGGCGACCTGCACCTGCACACCAAAGCCAGCGATGGACGATTCACGATCGAAGAAATGGCGCTCGCTGCCCGCGATCTCGGATACGAGTACATTGCGGTTTGCGACCACTCCAAGAGCAGCACCATCGCCAACGGCCTGAGCATCGAACGAATGCGCGATCACATGAAGGCCATTCGCCAGGCAAACAATCAAGTTGAAGGAATTGAAATCCTGGTGGGTTGTGAGTGCGACATATTGGCCGACGGATCGATGGACTATCCCGACGAGATTCTGGCCGCCTGCGATTGGGTCGTCGCCAGCATTCACTCTGGAATCACGCGGTCCACCAAGGGGCTTAGTCCTACCGAGCGCACTCTGGCGGCCATCGAAAATCGCTGGGTGAGTGCTATCGGTCATCCCACCGGACGACTCATTCAAAAGCGAGCTGCCATGGAAATGGATATGAATGCTGTGGTCAACGCCGCTGCTCGCACCGCTACGATCCTGGAAATCAATGCAAACTGGCACCGTCTCGACCTTTGCGATATCCATTCCCGGCAGGCTCTGGCCGCGGGAGTTGACCTCGTAATTAACACGGATGCCCATCATGTTGAGGAATATGGGCAAATGCATTTTGGCATTCGTACCGCCCGACGCGCGGGTGCGACAGCCCTCCGAATAGTGAACAGCTTTACCCTAAACGATTTGCGGTTACGGGTACAACTGAAGCGCAACCATCCTCGATAGATTCCGTAAAGTCTTTCCTTGTTGTGACTTAGAGTCGATCGATTTTACGCTGACGGAACCGTTATGACGAACTTCCCAGCTTGGTCATGAGTGCCGAACAGGGCTTGTTCGATACACTGACACTGAAGCCTGTACGCAAGAAAGTCGAAAGTACGGTAAGAAATCTCTTGACCTTATCGGCCCAAGTCGGGTATCCTAGTGCCACATGGGACACGTCCGGCGCGACGTAACTGCGTCCATTGGGGAAGAAGCCGCATACAAAGGTAATTCAAAAAGGGAACCGGACGGAGCGGGGGTTCGCGTCCTTCCGGCGGTCGGCTTTTACGGTTCGGGTAGGTGTTCTTGGATAAGGAATAAACCATGAAAAAGGCAATGTTGGTGGTACCGAGTTTTGTTGTGTTGGGATTGATCTCCACGGCGTTTGCCGAGGATCGCGCTCCACGCGCCGACAAGGTCCAGGGGCTGAGTTTCAACGCGGTCAGCAATACGGCTGCTGCTGGTTACAACCAGATGACCTTCGAAGGCAAGACGTATTTCGTCGCGCCCAAGGCCTCGATCGTGGCTGATCAAGTGGACAATGTCCAGGCCAATGGCTCTTCTCTGACGTTGAGCGGAAACTTTGCCGATGCTGGCAAGGCCGGTCAGCTGGGTATCCTCGTTGATGGTCAGCTCGTCGGCGTTGGTACTGTCGCCGTACAGAATGGCCAGACAACCATCACCGGGTTGTCGGCGACTGCGACACAACGTGTTTCACACCTGCTTTCGCGGAAGCCGGACTCACCCACGGGCGCGGCGTTTTCTGTTGTTCCCGCAGGACAGGCCAATGGTGAATACGTTTTTGACGTATACGTCCAAAACGTGGCTGACTTGCGAACCTATCAGATCAAGCTGGAAGCTACCGGCGGAACTGCCGGATCGCTGACCATGACTGATGTTCGCATTGACGAAGCCCGTCCGGATTATGTGTTCGCGGAAAATGAGGCAATTAAGGCCGCTGATCACGGCGGTTCGCGCCTCGGTGGAACCCTTTTCAACGGTACGGTTGCAGTTGCCGCTCCCAAGTATGCAGGAACCTGGAAGTTCCGACCCAGCGCGGATGCTGCTGGCACGTTCAAGATTAACGTCGTCTCCGGACCGGAGTCCTTTATCTCCAATATGCAGAATCAGCCACTTCCCATTGGATCTGTTGGAGCGACGGTTCAGATCGGCGGCAAAGCGCGTCTGAGCGACTGATCTTGGGCGATGAACACCCGCCCCATCGCTCGGATTTTTTCGCACTGCAAGATCGTGCGGCCGGTCCGAGGTTGGAATAGCTAAGTAGAAGAACTGAATTGGGCCGCTCCTTTTTTGGAGCGGCCTTTTTTTTGAACAATGAACGCTTGTGAATGGCAACGTGGCGTTACGCCTCGACTCTAAGTCTTCGCGTCAGTTGAGCCATTTCGATTGCGGCCAGAGCGGCTTCGGCGCCCTTGTTGGATGCGTTATTCGACGAGCGGGCGATGGCTTGTTCCAGCGTATCGGCGGTGATGACGCCAAAGATCACAGGAACGCCGCTGGTCAGTCCGACCTGGCCAACGCCATGCGCAACCCACTGGCAGATGTAGTCGAAGTGGGGGGTTTCTCCCTGAATCACGCAGCCAAGACAGATGACCGCATCGTAGCGTTTCGATTCGGCCACCTTGCCGGCCGCATAGGGAATCTCAAACGCGCCAGGAACCTCGACGCGTACTACGTTTTCATCGTCGCAACCGTGCTCTAAGAGTGTCCGCAGCGCCGCCGACAGCAGATTCGAGGTAATCGACTCGTTGAAGCGGCTGACGACAATGGCGACGCTCATTCCCTTGCCCGCGTCCGGACTCAGATTGTGCTTGGACTGACGAGCCGGCTGCAAGGATCATCCGCCTTTTTTCTTGGCCTGAATCCGGTTTGTCTTGAGGTCGATCACCTCGATCATGTTGGCAAATTCACCCTCGACCAGATGCTCGACGAAGGCCTCGCCGGTCATATTGGCTTTGATGCGAAACGTGGCAACACCCTTGGTCATCTGATAGTTCACGTTGCGAATGCGATCGGGGTCCATTGCTTCAAGCTTCTTCTTCAGCTTGATCGCTTCGCCCACGTTCATTCCTTCGACTTCGAGTACGAGTTCGCCGCCGGCGCTGATTTGCGTCGCCCAATGTTTCATCACGTCGGCATAGAGTCGGTCGACGAGTTCCTGCCCGGCGTTTTCCAGCGCCTTCTTGCCCGCCTGCGGCGAAAGCGTTTGAAAGCCGCGAGCCCCGCCTCGCCAATTCGCCAGCGATTCACTGGCCAGAAGTTGCGCGGTGTCCGTATGGTACATCTTGATCATGCCGTCGCCGTTGTACATAGCCACCGGCTGCCCCGCGACTTCGTTGACTCCCGCTGCGTTGGCCTGTGCGGTCCCGCTAATGAAAATCTGCGTACCGAAATCCTTGGCGATTGCCTGCATTTTGGCGACATTGTTTTCGGCGGCGGCGGAATCGCCTTCTTTCCTCGCGAGTTCTTCGAGTTGCTGGCGGGCATACACGTTGAACCCTGCCTTGAGGAGCCGATTTTCAAGCTGCGATTCCAGGATGCTGCTGTCCTGCACGACTCCATCGATACGTTCAAGGATGTTGATGGCAATGCCGGGCCGGCCGACCTGGTCGAGTACGTTTTGCACTTCGCCCCAGGTCGTTGCGATCGCACTCTTGTTCACTTTCGCCGAAATCTTGACGAAAACAGTTCCTCCAGCGCCTTCGCCTTTTTCAAGAATCTTGTAATCCGAAATGATTCCCTCCGATCGCGCGTAGATGGTGTCGCGGATCAGTTGAAAGTTCTCGACCTCGCTATGCGAACTGATCTCCGTGCTCCCGCCTTTTTCCAATGCATGCCGCAGGGCGTCTTGTATGGCCGATGGTTCGCTCATCCCTTCGCCTTGTGCCTGTACTTCAACGATTTCCTCTATGGCCCACACTGATGCCGATAACGACAGGGCAAGCAAGACGGAAAAGCCCACAACCCTCATTTCCAATTTCATGAACGCACCTCCTCGCGTACAGACACTCAATCAGACCCTTGGTTAACTCTAATCCCGCTCAATCATTGCGTCCAAGTTCGTGACCGCTTGGGCAATAGTGGTTGCAGTGCCTTCTTTGTCCTATAAGAAATTGACTGACGGATCGTATTTCATGATTTTTGTGGACTTTCCCCGCTCTTGCTACTGGTTTGTCCGTCGTTTTTTCTTGAAAAGGCGTGAGAACGTGCCATAATCAGTGGTTGCCCACCAAGGGGTTCCGCGGGGGGACGGCAATACGATGAACTTGTAGACGGCGTCCCCACATTCAAAAATGGTGGGGCGGTGCCATTTTTGAGGTGAGATGACGTACACATCATTTCAGCGGTTTGAGTCTCTACGAGGTTGGTTTGGGATCGGTCGGGCGATGCTGATTGGCCTGATCTTCGCATGTAGTGTTCATGCGCAGTCCAAACCCTCCCGCCGCGACATTGCCGACCAGGCTTTTGCCAAATTGGGACTCGTCGATGGTAGCGTTGCCGACGTTCTGCCTGTCGCGACGGCCAGCGGCGGTTTGCAGATGGTGATTCCCATCGATGGTGAACCGCAGACGATCCAACTGACGCCTGTGTCGGTCCGCTCGCCAATATACAACGTCTTGATTCAAAAACCCGACGGTAGCTACGAACAGGTTGAGGCCACCCCGGAACGCAACTATCGTGGTTCGATCATTGGCATGGCCGACAGCGTCGTCGCAGCGACATACGACGAAGCCGGATTCCGTGGAAAAATTCAATTGGCCGATGGGACGCGACTGTGGGTGGAGCCGCTGGCAAGCCGGATTGCTGCAGCGTCTCCCGAACAGCACATCGTCTACCGCGACCAGGACCTCATCGGCCACCAGGATTCCTGCCCAGAACCCGTCAATGCACACGACCACGGTGACTCAGAAGACAATGCCGGGGCTGTCGCCGGAGCGTCCCCCGGCCTGTATGTGGCCGAGATCGCCATCGACGCCGACTTCGAATACTACTTGGCTCACGATAGCAGCACGACCGCAGTGCAAAATCAGATCAATACGGTCATCAACGCGATGAACCTGGAATATGAGCGGGATGTGCAGATCCGCCACGTCATCACCACGATTATTGTCCGAACGAGCGAATCGGATCCGTATACGTTCACCGATTCGGACTCGCTGTTGAATCAGTTTCGCAGCCATTGGAATAATTTTCAGACGGGCATTCATCGAGACGCTGCCCAATTATTCACCGGGCGCGATGTGGACTCCAACGTGATCGGCATTGCCTATCTGGGGGAGATTTGCACGTCGTCGTCCTACAGCGTGGTGCAATCGGATTTCTCGGGCTCGGACGCATTGGCCTACCAGACAGACCTTTCCGCGCACGAACTGGGGCATAACTGGGGGGCCTCGCATTGCTCCTGCGAAAATCCGCCCTACACGATGAATCCATTCATCACCGGGGCCAATGTGTTTTCCCCGACGGCCTCGATTCCGCCGATCAAGGCGTATCGCAACACGCGCGGATGTCTTGACGTAGGTGATGAATTGTTGCGCATTACGCTTGGCGTTCCAACGACGCCTCTGGAGATTGGTCAGGCAGTGCAGTTGTCAGCCACCGCGGATTTCCGATACGGCCCGGATCAATTGGTGACATCCCAAACTTCGTGGTCCGTGGACCGGCCTGATCTGGTCGACGTGTCTCCCACGGGTCTGCTTTTTGTTCTGAATGCCGAAGCAGAGTCGTGCGTGACAATCTATGCCTCGTTCACGTCCGAGGGGATCACCAAGTCTTCGCAGAAGCAAATCACGGTAAAGGATCCGTCATTGTCGCTTGGACTGGTGGCCGGCAACCCGCCAGTGAATGCCATTGATGCCCGGCGACCAAGCGACGCCGACGGAAGCAACCCAAAGGGATGGTCCACATTCGACCTCACACTCAATGGTGAACCGTGTTCGATGAACCCGTCGCGTTTCACCGTGACGCAGGTGGGCGGATCTCAACCGGCTCCGGTGGTCATGACGGTGACATCGCTCGGCGGGGCGGTTGTTCGTCTCACACTCAACAAAGCGGTTGAGCCTGGGGCTTGGACTACAATAGACGACACGTTAAGTGATGTCAGCCTGCGGATTGGCTTCCTGCCCGGCGACGTGAATTCCGACGGCATGGCGACTCCGTCCGACATCCTCGCTTTGATCGACGCGCTCAATGGCTTGTCTACTCTGGCCATCTGGTCGTCCGATCTGGATCGTTCCGAGGTTCCCGCCCCCGCGGACATTCTGACGCTCATTGACCTTCTCAACGGCGCCGGCGGTTTCTCCGCATGGAACGGCGTAAGCCTGCCCGACAATTGAACCTCACGTCGCCACGGAATCTCACGCTTCAGTCTGGTCTGCATTCATTTCGATTCTTGACCGCGAACGCAAGTGCAACTTATATGGGTAGATGAACCTGCGAAGCGATGTTCGCCCGGGGGACCTTGGAGAAATTGTACGGCTCCATGGCGACGTCTACGCGCGGGAGTACGGATTCGACGAGACGTTCGAAGCGTACGTCGCAGGGCCGATGGCCGAGTTTGTGCTAAGGCGTGGCGAACGCGAGCGTATCTGGATCGCGGAGGAGGGAGCTCGGATCGTGGGTTGCATCGCGATTGTGGCGGCGTCTCCCACGGAGGCACAGATCCGCTGGTTCTTGGTCGATCCTGCATCGAGAGGGCAGGGTCTTGGCAGCCGCCTTCTGCGAGAAGCCGTCGATTACTGTAAGCAGTGCCGGTACCAGTCGATCTTCCTCTGGACGGTCGACTTGTTGAAAAACGCCGCCCGTTTGTACCAGGAGTACAGTTTTCATCGAGTGGAAAGACGCTCGGGCCGATGTTGGGGGGTGGAACTTGTGGAGGAACGCTACGTGCTGGAACTCAATGAACGTCTGACCGGCACGAAGTGCTGATTCGCTCCCGATTATGACATGCTACAATTTTTGAGCGGGAACAACGGTTCCCAGATTCATCAAATTCATTACCAGGAGGACTCTTGATTAAAAGAACGGCATTTCGATTCGTGTTGCTTGGTTGCGTCGCGTCGATCGCATGGAATGCAATGGCGCAGGCCCAGTCGGTTGATCTGAAGAACCCGCCACAGGGCCGGTTTCTGGACGAGTGGTTTGAGCTGCACATGGCAGGGGCCAAGCTGGGCTACGCGCACAACACGACGTCCCGCGACAAGGACCAAATCGAAACGAGCACGGACTTTCACATCAAGATCGGCCGGGCCGACAACCCCGTCGTGATGGATACAACGCAGCGCACGACCGAAACGCTCTCCGGCGTCCCGCTTGGGTTCGATTCAGAGATGCGATTTTCGCAGATGAAATCCGGAATGCGCGGCGTGATTAAGGACGGCAAAGTAACGGTCGTAACCTCACAATATGGCATGGATCAGACGCAGGAATTCGCCTTTCCCAAGGACGCACTTCTTTCCTGGGGCCTGTTTCGTGAGCAAGTTCTTCGCGGTTTCAAGCCTGGAACAAAATACTCACTCAAGACCTACGCGCCCGACCTCAGACTCGACGATGCAGTCACCGCCGCCGTCAGCATTGGCGAATGGGAGGAATTTGAAAATGGTAAGAAAAAGGCGCGCGGTCAAAAGATGGTCGTGACGCTGGAGGGGCCGACGGGATCGCTGGAGATGATTTCGTGGGTGGACAAGGAGGGGCTGCCGCTTAAGTCGCTCGTGACCATGCCTGGCCTGGGCAACATGGAAATGTACGCGGTGAATCAGTCTCAGGCGCTTGCCGAATTCGTCCCGCCGGAAATGTTCATGACCACGGTGCTGAAAGCCAATCGCAAGATCGACAAGGATGCTTCCTCGAGCATCCGTTACCGAATCAAGTCAAAGCAGGGTGGAGGCGAACCACTGACATTGCCGGAAACGGATTCGCAGAAAATCACCCGTATCGACGATCAAACGGTGGAAGTGCTGGTTTTGCGATTGCCGCACAATAAGGCCGAATCGGCCAAACGCCGAAACGCGGAGATCAGCGGAGAAAAAAAGAACGAACTTGCAGAGTACCTTGAGCCGAATCTGATGATGAATACGGCCGACGTAAAGCTCGTCGAGCTGGCCAAGGAAGCAGCCGGGGGCGAGAAAGAACCGTTTGCATTGGCCGACAAGCTGCGGCGATTTGTGACGGACTATGTTACCACCAAGAGTCTGAATGTCGGATTCGCCACGGCCAGCGAAGTCGCCCGCACGCGCGAGGGCGACTGCAGCGAACATGGAGTGTTGCTGGCCGCCCTGGGGCGGATCAATGGGCTGCCTTCACGAGTGGCCGTTGGTATCGCCTATGTGCCGGTTTTCGGTGGCCAGGACGACATTTTCGGGTATCACCTCTGGACGCAGTTTTACATCGAAGGCAAATGGGTTGATTTTGACGCCGCGCTTCGGGAATCAGACTGCAGCCCGATTCGTATCACTTTTGCTGTGTCTTCGCTGAAAAACTCTGGCGTGGCGGACCTGAGCCTTCCCTTGATTGGCAAGATCGGGGCCTTCGACCTGGAGATTCTCGAAATCACCAAGCGATAGGTATGTCACACACAGGCCTATCATTCTGAACGAAGCGAAGGACCTTACCGATTAACGCCCACGCTGCGGGCATTGCTTCCCCGATTCTTCGACGGCAAATCACTTGCGTGGCGCAAAAACGCAATTGATAATGTATTCATGATTAAGCAAGTATCCATCGTCGTTTTCCTGCTGTCAGTCGGCCTGGTGGGTTGCGCGAGCGAGCGCAGTGCCTGGCCGTCGAATTACGCAGTGCGCTCCGCCCCGACAGAAGAGCGCAACACTTCTCTCGATGCAGCCGAAGCCGCCCTGGTCGACTTGGGTTACACAATCTCGCGCCGCGATTCCACAGGGGCGGTTCTCATCACAGAACCCATCGCCATCGAACGTACAGGCGAGCGATCCCTGCGCGCCGATAATCCGCTGCGAAAGATCGCCGAAGTCCGCCTCACGGGAACGGGTTCGGCTCTCAAAGTGAATTGCAAGGTCTTGATTCAGGAACAGTCGGCGGACAGCTATCGTCTCATGCCCTCCGAGCGCGCCAGCGATGATTTGCCGGGACACCAGACCGCGATCGACCGCGACGCGGCCACGACCCCTGCGCAGAACACTGTCTGGCGGACAATCCGCCGCGACATGATCTCGGAGCGCGAAATTTTGGATCGAATGGCCGAATCAATCAAAGCGCCATGATGTCTTCCAGTTCAATCAGTACCCCAATCGTTAGCGCGGGGTGTTGTGGGCGAATGGCCCCAGCGGGCAAATTTCGCACCGCGTTGGCGGTGGGGGTTCTGATAGTGGAATTTGCGGGTTGCGCGCCAAAGCTCTCCGGCGGATGGGAGACCGTCGATGTACAGCCGGCCGGCGCGTCATTTCCCTTCAACCGCATCCAGTTCGACCCCGCTGGGAAATACACAGCCACTGGCCTCTACGACGGCAGCGGGCGTATGACTGAGGACGCCCATACCACGACCGGCGACTTCCGACAGTCCGGTTCCCAACTTCAGTTTCAACCCCACAAGGGCGATCCGCAGGCCTACACTCTTCACCGTCGTCTCGATGGCAAGATTGAAGTAATCCTCGACACTCCGGGGCAGAAAAAACAACTCAAAGCGGTTCTAGCCCCCAGCGGTCAGTGACAACTCCGGGCGCAATCTGATGATGAGGCTGTCGGAAAGCACTTCCGGAACTTTCTCCCGATCGCGGCTCGGATTGCTCAAGTTGCCTGAAAAAGCGGCCTCGGTTAGCTTCCTTCCTGAGCGCGGACCGCGTTTTGGCTAGGCCGCGCAGCGGTCGATAAAGTAGGCATCCACGCAAGGAGATGGCGTTTATGGCTGACGAGGAAGTGTTGGATCAGGAAACGGGTGCCGAGGGAGAAACCGAGGAGCTTTCCGAAGACCAGAAGCTCATGGCCGAGCTGAAAGAGGCTGTTTCGGTCAAGAAAGAGGATTTGGGCGGCCTGCGGCTCAAGCTAACCGTTACCGTCCCCCGCGACATGATCGAAGGGCGGATGAGCAAGGAGTTCGCCGAACTCAAACGAGAGGCCGCAATCCCGGGTTTCCGCAAGGGACATGCCCCGCTCAAACTGGTTGAAAAACGATTCGCAACCGACGTGGGCCAGCAACTCAAAAGCCAGCTTCTGGGCAGCGGCTATCTGGCCGCCGTTGAGAAGGAGGAGATCAAGCCGCTCGGCGATCCGTTGATCTGGTGCAAGGTCAAAGAAGAGCGAATTGGCGAGGACGGCAAGCCCCGAAACATCGAAGTAGAAAAACTTCTGCCCATCGACCGGGCGCTTGACCATATGAACCTCGCCAAGGAGGGACCGCTCACGTTCTCCTGCGAGATGGAAGTCAAACCCGAATTTGAGATTCCCGAGGTGAAGGGAATTCCCGTCAAGCGACCCGTGCTTTCCATTGGCGAGAAGGACATCGACGAAGCCATTACTCGGCTACGCTACCGCGACGCGACCTTTGAGCCGGTTGAAAAGGGCGGCGTCGAGCCCAACGACATGCTCTATGTCGATCTGAAGGTCAACGTCGGCGGCGAATTGCTGGCGTCGGAGCAGAACGTTGACATTGCGGCTCGTCCCATGCGGCTTCACGGCGTACCGCTTGCCAATCTCGCGGACATACTGGCGAAGAAAAAGGTAGGGGATGTTGTATCCCACGAGGCCGTCGTTCCGGACGACCACGACAAGGTCGAGCTTCGCGGCAAGAAAGCCAGGTTCGAATTCACCATTAACGAAATCAAGCGGCTATCGACACCGCCAGTTGACGCAGAGTTTCTTGAGAATGCAGGATTCGAATCGGAAAAGGATTTCCGTGGTGCGATCCGTGAGCAACTCGAAGCGCGGCTCGAACGCACCATCAAGGAGCAGATGCTTGAACAGGTGGGCGATTATCTGATCGAAAATGCCCAGTTGGAGATTCCGGCAGGTCTTTCGCAGCGTCAGACCGATCGCAGCGTCGCCCGCCGCATGATCGACCTGCTTCAGCGTGGTGTACCCCAGGTGGAGATCGAACGCGCTCTCGATGAGATGCGCACCAAGGCTCACGACCAGACGATTCGCGATCTCAAATTGTTCTTCGTGCTGGAAAAGCTTGCCGCCGATCGCAAGATCGACATCAACGAAGAAGAACTCAACATGGCGATTTCCGATATCGCACGGCAATCCGGAAAGCGCTTCGACCGCGTACGCGACGAACTCAGCAAGGGCGACGGAATCGCCATGCTCTACCTGCGCCTTCGCGATGAAAAAGTCCTGGAAGAGATTCTCACCGATGCGGAAGTGACCGAGGGCGAAGTCCCAAAATCGAAGAGCTCAGGTGAATCAGCCTCGGAAAAGAGTCCTAAAAAGAAGGCCCCGGCAGCGCCCGCACCACCAAAGAGCGCTCCTGCAAAGGCTGAGACGAAAAAGGCTCCTGCAAAGATGCCGGCCAAAAAAGTACCTGCCGCGAAGGCGGAAAAGAGCCAGGCAAAATCTTCCGCTAAGAAAAAGACGAGGTAGCTGGCAGGTCGTTGGCTCAACAGGCTGACGAAAGAGTCAGCCTTAATGCGGTGGCACATTGATCAGCCGCCGGCAGCGTCCTATAAGAGGTAGAAAGGAAACCAGTCATGCACGATGCGTTTGGACTGCCGGGAACCGTAAACCAATATCCGCCCTATCAGCGGACGCGGGAGATGTCGCTAACCGACATGCTCCTCGAAAATCGAATTATCTTTCTGGCCGGCCCCATCGCAGAGCGAACCGCCAGCATCGTCATCCAGCAACTGCTCTATCTGCAATCCATACGCCGCGATCAGGACGTCAACCTTTACATCAATTCTCCCGGCGGGCTGGTGGATCAGACTTTGGCGATCTACGACACCATGCAGTTCGTCGGCTCCGACATTGCGACCTATTGCATCGGTCAGGCGGCCAGCGGCGCGGCCATCATTCTGATGGCGGGAACCAAGGGCAAGCGGTTCATTCTGCCCAACGCCAAGGTGATGATGCATCAGCCGTACGGCGGCATCACCGGCCAGGCTGAGGACATTCGAATTCAGGCCGAAGAGGTGTTGCGCGATAAGCATCGGCTCAACAACATTATTTCCAAATGCACGGGCAAGTCTGCAGAGAAAGTGGCTGAGGAGACCGAACGCGATCGATACATGACGGCTGAAGACGCGCTGGCGTACGGCGTCGTGGATGAGATATTGGCCGACGATCGGAAAAAGACCGCCAAGAAGGCGCTGTAGGATTCAGGGGCGTTGCCGGCTCGATGGCGTATTTTCCATCGAACGGGCCAACCGGAGATATTCATCATGGGTGCAATCAATCAGCGAGTTCCTTTCGTCATTGAACAGACCGGTCGCGGCGACCGTGAAATGGATATTTTTTCGCGCCTGCTGAAGGACCGCGTGATCTTTCTCACCGGCGGCGTGGATGATGAAGTGGCCAACCTGATCGTGGCCGAAATGCTCTTCCTCTCCAACGAAGACCCCAAGGCCGACATTCACCTGTACATCAACAGTCCCGGCGGCTCAGTCTCGGCGGGGCTGGCGATCTACGACACTATGCAGTACCTGCGGTGCGACGTGGCGACGTATAACGTCGGCCTTGCGGCCAGCATGGGCGCGGTGATTCTCTGCGGCGGTGCGAAGGGCAAACGCTACCTCCTGCCTCATTCAAGGACGCTCCTGCACCAACCGCTTCTCGGCGGCGTCATGCAGGGTTCGGCCACGGACTTGTCGATCGAGGCCGAGGAAATCATCCGGTTGCGGCACGAACTATACCAGATCATCGCCCAGCGCAGCGGACAGTCGATGGCCAAGGTCGAAAAGGATTGCGACCGCAACAAGTGGCTCGATGCCGGCGAAACTGTCGGCTACGGACTGGCCGACTCCATCCTGGAGCGCATGGCCTCGCCGAAATAATTCCCGGAATTCCGCTAAAAATCCTTGCGGGAAAATTTCCAGATGGCGATGGCCAGGACGGCGAATTCAAACATCAGCGAGGAGCCGATCGACGCCGCGGGATGTACGTTCAGTCTCAGATTTTCGGCATGCGTGGCCCGATCAACCATTTCACGGTCCTTATCGGTTTGCGGAGTGACGAAATCCGTCGGGGCCGCAGATCGGGTCCATTCCCGAGCCAGCAGAGTGAGGTCGGATGTCTTCGGGATGACCCAGCGGATCAGGCGGACCGTGTTGTAGGCGGTGCGATAGTCCTGGCTCTTGGGGTACATTTCAAAATAGTCCCCTGTTGATTGCACTCCGGCAAAAACAATCCACGAGCCGATGGTGATCAGGATGACCGCGATCGTGCTTCGCGTATAGACGGCCACCAGGGTCGAAACGCAATAGAGATAACTGAACATCAGGATCATGAGCGGAACGACCAGAAAATAGCGGGGCAGCCACACTTTCCAACGAAGCCCGGCCACCAGGAACGTTAGAGCAACAAAGATAGATGCGTGGGCCGCCATGAAGATCAGGCTGCCCACGTATTTGCCCAGCACCAGCTTCCAGCGAGGTAACGGCTTGGAGAGCACGACTTCGATGCCGCCGCGCTCCATCATGGAAGGCATAAATCCCGCAGTGGCGATAAGTGCCAGGAAAATGCCCACGGAGCCCAGTACGATGTCCGCAATCCACTCGACAAGAATGCTCGCAATGCGATCCGTGGCAAGCGCACCGCCGTAGGTAAATAGTGTGGATTCGATGGACCAGGTGCCAAAAAAAAGATTGATACGATTGGGCTCAAAGGTGATGCAGAACATGGCGGATGCGACGGCAAGCGAAATCAGCAGCATCACCCAGAAGATTTTGCGATCCAGTGACTCGCGGAAGCTGTCGACGATAAGCGCCCAAATCTGCATGAGTCGCATTATCTTCAAATGTTCGTAGGACGCGAGTGCGAGCCAAGATCAGGCACGCGTTCTCCGTCATGGGAATGTGCGAAAGTCCTGCGCAGATTGCAGGCCGACAAATGCGGCGCAATGACTACGGGCACGCCCCGATGACGTAAGGGTAGGGTTTGCCTTTGAAGGCATCAACGCATACAGAAATATGGGCGAGGTTCAAATCAAGGGAACTATCGATCGTTCCGACCGCATCAACGCCTGCAATCAATCCGCGAGCCTTGATCGGGGCTCCGGGTACGCTCTTGAATTTGTTAACCAGCCCGGCAATGTCGCTCAAATCAGGCTGGGTCGTCGGGCTGGGTGGATTGTACGGTGTTTCAACGTCTCCCCATCGCGTCGTGTTGATGGTGTATGAATCCAAAATTGCGGCGCAGCCTGATTCGTTGCCCAGGCAGCTTGAATCCAGCACCTCCACATCATAAATGGAACTTGGCACGATTGCGCTTCCGTTGACATGAAGCGTCAAAATCGAACCCCAGTCCTGATAGTGCGGAGTGCACTGTAATGAGGACGCATGATAAGTGATTCCGGTTGACGAGGATTCGACGTATTGGACTGGCGGCCCCACCCAGCGCTCCTCACCCTCGAAGCTTGTGAAAGGCACCGAAGGTCCGCCCGCATAGGGCGGATTGACGTGATGTAGCGAGGTCAAACGCACACGGATGGCCGTGCTGACGCCCGGATGTCCTGGAATGAAGGAAATGTGACGGCATTTGTTCACCTCTGGAGCGCGAACAATGACCCCGGATATTTCACCAGATACGAAGGCATCGGAGTGCACATTGACGTAATACAATCCCGCAAGAAGCTCTTGTTGCTTGGTCGCATTCAGCACCCTAGTTCCGTCTGCGGGTGACGTTGGCCCGATGTCAATCTGGATGGCTCCGCCCCCCAGCGATCCACAGGCTTGCGCAATGGGGCCATGGATGTGCGCAAAGGTGGCATTTTCGACATTTTGGACAATGTGCCAGGTGAATAGCCCCGTCTGCGTATTCAAACTGAAAACCCCGGTTCCCGAAGCCGTCGAAGTCGTTTGAGCACATTCCGGTGTGAGGTTGGCGACAAAGTCAACCACGTCAGCCTTCACAGATGCGACTGCGCAAAGCACCGCACCCACATACAACGTCAAATTCATGCAAGAATGAGTACGCATCGGATGTCCTCCTGATCGCAAATGGTTCGCAAGTTTCCCGTCACGATGGAGCAGGGGAGCCGTCATTGTAGCAATTCAATCGGACCAATTGCAAGATTGGCCGATCAAATAGAACGATATTTGAAGGAAATTGACCCTGAAATCCAGGAGGGGCAATCCTCTTACGGAGCGGATCCGCCATCGAACAGTTTGGCGACGTTGGAAGCGGGGTTGAGTGTGATGGCCCGGTCGGCATGGCGTTTTGCGGCATCGCGGTCTCCGGCCTTCAACGCGGCGACGGCGGCCGATTCAAAGTTTGCGGCCTTGGTGGGTTCCAGCTTGGTCAGCATTTCATACTCGCGCAGAGCCGCGCGGTATTCGGATGCCTGCGAATAGGTCCCGGCCAGCGACGCATGCAGTTCGGCATCAAAGGGATTGATGAAAATGGCCTGGCGATACCAGTAGGCCGCCTCATTGAGATTCCCCTTCTCGCGAATGATGTCCGCGATCCGCGTGGGGACGGAAGAGTCGCCCTGTTCAATCCGCGCCAGTTCGACGAGTTGAGGAAGGGCGCGATCTTCTTCCTTCCTGTCAAGATAAATGCCGGCAAGCCCGCGATAGCTCGCCGGATCCATGGCACACACGCGTTGCAGCCTCTCAAAGGATTCGCTCGCATTATCGTAGTCTTTGCGGCGCAGCGCGATGGTTGCGCGGAGTTTGAGTGCATGACGGTTGTTCTCGTCCAGTTTGAGAAGGCGATCAATGTAGGGGAGCGCGTTGTTTTCGTATTTCTCTTTGCCATCGCCCGCTGCCTCGGAAATCTGATAGCCCATGAGTCTCACCAATACTTCCAGCGCGGCACGCTGCGCCGGATCGACTTCCAGCGACCGGCGGGCGGCGGCCTCTGCCCGGTCATATTCGCTTGCGTCGAATTCCGCGCGAGCCAGTTGTGCGATCAGCTCCGCCGACGCTTCGGTACCGTCGGCTTTCTGACGCAACTCAACGACATCGCCGGGCGGTGTGAGGTCGAACGGGCAGCCCCATTTGTTGACTTCTGCCCGCGACCAGGCCGCGAACGCCTTATCGAAATCCGATAACTCCATGTGGAAGAGTTCGCGCAAAGCCTGGGCCTGCGTCGCGCCGTCGTGATATCTCTTCAGCATTTTTTGAATGGCGTCATAGCCGAAGCGGTCAATGATGAACTCCACCATCCACTCGCTTTGTGCATAGGCCATCTGCCGGTCGCTGGCGCGCTTGGGGCGGATGAATCCCCAGTCTACGGATTCGAGTGTGAAGAGCTGGTCGCGGCGCATTGCCTCTGTCAAAAGTTCCGCCCAGTCAAAGCTGCGTGGCGAATCCTCCTGGTACACCGCCAGTCCTTCGGTGAACCAGTGTGGAATTCGATTTTGAGTGGCTGCCAGAGTCACGGTGTGCGTGAATTCGTGTTTGAGCACTCGCGCCAGATTGTATTGCCCCATCGTCTGCACTGAATCTCGCGGGGCGGTGAGTGCGATGACGCTGCCGGTCGATGCTCCGACGGTAAAGATCCACGGCTTTCCGGTGATGCGGACGGCGAAGGCCTTGTGCGTGGGGAAAAACTCAATGGTGGTTTTTTCGTCGAGCGGAGTGGCGAAGTCGCCCGTCACCGCTGAGTAGATTGATTCCAGATAATCAGCCACATATTCGCCCAGCCCCGGGTCCTTCTCTGCGTCATATTTGATGATGAAGTGGTCCGTCTCGTGCTTGGCAAACTTGTGCAGGCGGTCGAGAAGTTCAAGCGTGAACTTCGTTCGCTCGTTATACGGATCGAGGTTCCATGCCGCATCGAGCGCATCACGGGCCTTCGCCTCATTGCCCCACTGCATGTACATCATGCCCAATTCCGTCCGCGCGTTGGCGTCCGTGCCGTCCATTTCAATGGCCAACAGGTAATGAGATTCCGAGGCCGCATATTGCCGTATCCCCGACAACGCATCACCCACGATTCGGTGATACAGTGCGCATCGCGGATTGATCGCCAAAACCCTTTCGCGTATTTTTTGCACCCCCTCCTGGTCGTACTTGCATTCGTAGGCGGCGGCGGTGAGCGACAGAGCCTTCAAATCGTTGGAATTGATTTTCAGCGCTGCTTCCGCAGCGGCGATGGCCTGATCGTAGCGCCTTTCGAGCAGAAACTTGCCGGCCAGCAGATGATGGGCGGGCGGAAAATTCGGATTGATTTCGAGGGCAAGTTCGGCCCGGTGCTCGACTTCTTCAAATCGCCAGCTCTCCAGCGCAATTTCACCGAGTCCGGCGTGAGCCTCGGGCAGGCGGGGATTGATTTTGAGTGCGGCAAAATAATCCGAAATGCTGCCGTCCTCTTCGTCGTTGTTGTATTTCTCGCGGAGCAGGTCCGCCGCCGCGATGCGCGCCGGCCAGTAGGCACGGTCGAGCCGCGTATAGGCCACCTGCAACATTTCATTCAGAACGTGCTGCGTGCGCGCGGCAACCGACGTATCCGTAAGTACGCTGAATCGCAGGAATCCCAGCCCCGCATCGGTGATCCATGCCGGATCTCGCGGAAGGCTGGCGCGCTTCGCGATTTGCTCGTCGAACCAGCGATACTCCTTGATGGCATCGTTGGTCTTGCCGAGCATCTCCAGCATGTTGCCAAGCAGCAGCCTCGCTCCGGCATGGTTGTCGTCCATGCTGATAGCTTCGCGCGCACACCGCTGGGCATCTTCGTAGCGGCCGGTGATCCAATAGAGTTTGGCAAGCAAGTATGGCCGTCGCGCGGAGTTTTTCGCCTCCAGTGGTTCCAGCAGTGCGATCGCATCTTGATATTCCCCGATACGCATTCTGGCTTCGGCCAGTCCGAGCGATGCGGCTACTTTGGTCTTGGGTTCCCCAGCCAGATTTTCGAATGCCTGAATCGCCTCTTTGTACGAACCGGTAAGCACCATCTCCCGCGCTTCCGAAAGCGAAACAGGTTTGGACGCACTGGCCGTTGGTTCGGAATCCTGGGCGAACGAATGATCCGGAGCCGTAAGCAGGAGCGCGCAACATGTCGGAACGAGAAAGAGAAAAGGCCTCATACGAAAATCTTATCGGCTGAATTGGGCGAAGCGAGTTTCCTGCAGGCAGCTTTTCGCGGGGGTGAGAGTCGTTGGTGTTGAATAACCAGCAAATCGAGCCGGAGCGAAATTCATCCGCAGGGCGGAGTTTGCGCGACCCGGTGGATTGTCCGGGCCAGTTTGTTAATTCGATCCCAGAAGCTGCTCGATGCGCTCCATAAGGCGTTCCATGCGGAAGGGCTTGTTGATGTAACCATCGACGCCGAGGCTTTCTGCCCAGACCTGGTGACGCTTGCCGGCGTTACCCGTAATCATGATTACAAAGGGCCGCTGGCCTTTTTTCTTGTTTGAGCCCTTGAGTTTTTCGAGTACCAGGAATCCACTACGTTTGGGAAGCATGGCATCCAGAACCACAAGATCGGGGTTGAACGCCGCCGCGACCTCAACCGCCTGGTTGCCGTCCACGGCCGTCTCAATGGTTGCCCCGCAGCCATCCAAAACGGCCTGCAACGCCGTAATCATGTCGGGGTCGTCGTCCACCAAAAGAATGCTTTTGCCCGACAATGCCGTCGTAACCATGTCCTTTTCCCTCGGTTCGAGCGTTGATTCCATGAGCCACCCCTTTCGCATCGAGTATAGGAAGACGGACGCGGCCGATCAAGGAAAAACGCGGCCTCCCGGACGCCTCGCCTATTGATCCTGTGCCCCCCGAACTATATACAGGGTACTTTGGCCAGGGATGGACATCGTGAAAGAATGGATTATTTCGCAGACGTTTCGGGCTTCTGACGCCCTGGCCCAACGCTGGCAGGTCCCGCGGATTGTGGCCCAGATGTTGCTTAACCGGGGTCTGACCCCAGACCACACGCCTCAGGCGTTTCTCAGTCCACAGCTCTCCGACCTGCACCCGCCGGAATTGCTTTTTGGGGCGGTTCAGGCCGCCGAAGCGATTGCTTCGGCCATTCAGGTCCGCAAAAAAATCGTTTTGTACGGCGATTACGATGTGGATGGGATCACCGGCGTCGCCATTCTCTGGCATGTCATCAAGCTCGCCGGCGGTGACGTCGTCTTTTACATTCCTCACCGGATCGAAGAAGGCTATGGCCTGAACACCGCCGCAGCGCTCAAACTGGCCGAAGAAGGGGCGGAGCTGATCGTCTCGGTGGACTGCGGCGTTACGGCGATCGAGGCCGCCGACGCCCTTCGTGGTCGCGGTGTCGATCTCATTATCACGGATCACCATCAATTTTCGGGGGAACTTCCCCTTGCCCTTGCGGTGGTCCATCCGGCCATCGACGGTTATCCGAATCCGCACCTGAGCGGTTCGGGAGTGGCCTTCAAAGTGGCGTGGGCGCTCGCTCAACGGGTGAGCGGGGCGGCAAAGGTTTCGCCGCCATTCCGTGAGTTGCTGAAGGAGCTCCTGCCGCTGGCTGCTTTGGGGACGATTGCCGATGTGGTTTCGCTCACGGGCGAGAATCGTGTCTTGGCGCGGCATGGGCTTCAGCTCCTGCCCGAAAGTCGAATTGCGGGCTTGCGTGCGCTGATCGAATCGTCGGGCCTGAGCGGCGCGAAGGTCGATTGCTACGATGTCGGCTTCAAGCTCGCGCCGCGGATCAACGCGGCCGGGCGCATGGGTCATGCGCGACTGGCCGTCGAGCTGTTCACCCGTGCCGACGCCGCGCGGAGCCGCGAGATCACGCTGTACCTCGAAGAGCACAATCGTTCGCGGCAGTCCGTCGAACGCCAAATCACCAAGCAGGCCTTCGAACGCATCGAACGCGACAATCTCGGCGGCGATGCGCGACGCGCCATTGTTCTTGCGGCGGAGGGCTGGCATGCGGGGGTGATCGGCATCGTGGCCTCCAAAATCGTCGGGCGATATCACCGCCCTGCGATCATGATATCGCTGGCCAACGGCGAAGGGCAGGGAAGCGGACGGGGGATTGCCAACTTCGATCTCACGGCCGCACTGAGCGACTGCGCCGGACACCTCATCACGCACGGCGGTCACGCGGCGGCCGCCGGACTGCGGATTCAAGCCGACCGGGTGGACGCATTCACCGAAGCCTTTGTCGCCATTGCGAACAACCGCCTCACCGGCGATGACCTCACGCCAAAGCTGCGAATGGACGGCGAAGTGCAGCTTGCGGAAATGACGCTGCCGACAGCGCAGGCGATCACCGGCCTGGGCCCGTTTGGAAGCGGCAACCCCAAGCCCATGCTTGCCACAGGCTGGGTGGCGCTGGCCTCGGAGCCGCGCTGCGTGGGGACCGGCGGCGACCACTTGCAGGCGACCTTCCAGGAGGACGGCGTCCACCTGAAGGGAATCGGCTTCCGCCTTGGCCCGCACATTGAGGACCTCAAACAACATCGCCGCTGCCGCGTTGCCTTCGAGCCGATCATCAACGAGTTCAATGGCCGGCGTAGCGTGGAAATGCAAATCGCCGACTTCCAGTTTCCCGGCATGTGAACATAGTTGGAGACGGAGTCCCTGCGCCTGCGCGCCGCATTTCTTGCAAAGTCGTGCTGAAAGATGGGTTCGTTTTGACAAGTACTGTTTTTGGAGTGGTAGGTTTTTGTTTGGATACCACCACATATTGTGGGTGCGGCGGGCTGTCGGGGCAAAAGCCTTGGAAAGCAGAAAGCAGAAAGCGGAAAGCAGAAACGGGGAAAGCGGAAAGTGGCCATGCCGTCGGTGGTTGGAGTTCCGTCGCACATCGCGCCAATAGAACATGCGCGGCGCGCGGAGATTTGATTGAATTTCAATCAGGGTGTTTGGCTCGATGGACATTCATGGCCCCACATTGGGCTACCGCCGCAATATGGGCGACTCGTCCCGTCCGCATCTACCTGGCTTTATGGATCATGCGGTTCCTTCGCCACCGGGCGAAGGCTCCTAGGAGCACCGCTCCGAGGAAGACATAGTGGAGGGGGATCTGAACAAAAGTGTAATAGCCAGTCGTTTCGTATCTTAGCCCCGAATCGACTACGTCCCACGCGATTGATTCGCCTTCTTGCACTGACCAGAGAAACCGAAGTGCTATTCCGTTTGTGCCAAGGACCGCTCCACCGTGGATCTTAACCGACAAGGGGTGTTTTGCGCTCACTACCAGTAGTGCTTGTAGGATGATCATTGCGGAAATTGCGTAAGCCGCAAGCTCCATCCAACGCCACGCGCGTAACAATGTAAACCGTTTTTCAGTCTTTCCAGTGCTCAATGATCGGGCCGCTCCACCGGTCCGGGCTGGGCTTGAAGAAGCTTCTTAATCTCATTGGAATACCATCCGTCCCGAACTTCAACATTAAGGTTTCCGAGAATTAGTCTTGCGGACGTGACATCGTTACCTTGAGTCATCAGTCGTCCCACTTCCAATAGGGCGCGATTTCGCACAGGGTGACGGCGGGGTGGCCCAGGTTCTGGTCGTATCGAACCTGGGGCCATCAATTCCAATTTTTTCTGCAATTCACGTACGTAATTTTGCGCGGGCGGGGACGGCGGTTCAATGGCACACCTTGTAAGAGATTCCTTGAGTCCAAATCACGCCCCCAGTACCGACCAGTCCAGAACGCGGGCCACCCAGCCTATAGAACATGCGCGGCGCGCGCATTTTGGCAACAAACTACGAGCAAGGCATTGGGAGAATTGGTGGCCCAAGTTTGAAAACTTGGGCCACCAATTCTCACTTCGATGATGTCTGCGGCATTGTCCTATTCCTTCGTTGCGGCGGCTTTCGCTTCGGCCTCCTGGAGCTTCTTAATGTCCTCGGGCGTAAGCTTTGGATGCTCAAGGTGCAATGTGACCTTGTTTAGCTTGCCGGTGAATGTGAATGGCGGCTGGTAATCCTGATCATTCACGCTGGTGAGCGTGTCGGAGCCGACGTCGAGGCTTTCGTCGAATTGCAGAATGAACGGGACCGTGTGCTCCATCTTCTGGGTGGCCACGTCCTTCCCGTCCACTTTCAGCACGCCGGTACCGCCCTGGCCGATGCCCGCGTAGCTTCCAAATGCGATCGTCGCCGCGCCCATCCCCTCGTATTTGAAGTCAAACTCGAGGCTGTGCTTGCCCTGCGCAAGCGTTTCGGGGCCGATCCACTGCACGAGCTTCAGACCCACGAGATTCCACACGAACTTGGGCTTGCCCTTCAGTAGGTAGAAGCCATAGCCGCCGAACCGACCGCCCTGCGTGATGAGCATGCCTTCGCCGCCACCCTCTGGGACTTCGATCTCCGCTTGGAAGTTATACGACGCATTGAGCACCGACGGCGCATCACCATTCGGCGTGCCGGTGAGCGGCGCCGTCCAGGTGAATGCGTTGCGGCCGGCCGTGATGCTAGGCCTCGGCGTGATCGCGCGTGCAATCAGCGAGTTGTCGAGCGGCAGCACCTGGTATTTCTTCGCCTCCTGCTCGAATACCGACTTCATTTGCTTGAGCTTATCAGGATTCTTCGCGGCCAGGTCATCCGCCTGTGTCCAGTCGTTGGTGAGGTCGTAGAGCTCCCACTGCACGGCAGCGAGGTCCAAAGGCGGCGCGGTATTCTCCCACGGCTTGCGTCCAACTTTCGTGGCTGCGAACCAGCCTTCGTGATAGACAGCGCGGTCGCCCATCATTTCGAAGTACTGCGTCTTGCGTGCGGAAGGGGCGTCTGCGTTCTTCGTGTCAAACGTGTACACCATGCTGACGCCTTCCATCGCGCTCTGCCGAATGCCGTCAACGGTTTCCGGCTGCCTGATCTTTGCCGCGTCGAGGATCGTCGGCGCGATGTCGATCATGTGGTGGAACTGGTTGCGGATGCCGCCTTTGTCCTTGATCACCGCGGGCCACGAGATTGCCATCCCCTGGCGGATGCCTCCGAAGTGAGAAGCGACCTGCTTCGTCCACGAGAACGGGGTGTCGAACGCCCAGGCCCAGGGCACCGCCATGTGGTTGTATGTGTGCTCCGTGCCCCAGATATCGTAGAAGGCCTTGAGTTGCTCCTCGACGTTCGGGTTGGCGCCGTTGAACATCGCAATCTCATTGGGGGTGCCAATCATTGTGCCCTCGGCGCTCGTGCCATTGTCGCCTTCGATGTAAATGATCAGCGTGTTATCGAGCTTGCCCATGTCCTCGACCGCCTGGATCACGCGTCCGATCTCGTGATCGGTGTAGGCGACGTAAGCTGCGAACACGTCGGCCTGTCGGATGAAGAGCTTCTTCTCGTCGGCGGTGAGCTTGTCCCATTCCTTCAGCATGTCGCTCGGCCACGGCGTGAGTTTCGCGTTCTGAGGGATCACTCCGAGTTTCTTCTGGTTCGCGAAGATGGTGTCGCGCATCTTGTTCCAACCCTGATCGAAGAGGTGCAGTGCGCTGATCTTGTCCACCCATTCCTTCGTCGGATGGTGCGGCGCGTGCGTGCCGCCCGGCACGTAATAGCAGAAGAACGGCTGCTCGGGCGTGAGCGCGTTCATCCGTTTCACGTAGTCGATGGCGTCGTCTGCCATCGCCGTCGTCAGGTTCCAGGTTCCCGGCGCCTTACCCTCGAACGGATAGATTTGGGTGGTGTTGCGGAAGAGGTTGGGCTGCCACTGGTTGGTGTCGCCGCCGATGAAACCGTAGAAGTACTCGAAGCCCATACCGACTGGCCACTGGTCAAAGGGGCCGGCCTGGCTCGCCTGGAATTCCGGGGTGTTGTGATTCTTGCCGAACCACGACGTATGATAGCCGTTGTCGCGGAGAATGCGGGCCACCGTTGCCTTGTCCTTCCCAATAATACTGTTGTAGCCGGGGAAGCCGGTCGCCTGCTCCGAAACGACGCCGAAACCGGCCGAGTGGTGGTTGCGGCCGGTAATGAGCGCCGCCCGTGTCGGCGAGCACAGTGCCGTTGAGTGGAAATTGGTATAGCGCAGACCGTTCTGCGCGATGCGGTCGAGTGCGGGGGTTGGGATGACGCCGCCAAACGTGCTCGGCACGCCGAAGCCGGCATCGTCGGTCATGATGAGCAGCACGTTGGGCGCGCCCTTGGGCGGCACGACGCGAGGAGACCACCAAGGCTTGGACTCCCTCGCGGTTTCCTTGATCTCTCCGCCGAACTTGGGGTCGGGCGCGGGCAACTGTTTGCCATCGATGGAGGTAGTAGCACCAGGGCTACCGGCGGGGGGCGTGCTTCCGGGGGTTTGCTCCTGGGCGGATGCGCCAGGCAAAATCGCAAGCGTGAGAGCCACGGCTATCCCGCCAAGAGTCTGGAAATTCTTCATAGTTGGGTTCCTTTGCTTTGTTGGGCCTTGCAGTCAGGGTAGTTCGAGGATTACCTGATTCGGCACTTGGTTTTGATTTCGGCGATCTTCGCGTCGATCATCTTGTTGTATTCGCCGGTGGCGACCGTGTAGTTCTCGCCTTCCGTTCCGCTGACGACGCCGACCACGGCTCCGATGGGCACGATCGCAGAAATACCGGCCTCGATCTGCTGCTGAACGTGAGTCTTCTCATGTTGCAGCGATCGAATTTCCCCTTCCGCCATTGAACAGTTGATGGGGTAGTACTGCAGTTCCTGCTGGACGTTCTTTTGCTGCATGGTGCACGACGTTGCCGCCAGGACGAGACCCACGCATGCTGCTACCAGACCAAATGGTTTCATTTTTCCAGGTTCCTTTGCAAAATTGAACAAATCCGGCTTGATTTCCTGCACGCCAACAGGAAAATAATTTATCTCCATTCTTAATCACAAATTCATCTTTTGCCAAGGGATTGAACAGCAAAATGGGATGCAATTTGCTTTACTTAAGCACACTCATAATACCCAGTTTGACAACCAATAAGCGCGATGAAATGACGGTGCGACTCTCTTCAATCCCCGTACGGACCAAGTGGTCCGCATAGTAGAGTTGAACCAAGAAGAGAAGGCAGGCGGGAATAGTTTATCCTGATTCTCTGATTGATTCCGGTTGTTACGCCGGTTAGGTCAGTCCCTGTCCGATGCAACTACAAAACACCGCAAGGCGGGACAAGGCCGCACCACCGCTCGACACCATCGGCGCGCAATGCCGGTCCTGCGATTCTGCTGGGCAGTCGATGCAAGACTGCGAAGGGCCATGGATGCCGAAGATCACAAGGACAAGCGAATGCCGGCAATCAATGCGTATTCCGTTTCGGCGCGGTGTTCGACCTGTTGCCAGGTGGGGAGTTGCACCGACAACTCTAAGACCCACTTCCTGGCCTCGTACATGAGGCCCGGTGCGACGAACAGCTCGTTATCGCCGTTGGTTTCGTAATAGCCATTCAATTCCACGACGGCGTAGAGTGCCCCGTGGGTCTCCGCCGAGTACTCCTTTGGCGAAACGCGGAAGAGGTAAGCGAAGTCGTATCGGAACAAGTCCGCCGTGCTCTCGCCGGGAAAGATCGGTTCATCGTTTCCGGCCGTCGTGAACATCCATTGAAGGGATGCGTTGATTCCGTGACGGCCGAGGATTTGAGTGTAGGCCGCGCCGATGATTGGATTGTATGCGTCGGCGGTAAATGGCGAATCACCGCTTCGTATCTGCATGCCACCCACAAGGCTTAACCGTGCGGTATTCAGTGCGCCGGTGTCGTTTCGATAGACCCTCCACTTGGCAAAGGCCATGACGTCTCCGACACCTTCCTGTTGATCCGTCTTGTCTCCCAGGTCGAACGTGCGATCGCGGATATGCACGGGAGCATGGAGACTCAGCGCGACGTTGGTTGTGAGTCCGAGATTGACCATCGTGAGAAAGATGGATTCATCAATATCGCTGCGACGATCGGGCGGTACATCGTGCAGGTCGAGGCTGTAGTATCGAAACTGCTCCTTGAGGATGACACGCCCCGGTGAGGGCTGTGTGGCAGAGTCAGCCGCGTTGGTTGGTTCCTGGGCGAGAGCGAGGGGGCCGGCGCAAGCCAGCAACGCGATGAGCGTCAGGATGCGTAAGGCGGCTTTGTCGATCACGGTGCACTCCTTTGCGACGAAGGCATTTCGATTCGGTCCAGGGTAAATCCGCTGCGTTCGATTGCGGCTGCAAGCTCGTCCTGACTTGGCGGATTGTCGGGTGACAACTTTGCCAGCACCTTTCCGGTACCCAGATCAACCGTAACCTGCTCGACGCCCTTGATGCGCATTAATTGATCGTCGATGTTGTTGGCGCAGAGTGGACACGCCATCCCTTGCACGTAGAGCGTCGCGGTCCGATCGGGGGACGCACTTGTCGTCGTGTAGCTCCCAGAATTTCGTGTTGCGCCGGCGGAATTCGCGTTGGTTTGTTTCGGATGGGACTGACACCCAGTCAGAATGGCGGCTGATAGTACAACCGCAGGTAAAAGCAGTTTCATGGTTCGTCTCCTTATTTCGCGCGTCCGCGAATTGGCAGTGGTACAACAATGTTCTCGGCTATCGCGCGTGCGCGAATGAACAGATCAATGGTTTTCGACAGTAACAAAACGAGAGGCCTGTGCGCCTGCACTATGAGCGGCGATCAAGGCCTACGCACAGAATTGCGTAAACCATCAATCAAATAAGGAGGACGGTTGTTTGCAGGTGGCGTTCGGTGAAGGGGGGCTCGCATCCTGACATCCAGCCGGGTAAGCAGGTGGGACCAGCTAAGGCTACGATCACTGGATTTGTCAGGGTCGGGAGCTCTGAGGCATGCCGGAGTTCAGGTCGAAAGGACAATTTTGGCTGGGGCAAAGGCAGGGGGACGGGTCCCCCCTGGCAAAAGCAAGCGCCAGGGCCAGGAATTCCATCTTTGGGTTTCGAAGGAGGCCCCTCTTTTTTGGGTTTCGGACATCCGCATTTGCAGGATGCTTTTGTGTTGCAACAACAGCACGGTTCCGAATCAGAGGCGGCTGACGAGTAGCCTGGGCTCCGGCCAGTTCCGCCGAATGCGAAAACCAATGTCAGCATGGAAACGACGCCGAAACGCATTGCTTTGGATTATAAGTAGCCAAACCCGCGGAGCAACGGCATCGCGTTAGTAGAAAACGGTGATGATGAGGTGTTGCTCGGTATGTTTGCCTTCGAAGGGTCCGATCGAGGAATTCATCGATTTGACCACGACCTGATCGTTGCCGTCGAGCCATTCGTTGATCTGATGGAGCATGAAGTCGAGGGCTCCTTCGCTTAGCTTGCAATGGAAGACCCGGCAGCGAGTCGCGCCGACCTTATCGGGCCTTAACGGACGTTTAAACTTCGTGTCGTCCCAAGAGCCGGCAGTGGCCATCCCGTGCGAGGTCGCACCATGGATGCGGCTCTGAGACATGGGGTCGGCGTCTTGTTCGTCGTCGAAAACGATCGGCTCGTAGCCATCGACGGCCGTATTGGCATCACGGCTGTTTTCAAGTTCGGTTACGCAATGGGCACAGAGCAGCTTGCCGTCTTCGTAACGGGCGATGCCGGAATCGAGGTGCTCGCGGTAGACGGTAGCCCCGCATTCCTTGCATAGATAGGTTACTTCTTCAGACCGTTCCTGTTTCATGCCGGTGCTCCGAAGGGCGATTGGATGGTATAGATTCTGCAAAACGAGTCAATGTTTGGAGATCCGGATAGATTGGAGTTCAGGCCGAAGCGGAATTCGTCTGGCGAAAGGCCCAAGCCCAGCCAGCTGTATGCTGGCCTTGGACCAAGCTCGTCCATGTTGAATCAGTAAGCCAAAATGCGTGAAAATTACCCTAACGCAACACGAACAAATTCCATGACCGGTGCAGAATAGGATAACTAAGCGGATATCCTAATAGGCTCCCAAAGTCTTAAAGGCAAATTTTGGGGGTAATAATTCACATTTTCTGCTTGCAGTTTCCGGAACTTGTCGTCAAGATAGCGACATTGGTTTCGCCTTAGTAACTTGAGGGGCCAAGAAAAGGCCATCGTACGCGTGATTCCGCCTGCCAGAGGCGGCTCAAGTTTCGGATAGCAACGACCAGGAGCACATATTCTTCGGTCGGCTTGAGCGAAATCAAAAGGGAGGGAAATGCGAGGTAACCACCTTTATTAGCGTGAATATGGCCTGTTTTTGAGCCCACGGGATGCATTTTATCGCACGGGCTTTGAAACGGGGAGGAGTATTGAAGGTCGCGTATCGCGGATTGGCGAGTGCGCGAACCCGGCGTTTTCTTTTTGATGGGAGTGGGACATGACTAGGAAAGTGAATTGGGCACTGGCTGCATTGGTAGCTTGTGCGGGACTCTGGTGTAGCTTCAGTCCAAGCACAACGGTCGCGGCCGATGGCGGGAAGGCTGTGCAGGTCACATTGGTTAATGTTGACGGCAAGCCGCTGACGGGCGCTCATGTGCAATTCCTTCGTGATGGGGGCAAGCCTCTAAATGCCGTCATGACGGGGAAGGACACCTGGTTGCTCAAGAATGCCAGCGGCAAGGTGACTGTCAGCGTTCGCAATGGTCGCGAGGGCGGCATCATCGAGTTGCCCCTGTCGCCCAATAACGACGAGATGGCCTCGTATGTAGTGCATGTCTCCGCTCACGAATTGCGTGCGGAATTGGTAAAGAACGACGGTGAAGCTCCTCCGTCGATCGCGAAGCCGCCGGTCAACGTGCGTTGGCTTCAGCAGTCCATCCGCAAGACGGTCAGCGAGGCCAATCGGCCTGCAGGTCCGAGCAAAGGGCATGCGCTGCCCCTGAACACGACGGATAAGAATTCCGCGGTTCTGGTGGTTCCGGGTAACGACCTCTGCGCCAGTGCGACATCGGTTTCGGTTCCTTCGGTCACTTCAGGCACGACAGTAGATGCGACGCTCGATAGCGTGGGAACTTGCGGTACGTCGAATACGGCTCCGGGTGTCTGGTACACTTTTACCGGTTCCGGGACGTCTGTTACGGCGAGCACCTGTACGGGCACAACCTATGACAGCAAGATCAGCGTGTTCAGCGGAAGCTGCGGCTCGATGACTTGCGTTGGCGGCAACGACGACACGACCGGCTGCGGAACGGGTGCCCAGTCCTCCGTGACGTTCTGTGCGACCGCTGGTGTACAGTACCTGGTCCTGGTTCACGGATTCAGTTCGGGAACCGGCACATTTGACCTCACAATATCCAGCGGCGCGGCGTGCGGGCCGCCCCCGAATGACCTCTGCACTGCGGCGATCGCAATGGGTCCTCTTCCGGATTCCGAGACTGTGAACAATGCGTTCGCGGCAAATGACCCGCAGGTGGCCGCCGGCTGTGGTTCGGCTCCGCAGAATAACACGACCTGGTATTCCGTGGTGGGAGATGGAACCACGTATACCGCCAGCACGTGCAATGCTGAAACTTTGGTTTCAGACACGGAGCTCGTCGTCTATTGCGGCGACTGTGCCACCCCGTTGTGCATCGGTGGTGACGACGATAGTTGCAGCGGTGCAACTGGCGAAAACAAGTCCATTTTCAGCTGGTGTACTCAGCCAGGGGCCACCTATTTGATCGCAGTGGGCAACTTCTCAGGATCGGGCGTGGTGAAGCTTGATGTTACCAGCAGCGGAACTGCGTGCTCGGGCGCGATTGGCTGCCTGACCATTACGGGCGCATGCTGCAATGCGGGAACTTGCACCGGGACGACGACCCAAACGGCTTGCGAGGGCGGTGGCGGAACGTGGTTCATCGGCGAGAGCTGCCCGGCGTTTGCCTGTCCGGGTGTTTGCGTCGGCGATACTTGCGCCACAGCGGCCTCCATTGCTTCTCTTCCGTTCACCGGAGCGGGTAACACCTGCGACTGCGTCAATGACTACGATACGGCTTGCCCCTTTACTGGTTCAACATCGAAGGATGCGGTCTATTCGTATACGCCGTCTTCAGATCAGTGCGTCGACGTCACGCTGTGCAATGGCAATACCGACTATGACACGAAAGTCTATGTCTATGCCGGCAGCTGCGCTGGATCGGCGATCGCCTGCAACGATGATAGTTGCTCGTCACCGCTCTTCAGCGATTACGTTTCCAGCCTGTCGGGCGTGGCTCTGACTGGCGGAACCACCTACTACTTCGTTGTAGACGGGTATGCGGGTGCGTGCGGCAACTTTGTTCTCGACATCAATCAAGTGGCTTGCCCGGCCCCGTGCGGCATCTGCCCGCCGGGCGGAATTGCTGAAAACGAGCCGGATTGCGGTCTGCCGGACGACACGGTCAACGGCGGTTGCAATTCCGTTCCTGCAGTATTTGGATCGATTACCTGTGGCCAGACTGTTTGTGGTACGTCTGCCTGGGATGGTTCGAGCCGCGATACTGACTGGTATCAAGTGACATTTGCGACGCAGACAGAATTCACCTGGAGTGTTCAGGCCGAGTTCGCGGCGGTCATCGGCATGGTTGAGACTTCCCCGCTGGGTAATCCGGATTGTGCAACGGCGACGGCATTGGATCCGTTCGCGGTGACGACGAACTGCGGCGTCGGCACGGTCACACGTTGCGTCCCGCCGGGAACCTATTGGTTCTTTGTGGCCCCGGACTTCAACGGGCCGACATTTACCTGCGGCGCCGACTATACGGCGAGCCTTTCGTGCGTGGACTGCGTCGCACCGACCTGCTCGGGCGATACCTGTGCCACAGCCGAAGTGATCCCCTCGACGCCGTTCAGCGGTACGGGCGACACCTGCATCTGCGGTGATGATTATGATGAAATCTGTCCGTTCGATGCTTCGGGGTCTCCGGACAAGGTTTATGTGTATACACCGGCCGTTGACGAGTGCATCGACATTTCGATGTGCTCCGGGTCGGCCTATGACACCAAGGTGTATGTCTATGCGGGATCGTGCGGGACGTACCAATCGGGTACGGCCATTGCCTGCAATGACGATGCCTGCACTTCGCCAAACTTTGGTTCGCCCTATGTTTCGAGACTGGGCGGCATCAACCTGACGGGCGGCCAGACCTACTACATCGTGGTGGATGGCTACGCCGGCGATTGCGGCAATTACACGCTCGACATTGGTCCGTGCTGCCAGACAACCTGCTCGCCAGGTGCGACGCACGAAAACGAATTGAACTGCGGTCTGCCTGAAGACACGGTCAACGGCGGTTGCAATTCGGTTCCACCGGTCTTCTCTCCGATCGCATGCGGTGAGAGCATTTGCGGAACGGGCGCGTTTGACGGAGCAACACGCGATACCGACTGGTATCAAATCATTGTTCCGACTTCGACACGGTTTACATGGACGGCGAACAGCGAGTTCCCAAGCCTGACGGGACCTGTTGTCACTGTGCCGGCGGGTTCGGGTGATTGTGCCACTGCAACAGCAATCGATCCGGCGCTCTTTGGCGTTCCATGCACTCAGGACTCGGTTGTGACCGAGTGTCTGCCTGCGGGCACATACTGGTTCTTCATGGGCGCAACGTTTGATGCGCCGGTTGCCTGCGGAGCCGGGTACGAAGTAAGCCTTGGCTGCGAGCCATGCGTGATTCCGCTGGGTGCCTGCTGCCGTCCCACAGGCGCTTGCGAGGATGGCATTGCTGAAGCCGCCTGCGAGAACTGGCAGGGCGAGAACACGGTGTGTTCCGGCGTGAGCTGCCCGCAGCCTCCGGGTAACGATGATTGCGCTGATGCAATTACTGTCGCTGTCCCGTCGGTCACCTTTGGATCGAACGAGCTTTCCAATCCAGAGACAGGTCTGCCGGCAACGTGCGGCACATCCATCACCGGTGGCGGCGTGTGGTACAAGGTGGTCGGTAACGGCAATTCGATCACAGTGGATACCTGCGGTGCGGGTACCGATTACGATTCCAAGATCAGCGTCTTCTGCCCGAATTGCTCGGCTCCGGCCTGCGTCGGCGGTAACGATGATTTCTGCGGAAATACTGGATTCCAGTCGTCGGTCACCTGGTGCTCGGCGGTGGGTGAAACGTATCTGATTCTGGTGCACGGCTTCGGCGGTGCGACAGGTCCGTTTGAGTTGACCGTGACGAACGGTCCGGCCTGCTCCAACCCGGCGTCCTGCGTTGTGGCTCCGATTTGCGGTGGCGGCGGCGATTGCTGCGTTGGGAATCCGGGCGTGCCAGGTTGCAATGACGCAACCTGCTGCGAGACGGTATGTGCATGCGATTCGTTCTGCTGCGATGTGGAATGGGACGACTTGTGCGCCGGTGAAGGCTTCGTGCCGGGTTGCGGTGCGGGCGTTCTGTGCAATTGCGGCGGCGGCGGTGGCGCAACAGGAGCCTGCTGCCAGCCGGGTGGTTGCTCGATTACTACCGCTGACGCTTGTGCGACGGCCGGTGGGAATTACCTCGGCGACAATACGGCGTGCAACGGTCCGGATGTTCCGGGTAACTCCTACACAGATAATCCTGGAGTGGCCATTCCGGATGGTCCGGCTGGAACCGTCAGCGATACGATCACAGTTCCGGATTCGTTCATCATCGGTGATTTGAACGTCGATCTGGGCATCCAGCATACGTGGGTGGGTGATCTGGTGGTGACGATTGAGCACAACGGCACAAGCGTCACGATTGTGGATCAGATGGGCGTGCCGGCGCTGGGTTCGTTCGGCTGCGATCAGGACAACCTGGCCGCCGTGGTTATCGATGACGAGGGTACTGGCGGTGCGATCGAAAGCATGTGCCAGGCGGATCTCACCTCGCCGCCCAATTACGTCCCCAATAACCCGCTTTCGGCCTTCGATGGCATGAATGCGTCGGGCATCTGGACGATCACGGTCACCGACTCGGCCGCACAGGACACGGGTTCGCTCGAACAATGGTCGCTGCACTTCGGTACCCCGGGTCCGAGCGCATGCGTCATTCAGGGTGCCTGCTGCCTGTCGCCGACGACGTGCGTTGTGACTACGCCGGGCGCTTGCACGGGAACGTACCTGGGTGACAACACCAACTGCTCGGCGGCCGGACCGGTGACGGTCTATACTGCCGATCCGAACGCGGCGATTCCGGATGCTCCGGCAAGTCCGCCGGGTGCGGTTGGCACGCCGCTCACGAATGTGATCAACGTTCCGGATTCGTACACCATGGCGGATGTGGATGTTGATCTGGTGGTCAACCACACATGGGTTGGCGATCTGATCATCTCGGTTGAGCACGGCGGTACCACGGTTGTTCTTGTGGATCGGCCAGGATTTGCCGGCACGGGCTTTGGCTGCGGCGCCGACAATTACAATGTGATCGTTGACGATCAGGGAACCGGTGGGACGATCGAGAATCTTTGCGGCGCCACCACCAACCCGCCGTCTCCGCCGAACTACATTCCGAACAACCCGCTGTCTGCGTTCAACGGTATGAATTCGTCGGGACCGTGGACCATTAGCCTGGTGGACAACGCCAATCTCGACACGGGTTCGCTCGTTCATTGGTCGCTGCACCTGACGCAGCCGGGCGCTGGTCCGTGTGCCAATATCGCGATTTGCGGTAACGGCGTCGTCGAGTCTGGCGAAGAGTGCGACGGCGGCGCTTGCTGCACGCCGAACTGCACATTCGTCTCGGCTGGAACGGTCTGCCATCCGTCGGCAGGCGACTGCGACGTGGCGGAGAGCTGCAGCGGGTCGAGCGCGACCTGCCCGCCGGATGCATTCAGCAGCGGCAACGTCTGTCGTCCGTCCACCGGACCTTGCGATCCGGCTGAATCCTGCTCCGGCAACGGTCCGAACTGCCCGCCGAACGTGGTCACCACGAGCTGCGTCAGCGGCGATGGTTGCTGCCCGTCGGGTTGCAACAATGTCACGGACGGCGATTGTCCGGCCGTGTGCGGAAACGGCGTTGCGGAGGCTGGTGAAGAGTGCGATGGTTCGTCGGGCGTTTGCGAAAGCGGCGTCTGTCTGACGGATTGCACTTGCGAGCCGCCGCCGACCGGCGACATCCCGACGATGTCGGAATGGGGTCTTGCGGTATTGGCCCTGCTCCTCCTGATCGGCGGGAAGTTGTACTTCAGCCGACGCGAGATGACGGCGTAGTACGCAATCTGAGTTAGAATTTCCCAATTGGCCCGCCCGGTTCGTCAGGTGACGCCCGGGCGGGTTTTTTCTTAGGCAGGCGACGATTTCCCTTGATGAGAAGTTCACAATTGCGTGGACTCGATTAGAATCCCGCAGGCAATAGGAAAATCAGGCTCAAGAAAAGAAGGTCGAAAGGTAGGTACGCATTGCCGCGCAAGGTTCTAAACGTCAAACCGAAGATTGAATACCTTTCGATCCTCGATGGTTCCGGGAAACTGGACGAATCGCTCGAACCGAAGATCAACACCGATCGGTCGATTTATCTGTATCGACTGATGCTGACGGCCCGGCGGCTCGATGAGCGCTGCATCAACATGCAGCGGCAGGGGCGGATCGGGACGTACGGCCCGTGCCGTGGCCAGGAGGCCGCCCATTGTGCGTCCACGATCGTCATGGAGAAGGAGGACTGGGTGGTCCATGCCTTCCGCGAGCCGGGGTCATTCTTTCACCGAGGCTGGCCGCTGGAGACTATCCTCCTCTTCTGGGGCGGGTATGAGGAGGGCTGTCAGCCGCCGGAGGGGTCGCGCGACCTGCCCATTGCCGTGCCCATTGCGTCGCAGGTTCCGCACGCCATGGGGCTGGCGTGGGGGATGAAGCTGCGCGGCGATAAACATGCGGTGCTTTGCTACTGCGGCGAGGGCGGGACGAGCGAAGGCGATTTTCACGAGGCCATGAATTTCGCCGGCGTGTACAACCTTCCGCTGGTGACGCTGATTCAGAACAACGGCTGGGCGATCTCCATCCCGCGTGAGGCCCAGACGGCCTCGGAGACGATCGCTCAAAAGGCACTGGCCTACGGGTTCGACGGCATTCAGGTGGATGGCAACGATGCGCTGGCCGTGTATGCCGCGACGAAGGAGGCCGTGGACAAAGCGAAAAAGGGCGGGGGGCCCACGCTCATCGAGGCGGTGACCTATCGCATGAGCGTTCATACGACGGCGGACGACCCGACGAAATATCGCAAGGCCGAGGACGTGGCCAAGTGGGAAAAGCTCGATCCGATCACGCGCTATCAGAATTACCTGCTCAAGCGCGGGGTGATGACGCAGAAGCTAGTGGACGAAATCGAGAAGGACGTTCTGGCGGATGTGGCCGGTGCGGTGGAGCGGTACGAGGCCCGGCGCGAGGTCGATCCGCTGGAGTGCTTTGATTACATGTACAAGAACATGCCGGCGGAGTTGGTCGCGCAGCGGGCCGAGTTCGCTGAGTGCCTCAAGCGCGAGGGCGGGGGCAAGGGGCACTAGCGCCAGAGGCAGCGAGGCAAGAACGCTGGGAGATTGTGCATCAAGATCAAAATGCACTCTGCCGAGCTGTTCTTGCATAGAGGTTAAGGTGGTGCGAAGAATATCCGAGCATCCGGGGCTGTGTCCTTATTGCGAATATCACCTATTGTCTGAGCGATGCTCAGAGTGCGGTTCTATAGTCAACCCCTCGGACCGTATACACAACAAGGAACTACTACGATTCCTCAAGTGGGAGCGATCATCTGCTTTCTTGAAGATGCTGCTCTTTCCGTCGCTTGTCCTTTCGTCCTTTCGAATTATTCTTCTTGGCCTGCCAAGCATTCCTCGCATTCCCATTCAGTCGCGAAATCCCATTGCGACGCTACTTCTACTTGTCATGCTTTCATATGCTATTGCCAGCGCTAGTTACTGGAGAGAGTTCGCATATCCAGCTTGGCTATTAAAATACAATCTTCAAGAGCTTAATAGCAAATGGATGCTCTTGTGTTTGGCCATAGGATTTGCTGCAGTGTTACCACGATTAACAAGATCAGTGGGTAGAAGAATGTATTTCAGAATAATGCTCCTCGGATTGTCGGTTTATGCCACCCTCCACCTTTTATGGGTTTCGATGAACTCTCTATTACGAACTCCAAGCTATATTTCCTATTCTGACGAAAAAACTACTGGCGACATCGCACTTATTATTTTTCCATTTATCAGCGCAATTGCCTTGTTGGCGACCTTGCCCATCGTTGTTCTCTACCGCAAAATGGAACGCGACCCAGCTAGATAGGGGGCATCTCGATGCGCCATTTGGTACGCCAGGTACGAACATGAACACGGACACAAATGCACAACAATTGAGCTTCGACTTGTGTGGCCCTAGCGCACGCAAGGCCGAATTCGACAACAACGACGCCGCAGACAACGGCGATTGAAGTTGTGTAGGGTGCATTTTGGAGCGCGATGTATTGCGATGAGAGATGGTGCAATTCCGCTTGCTGAGCTACAGCAAGTGAGCGTTGCTCGCTATCGGCGAAAAAAAGAGCGGCGTCGGAACATGTCCCGACGTCGCTGTGATTCGATCAGATTTGGAATTGAGCGGGTTTTCTTAGTGCGTCATCTCCATCGCCTGGAAACGGTGCATCAAGATACACCCTGCCGAGTTCCAATTCCGTATAGGCTTACTTTGCGAGTTCTTCGTCGATCATGGCCTTGAAGGATTCGAAGGGCTGTGCACCAGAGACGAACCGCCCGTTCACAAAGAAAGCGGGGGTGCCGGTGACACCGTACTTCGAGCCGTCAGCCATGTCCTTCTGGACGTCGGCCTTGAACTTGCCCGCAGAGAAACATTCCTTGAACTTGGCCACGTCGAGCCCCAAATCCGTGGCGTGTTTGGTGAAGTCGTCATCGGTCATGGCTTGCTGATTGCCGAACAACTTGTCGTGATATTCCCAGAATTTGCCCTGCTCGTTGGCGCAATCGGCCGCTTCGGCTGCCGGAGTGGCGCGATTGTGCATGGCCAGCGGGAAGTGGCGGAAGACGATCCGAACCTTGTCACCATAGGCTTCGTGGACCTGCTTGATGGTGGCCGCGCCGCGCGAGCAGAACGGGCACTGAAAATCGGAGAATTCCACAACGGTGACCTTGGCGTCCTTGGCGCCTTCCGAGGGATCATTGGCGGCGATGGCGACTTCGACGCGCGGTGCATCGATCACCATCCGGACTTTGGCATTCTTGCGGGCCTCGGCCAGCAGGTTGTTGCGGGCGTCGCCTTCGCGCTGACCGGCGAGGAAGTTTTTGATCTGTCCGGACATCTGCTCGATGGTCTTGCCTTGCATCCGGGCCTGGTTGGCATCGAAGTAGGCCTTGATCTCGTCATCGGTTACGGGCTTGGCCTTTTCGGCGACCTTGGCCTTCACGATCTCATCGACGCTGACCTTCTTTTCGGCGGCTTCCTTGGCGAAAGCGCGATCCAGAACGACCTGGTCCACAGCGGCCTTTCGAGCGTCAAAGAGCTGCTGGGCGAGCTTCATATTGGTTTTCAGGATTTTTTCGTCGAGTTCGGCCGTGGTGACCGGCTTGTCATCGATATACGCGGCTACGCCCGCGTCCTTTGAGGCTGGTTTGGCCGGCTCCTCCGCCAGCGCCATCAAACCGCAAAAGAAGACTCCCGACAACCCAAACAGAAAAGAGATTCTTCGATTCATCAGCACGTTCCTTTCATGGCGAAGTCATTGTACAAGAATAAAAAGCCGAATCGTTTCGCCGCTCGCTTCGCATCGAGGGCGGAGGCTTCACCATCGTAAAAAAAACGGCGCCGGTCAGCCCGACGCCGCTGTTGAACATCAAGTAATTCGAAAAGAACGAGAAACTACCTGGCGAGTTCCTCGTCGATAATCGCCTTAAAACTTTCAAACGGTTGAGCGCCGGAGAGGAAGCGCCCGTTAACAAAGAAGGCCGGAGTACCAGTAACTCCAGCTTTGGAGCCATCGGCCATGTCTTTCTGCACGTCGGCTTTGTACTTGCCGGTTGTGTAACACTGCTTGAACTTTTCGACGTCCAGACCGATTTCGGTTGCGTACTTGGTAAAGTCGTCGTCGGTGAGTGCCTGTTGATTGCCGAACAGCTTGTCATGGTATTCCCAGAACTTACCCTGTTCATTGGCGCAATCGGAAGCCTCTGCGGCTGGATTGGCACGGTTGTGCATACCGAGCGGGAACTGGCGAAATGCGATGCGAACCTTGTCACCGTAAGTGGTTTCAATCTGCTTTAAGGTCGGACCGACCTTTGAACAATACGGTCACTGAAAATCCGAAAACTCGACGACCGTCACCTTGGCCTTGGGGTTGCCCTTGATGGGGTCGTTGGCGGCCAGGGCGATTTCAGCTCGAGGGGCATCCAGGAGAATCCTGACCTTTGAGCTCTTGCGCACCTCGGCAAGCAGGTTGTTGCGGGCGTCGCCCTCGCGCTGCCCGGCAAGGAAGTTCTTGATCTGGCCGGACATTTGTTCGAGAGTCTTGCCTTGCATCCTTGCCTGATTGGCGTCGAAGTAGGCTTTGATCTCGTCATCGGTTACCGGCTTGGCCTTCTCTGCGACTTTGGCCTTGACGACGTCATCGACAGTGATCTTCTTGTCGGCGGCTTCCTTGGAGAAAGCGCGGTCAAGAATGACCTGATCCACCATCGCCTTTCGGGCGTCATAAAGCTGCTGCGCCAGCTTCATGTTTGTTTTCAAGACCTTCTCGTCGAGTTCGGCCGTTGTGACCGCTTGGTCATTGATGTAGGCCGCCACGCCCGCATCTTTTGGAGCGGGTTTGGCCGGCTCCTCCGCGAACGTCAGGGAACTCCACAAGAGGCTCCCAGACAGCGAAAACAAAAAACCGATTTTCTGCTTCATAAGCACTCTCCTTTCGTGGTCTGTAGGGTAGCAGCCTTTTGACCGAAGCGAAAGCCCTTTTTGAACCCCTTCGCAACGCGATTGTAATGATGTATATTTTCAGCCGGAGACCAAGGCGGGAAAACCTTATGGCATTGATGACCATGGTACAGGCGGTGAATCGGGGGCTGGATGACGCCCTGCGCACCGACGACAAAGTGGTTCTATTGGGGCAGGATATCGGTCAGGACGAGGGCGTTTTTCGCGTCACCGCGGACCTTCTCAAGCGTTACGGACCGGACCGGGTGATTGACACACCGCTGGCAGAGGGGGCGATCGTGGGTGGGGCCATCGGCATGGCCCTGTATGGACTGAAGCCCGTCGCTGAAATGCAGTTTTCGGGGTTCTTTTACCAGGCGTTTCACCAGGTTGAGCAGCATGTTTCGCGGTTTCGCAACCGCACTCGCGGACGGTTTGGGCTGGGGATGGTGATCCGCATGCCCTACGGCGGGGGCATCAGGGCAGTTGAGCACCATAGCGAAAGCCGAGAGGCGTATTACGCCCATACTCCGGGACTTCAGATGGTGATCCCTTCGGGGCCGCGCAACGCCCGGGCGCTCTTGTTGGAATGCATTTTCAACCCTGATCCGGTGATCTTCTTTGAGCCAAAGCAGGTCTATCGCTCGTTCAAGGAGGAAGTGCCTGAAGCGCCGGAGCGCATGCCCATCGGCAAGGCTCAGGTGGTGCGAGAGGGCAAGGATATCACCTTGATTTCGTATGGTGCGATGATGCGCCCCACGCTGGAGGCGGCGGAAGAACTGGCGGACGAAAAGATTTCGGTCGAAATCGTGGATTTGCTGACCGTTTCGCCGCTGGATACGGAGACAATTACGAAATCGGTCGCCAAGACAGGTCGAGCAGTGATTATTCACGAGGGGCCGCGTACCTGTGGCATTGGTGCGGAAGTGATGGCCCGGATTGCGGAAAGCGACACGTTGCTGCATTTGGAGGCCCCGATCAAGCGGGTCACAGGGTACGACGTGCAATTTCCGTATTTCGCACGGGAACGGTATTTCCTTCCGAATTCGGATCGGATCGTAAACGCAGCGCGGGAAGTATTGGGATTTTAGGACCGGTGCATTAAGAGTGCACCCTACGGTCGGAGTCATCGATGTCCAAGGATTTTTTGCTACCTGATCTCGGCGAGGGAATCGCTGAGGCGCAGATCGTCAAGTTGCTGGTTAAGGAAGGCGACCGGGTTGAGGCCGACCAGTACCTGATGGAAGTCGAAACGGACAAGGCGGCCGTCGAGATTCCTTCTCCATTTGCCGGCGTCGCCAAAAAGATCCACGTCAAGGAAGGCCAGACGGTTAACGTCGGCGACGTTGTGGTCACCATCGACGACGGGAAAGGTGAGGGAGCGGCCCAGGCGCCTTCCGCCAAGAAGGGTTCTCCCGTCGTACCTCCGGCGCCGGCACCGAAAACGGCTCCGCAGCCGGCAAAGCCGGGGGCGGCAGCCCCAACGGGCGACGAACCTCGAAGTGAACAAACGGCGGCACCTGCTGCACCGGCGATCCGCAAGCAGGCCCGCGAAATGGGACTCGATCTGGACTCCATCCAGGGGACAGGTCCGGGCGGACGCATCACCCGCGAAGATCTGGACCGGGCTGCAGCAGGTAATGGGGGTGGGAAGTCTGGAGCGACGGCATCGCCACAGACGGGCAAAGCCCAGGCGGCTCCTGCGCCCCAGCAGCGAGCGGTAGTGGCCCCGACGGCCAGGATTCCCGGAACGCCGGATCAGGACAAATGGGGCAGAATTTATCGCGAACCGATCAGCCAGATTCGCAAGACGATCGCCACGCAAATGTCGCGGTCGGCGTTTACGGCCGTCCATGTCACGCACAGCGACGAGGCGGACATCACGGAACTCGACAGCGTCCGGCACAGGTTGAACGAATCGACCAACAATGATCCAAAGCTCACGATCATGACGTTTGTGATCCGGGCGACGTGCATCGCCCTGCGGCGCTATCCGATCTTCAATTCGAGTTTTGAGATCGAGGCCGGTCAGATTGTCTACAAGGATTATGTAAACCTCGGCGTGGCCGTGGATACCGAGCGCGGATTGATCGTGCCGGTCATTCGCAATGTCGATCAGCTTTCGCTTCGCGGGATCACAGCGGCGCTTCGCGGCATTGCCGAACGCGTGAGGACGAATCAGTTTGCAGTCGAGGATCTGCGCGGCGGGACGTTTACGATTACGAATGTCGGAGCGCTGGGCGGAATGTTCAGCACGCCGATCATCAATTTCCCTGAGGTCGCGATACTGGGCATGGGCCGGTCCAAGAAAGTGCCCGTGCTGCGGAACGGTCAGTTGGCCGAGTCGCTGATGCTGCCGCTGAATCTGTCGTTTGATCATCGTGCGACCGACGGAGCTAACGCGGCGCGATTTACCGGTGAGATTATGAGCTACTTGCAGAATCCGGCGAAGTTCCTTCTTGACTAGCAACCATGTCTGAAATAACGGTCATGCCTGCTCCATCGGAGCCTTCGACCGCCGTGGTTTCAACCGGGAGACTGCGTACTGGCTATGCGCTTGCACTAGTGGGCTGCGTCACCGGAGGCATTTTCGGATACATGTTCAAACAAGTGAGCTCGGACTTTGGCTCGCAATTTCCCTGGTCGGTGCAAGATTTGAATGGATTCGTAGAGAGTTTCTTCCGCAGAATACCGCTTCCTTATTGGGTCGCAGGCTATTTTGGTCTCGCGCTTATCTTCTGGGGTTGTTTCCTGATTGTGCAGGCCAAACAGTTGCACCCGGGCTGGGTATTCGCAGGACTGCTATCCTTTGTCGGAGTCTTGGTGCTCGCAAAGCTTCCTAATGGAAGCAAGCCACGCACTACCCGTGAGGCCGTCGACGAAATCCTCATATTGTTTTCCCGATTCAAGGGTCTATTCGTTTTCGCATTTGCTGTTTCGGTGCTGATTTGCGCAGCTTGGGCGTACCTTTTGCCTACGCGTGGCGACTCTTGACCCCATCGCTAAGCTGCCTTGTACTGTGCCTAGGCGTGGCGGGCAGGTCTCGCTCAGGATATTCAACAATTGAGGGTTGTCGCTAATGGTCGTCGGTGAATTTACGCAGGAGACGGATCTTCTAGTTCTTGGCGGCGGGCCGGGTGGTTATCACGCGGCGTTCCGTGCGGCGCAGAATGGCATCCAGACGACGATTCTGGAGTCCATGCCTCTGCTGGGCGGAGTTTGCCTGCATCGAGGCTGCATTCCATCGAAGACGTACCTCGCAATGGCCGAAACGCTCCATTCGGCGAGTGTCGCCGAGGGAATGGGCATTTCGTTCGGTGCCCCCAAGTTCGATGTCAACAAAATGCGGGCGTGGAAGAACGACGTGCTCAAGAAACTCTCCGGCGGCCTGGATATGCAGGCCAAGAAGTACAAGGTCGATCGCATTCAGGGCACGGGTCGGTTCGAGGATGGCAAGCACATTTCGGTCGAACACAGCGACGGCGCCAACTCGCACATTAAATTCAAACGCTGCATTATCGCAACTGGATCAAAGTCGATTGAATTGCGGGGCGTGCAGATCGAGTCGCCGCGGGTATTGACCTCGCGTACCGCTCTGGAGTTGGAGGACATCCCCAAGACCCTGCTGGTGCTGGGCGGCGGCTACATCGGCCTCGAGCTTGGGCAGGTCTATGCGGCGTTCGGCTCGAAAGTGACCGTCGTGGAAATGCTGCCGGGACTGATGGCCGGTGTGGACCGCGATCTGGCCCGCCCGCTGCTCAAGCGGCTGGAGGAGCAGTTCGAGCAAATCTGCCTCGAAACCAAAGTCGTGGGGATGAAGGAAGTGAAGGGCGGCATTGAAGTCGCCTTTGAGGGCAAGCAAATCCCCAAGAGCACCAAGTTCGACAAAGTGCTGGTTTCGGTTGGGCGGCGGCCTAATACGCGCGACTTGCAGCTCGACAAGGCCGGAGTGGCGGTCGATGAGCGCGGCTTCATCAAGGTTGACGCGGGATTCCGCACGTCCGCACAGCGGATTTACGCAATCGGCGATGTGATCGGCAATCCCATGCTGGCTCACAAGGCCATGCACGAAGGAACGACCCTGGCCGACATTCTCGCGGGAAAGAACGAGGTATTCGAGCCGCGTGCGATTCCTGCCGTCGTCTTTACCGATCCGGCCATCGCGTGGGCAGGGCTGACGGAGGATGAGGCCAAGGCGAAGAAGATTGATATTGCGATGCACAAGATGCCCTGGTCGGCGTCCGGGCGGGCGGTGTCGATCGGACGCACCGACGGTGTGACGAAGCTCATTGTCGAAAAGAAGACGCAGCGGGTTCTGGGCGTGGGGATCACCGGCACGCATGCGGGCGAGATGATTGCCGAAGGCGTGCTGGCGATCGAGATGGGCGCGACGGCGTATGATCTGGCGAAGACGATTCACCCGCATCCGACGCTCTCCGAAATGTTGTGGGAATCGGCGGAGCTGGCCCACGAGTAATGTGGCGATTTGGCGATGTGGTGATATGGTATCGTGGTAATTGAAAGGCATAACGCGAGAACTTTCGCCCCGGGGCGCCAACATTCTTGTGGCGGCGGTCGCCGTCGTTTGCTTCATTAACGTCCTTCCCAACGATTTCTGCTTCGACGACATTCCTGTTGTTCGCGACAGCCCGAAGATTCAAGGCGACAACCAGTGGGCGGCAATCTGGACGACCGACTACTGGTCGCAGACGCAAAGCGAATCGCCACACCGTGACCTTCTGTATCGGCCTGTCGCTCTTTCCGTGATTCGACTCACGCGGGTGATCGCGGGGCAGGGGCCTCTGCCATTTCATCTGCTGAGCATCGCTCTCCATGCGTTGTGCGCGGTTCTGGTCGCGCAATTGATCCGCGAGCTCGGGTCGTCAAATCTTGCAGGGATGGTGAGTGGACTGGTCTTTGCCGTTTTGCCCATTCATTCCGAAGTCGTCGCAAGTGTTGTCGGGCAGACCGATCTCCTGGCGGCGGCGGGGACGGTTTGCGCCATTCTCTGTCACTTTCGATTTGCGCAATCCGGACCGCCGATCCGCCGTGTTGTTTGGATGATGGGCTCGACGGCCTGCGCGTTTGTCGCGATGGGCGCGAAGGAAAGCGGGATTTGCGTCGTGCCTCTGGTAGTTCTTGCTGCGATGCTGGGGGTCACCGCGCGTCGCGCCTCCACCCTCACACCTTCCGTTCTCCCTGAAGAGGAGAGAGGCTTTCGCCCGGTCGCATTGCTCTGGATTCGATTGGCACAAACGGCGTATGTGCTGGTTCCGTTGGCGGCGTATCTGTCGCTGCGATATCACGCATTGGGCGGTGCATTGCATCAGGCTCCAGCGCCGACGAAAACGGTCAACGTACTCGTCGATGCGCCGGCGTGGCAGCATGCACTAGGCGTGCTGCAAGCCTGGGGCATGTATTGGGCCAAGACGTTCTACCCGCGCGAACTTTGCATCGAATATGCAATCAACTCGGTGCGGCTTTCGACGGGCCTGATTCAAGCCCATGTCCTCCTGGGGATTTGCTGGATCGCGGCGCTTATGGCGTTGGCCTGGTGGGGTTGGCGCATCGGACGCAAGGGACTGGTGTTTGTCGTGGCGGCACTCATCATCAGTTACCTGCCAACGGCCAACCTGTTCGTGCTGATTCAGGTTTTTTTTGCGGAACGAATCTGGTATTTGCCCTCGGTGTTTGTGGCCGGTCTGCTGGGACTTACGGCGATCAGATTGTTGGATCGGAAGGTCTGGCGAACCCTAGGGTTTTCGATGCTGGCCGTCCTGATGTTGCGTTGTTGGGTACGAAACGCCGAATGGAAAGACAACGGAACACTTTTCGCTGCGGCTTATGCAGATCATCCCCAGTCCGTCATGGCCCGGCATTTGTACGGACAATGGCTGACGCAAAACGGGAAAGTCGAGCAAGGCATCGCACTCCTGCAAAAGGCATTGGAGATCGACCTTGGTTTCACCGATGCGCACCGCTCGCTGGGTCGGACGTTCTTGAAGGCCGGACGATTGGAAGATGCGCTGCGTGAATTGCAAATCGCCCAAATGCAGGTCCCCGGTCATCCGCAAACGCAACAGGCTCTTGCGCAAGCCATTGACGCGCTCCAATCGCAAATCGCTCCAAAACTGGCGGGGCTTGAGCAAGCGGCTCGTGAGCACCCGGACGACGTTTTGGCCCAATTGACCTACATCCGTTTTTTGCGCACCATCGGAAAACCGCAGGATGCGCTGCGTCTGTTGCAATCGGGCGAAAGCAGGTTCATCGCGAACGGCGAATGGACGGCGGAAATGGCAGCGACGCTGGTGTATCTCGATCGTCGCGGTGAGGCCATTGCGAAGTATCAGCGTGCAGTTGAACAGAGTCCCGCCAATGCGCAACTAATGGTGGAGGCGGCGATGCTGTTGATTGAACGACGCGAGGCAGGGGACCTGGAGCATGCGCGAACGCTCACTCAAAAAGCGATCGAGCTTTCTCCGCAGAGCCCAGGCGTTCATGCCGCACTGGGTGAGATTCAGGCGCTGGAGGGGAATATCGCGGGAGCCCGCGAGTCATTTCGGCGGGCGATACAATATGCTCCGCAGGGGAGTGAATATGCCAGGATTCTATCGGAGCGTGCCAAGGCGCTGGGGCAGTAGACTCAGCCGCGATATTCGCAGCGGGAGTGGCAGGTTTCGGCCACGTTGACTTGGGCAAGCAGGGGAAGGGCCTTCTTCATTCGCACCCAGATCCAGCGGGCCAGATTTTCGGCCGTGGGGTTTTCCAGTCCGTCGATTTCGTTGAGGTAGCGGTGATCGAGTTGCTCGTGCAGTGGCTCGAATGCGGCCTTCATATCGGCAAAGTCAATCAACCAGCCGGTTTTCGGATCAACCTCGCCTTCGCAAATGAGTTCAACTTTGAAGCTGTGGCCGTGAAGCCGGGCACACTTATGGCCTTCCGGCACGTTTGGCAGACGGTGTGCGGCTTCGAACGAAAACTCGCGGGCAAGCCGGACGGTCATGGCAAAGGACTCGAAAACATGGTTACGGGGCTGTCTTTACGCTCTCGAGCTGGACGTCGAAGAACAGCGTTGCGCCGGGTGGAACCTTCCCCGGTATTCCTTCAAGTCCAAAACCCAGTTCGGGCGGAATGATGAAGATCGTTCGCCCGCTCTCGCGCATCTTCTGCAATCCTTCGCGCAACCCCTTGATTGTGTCATCCACCTTGGTGGCGAATGGTCCTTCGCCGCGTTTTGCAGAACTGTCAAACTCAGCTCCATCCACCAGTGTGCCGACGTATGTGATTTCGACAGTGTCGCCACCCATGGGAAAGGCCCCATTGCCTGGTTTGCATTCGATGAAGCGAAGGCCCGACTTTGTCTCAATCGCCTTGGCTTTGCACTCGTTTTCGAGTTGCTGGATTCGAAACGCGGCCGGATCGGCCGCCGCCTGCGCATTCGATTTTGCATTCGCCTCCGCACGCGGGCGATCCAGCGGTATCTTCACTCGCGCCGACTTGATCACGACCGGAGTGAGCGGCACGTAAGGGCACAATCCTGCGGCGAGCGCGGGGTTTTCGCCCACCGGGACGCTTTCGATCCTGTCCACCACGTCCATGCCATCCACGACGCGGCCAAAGATCGCATACGATGATCCATCCTTGAGTTTGTCGAGGTTCGTGTTCTCCGCGGTATTGATGAAGAACTGCGACTGGGCGGAATTCAAATCGTCGAAGCGCCGAAACGCGCCCAGCGTGCCGCGAATATGCAGCAGGCCGACATTCCCTTCGTAGCGAATGGGATCGCGCAGGCCGGATTCCTTAAGTTTCAGATCCTTTGTATAGCCACCGCCGTGGATCATGCGGCCTTTGACCACTCGGTGGAAGACGGTGTTTTTATAGAACCCGCTCTCGACATAATCGAGAAAATTCATGGTCGAAAGCGGGGCCTTCTGGCCATCCAATTCGAGAGTGATGTCGCCGAGGCTCGTTTCTAGGACGACCTGTGGCTGCAGCGATGGCGATTGTGGCGTCGCAGGCGCGGATGGATTGGCGTCCTTCTTTGAGTGTTGGGCCAGCGCGCAAGAAGAGATGACAAGGCTGCAAAACACCCCAAAGGCGAAGATTCGTTGAATCATTGTACTTTCGCTCAAATGCTGACGGCCCGGCTCGTTCACGTCTGCCGGGCCGCCAAATACTCTCTGAACATGGTGCTACAGATCTCGAAAACTGTGCAACGAGGTGCCCCTCAAATTGTGCCGGGTCGATGCCCCGCTCTACTTAATTGCGAGCAATTCGACGTCGAACACAAGCGTGGCACCCGGCGGGATTCCGGGACGGCCCTTTGGATAGGCCAAATCACCAGGGATGATCAGTTTGCGCTTGCCGCCGACCTTCATGCTGCCGATTCCCTCAAGCCACCCCTGAATCACTCCGCCCTGGAGACTGAATTGGAGAGGTTTCTTGCCGATGGAGCTGTCGAACTGCGTACCATCGACCAGCCATCCGGTGTAGTCGACTTCGACTCTGTCCGTCTTTTGCGGTTGCGGGCCATCTCCCTCTTTCACATCAATGTACACCAGACCGGAAGCGGTCTTCGTTGACTTCTTGCCGGTGTCGCTCTCTGCTTTTGCAACTGCGGTACTCATTTCTGCACTCTTTGTTTCTGCAGCCTTGGCCTGCGCTGCCTTGGCCGCTGCCTCGTCCTTCTTGGCCTGTTCCTCTGCGACCTTGCCGGCAGCGGCGGCCAATCCTTCGATCTTGCTGCGATCCACATCGCCCATCACCTTGACGGATTTGATCACCACAGTTTCGGTTGGCACGACCGCTCCCATCGGATACTTGGGATGGGTTGCGACGGCCGTATTGCGGATTTTTTCGACCGTGTCTTCGCCTTCGACGACCTTTCCAAAGACCGTGTAGCCGGCTCCGTCGGCCTGGGCCACGTCGAGCATGCCATTGTCGACAACATTGATGAAGAACTGGGATGAAGCGGAGTTTGGATCGCCGCCTTTGCGGGCCATCGAAATCGTGCCTTTCTTATTCTTCAGGCCGTTTTTCCATTCGGTCTTGATGGAGGGACGCACACCCTCCTTCTTTTCTGTCAGGTCAGGAAGATGGCCGCCGCCCTGAATCATGAAGTCCTTCATTACGCGGTGAAAAATTGTGCCATCATAAAACTTGGCATCCGCATATTTGATGAAGTTGTCCGTGGTGATGGGAGCCTTTTCCGCGTCCAGCTCGACCACGATGTCGCCCAGCGTCGTCTCCAGCTTGACCCTGGGGTGCATGGCGTCCTGGGCCATGGCCGTCGAGCTCGCAAAAGTGAGGCAGGCGGCGAGGCCCGCCAGAGAACAGTTTCTTACCAATCGCGTCATGACTGATCCTTTCTCATTGAGGGCGTGACATTTTTCCTTGATGCCCCGCCCGTGCATGTTCATATCCTTGCCGAAAGTCCGCAAAACATACAATGGCGACGCTGCCGGAGCAAGATTGCCGACTAGGCACGCGCAGGCCTCCGGGTTAGCATCCAGCCGCCAATACCGGGATGCAACATGCAAAACGCAAATGACAGTCCGAAGCCGCTCGGATTGTTTCAAAATCGCAACTTCATGCTTCTTTGGTGTGCCTACGGCGTCAGCGCCATCGGCGACCACCTGTCGGAAATGGCCATCCTCAAGACCCAGGATGCGCTGAATCCGGGCGTCGATATCACCGCCATCAGTGCCCGGATCACCTTTTTCTTCTTCGTGCCGTTTCTGGTTATTTCGCCCATTGCCGGGAGCCTGGCCGACCGCTTCTCGCGTCGGGCACTCATGGTCCTTGCCGACCTGGCCCGTGCGGCCATTTTTTTTGAATTCGGGGCATTGATCACTCTTGCGGGCAAGTGGGTTTCCTGGGGTCACTATCTCCCGTTTACGCTGGTGGGAATTTTCGCCGCCATGTTTTCTCCCGCTCGACTGGCGCTTCTCCCGACGTTGATCGTTCCGCAGCAACTTGTGCGGGCCAATGGCTTGATCGGCGGCCTGGGAATCATCTCCACCATGGTCGCGGCGGGAGTCGGTGGCATCCTTGCGGACAAATATCCGGTGAGCGTCCCGTTCCGATTGGACGCGGCGACGTTTGCCGTGAGCGCCATCCTCGTCCTGTGCATGCGCCCGCCCAAGCTGGAAACGCCTCTTGCACGTGAGACGGGCGCAATCAAGGAAATCGCGAATGGGTTTCACTATGTCCTTTCGCATTTCCGGGTGCGCGAGTTGCTCGCCGTGGCCGCGCTGGTCTGGTTCTGCGGCCCGCTTATCCTTAGCGTCATCCCGGCCGTGGTCCGTGATGTGTATGGTGGCACGTACACGTTGATCAGCATATACCGGGCTTTGCTGGGATTGGGATTCATCATCGGTGCGACCTTCATCATTTCGCTCGGCGACGCACTGAAGAGCGAAATCGCGCTAACCTGGGGCCTCTTTGGCATCGGAATCGGGATGGCTTGCTTCGCACTTTCCGTTTCACTGCCACTGGACAAGTCCACACTCAAGGGACTGGGCGGCGTGGGAGTCGTGCTGGCCGGCGCCTCAGGTTTATCGGTGATGGCCAGTCTTCAGACCCTCCTTCAGCGCATTGTTGCCAATCGGTTTCGAGGCCGGGTCTTCGGCGTGAACGATTTGATTTGTACCGCATCCTTGCTCGTCGCGACGGGATTCCTGGGCATTCCCCACTGGCAGCGTCTCGACCGCTGGGCGGGGTTGATCGTGGGCATTGTGTCAATCATTGCGATCCTTGCCGGTATCGCAGTCCTGGCCATCCGCCTGCATCGCGGTCCGCATGGCTGGGCCTTGAACCTCGGCGAAAACCTCAACGAGTTCATCGTGAAATTCTGGTATCGCTTTCAGCGGATCGGCCGGCCAACCGTTCCCCGTACCGGCCCGGTGATCGTCACCTCCAACCACGTATCGGCCGCCGATCCCATGCTCCTATGCGCTGGTGCACCCTACCGCGCGATTTCGTTCATGATTGCCGCCGAGTACGCCCGTTGGCCCATCGTGAGCTTTTTTGTGCGGGCACTGGAATGTATTCCCGTGCATCGGGGCACGCGCGAGACCGGCGCAACCAAGCATGCCCTTCGCCACATCGAGCAGGGGAGGGCTGTGGGAATCTTCATTGAGGGCGGAATTCCCGACCCCGGCGTCATCCCGCGTCCCAAGGACGGAGTGGCCATGATGGCGCTGAGGACGGGGGCGACGGTCGTGCCGGCGTACATCAGCGGCATGACCTTGCACCAAAGCGTGCTACGTGGCTTGTTTTCGCGGCAGCATGCCCGGGTTCGGTGGGGGCGGCCCGTCAATCTCGACGAATTTCGCTCCGCCGACCCATCGCGCGAGACAATTCGAGCGGCCACCGCGAAAATCTATGCGGCCGTGCTGGCGCTGGCTCCAGCGGCGCAGGACGAAACCGACCACCGACTTGAACCATCGGCATCGGCAGGCCCGGAGAATGCATCGTGAAAACCGTCGATTTGTGGGAACGATACCAAAGGTATTTATGCCATGTGCCGGCACTCGGTTTGTCGCTCGACCTCAGCCGAATGAATTTTGACGAGGCGTTCCTCGATCGGATGCGCGATCCCATTTCGCGGGCCTTCGCGGCAATGGACCGGCTTGAGGCCGGCGAAAGGGCGAACATCGACGAGGATCGGATGGTTGGCCATTATTGGTTGCGCGATTCGAGTCTCGCGCCTGATCCCGACATCCGCCGCGACATCAATCGGACCATTGACGCCATTCAACTGTTCGCCGGCGAAGTCCATTCCGGAGTGATCCGCCCGCCGAAAAGCGAATCATTCAATCTCCTGCTTTGCATAGGGATCGGCGGCTCCTCGCTTGGGCCGCAACTTCTTGCTGATGCGTTGGGTGGCCTCGACGACATGATGCTGGTGCGATTTCTCGACAACACCGACCCCGATGGCATTGCCCGCACACTGGGCGAGTTGGAGGAGTCGCTCGATCAGACGCTGACGATCGTCACGTCGAAATCGGGCGGCACCGCCGAAACGCGTAACGGCATGTTGGAAGCCGCAGCCGCCTATCATCGCCGGGGCCTGGCATTCCCCCGGCATGCCGTCGCCATCACGCAGGAAGGCAGTGAATTGCATAAGCACGCCGCAACCGAGCACTGGCTGGCGACCTTTCCCATGTGGGATTGGGTGGGCGGCCGGACATCGGTGCTATCTGCTGCCGGCTTGCTCCCGGCGGCTCTCCTGGGTTTCGACATCAACGAACTTATCGCCGGAGCACGCGACTGCGATCGAGCCACGCGCGAAACCGATATGCTGAAGAATCCCGCGGCCTTGCTCGCGCTCATGTGGTACTACGCGGGCAGTGGTCACGGCGATCGCAACATGGTCGTGCTTCCCTACGCCGACCGACTCGCACTCTTTGGAAAATATCTTCAGCAGCTCGTCATGGAGTCGATCGGCAAGGAGCGCGACCGCAAAGGTAACGTCGTACACCAGGGATTGACGGTACTGGGTAACAAAGGCAGCACCGACCAGCACTCCTATGTGCAGCAACTCCGCGAAGGTCGCAACGACTTTTTCGTCAACTTCATCGAGGTGCTTGCCGAGCCGGAGCGAGCCGAGGGCTCAACGCTCCATGCCGGAGATTGTCTACACGGCTTTCTGCACGGTACGCGCGCCGCACTGACGGAGAATGGGCGCGAGTCGATCACCCTGACGCTCGATCGCCTCAATGCCCGCGCCTTGGGTGCGTTGATCGCCCTGTATGAGCGTGCCGTGGGCCTTTACGCCGAACTCATCGACGTAAACGCCTACCACCAACCCGGGGTCGAGGCTGGAAAGAGAGCTGCCGCCGCGCTCCTTGATCTCCAGGCCCGTATCATCGTGCATTTGACCCGCACACGCGGCACATCTCAGACCGCTTCGGACATCGCTCATGCGATACACGCTCCTGACCAAACCGAAAGCGTATTCCACATCCTCCGGCGGCTCGCCACAGCTCAACTGCATGGAGTCAGACGTGAGGAAGGAACTGATTTTTTTCAGGCGCAATTTGGAATCCAATCATGAGCGAAGTGCGAACTGTGTCATCCTGAGCGCAGCGAACGAACTCATCGTGAGAATCATGTAGATGGCCCGCTACGCTCGGGATGACGGGATCAGCAAGCCAAAGCCATGCGTCATAAATTGCAAGCTCCGAGGCTAAGTCATTGTTCGCACTTTCCGAACACCGGGCAATATGCTAGTAATCGTCGAGACATGAGTTTCTGACCATCTTGATGGAGTCATTCACATGAGGCGTGTTTTCGATCGTGCATTTGCGTCGACTTTGCTGCTGTCCCTTTGCTGCTGCGTTCCCCTGTTTGCGGCAGGGAAGCCATACGATTTCCAGAAAATCGTCCTCGACAACGGCCTGACGGTGCTGTCTTTGGAGGACCATTCGTGTCCGATCGTGGCCGTGCAGGTCTGGTATCACGTCGGCTCGAAAAATGAAGACGCCAAGCGACAGGGCTTCGCCCACATGTTCGAGCACATGATGTTTCGCGGCACGGAAGTCCTCGGTCCGGAGCAGCATTTTGAATCGATCCGCAAGACCGGCGGAAACTGCAACGCCTACACCAGCTTCGACAACACGACCTATGTCAACGAGCTGCCGTCGAATCAGCTTGAACTTGCCTTGTGGCTGGAGGCCGAGCGGATGGCGTTCCTGAAGATTGACGAAGAGAGCTTCTATAAGGAGCGGGCCGTCGTTGAAGAGGAGCGGCGAATGGGCTCGCTGAATTCGCCCTACGGAACGGTCCCGGAAAAGCTGCTCCCAGTGATCTTCAAGCAGCATCCATACCAGTGGACGCCGATCGGTCAGATTCCGCATTTGCGGGCCGCCACTATCGATGAGCTTCAGCTGTTCTGGGACAAAAACTACGTACCATCCAATGCGACACTGGTCGTCGTGGGCGATATTACGCATGCCGACGTACAGGCCCAGGCAAAGAAGTACTTCGGGTGGCTGCCCAAGATGCCCAAGCCCGAAGCACTGAGCATCAAAGAACCTCCGCAGACCGAGCCGCGCAGCGTTACCATCCCGGAAAAGAAGGGGCCTGCCCCCATCATCGGTCTTGTCTATCGCGGCGTTCCTGAGGAGCACGATGACTCGCTGCCCTTGCAAATGCTGATGACTATCGTCGGCGGGGGTGAAAGCAGCCGACTCTACAAGGATCTCGTCAAGGACCAGCAGATTGCGCAGATCGCAGTGGCCGGTGCGTTTGGCCTGGAAGACGACGGTATTGCCGGCGCAGGCGCGGTCATCATGCCGTGGGGCAACAAGCAGAAGGTCATGGATGCGATTCGCGGACACATGGAAAAAGTGCGCAACGAACCGGTGACGCAGCGGGAACTGGACAAGGTGAAAAACCAGTTGCTTTCGCAGGAAGTGATGAACGCCCTGACCGTGGAAAACAAGGCTCAACTCCTCGGAAATTATGAGGTGCTTCAGGGCGGAGCGGACAAGGCCAATCTGCGGCTGGCGAAAATCCGGGCCGTCACTACCGACGACCTGCTTCGCGTCGCAAAGATCTACCTGGTCAAAGAACGTGAAACCGCTGCGACCGTCCAGCCCGAACTGGGAGGCGTGCTCAAGTCCCTCTTCGGTGGAAAGGGCAGCGAAGTTGACGAAGGCGCAGAGCCGGTCCCGCCGCCCAAGGACAATCGCGTCGCCAAGCGTGGCGGCGCCCGTGCCGACTTGAAGCGCCCCGATACATTCCCCAAGGAGCCGCCTTCCGCAGCGCTGCTCGCGGCTGTGCCCAAGTTTCCCAGTGAGGAATTCACGCTTCCCAACGGCTTGCGCGTTGTCGTGGTGCCGAATCACGAAATTCCATATATCACGGCGTCGTTGGGAATCCTGAATGGGGCATGGACCGAGCAGAAGCCTGGAACGGCGTACCTGGCCTCCGAAATGATCACCAAGGGTTCGGCTGGTCACACCGCCGCAGAACTGGCGGAGGAATTGGAGTTCAACGCGATTTCGCTTAGTGGCGGCGCGTCCATCGACGTGGCCAGCGTGTTCGCCCAGTCCGTCACAGACAAGTTCGACACGGCGATCAAGCTGATGGCCGAGGTCGTACGCACGCCGACATTCCCTGACAAAGAGCTGGAGATTCTGCGGCAGCAGGAACTGCTGGGCCTGATGATCCAGGCCAAGACGCCGGAGTACGCCGCCGACCGCGAACTTCGCAAACTGGTGTTTGGATCGCATCCTTATTCGCGCACGGCGATCGGCGAACCCGCCAACGTGCAGGCGCTTCAAGTCAACGACCTCAAGGCGTGGTGGAACACCTTTGTCCGACCCGACTCCTGCGTGTTGTACGTGGCAGGCGACATCGAGCCTGCGGCCGCGAAGGACCTTGCTCAAAAGAACTTCGGAGACTGGAAGGTCGATGGCGAGAAGACCGCGATGATGACTCCGCCGTTCCCGGAGCCGGGCCCCACGCACATTTATCTGGTGGATCGGCCCGGTTCGGTGCAGAGCCAGATTCGCGTCGGCGCCCGTGGAATCACGCGGAAAGAACCCGACTACTTCCCAACGGTCGTGCTCTCGCAAATCTTCGGGGGCAGCTTCAGCAGCCGGCTCAACCACGCCATCCGCGTGGACAAAGGGTTGACTTACGGCGCTCGCGGCGGGTGGAGCGCGCAGCGCTTTGCGGGATCGTTCACAATTTCGACGTTTACGAAGAACCCCACGACCGCCGACACGCTCAAGGTCATCCTCAACGAGATCGACCGGCTGGAAGCCTCGCCGCCTGAGCAGAGCGAGGCGGACGTCGCCAAGTCCTATCTCGCGGGCAGCTTCGCCGGGAATCGCGAAACCCCGGGCCAGGTTGTCGGCGACCTCTGGCTCATCGAATACGCGGGGCTTCCCAAGGACTACCTCACGCGTTTTCTGAACGGCGTGAAGGAGACCAGTGTGGACAAGCTATATGAAGTGGCGAACAAATTGATCGACAAGGACAAGCTCGTCATCGTGGTGGTCGGCGAGGCCGCTGCGGTGCAGGCCGACCTTGAAAAGATCGCGCCCGTCACTGTCATCAAGGAGGAGGCCGAGCAGCCCAAACCGCCCACGTGAGGAATGAGTTATTGGGAAGCATTCGCAATAATGAATGATCGTCGATTGATATAAGGTTGACATCCTTTGGGTCGATCCGCGCAGCGGCGTTTTGGATCGAGTTCGCACAAGCCCATTCCAGTCCGAAAAGGGGTCTTGCCAGACCTGCGTAAAAATCCGCTGTCATTTGCGCAGGAAATCCAATATTTGCCGGTGTTTTTTCGTCCTCCTGGCATTCGACGTGCTGGACCAATTGTTCGGACGGTTGAGTACGGTCCCAAAGGAGGTCATTTTATGAAAGTCCTAATTGCAGATTCGTTTCCCGAACAGGGTATTCGCGCATTGATCGCAAAGGGATGTGAAGTTCTCGTTCGGCCTGGAATCAAGGGAGAAGCGCTGGCAGATGCCATCCAATCTTCGGAGTGCGATGTGCTTGTCGTGCGGAGTACACAGGTTACAGCATACCACCTGGGCGTGTCCCCATGCCTGCAATTGGTCATCAGGGCGGGGTCAGGAGTGGACACCATTGATCTGGCGGCCGCGGCGCGGCACGGAATAAGGGTCTCCAACTGTCCCGGACAAAACTCCGTGGCGGTCGCCGAGCTGACCCTGGGGCTGATGATTGCCCTTGACCGCCGAATCGTGGATGAGACCGAAGACTTGCGTCGCAGCGTCTGGAACAAGAAAGAGTACAGCAAAGCCCGGGGATTGAAGGGCCGAACATTGGGCATCGTCGGACTGGGGCGCATTGGGTACGAAGTGGCCAAGCGTGCAAAAGCCTTCGACATGAGATTGATTTACTCCGACGTCGTGGCACACCCGCAATTCGAGAGCGAACTGGGCATTCAGCGAATGGAGCTCAGAAATCTCATCGCCGAGAGCGATTTCCTCACCCTGCATGTTCCCGGAGGAGCCGAAACCCGGCACATGATTGGAGAATCGGAAATAGCCCTTTTGAAGCCCACGGCGTTCGTCATCAATTGCTGTCGGGGCGGAGTCGTGGATGAGGCCGCACTGGGTTACGCCGTGCAGCTGGGCAAGATCGCCGGGGCCGCCCTGGATGTTTACGAGGATGAGCCGGGCGCGTCAGATACGGAATTTCACGACCCGGTGGGCAAGATTCCGCACGTGTACGGGACGCACCATGTGGGAGCCTCCACCGAACAGGCGCAAAATGCCATTGCGAACGAGGTGGTGGCGATCATTCAGACGTTTATGGGATCTGGTGAGGTGCGCAATTGCGTGGCGGCTGCGGGCTCACCCGCTGTCGCACGTTCGGACTCAGGGTCGGTCAGGGTGTTGCGATATTGACGTCTCGCCGGGGGGTGTGCAGAGTACTCAAGCCGATTCCTTGATTTCAGAAAATTGGTTTGAGAGACACGACAAATGCGCATTCTCATAGCTGACGAATTCGAGTCCTGGGGGATGGAACGCCTGCGCGAAGCGGGCTGCGAAGTCATCTTCGACCCCAAGCTCAATGGAGATGCTCTGCTTGAGGCCATCGCCACGACAAAGTGCGCCGTCCTCATCGTTCGAAGCACCAAAGTAACCGAACCCATGCTGGCCGCCGGCGACACTCTCAGTGTCGTGGTGCGCGCCGGCGCCGGCGTCAACACCATCGATGTCTCGGCCGCGTCGCATCACAGCATTCTCGTGGCCAATTGTCCGGGAAAAAATTCCATTGCCGTGGCCGAACTGACGTTTGCCCTGATTCTGGCCTTGGACCGCCGCGTTGTGGACAACACTGTGGATTTGCGAAAGGGACAATGGAACAAGAAGGAATACTCCAAGGCTCGCGGGCTCAAGGGCAGGACGCTGGGCATTGTCGGACTTGGATCCATAGGGTTGGAGGTTGTCGAAAGGGCCAGGGCTTTCGAATTGGAGATTGCGGCCTGCAGCCGGTCGTTTACACCCCAGCAGGCTGACAAGCTGGGGATTGGCTATTGTCGCAACCCCGCCGAGCTGGCCTCGCGCAGCGACATTCTCACCATTCACCTCGCCGCGGCGCCCGAAACAAAAAAGCACATTAACGCCGAGGTACTCAACCAGCTCGCCGCCGGCAGTTACCTCATTAACACAGCCCGGGCTGACGTCCTGGACTACGCCGCACTCGCCACCGCAATCCGCGAAAAAAATCTTCGCGTGGGTCTCGACGTATTTCCGGACGAGCCCAGCGGCGGCACGGCTGAATTCCGCGCGGCCATCATGGACGCCGGCGGAATCGTCTACGGCACGCATCACATCGGTGCCTCGACCGATCAGGCCCAGGATGCCATCGCCTCCGAAACCGTCCGCATCGTGCAGGAGTATCTGCACACCGGGCGAGTGCTCAATTGCGTGAACCTGGCCGCCAAATCCCGCGCCCGGTACGTACTGGGTGTGCGTCATCTCAATCGCCCCGGCGTGCTGGCCCATACGCTCAATGAGATCAGCCTGGCTGGCGTAAACGTCGAAGAGATGGAAAATGTCATCTGCGAAGGCGGCGATGCCGCCTGTGCCCACATCAAGCTCACGGTCCCGCTGCAGGAAGACGCCCTCCGCCGCATCAAGGCCGGCAACGCCAACATCCTCGGCGTCTCCATCCATCAGGTGGCTGAATAGACAGGCAGTAATGCAGCGGCTGAAACGCCCAATCCGACACTTCGAGGATCGGGAAAATTGTCGATTTGCGATTTTCGATTTTCGATTGACGAAGCGGAAACGGCATACACCGCGGAGGTGCGGAGGACGCAGAGAAATCGCGTAGTTTTCGATCAGGGACTGGTCTGAGGCGAGAGGGTCACGCGGACGGTGGCCGGGTCGCTGCTGTTGCCCTGTGCGTCGGCGCCCACGCATCGAAAGGTGTATGTCCCCGCCTGATTGCCGAAGACCGCGACGCTGATGCCGGGTACGACTGAAGTCAACTCTGCCGGCGGGCCGTCGAGCTGGTCAATGGTGAGAGTGGCGGGGGTGGTTCCCGTGCTCGTGCAGGTCAGCAACGAGGAAGGGTCTCCCACGCCGATGACGATGATGGCGGGGGCTGCGATGAGGTTTACGCTGAGGTCCGGCTCAGGATTAGTTCCCCCCGCAGGGACGATCGTCGTGGTGCAGGTATCGATCATCTGGAAAAACCCATCGGCGGCCATGAGCGTGAAGATTACCTGTCCGGCGCGGAGGGCCTCAAACGTCGTATCGGGCTCGTCGTCGTTGGCGATAGCAACGCGTCCGGCAGAGTCGGCCTGCCACAGATACCTTGGGATTCCGCCGGGAGTCGCTTCGTGGGCGATCAAGTCGCCAGTCTGGCCCACCTCAATCTGATCGGGACACTGAGGATCAATTGTGATGCGAAAGCAACCGCAAAGAAGGAACAGGCACGAAGGAACGATGGCACGCAGGCACGGAGCAATAAGCGGCCGACACCGCTCCTTTGCAGTCGCAGTTCTGATGGGGTCGCGCGAACGGAAGTTTGTGAGTTGAGATTTCAGATTCGTCTGGCTCATGGTGTTCTTGTGTCACGGACCGGAATTACGCTTCGCGGCTCGAAGTCGCGTCGGAACACTGGGATTCCACCCTTAAATACGACCATGCTGTTTTCATAGAACGGAATCAATTCCGCACGCGGGATCGCCTCTTCACTATTTCCGTACACTACGGTGACTCCGCCGCCGGGGACGCCCGGATGCCGTACGGTGCAGAGCACAGCGTGGCCAGACTCCTCGAATGTCTGATCGTCAAATACAAATCCTTTATCGGTCCAGTGAAGCGGGAACTCAATGGCCGCCAAAAATGCATTGACCACCGGGTCGCGGGCGGCGTCTCCGAGAATCAGCGCGCAACGTTCGGCCAGGTCTTCGTTAGGTTTGATCTGGTCCGCGCTCTTGACGCGGCGCTCGTCAGCCTTGTAGCTCGAACCAAACTGGTCGCTCAGTTTCTGAAGTTGCTCAGGAACAGCTCCTGTCGGCAGGACGGAAGTAAACGACTTGCCGGATTTTGTGGAAGCCGTGGTGGGCATGATTTCTTCGGGCTTGATTTTCCGGAATTGATGATAGTCCGGGTCCTCTTCAATCGTAATCGCCGGTGTGCTGTTGGAACGAACCCATTGCTGGAAGAAATCCTCCAGGTTCTGACCGCTGGTCTTTCCAAAAACCTCCTGAAGCTGGGTCCACGAAGCGTATTCGCCCATGTATTGCGTATCGAATTCTCGTAATGCCGACCAGAATTTTTCCTCGCCGATTCGGTGTTCGAGCATGTGGAACACCATCGCGCCTTTGTCGTAGGCGATGGATCGGCTGCATCCGGCGGGCTGGCCGTAGGTTCCAAGCGGCTTGTCATCCTTCTCTTTGATGCGGCTGAGGAAATGGCAGATGTTGCGGCGTTTCTTTCGCGCGCCTTCTTCGTCGCCGTCGAGGACATAGCCGTAGTAATTGGCTCCATAGCTTGCGAGGGATTCGCACCAATTTCCGTCGCGTGGATCGACGTGGACGCCTGCGCCCCACCAACTGTGCAGGAATTCGTGGTCGAGGTAGCCATGCCGGCCCCAGCCGCGTTCGCCCATCTGGATGACCGCGGAACTCAGCAGCGTGAAGCACGGGAATGCGAATCCGCTGCTGAAGAAATTCTCGACGATGGTGTATTGCCGCGCGGGGTATTTTCCCATCAGCGGGACGTAGCGGTCGAGGTTTTTCTTCGCGGCCGCCAGCAGCCCCTCGGCCTGGGATTCGTCGGAGAGGTTGAGATGCACGGCGATTTCGACGCCGTTGTAAGTTTCCTTGTGGATTCCATGCCGCCCGCCGACCAAAACCATCTTGTCGATCGGGTAGGGGCTATGCCAGACCTGTCGGCCGACCTGCTCTTCCAAACCATCGTCCTCGTCGCCGCTGGCCACCAGGGCCATACCAGTGACTTCGGAGGTGATGAGTGTGAAATGCGAAAGGGGAGGGATTGCATCAGGTGCCAGGGCGGGCTGCGGATACCAGTATCCGTCGGCGAGGTAGATTCCTTCGTCGCCGATATGGGCCTGCATGGTGAAGTTGTGGATTTCACCGGGCTTTTCACCGGCGGCGACATCCTGAAAGAGCTTGCCTTCGAAGGAAACGAAGAGCGTCATGGAGTCGGTCGGGTGATCGACTTGTACCCAGTGACTTCGAGGCGGCAATTGTTTCTTACCTTCGTCTTGACTCTCTCCTTTTGCGGGAGAGGGCGAAGGCGTTGGGAGTCCCTGGGGGATAAGGCTTGCGCCGACCCCGCCGCCGCGCAGCTGCGTGATCTTGAGATCGGGGTGCAGCAACAGCTCCGTTGCTATGGGGCCGTTGGATGATCTCGATGGCTCGCCAGTGCGGACCAGGTCGAGTATTGCCTGGCCCTGAATTCGATGCGTGGACGGATCGAGCTGCACGTCGATTCGGTATCGCTGGGCTTCCATTCGCATGACCGCCGGGGCGGTGCAGCCAGAGGCCAGACATCCGCAGGTGAACATTGATACTGTTAAGAATCTGCCAATAGAGGGCATGAAGGCTCGATACGCGGGTGCGAATGAAGGGATTGTGGCGTTTTGGATCAAGTTGGCTGCTCCAAAGGCCGATTGGTAATCGAATTCCCGGCTCTTGCAAGCGGGAGAGTCCCTTCGCTGCCAGGGTTGTCCCGCTTGTGGCCTGCCGTGCGTAGGGTATACTCCTTTTTCCCCATGCTGCTGCCAACCTCCGTAGAGCATAATGGGCGGGTGGAGGCGTTGGTTTTTCGGCGAACAGGTTGTGCAATATGAAAGGGTCTATGGCCAAAGCGGATGCCATCGAAGTGGAAGGGACTGTGGTCGCGGCGCTGCCCAACGCAATGTTTCGCGTGGAGGTTGACGCCGGCGGAGAGAAGCACTTCGTCCTCGCCCACATTTCCGGAAAAATGCGAAAGTACTACATCCGCATCCTGCCCGGCGATACCGTCACCGTGGAAATGTCTCCCTACGATCTGACCCGTGGACGGATCACCTTCCGAAAGTAACGGCGGCACATGTTCCCTGACGCTTCCGCGTCGAAGTCTTTCTTCAGGCTGGCAAACCAGAAATTTGAAGTGCCTCTCCGTCCCGCGTGGGTGATGGGAATTGTCAACGTCACGCCGGATTCGTTCAGCGATGGAGGGCTGTACCTCGACCGCGACAAGGCCGTGGAATTGGCGCTCAGGCAGGTGGAGGAAGGCGCACGCATTATCGACATTGGGGCCGAATCCACGAGGCCCGGGTCGGCAGGCGTTTCCGCGGCGGAGCAAATCCGCCGGGCCGTTCCGGTCATCGAAGAACTGCGGGCGCGGAATGCCTCGATTGCGATTTCGATCGACACCTGCTCAGCGGAGGTTGCACGCGCCGCCTTGAGAGTTGGCGCGAACATGATCAACGATACGTCGGCCTTGCGCGATGACGAAGCGATGGCAGGCGTGGCTGCGGAGTCGGGCGCGTCGGTGATCCTGATGCATCGCAAAGGCACGCCGCAGGACATGCAAGACGGCGGGGGGCCGGTCTATGGCGATCTCATCAGCGAAATTGCCGACTTTCTGATCGAGCGAGTGGAGTTCGCGGTTCGCGCCGGCATTGATCGCGACAAAATCGTTGTGGATCCGGGAATTGGGTTCGGGAAGCGAAGCGAGGATAATTCAAAAATTTTGTCGCATGTACGTCAATTCGCAGAGCCAGGGTGTCCCGTATTGATTGGAGCGTCGAGAAAGCGATTCATCGGGGAACTGCTGAATGTCGCGGAGCCGCGAGATCGCATGATTGGGTCGGTTGCCTGCGCAACGATCGCAGCCGTCAACGGCGCATCCATCATTCGCGCGCACGAAGTTTTGGAAACAGTACAAGCTGTACATTTGGTGCATGCCATAGCACAAAGTGGATCGGCTCAGATCATTGCTTGTCGGGCGTAAGGTGCTCCCGCGCGCCGTGACGAACATGCAGGATGTGAACGGTTGACTGAGAAATGGTGAAAAGTATGCGGTAATTTCCGTAAAGAAGTTGCCGTATTTCGATTCCGAAGTGTTCAGTCTCCGGCGCAAGTGCGCATCGTTGAGGAAAGGTGTCGAGTGAATACATCGCACCTATGCATCCGTTGTACCAATCGACCGCTGCAGAATGAGAATTCTTCGCGATCCATCGAAAGACTTCTTCCAGTTCTTCTTCGACGGCTTGCGATGGAAGGACGTCAAATTTCGTTTGCACGCGGAATGTTGTACTTCTTGCGCATATATGCGTCGAATTCGCCTAGGGGCCTACTTTGTCCCGTCTCCATCTGCTCCAGCCCACGCCGGATTCCTTCGATCGCTTCGGCGCGATCAATGGCGTCCAGGAGCTTCTGATATGAATCCGCGTCTTGAATCACCAACTCCGCCTTTCCGTTGATGGTCAGCACCTCAGGACGGCCAGTTTCCTTCAGGCGTTCGATATATTCGCGCGCGTTCCGCTGGAAATCGGTCAGGGAGTGAATATCGCCAAGTTGAATCATATTTGCTCCGCATAGCATTGAATAAGCACTGAATTAAATGTTACCGTCAAATGGCTCAAAATGCAAGGACTGGGACCCCTGAACTAACAGGTAGGGATGAGTTATTGGCAATCAGTGCAGATGATGTGGTCTGAGTCATCGACCTTCCAGCCGACCGATTCGTAGAGGCGGGCGGTCAGGGCGAGTGCCTCGGCCTTGTCATTGGTCGGGTCGGAGTCCACGGCCTGGTAGGCGCCGCATTTGGCACAGGTCAGATCGGCCATGATGCGCCACCAACCGCCGCCAACTTGGTCCCAGCCGAGATTCTGAAGATCGTCGCTCGAAATTTTTCTCAAGGAATTTCCCCCACGGTGAGGATTCACGAAACCGCCCGGCGATTTCTCTCTAATGTTGCTCGGCGTCTGTGAGAATAAACTTGATTTCCGCCTCTGCGGCCAGCTCGCCGCCGACACGGGCACGTCCGCGAATATGGCCCGTGGATTCGCGGACTTTGATTGCCTCGGCTTCCAGGACCAGCTGATCGCCCGGTCGGACCGCACGCCGAAACTTCACTTTATCGAGGCTCAGCAGCACGGCCACTTTGCCCTTGTGCTGTAATTCCTGGCTGAGGAGCACTCCGCCAAGCTGAGCCAATGCCTCAATAATCAGGACTCCGGGCATGATTGGCTCGCCGGGATAGTGACCCTGAAAAAACGCCTCATTGATGGTTACGTTTTTCAGTCCCACCGCCCGCGTAGTTCCTTCAATTTCCAGAATGCGGTCCACCATCAGAAAAGGATAGCGATGCGGGAGGATTCGCTGGATGCGGTGAATATCAAGCGGCGAAGGCTGCTCCGCGTAGCTGGCCAGCTGGCGGCGGGCTGCCTGTTCACGGAGGGCGCGGACCATCGAGTGATTGAGCGAATGGCCGCTCTTGCGGGCGAAGATGCGGCCCACCAGCGGTTTGCCAAGCAGCGACAGGTCGCCGAGCAGGTCGAGCACTTTGTGGCGGACGCATTCGTCCGGAAATCGGAGCGTGTTGTCGATCGGACCATTTTCTCCGAACACCAGAATGTCCTGATAACTCAAGTGCGTTCCCAGGCCGCCGGCGCGAAGTTCAGCGGCCTCGCGCTCCAGGACAAACGTCCGTGCAGAAGCGACGTTCCGGCCAAAATTTTCCGGCGTCATGACGCCGCGAAATACCTGTCGTCCAATGGGGCTGGTCGGCCCGTAATCCAATTCGTAGGTGATTTCGAGCGTTTCGGAGTTGGGGTCGAGTGGAGGCAGCGCGATGAGCTCGCTGTCTCCTTCCGTCACGCGTGCAACTTCAGAGATCAAATGAAAGCTGCGATAGGCATCCTGCTCGGCCACACCGGCGTCTTGCAGCTTTTCGAAAAAAGCCAAACTGCTCCCGTCCATCGCGGGCACTTCGTTGGCGTTGAGTTCGATCTGGAGATTGTCGAGCTGAAGGGCTGAACAAGCGCTGAGGCAATGCTCAACAGTTTCGATGGCGACGGTTCCGTTGCGCAGCGAAGTCCGCCGGGCGCGTTTGGAGACGTTTTCGACGAGGGCTTCGATGCGGATGGGGGGAGACTGGTCGGTGCGGACAAAGCAGATACCGGTGTTGGGCGGGGCGGGCCGGACCTTCATTGAGACAGGCTCGCCGGTGAACAGGCCACGACCCTCGAGCTCCACGTCATGCGTTATTGTGTGCTGACGCTTCAAGATGTTCGATCCGCTTGGTAAGTTCCTTGATTTTTTCGAACAATTCCGGGAGACGGCGGACAGCCGCCCTGTCACGAAGTTCCGTTTTCATATCCTGGGCTGGAAATCCGGCGGCCTTCATGTTATCGGGTAAATCCTTGGTGATACACGCCAAGCCGCCTACCTGCACGTTGCGCCCGATCGTCAGGTTGTCGAACGCGCCAACCCGCGCCCCGAGGATGCAGTAATCCCCGCTTCGAAAGCTACCGGACACCCCCGTCTGGCCGGCGAAAATGTTGTACCGTCCAATCCGACAATTATGCGCGACCTGTACCTGATTATCAAACTTGCTCCCCTGGCCGATGATTGTGTTGCCGAATTTGGCGCGGTCCACACAAGTGCAGGCTCCGATTTCCACATCGTCCTCGATCAATACGCCTCCCGCATGGGGAATGCGGATGTGGGCGCGCCCGTCAAAGTAGTAGCCGAACCCTTCGCGTCCGATGACGGCACAGGAATGGATCTTTACGCGAGAGCCGAGCGTGCACCCATTTCGAATGACTGCGTTCGGCCAGACTTCGCAATCGTCACCCAGCACAGAGTCGCGCCCGATGAACGCGCCGGCGTGCAGGGCAACCCGTGCCCCGATCCGTACCCCGGATTCAATGACGACGCAGGGTCCGATTGCGGGAGACTCGCCAATGTGTGCCGAGGCATCAACGATCGCGCCCGGGTGAACCCCTTGTTGTGGACGAGACGTGGGCGGTGTGAACGCACCCAATAATGCCGCAATGGAGGGCTCAATCTTATCACACAGGATGGCCGGCATGGGCGTGTCGGCGAAGCCGGCTGGAACAAGGATCACTCCGGCCCGACTGGTTTGCGCGGCCTCCACGTAGCTGTCACGAGATGCCCAGGAAGCCTGGGATTCTGTCGCTTCGCGGAGGTCGGCGACACCGGTAATGCGTGCCGAGCCGTTTCCGCGCAGCTTGCCTCCCACAATCCCTGCAAGTTCCGCGGTTGTGTAGATCGTTGTCATGGCGTCGTCATTCAAGAACGTTGACCATCAAGGCTTTTTGGCATCGCCGGGCTTTGCCGTCTTGGGTTTCTCCGCGCCACCCGGTGCGGGCTTGGACTTGTCTTGGGCCGGTGCTGGTTTTGGCCGTTCGGCGTTCCCATTGGCCGCTGGAATGGCCCCGGGCTTGTATCGTTGGTTCAGTTTCGTCACCACCGCCTCGGTCACGTCGACGTCCGGTTTCCAATACAGGACTTTTTGCAGAAGAATGGTCTGGCGAGCCTGGTTCGGAGTGTCGGGAGAGTCGGCCGGTACATTGTCTGCGGCCAATACGATTTGTATCCCCTGCTCATCGGCCACCTCGGCGACACAGGCATGAATGTCATCAAAAATGCTGCGCAGCGATTCGGCCAGGCCTTTTTCGACTCTCTGCCCCTCCGACTCGACGAACCACTGCAGTTCTGCCTCCATCATCGCGATTTCTTTTCTTCGGGCGCGGAATTCATCCGTTCCGGGTTTCAACTCCTCCTGAAGGGCGGTCTTGGAACGTTCGATCTTGTCCTTCATCGCGTCGCGCTGCTGACTAAGGCCTTTGCGCAGCGTTTCGAACTGGGATTCCAGGTCCTTCGTCTTCGAATATTTTTCGGATACCGTCGCCACATTGACCACGGCGATCTTGGTTTGCGCCCAAAGGGTGGGCGTCACCATTCCGGCAGCCAGGACAAAAAACGTCCATCGACATCGATTTCGCATCATTGCATTTCCTTTGCGTCCACTTTCAGGATCACTGTTTCGGCCCGCGCCGACCTCGGATCCATTTTACTACGGACTGCTGAATGCATCTAATCGGGAAGGGGCGAGACCCGGCAAATCATTCTGGCAATGGTTCTTGACGTGAATCGCCGCGTTCGTGACCATCGGGATTGGTCAGGAAAAAGTGGACGGTTCGGAGATAGTTATGAAAACCTGGATGTGGTTTGTCGTGATTGCTGTGATTTCGTGGGGTGCGTATGTCCCGATGGTACACAAAGGCGCTTTGGCGTTCAGCGGAGGGAAGGGGTCGGGCTCGTTCCGGGCTTTTCTGTTTGTGGGGCTGGCCTATTTTCTTATGGCAGGTGCGATTTTGCTCTATCTTTCCATGAGCAAGGCTGAACCGCTACTGTTGAACTCGCGGGCTGCGGGAATCTCTACCATTGCCGGGGTTCTCGGGGCCGCAGGCGCGCTGGGCGTCATTTTTGCCACGAGCCGATACGGCGGCAGTCCGCTGATCGTGGCGCCATTGGTCTTCGCCGGGGCCCCGATCGTGAATACCTTTGTATCGATGTTGATGCACCGGCCGGAAAACGCTCCCAAGCCGATGTTTTATGTCGGCCTGCTGCTCGCCGCCGCGGGGGCGGCCATGGTGCTGCGATTCCGTCCGACCTGATGGTGCGCCAAATATGCGCCAGTCCGAACCAGGTGGTCCGGACGGCGATCGCGGTACCGACGAAATCACACCGGGAAATGAGCTGCTGCGACGGCCGAGGCGTCAGTTGCGCATTTTGTTTCCTGCGGCTTGCAATCTGAGAGCGATTCCTGGGCCTTCGTCCGGAGCCACTCGATCCGCTCGGAAAGTACTTCAAGTTTCTGTTGCATGACTTCGACGTCGCCGGCCTGCGCCTCGCGCACCGCATCCCACGCCGTGTTCAATTGCATGAGTTCGCGCTGCTTGGCTGCACGAAGACCGGAAATGGCCTGATCGAACGCCTGGTACAGATCCTTGAACTCGTCGCGCTTTCGTAGAGGACGCAGCGACGGAATGCGGCCCTGCGCCACTTCAAGCAGATATCGCTTCATCACGAACATCGGTCCGCAAATGCGATGCGTCATCAGGATTGACCACAATCCCACGCCGCCGGCGGTGAGCGCTGCAAAACCCAGCGCGAAGCAAAGCATCACCGAAGTGACGGGAGCCACGTAGCCGGTCGGATCCGCCGAGCGCAGGCGTGCCTGCTGATGGAGCGTTCCGTAAAGCGTTACGCTGATGAGAATGGAAAAGAGAAATACGGCCACCGCTATGGTGCCCGCCACCTTCCACTGGAAGTTGGGGTTGATGAGATACTGCTTTCTCTTGTAGGACTTCGCTTCGGACATTGTTTGTTTCTCCAATCGCACGCGACGAGTTTCGGCACACTCCGACGAAAAAGTGTACGTTATGGATGTATCCCATGACGGGATTTTCAGTTTCCGGACCCTGACGATTTGTGACGCCCCCCACGCAATCATTGTGATCGAAAATTCATGGTGAATCGGACGTTGCCCCGGCAAGCCGCATCTTAGACTTGGATGGACTCTGCAAGACTGCACCGGATTGGCCGCCGATCAATCCCGATTGCGCGGATTGCCTATTGGAGTGACTGATGATCGGAATAGCAGGCTGTTTCCCTAAGCGCCGACGCGGCGCGGTGGCCATACTGACACTCATCATTCTGGTGGTGCTGCTGGGATTCACTGCGCTCACGGTTGATGTGGGTCACATGTATAACGTGCGGGCCGAATTGCAGAACGCGGCTGACGCTGCGGCGCTTGCCGCCATTCAGATGTTTCCGGATGAATCCCTGGCCCGGAAGACGGCACGGGATTTTGCCAACCTGAATTATTCCCAATACGGAGTCGTCGTGGGTGACTCCGACGTGAGCTTTGGCTACTGGGACTGGGACAATTCCACATTCACGGATGGCGGATCGCCGACCAATGCGGTCCATGTGTATGCCCACCGGTCCAAGAAAAACGGGAACGCCGTTGGCTTGTTTTTTGCACCCATTTTCGGGAAACAGTCGACGTCCATTTCCGCGTCGGCCACTGCGGCCGTCGGACGCGCCCAGCGATGGGACGTCGTCATCGTGCAGGACGTTACCGGATCGTTTGTCGATGAAATCGACGAAGCGCGTCTGGCGGACCAGAGCCTGCTGGACTGCATTCACGATAATGCCCCGGAAACAATGTTGGGTCTGGTCACATTCACCGGCTTTGGTGCGACGGTCACGAGCCTCAAGAGTGTCGACACGCAATACTCGACTTTGAGCACGGCCATCAAAAAGATTACCAATTGCGGCACGGGATCGATGCCGAAATGCAGCGGGACAAACATCGGCGCGGGGCTGGATGAGGCCATCAAGATTCTCTCAGCGTCGACGTCCAAGGGGCTGCCCAAAGCCATCATTCTTGTCACCGATGGAATGCCCGCGTCCAGTTCCAACAATCCGGGATACTCAGATAAGGCCCTCACGGACTGGGCAAACAAGTCGGCAGATACCGCTCATGCCAAGGGCATTTCCGTGTTCACTCTCTTTTATTCTGGAAATGACGGAACGCCCGGCGCCGATGAATTCCTGAGAAACCTGGTGCGCGGCGAAGGAACGGCCCATGAGACGGCGGATCCTTCGCAGATTGGCGACGAACTTCAGGCAATTTGCAAAGACGGCATGAAGACCATGCTGGTGCAGTAGGAAAGTGAATCAGACTTTCGCATTGCCATACGATGTATGGTTATGGAGGGGTGCAATGGGACAGAGTATGTTGGAAAATAACAAGAAAAACATCGACAAAGAACTCAAGACTGTTCCGCAACTGGTTCAGAGTGCGGCGGATTGCGGAGAAGTGGATACGTATGCGGGTAAGCGCCATCGAGCCCGAATCTCCGAACGCATGCAATTGGAAATGACCGACGACTTGGGCAAGAAGCCCGATGCCGTATCCATGCACAACATTTCCGAGTCCGGCTGTGCATTCTGGATCAAGCACAAACTGGCCCCGCATACGCCGGTCTATTTGCGTGAATTCACTGCGGATAATTCCGCCGAGTGGATGCCGGCCTATGTCACGCATTGCACGCAGGGAATTCGCGGGTTCCTGATTGGCGTTGCGTTCGGCGAGCACCATTAGGCGTCCGTCGGGGTGCGTCATTCCACGGTGACGCTCTTGGCCAGATTTCGCGGCTTGTCCACGTTGCACTTCCGCAGAACCGCCGCATGGTATGCGATCAGTTGCAGCGGGATCGCCGTGAGCAGCGGTTGCAACGGCTCCAGCGTGTCGGGAATGTAAAAGACATGGTCAGCCATCTTGGCGATCTCCCGATCGCCTTCGGTTGCAATGGCAATCACACTTCCCCCGCGACCACGAACTTGCTGAATATTGTTCATGATCTTGTCGTACTGGCTCCCTGACGGGGCAATGACGACGACAGGCATTCCCTCCTGAATCAGGGCGATGGGTCCGTGCTTGATCTCTGCCGCCGGCAATCCCTCCGCGTGAATATAGCTGATTTCCTTGAGCTTGAGCGCACCTTCCAGCGCCACGGGATAGTTGTATCCGCGGCCCAGGTAGAGCCAGTTTTCCTGCTGCGCTTCGGGATTCGCATAACGCTCGGCGATTTTTCGTGCGTCGGCGGCGTGTTCGAGGATTGCAGCGATTTGGTTCGGGATTTCGTGCAATGCCGTGACGAACTGTGTGGCGGAAGCCGGCGAGAGGTGTTTGCGGCGGCCCAGGTAGCAGGCCATGAGAGCGAGCACGGCTACCTGTCCGGTGAAGGCCTTGGTGCTGGCGACGCCGATTTCCGGACCGACGTGAAGATAGACGCCGGCGTCGGTTTCGCGGGCGATCGTGGAGCCTACGGCGTTAACGACGCCGAGCGTAAGTGCGCCGCGACTCTTGGCTTCGCTGAGCGCGGCGAGTGTGTCGGCGGTCTCTCCGCTCTGCGAAACAGCAATGACTACCGTTCCATCGTCGATCACGGGATTGCGATAACGAAATTCGCTGGCGTATTCGGTTTCGGTGGGAATGCGGATCAATTCTTCAAACAGGTATTCGCCAACCAGTGCCGCATGCCATGCGGTCCCGCATCCGGTCAGGATGATCCGCTTGGCTCGCGTCAGTTCGCGCGTGCAGTCGCGAAGGCCCCCAAGGTGTACCGCGCCTTCCTTCAGGTCGATGCGGCCTCGCAGACAGTTGGCGACACTGGCAGGCTGTTCGCAAATCTCCTTGAGCATGAAATGCTCGTAGCCGTCGAGCTCAATTTGTTCGAGCGTCCACTCGATTTCCTCGATTTCGCGCTGCACAGGAATGGCGTCCAGCGTCGTGATTCGCACGTTATCGGGGGTGATCCGCACCATTTCGCCATCCTTGAGGTAGACCACTTGCGATGTATGGGCCAGGACGGCGGCAGGGTCGGATGCGAGGAAGTGTTCACCCTTCCCCACGCCCACCAGAAGTGGACTGCCGCGACGCGCACCGACAACCACGTTGGGTTCGTCCGCAGCGACCACGGCAAGGCCGTATGTGCCCGACACTTCCTGCAGCGCTTTTCGGACTGCCTGCTCGAGATTGCCCTCGTAAAACATGGCGATCATATGGGCAAGCGCTTCCGTATCTGTTTCGCTGCGAAACGTCACGCCCTGCCGTTCCAGGTATTTTCGCAGCGCACGATCGTTCTCGATGATTCCGTTGTGGATGATGGCGATGCGGCCCGACGAATCGGTGTGCGGGTGGGCGTTTACGTCGGTGGGAGCGCCGTGGGTCGCCCATCGTGTGTGGCCTATTCCTGTGGAGGCCTTTTGATCGGGATCGACGAGCTGCTCTAGGCAGGAAAGCCGGCCCGCCGACTTGGTAATGTCGATTCCACGCCCGTTAACCAGCGCAACACCCGCCGAGTCGTACCCTCGGTACTCAAGGCGTCGAAGCCCTTCGAGCAGGATGGGAAGGGCGGCCTTCTGGCCGACGTATGCGATAATTCCACACATGTGTTGCCCCCTCGTTTGGGTCGTATCCCTCAGGCCGCTGTGGCCACCCTCGACGATCGTGGTTGTGATCCGGTTCTCCCGGAAAATAGTGCGAACTCACTATTCATTATCGACTCTACGCCAAGCCTAGGCAAACCGTTCAACGTGATACTTTAAAACCTGCCGGGCAGCCGAAAATCGACTCCCAAACCAGCGGGCTCGATTGCGCTTAGCCAACGAAACGAACGCGCGTGCCGACGCGAACCATGGACGACAGTCGCAGGGCATCCCAGTTCGTCAGACGAAAGCATCCGTGCGAGCCGGTCTTGCCAATCATTTCCGGCGCCGGGCTGCCGTGGATACCGACGCCGGGCACTCCCAGCCCGATCCAGCACAGCCCCACGGGGTTACGGGGTCCCGGAGGTATGGTCAACTTGCGGTCCACGTTCTTCACTTCAGGCCACATTTTCGGATCAAATGTGTAATCCGGGTTCTTGGAGACCACCATGACCTTCGATTCCCCGCTGGGCAGCTTGTCCTTTGATTTTGCGATCGAGCAATGGAACAGCGCCACCAGGCGCTTTTCCCGGTCGAGCACCCGGACAATCTTTTCTACGAGGTTGATCTCCAGGTGTTCGCCGTGCGCGCTGCTGCCGGATGCTTCGACGTTGGGTGCTTGAATCACGTCGCCGGGCCGAAGTTCTGCAAGTTTGCGGGCGGGGTTCAGTCGCGCGAGCAGGCCGCGCGAGCAATGAAACTTCTCCGCCAGCGCCGCTTCCAGTGATTCGTACTTGAGCCGCGGCAGCTTGCTTTTCTCATTCCAGTCTGTGGGGACCGGGCCGACATCGGCCAGGTCGGCGGCCGTTACGGTGTACGCCGCCACGGCATGGTCAGCGTCCACTCCCAGAGCCTTTCGCGTGGCGTCATCCAATTTGCCCGTCATGGGCAGCCCGCGCACGCGCTGAAATTCGCGCGTGGCCGTCTGGGTCTTTTGGCCGATCGAGCCGTCGATGATTCCGGGCGAAAAACCAACGCGTTCGAGAGCAATCTGCCAGGCGAGATTTGTGCGGAAGGCCTGCGTGGGTGGCGCGGCCTGCGTCTTGGGAATCAGCGACGACAATCCTACGAGTGCAATGCACGGAATGTAGATGGTTCGTGGCAGCATGTTCGACCTCGCCTGACAGCAAGTAGATATCGGTGAAACGCCGGCGGGCGGATGATGGGCAGCAACGATAGACCCCCGGTTGGCCTGTTTTCAGTGTTGACATGACGCGCCAAGCGCGAAAACCTATGCTTTTTCCTGGTTCTTTGGTTGTGCCGGGCGGGATGCGGGCAGTAGAATGTGGTGTGACTTGCGTCGCCAAATTTGCAGCACCCCGCTTCCGGAGAATTGCCATGCCCAAAACGCGAACACGTAGGTTGATCGTTTGGGGTGCTTGTCTGATCCTCGGTCTGTCTGGTGAAGCTTTGGGAGTGGAGACAGTTTTGGTTGGCAGCGCTCTACCTCAAGATCAAGGCTGGTTGGTCAGTACGAACCAGAGTCAACCTGACGTTTCCACAAACGGCTCAACTATCACGGTAAATACCATCGGTACGCCTGAGGGCGGGGCAGCACGGCTGATTTACTACAAGGACGTAGGAGTTGGCGGAAAGAAATACTGGGTGGAGATTCGTCTCAAACTCGATGCGATGTCGGCGACTCACAATCCGCACGAGGCAGGACTGGCTTTTTACGGAAGTTTCGACCCCGCATTTCCAAGTGGGAGCGAGGCGAACAAGTTAGACATGGTTTATTTCGACCCAGGGCAAATTGGGTTTGGACTCGACCTGTATCCCGATTCGGTCAACACGATGGATAACTTTCACACGTATCGCTTCGAATATTCCTCCCCAGGAGGCGTGCTCCGAAGTGTCCGTGTATACAGGGATGGCGTACTGCAACTCATTACGAGCTCCACCACTTCGTTGATACCCAATGGCGTCATTGCATTTGGCGACATGACTTCCGATGAAAACTTGAACAGCACTTTCCAAGTCGAATCGATTGTCGTTTTTCGCGATTGCAACGGCAATAATATTGAGGACAGCATTGATTTGGCCAATGGTGCCCCGGACTGCAATTTCAACAATATTCCCGATGAATGTGAAGCCGACTGCAACTCCAACGACATTCCGGATGATTGCGATCTCGCTTCAGGCTTAAGCCAGGACTGCGATTTCAGCGGCATTATCGATGTGTGCGAAGTACAGGGATTCGATTGCAACACAAATCAAGTGCTGGATTCCTGCGACATTGCAAGTGGTTTTTCGCTGGACGCTGATGGAAACGGGTATCCCGACGAATGTCCACAGGTCAATCCTCCAGCCTTGTTACCCGATCCGACAGGCTATGAGAAGTCCCGGTTCATCTCTTTCCTCAACTCTGATCAGCCACAAGGAGCGACGGCTATTCGAATCTGGATGAACTCGCTTCACCACGTCAATCCACCGTATGGCGGCGGATCGACGATTCCTATCACAATTTTCGAAGGCCAATCGGTATGGATTGGCCCGCCTGCAAGTTATTATGAGAGGATTTCATTGGGGCCATCCTTTTGGGCCGCGCAGACGCAGTGTATGCCACATTATCGGGATTGGACCACCGTCGGTTTGCTGCACGTCACCGGGGCCCACATTGTGCCCAGTTCGGTGTATGAAGTGGAGCAGCTATCGGTAGTTTGCCGGGGATCAGAAGAGAGTTGTACGGTGATTTCTCCACGCTTGGAGATCCACACCGCTCGATGGGGTGACGTAGAAGATCCTTATAACCCCCCGTCTCTAACGACTCAGCCGAACTTAGAAGACGTTTCGGCGTTAATTGGCAAGTTTAAATGTCATTTGTCGTGCATTACGAAAGCGCGGGCACTTCTTGCGGGTGATAACGCTTTTGGTGAGATTTCAACAGCAACACTTACGAATAATTTTGGTTTTTCGCATATCGCGGCATGTATTGATGCGTTCAAGGGGAAAGCATATCCATCCATGATGGGTAAGTGCGCGGGACCACCCTTTGCCAACTCGCAGTGTACAGGCCCGGCCAATCCCCAGCCCTGCTGTACAGGCGCCTTCACAGGCAGTTGCAATACCAGCTTCAGCGGCGCCTGCACCACCGACTCAGATTGCACTGGGCCGGCCGCGAACGGCGCGGGGCCCTGCAGCCTGTATTGCCCCTGACTTGTGAAAGTACACGACAGTTCTAGAGGATGCATCTTGGTGCGCCTTCCGCCTGATCGTCTTTCACCCAAAAACTGCGCGCGCCGCGCATGTTATAGACGGTAAGAACACCGGACCGGCCGGTGCATGGTGGGGGTGCGCGCCAATGGGAAATGATCGAGCAAGTACGGTGTTGCTATTCCTCATCGCAGACCCCCTCGCCGCCGCGAAATGAAAAATGACGGAACGAACCCATCCTGTCGCACGAAACCCCGTTCCCACGCTCCAAACGAGGATATCGACCCTTCCTCCAACCCTTCGTCCAGCCTTCGTGGCAGCTTCCCGCGGCAAGGGGACGCAGGCTTCGCCTCGCCTCGTTGTCGGTGCCTTACTGCCTCGTTGCCAGGTTGGCCCGTTGCCTGTCTTCAGTTTTCTGCCTTCCGCTTTCTACTTTCTGCTTTTCGCCGCCGCGCCCCTATAATCCCCGCCCATGAGCACCGACCTGACCCACGTACGCAATATCGGCATCGCGGCCCACATCGACGCGGGCAAGACCACCACTACGGAGCGGGTGCTCTACTACACCGGCAAGACCCACCGCATGGGCGAGGTGGACGAAGGCACCACGACCACCGACTTCGACGAGGAGGAGCAGAAACGCGGCATCACCATCTACTCGGCGGCTGTGACCTGCCCCTGGAAGGGCCATACCATCAACCTGATCGACACGCCGGGGCATGTGGACTTCACCGCCGAGGTCGAGCGGTCGATGCGTGTCCTCGACGGGCTGGTCATCGTGTTCGACGCCCGCGAGGGGGTCGAGGCCCAATCGGAGACCGTCTGGCGGCAGGCCGACAAGTACAAAATCCCTCGAATCTGCTTCCTGAACAAGATGGACCGCATCGGGGCGGATTTCGAGCACAGTGTGACCTCGATCCGCGAGCGGCTGAGCATACCGCCGCTGCCCATTCAGTTCCCCATGGGGGCCAGCGACTCGCTTGAAGGCATCGTGGACGTGATCGACATGAAAGCGGTCTACTTCAACACCCAGGCCATGGGGACTTCGCAGGAGGAGCGGGAAATCCCCGAGGCCTATCTCGCGCAGGCGCGGCAGATGCGGCACGACCTCATTGAAATGGTCTCGGAGTTTTCCGACGCCTTGATGGAGAAGTACCTCGCCGATCAGCCCATTGAGAAGGCCGAGCTTCTCAAGGCCATCCGCATTGCGACGATCAAGCGATCGTATGCTCCGGTGCTGTGCGGCAGCTCGCTGAAATACATCGGCGTGCAGCGCATGTTGGATGCGGTCTGCGATTTTCTCCCCAGCCCGTTGGAAGTGCCGCCCGTCATCGCCAAGGACGCGAAACGCGAGGGCGTCGAGCACAAATTTTCGTCCGATCCCAAGGGCGATCTGGTCACGCTGGTGTTCAAGGTCATCGCGGAGAAGCCGATGGACCTCTATTTCCTTCGCGTCTACTCCGGCACGCTCAAGCCCAACTCGCGCCTGCTCAACACGGCCACCGGCGAAAAGGAAAATCTCAGCCGCATTTACCGAATGTTCGCCAAGCGCCGCGATCAACTCGACTTTGCCGTGGCGGGGGACATCGTCGCGGTCGTGGGCCCGCGCAATTCGTTGACCGGACACACGCTGTGCGATCCGCAAAAGCCTGTACGTCTCGAATCCATCGAATTCCCTGAAACCGTCATCAGCGTTTCCATCGAACCAAAATCCTCGCGCGACCGCGACAAACTCATGGAGGCGTTGGAAGCCCTTCGCCGTCAGGATCCGACCCTGAAGGTGACCGCCAATGAAGAGACGGGCCAGACGCTCATGTCGGGAATGGGTGAATTGCATCTCGAAATCATGGTCAACCGCCTGCGAGGCGACATGAATGTGGACGTCTCCGTCGGCAAGCCGCGCGTGTCGTATCGGGAAACGGTCAGTGGTCGCGGCGAAGGCGTGGGCGAATTCAATCGCCAGATCGGCGGAAAGAACCATAGCGCGACGGTGACCGTGCGGCTCGAGCCGCGAAAACAAGTCTCCGGCACGCCGCATTTTCAAGTGGTGAACTCGGTGCCTGCGGAGACTTTGCAAAAGGAATTTGCGAAGGCCGCGGAACTCGGAATCACCGAAGCCGCACAGAGCGGAATTCTCGGCGGCTATCCGGTCATCGATTGGAAGGCCACCATCATCGGCGCTCGGCAGCACGAAACGGAAAGCTCGGAAGTCGCCTTCGAGAATGCGGCCCGGCTTGCATATTACGAGGCGATGAAAGCGGGGGGGCCGCTGCTTTTGCAACCGATCATGGCTGTCGAAGTCGTGAGCCCGGACGATTATTTCGGGGCGATCATGGGCGATCTTAATGCCCGCAAGGCTGTGGTTCGCGATACGAGCATGCGCGGCGTGAACCGTATCATCGACGCTGACGTGCCGCTTTCGCAGATGTTCGGCTACGTCACCAAGCTCCGCAGCCTCTCTCAGGGCCGCGCCACCGCCAGCATGGCCCCGTCGCACTACGCCCCGGTCCCACCCGCCGAAACCAAGGCGCTTGTTGGATGAGTCAACTGGTAACGAGCTGTCGCCCCCAGCCCTGCTCTCGGATGGAGGTTGTGATTTGCTCAGCGAGTTCCACGGCGGCCAAACCTTCCTCCGCGCTGACGCCAGTGTTTTCGCCGGTGCGGACGGATTTCATGAACGTTTCGATTTCGGCCTTGAGCGGCTCCACGTCGTCCACCACCAGCGGGTCGATTTTCACCATCGAGCCGAAATCCAGTCCGGCCATTTGTGACAGGTCTTCGAAGTTGCGCTCGCGGGCCATGCGAATGAGGTCGAGATTTTCATCCAGCTTGAGGGCCAGCCCCGACTTGTTCTGATAGTCCATGGTGACATACGCGGTGGGGCAGAAGACGCGGATTCGCCGATCTGTTTTTAAGGCCAGCCGCGAGGCAGTCAGGTTGGCTACGGTTCCGTTGGCGAAGCGGATGCGGGCGTTGGCCACATCCTCGTGCGGGCCCAGCACGTTTACGCCGACGGCCTGCACATCGACGACGCGATCGCGGACCAGGTGCAGCACGATGTCGATGTCGTGGATCATCATGTCGAATACGACGCCGATATCGGCGCTGCGGAATGTAAACGGGCTTACGCGGTGGGCTTCGATGAATCGCGGCACGACTTCCATGCGAAGCATCGCACGCACGACGGGGTTGTATCGCTCGGAGTGCCCGACTTGCAGCACCAGGCCCGACTTGCGCGAAGCGTCCACGATTCGGCGTGCGGTGGCGGCGTCATTGGCGAGGGGCTTCTCGACCAGCACCGCAATCCCGCGCTCCATCAAGGGGATTGCTACATCGGCGTGAAATACAGTTGGGACGGCCACCGTGGCGGCCTGGACGCTCTTCTCAAGTTGGGAAATGTCCGCGAGTGCCTCGCCGCCAAACTCAGACGTGATGGCCCGCGCACGTGCCAGGTCTTTGTCCACCACGGCCGCAAGTTTGCACTGGGGGTGTGCGGAATAAATCCGCGCGTGGTGTTTCCCCATCCGACCCGCACCAATAACCGCCGCTTGTAAGATGTTTTCGGCCATACGAGGCATAAGATATGCGATGGCAACGGTATCGAGCCAGTGCAACGCGAATTATTTGGAAATCGTCTTACGGGCAGTTGCCGGTCATCAGTTCGCCCACGGGCACGTAATCGCTCAGGTCAATCTGTCCGCCGCCGCTGAAATCAGCCATGGTGCAGCCGGCCGTCACGGGCTGGTCTCCGCTGAAACAGCTCTGAAACACCCAGAAATCGTGCAGATTGAAGCCCTCCCGATGGTCAAGATCCCAAAGCGAAGGGAGTGAAACATGCGGACACGGATCGCAGGTATCTCCCACAGAGTCATTGTCACCGTCTTCCTGGGTTGGGTTTGCGTCATGCGGGCAATTGTCGAAGCAGTCCAACACGTTGTCCGAATCCGCATCAACCTGGCGCGATTCTTGGATTGCGATGGTCAACGATGACCGGCCATCGGTCGCGTCCAACCAGGATTGAGGCAAAGAGATGGCAAGATCACGGATTGCGGCCGCTTGCGCCGACGTCAGGATTTCGTCCGTACCCCGGACGACCACCAGGAGCGCCGTCAATTCAGCAACATCGGGATCGGTTGCCGGAAACCGCCGACCGTTACCCTCGAAAAAGTCATCGCCTTCAACGGACAAACTAAAAATCAGATCGTCCAGGCTGATGATGTGGGTCGGGCCGGGGGAGCTATCTTCGGTAACCTCGTACACCTTGTACAACGCCGTCGTCGCTTCTTCATAGGGCATCAGGCCCATCGCATAGAGATCGAATTCATTAAACTTCGCCTTCGTTGGGGCGCTGTACATCATGCCCGGCATCAGTGGGTCCACCCAGTTCCAGGACCAGTGACTGCAGCACGACGCCAGCCAAGCGACGGGGTCATTTTCCTTCCACTCTCTGGGGCCAGGAGACTGCATCGCCCAATAGACATTCCATGCATGACCCATCTCATGCATCGCCGATACACCGCCAAAGTCCGGTGGATCATCCTGCATGACGAATTCGACCGAGTTCATGTGGGGGGCAAGATAGAGCTTGGGCCAGCCTGCGAACACGCTAGGAATACCATACGCAGCATTGGGAAAGCCGATGTTTTGGGCGGGCGTTTGGATTCCGCGGGGCCCCGCATGAATCCATCCGGGCACTTCCTGTACGGAATAAATCAAAACGAAATTGTAGATGGACGGATCGACGAGACATTCGAGGTCGCTCAAAATCTGACTGGTATGGAACCCGCCCGGCTGGCTCCGAATGGGCTGGGTCGGATCAAAGGACGTATGCACGTCGTAGATCGAATCGTACACAAGTTCGATAGCGGCGTTGGGAATAATGGACCACGACACGAGCCCGCTGGGGGCCGCGGATGCGATGTTGGCCTGTGCATCGGACTCCGCGTGAATGCAAAGTGGCGGTAGTGGTTCCGCAATCGATTGGGCAAAGACTGCGGACTCCGATGCAACAAGTTGCAGGATGGAAATGAGCCAAATGGCGCTCAGTTGGTTGCCCCATCGCAGAATCAATCGATCCCCCGATCCCCAATCGCTGTAAGGTTGGACTGCGAGCCTCTGCCGTGCCGCCGAAAACCCCTGATCGGCGCCCAAGTCCGTGGCATTCATTATAACAATACGCAGGCTGAAGTACTGATTGAATAGGCGAAAAGCCGCAAACTCGGCAGAGACCGATAACGATTTGGAATGAGGGTTACGAATTCTGCACGAAGGTAGCGGCGACAGTCATGTTGCGATCGAGAAGCACGGATTCCGGATTTCGGTTGCTGGAGAGGTTGCCGTTCCACGCGGAAAACATCCATCCAGGTTCAGCGTGAGCGGTGAGTTCGAGCACCTCGCAGGCTTTGTCGGGTGCAGGGGCGATCAACTTCTGAACCCGGCCCTTTCCTTCTACCTGGATGGTAATGGTGTAGCTGCTTTGAGGTTTCCACGTATTGCGGTGGACGGGATCGGGCCGCATCGATTCGAGATAGCGCCCGTGGCGGCCCTCAGAAAAGGAACGCATCAAACATTCGCAAAGGTACTTCACGTGCGGATTCAGGTCTGACCCCGCGAGGAGGAGTTGGACTCGGTCGCCGATGGCCGTGCCGCTTTGCCGCGCCCGACGGGAAAACAACTTCATAAAACATTCTTTGAGGGCGGCAATATCCTGCTCGGAGTAGCCGCACCGCTTTAGCCCAACGCCGTTGATCATGCGCACTTCGGACCGGGTTCCGCGGGCGGCGACCATGACGACGAATGGGGGCACATCGGCGGCCACCCGCGTCATGCCCCCGATGAAGGCGTGCTTGCCGATCGTGACGAAATGGTGGACCGCGCTGTGTCCGCCCATGTTGACGTTGTTCTCGACGTGAACGTGGCCGGCCAGTTGCACGTAATTTGCGAAAACACAGTGGCTTCCGACGATGCAATCATGGGCGATGTGTACGCCGATGAGGAACAGGTTGCGGTCGCCGATTCGCGTAACCCCGCCGCCGTTGCCGGTTCCGGGGTGTACGGTGACCATCTCACGGAAAATGTTGTTTTTTCCGATTTCGAGGGTGGTTTTTTCGCCGGCGTACTTGAGGTCCTGTGGCCGGGTGCCAAGGATTGCCTGGGGGAACACCTCGCAGCCTTCGCCGAGGGTGGTATGGCCTTCGATCGTGACCTGATGGTGGATGCGGCAACCGTCGCCAATGCGGACATGCGGGCCGATGACGGCGTAGGGGCCGATGTCCACGTCGCGCCCGATCTGGGCGCCGTCACAAATGATTGCTGTCGAATGTATTCCCAAGCCAACTACCTCAAGCCCGCCGGGGGTAAATTACACGATAAGTGACGTGTTGGGCAAGGGATAGACCGTGGGGTCAATTCCTCGATGCCATTGCCCTAGAACGGCCCTGCGCAGCGTCGGGGATAGGCCCCCGCGCACCGCTGCCCACAACCGCCGGACAGTGACTAATTGGTATTGGAGTTTTGGGACTCGGTTGTCGATCCCGAGCCAATTTTGGCGATCCATGAAAAAGGGTGTCTCGTCACGCTTCCGTGGCGACGAAAACACCCTTGATACGGGTCTGCCCGCTGATCATGCAATCTTGCATGACATCCTCGGAAAGCGTAACATGGGTGAAGCAATCCCCCATGGTTTGAAGGCGGTCGATTCGAGCCTGTAGCTCCGCGACTTGACGCGGAGTCAGGCTTGGGCGGCGAACCGAGCCGTTTGCCCGCCACCCTTGTTGAATCCGGCGCACCAGCCGATCCGAACCCTTCATACACACGCCTTTCGACGATGCGGACAGCCCGCTCGCAGACGACGAGGCGAATCCCTTCGCTTCTACCGCCGCCATGCGGTTACTGATACAAATTGCACAGACATCCTGCCCGTGCAGGCCGGCGAACCGGCCAGAGTATGTAGATCTAAGACTTCCCGATACAACCTAAATCGACGCAACGACTTCCACTCGCTGCCGTCAAAACTGGAAATCGCCGATTGTCGCCACACAATGGGCCATTTCACCTGGTCGAATTCACTCCTTCGTACTTGGCCGATTGCGCAAATACGACTGCCAGTTGGGCCATTCATCACCCGCCCAGTCGATCCCCATGGAGCGATCAAGGGCTGCCGGGTCCCAAACGTCGATCCGCGAACCTTGGCCCACGAGAACAACGTCCGAGCCGAGCCTGGCTTTTTTTACGAGGCGATCGGGTAGGACAAAGCGTCCTTGCTTGTCCATCTCGATCGACGAGGCCAGCCCGAAAAACTGCAGCTCAAACCTCAGGGCTTCAGGACCCGATTGGAATTCCGTTTCCGTCCTGCCGGCTAGGGCTTCAAACCCCTTCTCTGTAAAAATCGATAGCGTCCCACCGTGCTGGCCAAGCGTGATATACAGTAGCTTTCCGTCGCGTTCTTCGTCGATAGAACTACGAAGTTGCGAGGGAAGCTGGATGCGATTCTTCTCGTCAATGGTTCGCTCAAACTGACCTGTGAAGTAACGCATTGCATCCTGAATTTCGCTCGTTTGGCATTGGCCACTTCGTGGGATTTATGGGGACAACGTACCACTCTCACCCACTTCATGCAAGCAAAATCTTTATAGCAACACATCAATTTTTATAAGATTCGTAAAAACATTAGGTTGCAGCAAAAGATTCTTTGCGCTCATGCGATACGGATGACGGGGTTGGGCAAATTCTGCGCGTCCATGAGCGATTGGCGGTAGATTTCTTCATAACTCCGCCAGGTCGATTGGATGTTCCACCGGCCCGCAGCGGCGAGCTGGGCATTTTTTCCTAACCGCAGAGCCAGATTCGGATTTTCCAACAAACGGATGACGGCGTTGGCGAGCGCGTGAGTGTCACCGAATGGCACTACCAGGCCGGTTTGCTCATTAGCAATGAGGTCGCGACAACCGGCCACGTCGGTAGTGACGATCGGCCTGCCGGCTGCCATGGCCTCCAGCAGTGCGTTGGGCAGGCCCTCGGTTCGTGAGGGAAACGCGAATATGTCAGCAGTTTTGAGGAGCGAGGGCACATCGTTTCGAGGGCCGAGAAAATGCACGGTATCCTGAAGTCGAAGATCAGCGGTCAGCGATTCGAGTCGGCGTCGCTCCGGGCCGTCGCCGACCAGCATCAGTTTCAATTCGAATTGCTGAAGAATTTCCGGCAATGCGTGGAGCAAATGATCCAACCCCTTTACGGGGTCGAGGCGGCCGACCCAAATCAAGATGCGGTCACTATCCTTCAATCCAAGGGCAGTTCGGCCTGCGGGCTGTGCGCCATTGATGCGATCGAAATCAATGCCTCCGCGCACGAGACGCAGGCGATCATAGGGAATTCCGGCTGCAAGGTGGAGATGTTCAATCACCGAGGGTGAGTTCCCGATGGTGAGTCTTGAAAGTCGGTGCGCGAAGCGATCCACCCACAGGTGCCAGCGGCGTTCAACTTCGACGGTCTGGATTTCGCAGATGATTCGATCAGCCGGGAAACCATTGAGCATTGCGGCGATTCGCGCGGCCTGATTGGCGTGGAAGAGCAAAGAATGGATCAGCGAAGGCCTAAGTTCTTCAATAATTTCAGAAAGTTTTGAAATTATGCGAAAATCCAGGCCGCAACAGCCGTTGCAGGAACGGACTTCGATGGCGTGCTCGTTCAGCACTCGTCCTACAGGACCGATGGGAGCAAGCGAGGCTACGACGACACGGAAACCGCGATCGCGCAGGGCCGGCGCGAGGCGCGACAGGTGGAGAGGGACGCCGCCGAGTTCAAGATCCGTGATGACGTAGAGAATGAGCGGTGATGCCTTGGTCACTGATTGCCTTCAGACATTTGTCATGCAATGCAACAAACGATGCGACAAGTGCAGGGCGCATCAAGCATCCAAACTGGTCTGAAACCATGTTCAATGCGCAGCGACATGAAAGCAAGAGTCCGTCTGTCGGGCATGCCATCTTGAGTCAGTCACCCGCGCCCGCGACATCCGGGGTTCACAGGATCAAGCGTTTAAGTGCAAGGGCTAGGCCGACTGGACCGCATCCGATCGCAGGAATTGAGAAGCCTGCGAAGGCAACGACTGAACACGACGCTGCGTGGGCTTTCGCAGGTCTCGAAGACGGTGCAGATAGCGGACCAGTTGGTCGTTGGTGAACTCGGAGAGAAACGTGGCTCCGACCGACGGATTGAGCCGCATGATTTCCGTGATGGTGTCGCTCTTGGTGATCATTGCTTTGCCCCTAATCAATTCGTGCACTCTGAGTCAACTTGTGAGTATCGGCCGCGGTTCGAGCGAGTCTGCATGAGCGGGCGCTGCGAAATTGGCGCACTGGTGCGCACTTGTTGCGGTACAACCAGCGCAATCAATGTTGCCGTTGAGCGTGATACGCGTTGCAGTATTGCGAATTGCTTGTCGCAAGAGTTGAAATGGTTCTGGATGCGCAGAAAAAGCAGGAAGTTAGAATGAGAATGTTTGGGGGCGGCTTGTCCGCCCGTGATGACTGCACTGGCAGCCAGCTGCCAGTGGCACCCAACTCCAAACGATACCAGTACCCAATGATCCTAGTACCTTTCGTTGACGGAGTTGGCGTTACAGCTAGGATCAGCGCATGGCTATTCGTTTTCAATGTGCGGCGTGCAGCGAGCCCATCGAGGTCGATGAGGAATGGGCGAAGCAGGTCGTACGATGCCCCTATTGCCAGCGCACCGTAACAGCTCCAGCCGAGTCCACCTTGGCTGCCCACGATCAGATTCCGGTGGCGACTTCGATCGCGGGGCGCCGCGACGCACTGACGCATATCGATTCCGTAGCGGTCTCGGCGGCCGTTCCGCCGAATCCCCCCCACGCATCCACCAACCGATCGGCAATTGTCGGGTTCAGCCTGGCGCTGCTTACGATTGGTTTCCTGCTCTTGTCGATGCAGACGATGTCGAACCATCAACTGGACATGCTGGAGTATCAAAAGTTCATTGAAGAGGCCCAAAGCAAGGGTACTCCCACGATGACGGCTGTTCTGAAGTATTGTGAGTCGCAGGGCGGGGCGTGGCCCGGATGGATGGTTACGTTGAGCGTGCTGGGGTTTGCTTCGATCATCACCTGGCTTGGTGCGCTGGTGTTTGGCATTATTGGTCTGTTTCGACAGGCTCGACGGGGAATGGCCGTGGCCGCGGTTGTGATTGCGGGGATGTTGAGTGGCATGTTCTGCCTGTCGGCGCTGGGTGGGTTGGCAGGATAAGCAATCCAATTTCGCTGCCGCGCATTCAGCGTGATTTTGCGGCTAGGATTGAGGCTTGGCCGCAGCTACGGCGGGTTCTTTGGGGTTGTTTTTTTTCAGCGGGACGACGAAGGCACTACCGCAATTGCCGCATCGGACGCGCTGTCCGCGCGTATTTTCCGGGACGCGAAGAATCGCCCGACAACTGAGCTTTGGACAAAGAACGGTAATCGACACCATGCGCGTAGGTCACTCCCGGGAACACTCCCATTCCAAGATATGATATCGGCAGGCCGTGCGGAGTGATAAAATCAGGCCGATTCGCGGCGGCGGCGAAGACGCGAAGGCATCAGAGAATCCCGACCCTCGACGACGGCCTTGGTGACAATTTTCTTGCCGGAATGGCTATTATCGGGCAGATCGTACATGGGTCCGAGCATCAATTCTTCCATGACGGCGCGCAACGCGCGGGCGCCGGTCTCTCGCTCCAGCGCTTTCTCGGCTATCGCCTTCAGTGCGTCGGGTTCGAACTCGAGCTGGCAGTGTTCGTATTCGAAGAGCTTGCGATATTGCTTGATCAGGGCGTTCTTGGGCTCGGTCAGGATGCGAACGAGCGCATCCGTGTCGAGAGGTTCAAGCGTGGCCACGACGGGGAGTCGTCCAACCAGTTCGGGGATCATGCCGAACTCAATGAGGTCCTCGGGAATGACCTGGGCGAGAACTTCCCCTTCTTCCTTGGCTATGTCTCGGGTTTCATTTTCGCTGGAGAATCCGATCACGCTGTGCCCGAGGCGGCGGCGGATGATGTCGGTGAGTCCGACGAACGTACCGGCACAGACGAACAAAATGTGCGTGGTGTCCATCTGGATATATTGCTGCTCAGGGTGTTTGCGGCCTCCCTGCGGCGGGACATTGGACATCGTTCCTTCGAGCATTTTGAGGAGGCTCTGCTGGACGCCCTCGCCGGAGACGTCGCGGGTGATGCTGACGTTGTGCGACGTTTTGCCGATCTTGTCGATTTCGTCGATGTAGACGATGCCGCGCTGCGCGGATTCGAGGTCGAAATCGGCGCTTTGCAGCAAACGCAGAAGAATGTTTTCAACGTCTTCGCCGACGTAACCGGCTTCGGTAAGGGTGGTGGCATCAGCGATGGCGAAGGGGACATTGAGCATACGGGCGAGGCTTTTGGCCAGCAGCGTTTTGCCCGATCCGGTAGGACCGAGCATCAGCACATTGGACTTGTCGATTTCGACTTCCTCTGAACCGCCCGCATCAACGTGCTGCAGTCGTTTGTAGTGATTATGCACGGCGACGGAGAGGATGCGCTTGGCGCGTTCCTGCCCGATGCAGTATTCGTCAATGAATTCGTGAATTTCCCGCGGACGGGGAATCTCGCGGATGACAGCGCGCCCGGCGGAAGCCTTGCGGGTTTCCTGCTTGATGATGTTGTGGCATAGTTCGACACAGGACTTGCAGATGTAGACGTCGCGCGGGCCCTCGACCATGGGGCCTGCATCGCGCTGTCCCTTTCCGCAAAAGCTGCACGTGCTGGCGCGGCGTATTCGATTGCCGCCGCCGCCTTCGCTCCCACTGCCCGTGCCTTTTGGACTTGCCATTCCAGACTCCTTTGAACCCGTCGCGACTGAGGCCCGCGATGAACTCCTTCGCGGTCATATCGTCAGCAAAGCCAGCCGCGCTGAAATAGATTATACCGCAGATTCCGTGTTTCCGCTGCTTGTGGGCGGCGGATTCGCACCGAGGATCACCCGCCGGACCTCATCGAATTCCTGCTGGGTAATGAGCCCGGCGGCTTTCATCTGGCGGGCCTGCCCCAAGGTGAGCCCTTCGCCAACTCCGTCGAACTCGCCGGTCCGAGACCATTTGCGAACGGCAACAACGACTAGGATGCCTAATCCAACGAGCAGTACAATGCCGGCCAGGTAGAACATGCCAATCCAAAGGGCATTTTGATTCGAATTGGCCTGCGCTGCCAAAAACATGTCCAGCTTCCCGCCGTTGAACGCACCGTGATTCAACCCTCAGCCGGCGGTGCGCGAAAACCTCCCTACCATTTTAGGAGCAAAATCGAGCGTTTTCCACGGGCCGAATTTAACCCAGGCGGCGTGCCGCCGTGTCGCGGCCGCACGATTGGGGGAGGTCAACGATAAACGTGGCGCCTGTGCCTTGATCGGGTTCCAGTGCAATCGTTCCGCCCAGGATGCCGACCAGGTCGCGGGTAATGGCGAGCCCCAGCCCGGTGCCTGCATGTTCGCGGGTGGCGGATGAATCGAGTTGATAGAATTTCTCGAAAATGTGCGTACGGTTGGAAGCGGGAATCCCCGGTCCGGTGTCGGCGACAATGAGGCGCACCGTCCGGCCGGAATTGGGTCTGGCCGCCAGCGAGATGGTTCCGCCGACCGGGGTGAATTTGATCGCGTTGCTGAGCAAGTTGTAAAGAATTTGTTTAATCTTGCCGGAGTCGCTGGTCATTCGCGGGAGGTCGGCCGCGAAATCGGGGACGAGCTTTTGTTCCCGTTTCTCGGCGAGTGGTCGGACGAAATCGAGCAAGTCCTGGCAGAGCTCGGCCACGGAAAAATCGGTGATGTGAAGCTCCATTTTTCCGGCTTCGATTTTGGCCAGGTCCAGAAGGTCGTTAATGATTTCCAGGAGGCTGCGTCCGCTGGAGAGGATGTTTTGCGAATACCGTCCCAACCGCGACAGATCTGCATTTGGGTTCCTGGCCAGGTCTCCGAGCAATTCCGCAAAGCCGATAATGGACACCAGCGGAGTGCGTAATTCGTGGGTGACATTGGCGAGAAATTCGCCTTTCAGGCGGTTGGATTCGTAAAGAGCGACGTTGGTTTCGGCAAGTTCCCCCAGACGTATGTCCAGCGAACGATTGATGGTTTGAAGGTTTTCCTGGGCCTCATTGAGGTGTACAAGCATCTTGTTGAAGGCGTGCGCCAGGTCGCCGAATTCGTCGCCCGATTCAATCTTGGAGCGAATGGTCAGGTCGCCGCTGGTGACTCGCTCGGCCGTGGATTTCAGGGCTGCGACGGGGGAAAGTACGAGCCTCTGCGTGACCATGTAGAAAACCAGGAGAGCGAGGAGCGCGCCGCTGGCCCCGGCAAGCACGGTGACGATCGTGTTCCAGAGCAACGCATTGCCCGCAACCGGAAGCGTGACATCAATCATTCCCCGCAGGACCTGGGGATAATCGTCCAGAGGCGTCCCGCGAATGGCCATGGCGAAGCGGAACGTGCGGCCTTCATGCTGATGACGCCAATAGTAATGCTGGCTTGTATTTCGCGCGAGGTGGTCCATGGCGTCCTTTTGAAAGCCGGGACCCTCGGCGCCAAAGCGAATGATCTTGGGTCTTCCTTCAGATTCGAGATGGATGGCCTCCGCGATGGCAGTCCACGCGCGGTCGAGCTGGATCTGGGCATCGGCCCAGTCCGGTGTGCTCCAATCGGTTGCAAGGTAGGCGGCTGTTGCCACTCTTCGAGCCTGCCAAAGGAGAGATTGCTCGTGCAGGGCGTCCATATGCATCCAGGGGACGAAAAGCGTTGTGGCGATGACCATGAGCACCGCTGCTCCGAAGAGCAGGCTTACCTTTCGCGCCAAGGACATGGGCAAGCGCTTGAGCATGGACATGGCGGCAGTGTAACCGAAGCCGGGCTGCTGCATGAACGACAAGATTTGACCGGACCGATGCGTTAAGATTTGTGCGGCGTATGCAGAAACAATCCTGACGAAAAGCGGGGATTTGAAAATGCCGTGTTGTGGCAGCAATCCAGATCAGAGTCGAGCCAATGGAGTAGGATTTGCAGGGCCGACGGCCATTGCATTATCGCTTCTGTTGTTGAGCGGGCCGGCGCGAGCGGATGTGGAAAGTCTGGCGAAGCTCGTTCCGGCAGACGTTCTGGCGGCCTACCTGGTGGACGTTCCGGCCGGAGTGGAAGGCGAACCGAAGTCCAATTCGTTTGAGATTGCCACCGTTCTGATCGACCAGGCATTTGGGCTGGGTTTCCTGAATTCGCTCGATATCGCCATCCGGGGATGGCTCGACACCATTGCCTGTGTTTCCGCCGTCATCTCCCACCCGCACGCGGTAATGCTCTTCGACATTCAGGCCGAACGCGACGAAGACGAGAGCCATCGAGTTTCCAATCTGCGAGCTGCGTTGGTCATGCGCACGGATGGAAACAACAAAGCCATTGAACATCGGATCCAGCACCTTCTTGGCGTCTACACGAATCAAGCCGAGAGCACGTTGGATACAATTCCGATCGGCGACCTCACGGCGCATCGACTCAAAGACCGGCGGCTTGCGGATTGGGTGGTTGTCTGCTGGGCGTCGGCAGGAGACTACTTCGTCGTCGCCCTTGGCGAGGAGAGCATACGGCAGGTCGTCGCCACGATTCAAATGAAAACGGAGTCCATCTGGAAGGATTCAAATTTTCGCGAAGGCGTTGAATCGCTGGCGGCAAAACATTCGCTGGTTACCGTCCTGCTCCGCTTCGATGACATGCGGAAAAGATCGATCCTGCTGGGGAGAAAGCTGGGCTACGTGCAGGCGGCGCTGGATATGCCGAACTGTGGTCAGGGCGTGTGGGCGGCCGGCTTTTCGGGCCGATCCCTGGAAATCCGCCAGTGGCTTCTCTACGGCACGAAAGGAAGTACTGCGGTCATTGCCGGTGCGGAGCACCTTGCCGATGGGGCCAAACATGCTTTGCCGGAAGCGGCGCATGCGTACGCGGACCTGGGAGTCGAACCGAAAACCTGGTTTGAACGAATTCGTAATGCCTATCTGGCAGCGCGGAGCAGGAAGAACGCTGCCCAGAGTCGAGCCTATTGGGCGGAGGTAGAGCAGAGCGCCGGGCTACGATTCGGGGATTTGTTTGCGCATTTGGGCGGGCCGATTCTTGTGCATGACTTTCCGGAACACGCACTTCGTCTTCCTCCCGCCTGGACGATCGTTATTCCCGTGAAATCCGAGCCGAACCTCGTTCGAAAAGACGTAGATGCGATTCTTACGTTCTGGCAAAGGGCTTTGGAGGGTAGCGCCCTGGGGCTGGGGCATACCGATGATGGAATTTGGTACATGCAAGTTGGGATTGAGGGACCTGCGCTGAAGGTGATGGATCGCAATCTGGTATTCAGTTTTTCACCGCTGGCGGTGCGTCAGAACCTGAAGCTTCTGGAAGACAAGTAATAACGAGCACAAAAAAGCGGCCCGGTGGGGTGAACCGGGCCTTAGGGAACCGCCCAATGGGGGATTGGACGGCGAGTAAGTTGTCAATGGTGGACGCTTGGGTTAACTGCCCAAAATCTCAAGTTTTCAATTCGTGAACACCCACCTTTTGAACTTTTATTGTAACGCCCCAATAACAAATAGCAATAACCAATTGGGGTAGTTTTTGGATTTCGCCCGTAGGTGTCCTCCTCCAACGTCATAAGCAGGTAATGGCTTTTCATAAGGCTCGCTCACGCTACAAGTTACGCAGAAGCTAATGATCATGTCCCGATAATAAGCCGCTCGTTGACACGCTCAATGTTGAACCTATACTCCGCCCAACCTTGGCGATTCGTGGCTCCTGGCGCGGAGCGCATCGAGTCGCAACAATCTACCTTGGCGGTGCAGTTTCGGAGGGATTTTCATTGAGATGCACGGTCCGATTGGCCGCCTGCTTTCTATGGGTGGGCCTATCTTCGGCTCACGGTCAGGAGCCCCCTCCCATCGCCGATCCCGTCGACATTCCCCGATTGCCGAGCGGAATATCCCAGTTTGATATTGAGCTGAACGCCCGTTCCGTTTCCATGTTCAAGGCAGAGGACGGGATCAGCGTGCTGCATTTCGTGGATGACTTTGAGCTTCAGATGGGCCGGCCCGAAACCCAGACACTGCGGAGCAAAGAGGCGGTCGTCTGGTTGAGCGAAGTCGAAGCGGAAGGGCAACCCTACCGTTATCTCCAGGTGTTTCTCTTCAAAGATGCCGAAGTCCAGGAATTCGGTGGTACGGTGACGTTCAGCCCAGCATTGTTCGTCACGGTCAGTACATTCGGGCAGGTGAATACGCATGTAGACCAGGTAACCGACCACCCTGCGAATGAGTCACCAGCATACCGGGAAGGTGAAAGGATTCGCCAGGCAATCGCACAGGGCGGCTGGTTTGGGGCGGAGGGTCCGGCGTTTTTCGGAGCCTTTGACCCCACGGGAATTGGGCCATCAGGCCAGCGGAAACAAACACCCAAACCAATCATTCAGTTTCAAACCAATGGGCAACTCTCGGTGAATGAAACCGTGGACGGCGGCAAAGTGATCACCGTCACCGGCGGGGTGTATCTTTCGCGCGGAACGGCCAAAAGCGGGGAATATCTCGAGGCTCTGGCCGATAACGCCGTGGTGTTTCTGGCTCCCGGTCAGGAATTGCAGATTCCCAAGTCGGAGGGCAATGCCGGATTGGGTGTGGAGGGAACCACACCGAAAGACCGAGCCGCCCCGACTCCGACAAAATCACGAACCAGAAACCCGGCGGATCGGCAGTTGCTTTCGTCGGGGTTTGGGGATGTGGAGGTGGAGGGGGTTTATCTCGAAGGCGACGTGCAATTCACGCAAGGACCCCACATGGTTCGGGGTTCGCGTCTTTACTACGATTTCATGAGAGATCGGGCGTTGATTCTGGACGCGGTCGTCCGCACGTTGCTCGTGGATCGAAACGTCCCGTTGTACATCCGGGCTGCCGAGATTCGCCAGCTTTCGACGACGCAGTTTTCGGCGTCGAACTCGTTGATTACCACCAGTGAGTTCCATACGCCGCATTACCACGTCGGTGCGCGGCGGATCGACCTGACGAACACGACGCCGCTGGATATGCGCGGAAAGTCCACGGGCATGGCTTCGGGCGTCTTTCGCATCGAAGATGCGTCGTTGAATTTGAGCGGTACTCCATTGTTGTGGTGGCCTTTCATCAAAGGCAATGTTGATACGAGCGAGACTTCCATTCGTAGCATTCGCACGGGGTATAGCGACGATTTCGGTTTTGAGATGGAAACGAAATGGAACCTGTACAATCTCCTGGGCCTCGAAACGCCGAAGGGTTTCGATTCAACGCTGGCGCTGGACTATTACTCTGAACGCGGACCTGCGATCGGCGTGGACGCGAAATATGAACGCGATACCTACATGGGCCTGATGCGCAGCTACCTGATTTCGGATTCGGGCGAAGATTCGCTGGGTAGCGAACACAGCGTTCCGGTGCCCAGTGACATGCGGGGCCGGTTCCTTTTGCGTCACCGCCACTATCTCGAAGATGACTGGCAACTGACGCTGGAATTGTCCTACATATCGGATCGCAATTTTTTGCAAGAGTATTTTGAGCACGAATTCGACAATGAGAAGGAACAGGAGACGCTGCTTTATCTGAAGAAACAGCAGGACAACTGGGCTTTTACGGCGTTGTTGCAGGCCCGTCTCATGGACTTCCTGACGCAGACCGAGAGGTATCCGGACCTTGCGTATTTCAAGATCGGCGAAACGCTGGGAGATCGGGTGACCTGGTATACGGAAAACCGATTGGGAATGGTGCGCTATCGTGCGGCCGATCAGACATTCTGGCAGTTTTTGCAAGATGGCGGCGCCCAGAGTTCCGGTCCGACGGCGCGGGCGGACACAAGGCAGGAAATCGATTCACCGTTCGACATTGGTTCGTGGCGGTTCGTGCCCTTCGCGACCGGGCGCGGGACGACCTGGAGTGATTCGCCGGATGACGGCGGGGTTGGGCGGGCGTATGGGGCGGTTGGCGTGCGCGGGAGCACGTACCTGTCCAGGATTTATCCCGAAAGTCGCTCGGAGATTTTCGATACCGACGGCATTCGGCACATTATCAAGCCGGACATTGTGGCGTGGGCTTCGGGGGCCAATCTCGATCCGAACGATCTTTATCCGTTCGATCAGACTGTCGAAGGGATTCACGATGCCAGCGGAGTGACGTTGGGCGTACGGCAGCGATGGCAAACCAAACGCGGCGAAGGGGCGAATCGCCGCAATGTTGACGTATTCACTCTCGATCTGGAGACCGGCCTGTTCGACAACGCCGGGGGTGACTATACGACCAACGGCTTTGCGTCGTACAGTCGGCCGGAAAACAGCATTACGCGAAATTATGTCAATGCGGCGGGCGTGTGGCGGGTGAACGATCGCACATCCATTCTCAGCGAAATGAACTACGATCTGAACGATACCGAGGTGGACATTCTGAATGTTTCAATGGCCGTCGAGCGTACGCCGCGGTTCAGCTATCTCGTCGGATATCGGTTTATCGAAGAGACCGAATCGAATCTTCTGGGATTCGACATGAACTACAAGCTGACCGAAAAGCACTCGATTGCGATTCGGGAGGCATTTGATCTGGATCGCGGCGAGACGTTGAACTTTACAGTGGCGTGGGTTCGAAAACATCCTCGATGGTTTAGCGCACTGTCGTTCAATCTCGACAATGCGGAGGATGATTTCGGAGTTTCGCTTTCCATCTGGCCGGAGGGCCTGCCGCGGGCGGCGTTGGGCAATCGCCGGTTTACGGGCCTGTCCCAGACCACCAGTCTCCAAAACAATTAGAGCGATCTCGGAAATCGCGTAACGGTGACCACGCAGTCATTCTGAGCGAAGTGAAGAATCTGACCTGGTTTCGTGGACGAGATCCTTCGCTGCGCTCAGGATGACAAGTACACATCTGAAGTACATTTCTGTAGTACTTTCCCGGCTATGGTTTCTGGTCGCGTCGGCGGGTGTTTTCGCGTTCGAGGCGATCAAAGCGGGCAGCGTTTTCGGGACCTCCGAGAGTGGGGAACAATCGGCGCTGTTGGGCAATCACGCGAAGGATTCCATCGGGCGGATGGACGAGTTCGGTGCGTGCTTCGAGATCGCCGAGCAGTGCCTGCCAGCGGATTGGGTGTTCGGGAGGGAGCGTGGTGGCGAGGCGATTGAATTCCGGAAGCGCTTTGGCGGGGTCTCCGCTTTGCAACAAGGCTTCGGCGTGGCCGATCGCGGCGCGAAGGTCCAGAGAGTCATATTTTGAGGGCTCTGTTTGTGCGTCTGGCTGCAGCGGTTGATAGAGATCGCGGGCCTGGGCTGCTTTTCCAACCATGAGATGGGCATCGGCATATTGAATGGCGGCTTCGCGGCGCTGCGCGGGGGTGGCTTTGACATCGTCGCGTTGTGACCATTTCAGGATTTGACCCGCAATCAAAAGCATCATGTCCGAGTTGGCCGGCCCTGTCGTCCCGCTCTGCGAATCCAGCCGGGAACTTGCCTGTCGTCTCCAGTCTGCCATCATCGAAAGGTACAGTGATTGCAGAGTCGGGCCGGCGTTGCGCGGATCTGCGGCAACAAATTCCGGAACTGCGCGGGATGCCTCGTCCAGACGGCCAAGGGCCTCCAGCGCACGGAGCCGGACATTCCACATGCGACCCAGCAACGGGCTTTGCGGTCCCAATGTTCGTTCGAAATCGACAAGCAAGTCGATCGCCTGCTGCGGCCGATTCACGCCGTGCAACAGGAAGGATTCCGCCAGCAACAGCCTCGCTTCTCCCAGCATTTCCTGCGATCGCTGTGCGCGTTCACCATCAATTCCGGGCGATTCGGCGGCCGCGCGAGAGATGAAATCGCGATAGGCGGCGTTGACGGCATCAATCGATGCCAGCAAATCGGCGGTTGGAACCGAATCGCGGGAGCTGAGTTGTGCCGAGGCCCGCGAGGTGGCGCGAACGCGTCGAAAGGCGGACTCCAGGTAGTGTTCGTGTTCACGATCGACGCGGGCGTACTCAACGGCGGCCCCGGTGTAATCTTCCGCGTCTTCCAGGAGTTGAGCGTAGTAAAACCGCCAGTATCTGGCGGCCTCTATCTTGGGGAAACCGCTTAGCAGGGCTTCCAGCGCCGCGCGGTAGAGTTGGTGGTTGGGAGAGCGGGGCGTGCAGTTGGACAAGTCGGCGCATTGTTGTGCAGCGAGCTGCACTGCCACGACCGCCGCCTCGGACGCCTGCCCATAGTTGGGGTATTTCCTGGCGATTTCCAGCATTTTCTCGGCGGCCAGGGCGGACTGTCCGAGGCGATAGTGCGCGATTCCCATCTGATACAAGATCTCCGGGGCGACGCTTCGCTGGGCACCGGTTGCCTGTGAAAGGAATTGATCTCCTTCGCGGATGACGCGCTGCAGCAGTTCGCTCTTTCTGCTCTCGTCCTTCGCCGCATCGTCCAGGAGTCCGGCCAGGAGCGCGGACACCTCCACCGGATCGCGCGGGGATGTTGCATCCGCTTCGGTACTCATCGGTCTGTACAGCGTGGAATAGAGCAGAGGGCGGTTCTGCGGCTCTTCCTTGGCGAGGGTGTCCAGCGATCGCCATGCGTCTTCGCGGAACTTGCGGGCGTCGGTGGAGCGACCGGCCTTGTCCGCGCTGTCGGCGCGGGCCAGAAGCACGGATCGTTCAAGCAATGCGGCGGCCAGTCGTGCGCCGTATTGCGAGGAGGCCTTGACCGCAGGCATTCCGCGGAGCCTGGCGACTTCGGCGAGTGCCGCATCGAAGCGACGATCGTCTGCGGCGTTTCGTCCGGATTCGAGAGCGATCAACACGACCGCCCACTGCATGGCGGACTTTTCGGTATCGTCGATAAGGCGATCTGCCTCGCTTGCAGCGCGGTCGAAATGCTGGCGAGCGGTGGTGAAGTTGGCGAGGCGCCGCTGGGCCATTCCGGCCAGAAGCAAGGCGGGGATTTGCACGTGCGATTTTTCCTGCGGTGTGGCGAGCCACTCGGGGTGATCTGAAAAGGTCTTGACGATTTCCGTGAGTTCCTGTGCCCGTAGCGGGTCCTTTTCCTCACGCGGGAGTGCGTCGTAGAACAGCGCCCAGAGCAGTAAGTATTCGGCGGAAGGGCGCAGGCGATCGAGTTTTTCCACGATGCCGGATTGTTCGAGCTTGTCGAAATCGGCGGCGGATAGCGAATCGATCCGCGCATTTTCAGCTTCGATCTGCTTGATCATGTCGCGCATCGTGGACAGCGCCAGGGCGGCCGGCGCGGTCAGCAAGCGGCGATCCGATGCCGTGCCACCGAAATACAGCAGGTTGGTCGCATAGGATTCGCCATCTTCGTAGAGTAGCGAGTGGGCCAGGGTAAGCCGCCAATCAATCGCCCGCAGGTCTTTCGGATTTTCCTCGATCAGTTGTTGTAGCAGGCGGTTGGCCTCGGCGATGGCGGCGCGGCGCTCGTCGAGCGGGCGGGTCCGATCGGCAAACTCGGCCAGCTTGATCTCGCGGTTCATGAGTGCCGCGGCAGACGGGCCGGCCGGTGGATACTCCTTGAGGTGCTGTTCAAGAAGTTCGATGAGTCCCCGTTTTTTGAGCCCTTCGCGAAAAATCGCCGGGCTGAATCGGGTCTCTTCCGGCGGAATTGTCGAGGCAGCAGGCGGCGATGTTTGAACTTGCGCGAGTGCAAACGCAGCGTTCCAAATGAAAAGGCAGACGATCGTTCCCTGGGGCCGCGCGTTTGTGGTCCTCACTCCGGCCCTCTCCGGATGAGGGAGAGGGGGTTGCAAAGCCGGATTCGAGGAATTTCGATGAACCCTTGACATTCGAAGATTCTTTATGGTGCGGCGAAAGCGATGTTCTTCCAGCCGGCGCGGAGCGCAATGTTCCACGCACTGACAACGTGATCCCAATAGACGTTGTCATCGGCCACGATAATCATTGGCGTTTCCCCATCGAATCCCGGCTCCTTCAAAATCGCCGCCAGAAATTCAGGGAGTCCATTGAGGCCGTGCGGAGCCGATTCAAAACGGTCGATGGAGATGCTCAGGCCCGAGCCGTCCGCTCCACCGGCTGTCACACGCATGACCAGGGGAGTCAACGGCAGGGCAGCCAGGGGTCCCGATCCGCCTGCGCCGTAGGCCGGCATCTGTGAACTGAGGACACCTTCCGGCGCAGCGAAACGCGTAGTGGTAAGGAAGAAGACGAGCAGCAAGAACGACATATCAATCATGGGGGCGAAGCGACTGAGGGTCATCAGGACGCTGGGCTGAGTGTACCTTTTGCGCTGTGGTCGAAAATGAATGGTGTCGTCCGAGCGTCGCTCGGAGTGGCGAACGGGGCCGGCACTTGATGGCGTCAGCATCAGCGGTCCTCCGCCGCGATTGCGGCCACGTTGAGCGAGGTAATGTTGTTGCGAGCGACTTCCTGCATGACATTGCGGACGTATTCGTAGCGGATGCGGCGGTCTGCACGCACCACGACTTTGACGTCCGGGACCTGACGCCGAATGGAAGCCAAATGTTCGGAAATTGCGCCAAGCTCCTCCGGGGGATTGGGGCCGATACTGTAGAGTATCTTTGAGCGCGGGTCGGCCAGGTCCGACGGGCGGCAGTTGATCACTACTTTGGCGGGCAGGCGCGGAATCTGAGCCTTGCTTTCGTCGGGGTGAGGGAGTTGCAGGACCGTCTGCTCGTTGGTGGTGAACTTGGCCACCAGCATGAAAAAAATGGTGAGCAACATGAACACGTCGATCAACGGCGTGTAATTGAAGGCGACCCCGGAACCCTGTCGTTGGAAGCGGCGGCTACGAGCCATGCGATCCACCTGTGGGCATGGGACTAACGGCTACAGCTGCCCCTGCGGCAGCGGGCTTGAGGAATCCGACAATTCTTTCGGCGGCCAGTGCACACTCAGCCGTCAGGACCTCGATGCGGTTGCGGAACATTGCGTAAATGCTAAGGGACGGAATAGCGACGGCCAGGCCCCAGAACGTTGCCACCAGCGCGACCGCGACATTGTCGGCGACGACCTGGGCACGCGGGAAGCTGTCGGCGGCGTGAATCGCGGAAAACAGCAGGATCATGCCGACGACAGTGCCGAACAATCCGAGCATGGGCGATACTGCACCGATGATGTTGAGGTATTCAGTCTTGCGGTACAGCTTGGCCGAACGCTCCTCCAGTGCCTCTTCCATCGCGCGTTCCATGGCTCCGAATCCATTGGGGGCTTCGAGGAGCGCCGTGTTGACCACGTAGCCGAGCATGCTGGGCTCTTCGGCGGAGAACTGCAATGCCTGCTCGTATTCGCGTTCATCCATGAGCGACATCATGCGTTCGATGGCCAGCGGCGGGACGATCGTTGCCCGACGAATGGACACCGAGTGTTCAATGACCAGGGCGAGAGCGACAACGGACAGCGCCATGATGACATAGGCGACCCAGCCGCCCTTGACGACAAAGAAGTCAAAGTATTTGATGTTTTCGATTGGCGCTGTTTCCGGTGCGCCCGGTTGGGCCAACACCGGTGCAGCGACCACCAGGAAGGTTGCGCCGGCCAAGAGCCATGTCCAAGAAGGTCTAATTTGAAACACGAATTTCTCCTGTCATGACTAGTTCCGGGTTCCCTTGGGCGCCGCGACGTCCAGCGGACCCTGCGCTTCGGCTCGAAGTTCGGCGGTGATTTTCGGATGGTTCAAACATTCGGCCACGAGGGAGTGAGCTTGATCGGGACGTTGCAGGGCGTTCATAGCGCGGGCTGCCTCCAGCAGCGCCCTCGGAGCCAGTTCACTATCAGGCATGTGAATCGGCACGCGCAGAAACGTCCAGGCGGCATGGATGAAATCCTCAGGGGTCTTCGCCGACTGCATCAACAACTGTCCTTTGAGAACGAGAAATTCCGCAAGTGTGCTGTCCGGGCATTCGCGCAGAGCACGATCCACTGATGTCAGTTTCAATGAATCGGGCGAGACCGCCAGAACATCCCGCATCGCCCGGAAGATCACGTCATACACCCTTTTCGTGCGGGCGGAGGACGCAATGGCCGAGTCGACGACCGTCCTGGCCAGGGCTTTGGCGGCGTTGGGATCGGATTTCGCAAGAATGTCGTATCGAAGCACGTCCAAAATGGCGCGACGGTCTTCCTGCCCGGACTTTCGGGATTCCTCGGCGAGCAGATCCACGGCACGGGCCACGCGGGCATCACGCTTCTCCGGGAAACTGGTGGGATAAAGCCGCGCCGCTGCAGTAATTCCGGTAAATTCACCGTTCACCAGACGCACGAAATATTGCGTGGTGCGATCGATTTGCCCCGCACGATCATGCACGGCGGCGAGGCGGCAAGCAATAAGCTCGGGCCAATACTCCTGCGTCAGGCGCAAGGTGCGCTCGTATCGTGCGACGGCCTTCAGGGGGTCGCCGTCGTGCTGGAATTGTTCGGCCTGATTGAAATCCTCGAAGACGCCGCCGCGATCGACGAGCAGGAGCTGAACTTCATCAATCCACGGCGAAATGGTTCGGCCATCGGCCATCCGGATTTGCAATTTTCCGTTTTCGAGTCCGGTGATCTTGACGTTGGTATGGTTCGCCCCGTTGACGACCACCTGGTCGGCCCGGGCGGCAACTGGAAGGCCGATCCCCACCAGAGGAATCAGCATCAGCAAATGCTGTGATAAATGTGGCAGCCGGGCGTTACGGCAGGTCATGATCGGTGACAAATTTGAATTCTCCGCCATTTTGCCGGGCGATTTGCTCAAGGAGTTTTCGACCCTGTTGGTCAAGGTATGCGATGGTATAAATCTTGGTCTTGCCATTGCGATTCCATTCTTGCAGGCGCTCCACGACGTCCGGTTCGAAAGCGCCATCGGAAAGAAAGTAAATCAAATCGGGTTCGAGATCGAGAGCCCGTCTCAGGGCGCGTTCGGGTCGCGTGCCTCCCGTCGGCGTGATTTCCTCGAGGAACTCGTAGAAAGCCCGCTTGTTAGCTTCGATCGCGGGGACGGGCTTTCGCGGAGTGTTTTCCGTCGGATCGCCGGAATTATAAAAGATAACATGAAACTTCTGGCTTCGTCGGAGAGCGCCGATCGACCGTTTTAGTTCGGCACGAACGGCCGCAAAGGTGTCCGTCATGGACCCGCTGCGATCCACGACATAAATGATGGAGCGAACGCCGGGGGCCGACGATTGCAGACCGAAAAAAGTTGCCCCGCCGCTTCCCAGAGATACTCCGGGAGGTCCGGCATCTCCGCCGCTGCCTGCCGTGCCGCCACCCAGCCCGATGACGGGCACTCCGGGAACGGTCAGGCCGCCAAGTCCGCCGGAGGTATCCGAAACAGAGCCGGATGGAGACCCGAGCGATCCGGTAGCCATGCTGTCCAGCGGGGAAAGTGTCGGTTGTAGCCGTTGATCGGCAGGATTGATGGGAGATTGTGCTGCAGGAGTTGTCGTAGGCTGGGTCGCACTGGGAGGCACGGGGGCAGTGCCAGTAGCGTCGATGTCACCGACGACCTGTGCAAATGTGACGGCGTGTTCGACTTCGGCCCGCGGAGCCGCATAGGGAAAGACGAGAAGGTACATACCGCCGAGTGCTGCGATGTGAAACAGGATCGATAGTACCCACGAGAGCAGGACGCCCCGGCCCGTCAGGTTTGGCGATGCCGAGCCTTCGTGCTGGGGATTCGCCAGAGGGTAAGACGATGCATCAAGAGTTGCGGCTGATTCGTCCAATCGTGAGAACCTCCGGCACCGGGCAGGGACTTTGATTATTGCGGAGCTGTCGATGCCGGGACAGATCCACCCCGATATCTTATGCATCTCTAAAGGCGGGTCAAAGAATAGGATTTGGCCATTGTGCTCCCTTGTTGGTTTCACGTACGTCGTATTGCGGGTAAAATTGATCCGATGACAGCCAATCGATATCGCGCGATCGCGCTTGGATTTGTTCTGCTTGCGACAACGGGATTGATCGGGCCGCTGCATGAGGTTTACGGTGAAGAGGGTACATCGGCAGCGAAACCAGTTGACAAGGGATTCCCGGAATTGCCAAAGTTGGGCCTTGCTCGATCGAGGGCAATCGAAGGTGATCAGGACCCGGCTGAATATTGGGCTCAGCGCTCGCGTGCCCTTGTCGAAGCCGCCAACAAGGCGGAAGACCCGCTGGAAAAGGCTCAATACCAATTGGCCGCTGCGAATGTCATACTGTCGCGACAGCTTGAATCAGCCTGTTCGTATGCCGTTTTGAATCTGCCGGGATCAGATAGCGGCCCTCAAAAGAACATTGGCGAAACGCTTGACCAGGCTCAAAAACTGATTGAACAGGCAAACGAACTATTGAAGAGGGAGCCCGCCCCTTCCGAACCCAAACCCGATGCACCGGAAGACGTTCAAGTCAAAGGGGAACAAGTGCAGCCGGATCGCAGCCGACTACTCCACGCGGCAGAGACCCTGGAGCCTTTTTTGAATGGAATTCGAGCTTATCTCTTGAGTGATTCGCAGCCCAGCGCGAGTCGGCGGGCGGCTTCGGGTCTTGCGCCCCTCCTGGAGGATGACGACAAAAGGGTGGCTTCGGCGGCACGTCTTTGGCAATCCCTGCTTCGAGGGCGTGAGGCCGACCCCTCGGCGGCCCTGCAAATTCTCGATTCTCCGCTGGCGACGCCGCAACCTGAAACATGGCCCTATGGCCTGTATGCCAAAGTGATCCGCTGCAGACTGCAAGGCGTGCAAGGATCGTGGTCAGCGGCGCTGGTAATGTTGGTGCATATCGAGGAGCAGCTGGATGACTGGGTTCCGGAGATGGCCAATCGCGGCGATGCGAGGCGACTGTTTGCGCAAACCCGCTTCGATGTCCTGAAGCGATGGCACGACGCGCTCCCGACAGAGCGGGAGGCCGAACGAAGATGGTGCGTCAAAGAGGCGGAAGGAGTCGTGAAATCCTATTTCGCCGTAGACACTTCATTGTTGCGTCTCGAGCCGGCAGTGCCCCTGGTGTTTGCGGACGCGGTGTACAAAGGCGTCGCAAAATAGAAGAACAAGACTTCGGTCCGGCGGCATTGATGTTTTGCGGGGAGAATCATGGGGCTTCGTGTCACGTTTATCAGCGGTCCCCGCAAAAGCGGAAAAAGCTGCATCATCGAATCGATGCTCCAACGCTTGTGGCGGGTCAAGCCGCATTACCTGCGATTGACCACCCGTCCGGTCAAGAAGGTACGCAACAGCCCCACGGACGATGAGGGTTTCAAGGATACTGTCGCCAGCGCGCAGTGGTTGACCTATCATCCCGAACGCATTTTCGAGTCGCTTCCGGAAACACTGAACCGGATTCACAAGGCGGACCGCTATGGATCTGTGGTGATTGAGGCCGACGCCGACCCCGACCTGCGCAGTGCCTACCCTTACGACCATCGGGTGTTCGTCATGCCCATTCCCGGCGCGATTCACGAAGTATTCCGTGACCCGACGCGAGCCGCGCAGGAGCTGCACCGCGTTCTTGACGACACTGCGGCGTTTGCGTCGGAGATTTTCGGATTGTTTGCCGAGCGTGACGACGGAGAGCCTCCCGAGCCGCGCCCGGACCTTACGGCTACGCAGATGCGGGGATTCTTGAATTCACCGTTGGGCGACGAATTGGCCACGCGCATCCAACTGCAACCGCCGTATCACGGCCTGGTGGAAAGCGATGTGATCGTCGTGAATTGCCGGGCCGGTGAAACCAATGCCGAAAGCGAGGAGTGCCTGCGTCGGATTCGCCAATTGCTGGATCGTTTGCGCTGCGGGCGCGGCAAGCCCAGCGAACTTTTTGTCTGCGACCCCACCAATCCCAAAGAGCCGGCGTGCAAAGGCCTCATGCAGGCGCTCAAGCCGATGTGCCAGCGGGGAAGTTAGCCCGCCGGTGCGAAGAAATCATCAAACACTCTTGAAATGTTCAAACGACTGCTGGCATTGCCGGCAATAATAAATCGCCCTGCACAGCGTGGGGCCGAACATGGATTCCATGTTCGTGTTGGTTGAATTGCAGTGCGGGCAGGGAACGACGGTGTTCCCCAGGCCAATTTGAACGAGTCCTTTCGCCGGCGGCGAAAAACCGATTTCCTTCAATTTGCGCCGGCCCTGCTCGGTCATGCGATCGGAGCTCCACGGCGGGCTGAAGACAAGATTCACCTCCACATCCCGCTCGCCAATTGTATGGAGCGCTGATTTGAGATTCTCGCGGATCATGTCCACGGCTGGGCATCCGACAAACGTAGGTGTGACATCGACCGTCACGCGGCGGTCCGCGATTCGCACGTCGGCGATGATTCCCATGTCGATGACGCTCAATACCGGGATTTCGGGGTCGGTGACCGATTCGATCGCAAGCCAGACAGCCCGCTCGCGAGGATTGTTGAATGTCGCTTGGGGGTTTTCGATCGGAGCGTGATCCGGGTTCGAGGCGTTAACGCCCATGGTTTCACCACTTTGCTGCAGGGTCGAGTTGAAACACGGATTGCATTTGTTCGAGAAGTTCCCGCAGAGCGGCGGAGTGGCGGCCGACACGGCCTCCGTACACCGGAACCGCGTTCTCAGGAATTTTCAGATGTGCCGCTCGGATGACGGGGACGACAGCAGAAGCCCATTCTTTTTGCAAATCCTCTTCGCGTGGGCAGATTCCCGCCTGTGCCAGCGTTTCATCGAACTCCGTTGGCTCGAATAATCCCAGCGCGTGCGGGTACAACGAGTCCAATGCGCATTGCATACGCTGGTGACTCTCCGCGGTCGCGTCGCCCAGATGTAGCACCCAGGTCCGGCCGTGCATCAGGTGATACTTCTCCTCGCCCCGAATTTTGGCTGCCATTTGGGCCAGGGGCGTCAACGAGCCGCAGGCCAATGCCGAAAGACGGACCGTCTCGGCGGAATCATAAAGAAACTGCCGAAGCACGCTGAATCCCCAGTCGCCTTTGGGCAGCGATACCAGCGAAGCACACCGAAACTGGCGCACGCCACGACCAAAGGCGAGCGAGTCGGGGTCGGACTGCCCCAGTTCGTGCAACATTCGATAATAGGCCTGTGCGTGTCCGATTTCATCCTGAGCCATTGAGGAAAAGGCGATATCGGCCTCCAGGATGGGGCCGTGTCCTGTCCACTCGGAGTTTCGATGGCCGATCACCAGCTCATCGTCGGCCAGGCGGAATAGCAAATTCACGACGGCGTCGCGGGCCGTGGGTCGGAGAGCCTGGAATGAATCGATTCGCGTGTCCATCTTGAGTTTCCTCGGCATATCTTGCAGGAAGGCGAGTGAAAAGGCAAAGGCGAAGCAGAAAGTGGCAGGATGCCGGGAGGGTGACGCCCTGACCTCTTTGCCGAAGACATGGCTACAATCACCATATGGTCGAGACAGACAGAAAAATCGAAGGGACATCGGTTATCCGACCTGGCCAACGCACACCCGCACGGGAGCCGGTCAAGCTGCGCGTAGAAGGGATGACCTGCGGTGGCTGCGTTGCGCGAGTGGAGCGGGCCTTGCAATCGGTTTCAGGTGTCTCCCAGGCGCGGGTCAATCTGTCATCCCAACTTGCAACGGTCGATTTGAGTGGTCACTCAGTTTCGCCCGGAGTTCTGATCGAGGCGATTCGCAGTGCGGGTTATGACGCGGAGGTTCTCCGGCCCGGAGGCGAGGCGCAGCATTCCCTCGACCGCGATCACGTCGAGCAGCTTCGCCGGCAAAAACAGGCGATGAGTCAGGCGATCGCAGTGGCCATTCCGGTCATGGCGATTCACTGGCTTGCCCCCGTGCTTGCGTCGCATGAGGTCGGGGGTCATGTCTGGCCGCACGCGATCCAGGGATTGCTCACTGCGATGCTGCTCGGGTCGTCGGCCGGAGCGCCGATTCTAGTCGGAGGGGTCCGAGCCGTTTTGCACCGTGTCGGCAACATGGACTTGCTCATCACGTTGGGCGTCGGAACGGCGTTTGTGGCGGGGGTCGTGAATGTATTTGGGGGGCGTGCAGATGCGGCCGACTTCCACGCGGCGGCGATGATTCTTGCATTCATCAATGTCGGTCGATTCCTGGAGCTGCGGGCCCGGCACGGGGCATCATCGGCGGTTGCATCGCTCGCACGGCGCATGCCGACCACGGCCTTGCTGGTGACAGGGGATGGAATTCAAAAGGTTCCCGTTGAAAAGATTCAACCCGACGATCGTGTGCGCGTCCCCGAGGATCACGTCATTCCCGTGGATGGCGAAGTGATGGAGGGCGAGGCGGCGGTGGACGAAAGTTCGCTTACCGGCGAGCCGCTTCCTCAGCGTCGGACGACGGGAAATCTTGTTTCATCCGGCGGTCTGGTCCGCGAGGGAATTCTTACCATCCGTGCCACGAGGGTCGGGGCCGATTCGACGATCGGTCGCATGATTCGCGCGGTGGAAGACGCCCAGGCCGGAAAGACGGGAATGCAGCGACTGGCGGATCGGGTGGCGGGAGTATTTGTCCCGATTGTCGTTGGGCTTGCTTTTGTCACGCTTTTGGGAACCCATTGGTTTGTGCCTGAACTTGGTTGGGGAGAGGCAGTGCAACGGGCGGTGGCGGTGCTGGTGATTTCCTGCCCATGCGCGATGGGCCTGGCGACCCCTACGGCTGTCATGGTTGCCACGGGGCGGGCGGCCGAGTCGGGCATTCTGGTTCGAGATGCGGCAGCGCTGGAACGCGCCGCGTCAATCGATGGGATCTTATTGGATAAAACCGGAACTCTGACGAGCGGTCGCCCGCGCGTGGTTGCCGTTGTGCCGGTTGGTGCCGCCTATTCGCATCAGAGTGAAGGGGATACAAACGAGCTTTTGCGCATTGCGGCATCGCTGGAGCAGTTTTCGCAGCATCCGTTAGCCCGGGCAGTTCTTGAGGAATCCAGACGACACAATCTCGAACTTGAAACGCCGGTTGATTTTGAGAGTCGCCCTGGTGCAGGAATAGCGGGGCGGCTTTCCGCAGGAGAAGTCCTCCTCGGAAGTTCCTTGTATCTGCTCGAACGCGGTGTAGTTGGCTTGTCCGCGCAGCTTGAAATCGACGCAATGAAAGCACGAAACAGATCGCTTGTGGGCGTAGCTTTGAATGGAAAACTCCGCGGTTTCGTGGAATTTGAGGACACTGTGCGTCCTCATGCCCGCGAGGCGATTGACCGCTTGGCGAAGCTGGGAGTTCATACCTGTCTGCTTACCGGTGACCAAACGAGTGCAGCTCAGGCCGTGGCCGAATCCGTCGGTGTCGTTGAAGTGATAGCCGAAGCCAGCCCGCCTCGAAAACTGGAAGAAGTGCGAGCGCGGCAGAGGGCAGGGCATCGAGTGGCGATGGTCGGCGACGGAATCAATGACGCGGCGGCGCTGGCGGCGGCCGATGTGGGCATTACGTTTGCATCGGCCACGGATGTGGCGATTGGAGCTGCGGCGATCACCATTGTGCATGAAGATTCGATGCGCCTGCCGGAGATCGTCAGCCTTGCGAGGCAGAGCGTTCGCATCATCCGGCAGAACTTGTTCTGGGCGTTTTTCTATAATGTTCTGGCGATTCCACTGGCCGCGACGGGGCGGGTATCGCCCGGGCTGGCGGCGGGGGCGATGATGCTTTCTTCCATCAGCGTAGTTCTCAATTCGCTGCGCTTGCGGGGCAAATCGAAGTGGGCACAGGTTTCTTGATCTCCTTTATCATTCCAGCGCATAACGAAGAGGCTTTGCTCGGGCGGGCGATCACCAGCATTCAGGCGAGCGCGAAAGGCAGCGGCCAGCCGTACGAAGTCATCGTGGTCAATGACGCTTCAACGGATCGAACGGGCGTTGTAGCCCGCGAAAACGGAGCGGTTGTAGTCGATGTTGAATTGAGGCGTATTTCTGCGGTCCGAAATGCGGGTGCACGCCACGCGAAAGGCAACATCCTCATCTTTGTGGACGCCGATACGGTGTTGCCGCCGCCGACGCTCCAGGCGGCGCTGGCCGTCTTGCGGATCGGGGGAATCGGCGGAGGGGCGTGCGTCACCTGGGATGAAGGATGCGCATTTTGGGGAAAGTTGCTGCTGCGAACGTGGAATGAAATCGCGAGAATTCTTCGGTGGGCGGCCGGATGTTTCGTGTTTGTTCGGCGCGACATATTTGAAGCGGTGGGCGGGTTCGACGAATCGTATTACGTCGGCGAAGAGATTATTCTGAGTTCAGCGTTGAAACGAAAGGGAAGATTTGTCATTCTTCGACAGTCCGTGATCACTTCTGCCCGAAAGGTCCACTTGTATGGCAAGTTCGAGATGGCCTGGCTGATGATTCGCATGTTCCTGCAGGGCCAGCGAAGCTGGCGCAATCGAGATGGTCTCGATATGTGGTATGCACGACGCGCCCAGCCTGACGCCCACCAAATGAAAGTTGGAGAAGTGTCACGATAAGGCCGGCAGTGCCTCTATGCCCTTTGCGGCAATTACCGGTCCATGATCCTCCCGGAAGTATCGTAAAATAGGTGAAGACTCTCTGGAGGATCCAGCGTTCGCCGAAGCCAGGCTGGCAAGGAGACGGGGGATGGATGCAACTGAATTCCGCGCACTGGGGCCCAACAGCATAGCGAAACTGCTGGCCGGCCGGCAGAAGTCGTTGAAGCCGTCCATGTGGCATGGGCAACGCAACGCTCCGCGGTGGCCTTTTCCCAGCACGGTGGAACTCTGGGTTCCGGATGCTGATGGCGAAGAACACTACCTTCTGGCAACTTCAATCAACCTGAGTACGACCGGTATCGGCTTGAAAGTGGAGGAGCCAATTGCGCCGGGGACTGATCTGGCACTGGCCATTCACGAACCGGAGATGAGCTTTCACGGCCGTGCCATGGTTCGTCACTGCACCGAGACCGATCGCGGTTTTTGGATTGCCGGATTGCAATTCCTTTTCGATGAATTGCCAGGGCAGAATACCGCCCGGACTGTCGCTTCGCCCCCCAATTCCTAGGAGCGTCCGCCGACAAGCCCCGCATTTCTGGACTCCACCTCTACCGGCGGTATAAGATCATCGTTCGAATGACACGATCTTCGTAACGCACGGGTTCGCAGGACATCACATGACGGCCACACGAAGCAGCCTGCTCCTTCGCGTTCGCGATCCCCGCGACGCCGCAAGTTGGGGCGAATTCCACTCCATCTACCGTCCGCTCCTGATTCGATATGCACGACATCGCGGGCTGGATGCCGAATCTGCCGAGGACGTGGCTCAACAGTGCCTCGCTGCAGTGAGCCAGCGAATTCGCGGTTTCGAGAAGAAACGTAGCTTCAGAGCATGGCTTCGCGGAATGGTGGATCACAAGGTTGCGGATCACTTTGCGAAGTTTGGTCGACCGCCGGCTCAACTCCACGAGTCGTCCATGGAATCCGACGCGGAATCGGAAACGCTTTCCAACTTGTGGGAGGTGACATGGAATGGGCGCTTGCTCCAGGTGCTCTCGGAGCACCTGCGCAGCCATTTCGCCGAGCATACAATGCGGGCCTTTGAAATGTACGTCATGCGCGACATGCCGGTGGAGCAGATTGCGAACCTGCTGGGCATGACCCCCAATCAGATTTATGTTGCCAAGAGCCGCGTTGTACGCTACTTGCGGGAGAGTTGTGACGAGGTGCTGGAGAATCTTTACGGATTGGATCGGTGATGGAGTGCCCGCCGAAGGCAAAATTGGTGCGTTATGAGCGGGGATCGCTGGAGGAATCCGAAGGATCGGCGCTCGATCGTCATGTGGCGGGCTGTCCTGCCTGCGCGACGGCGCTCGCGGAGATTCGAGAGGCGGACCAGGACCGGAGATTTTTTCAATCCGCGTTTGGTGGAGCGGAACTGCTTTCGGATTCCAAGATGACAGCTGTTGAAAAGAAAGAATCTGTTCCGCGGAGCGAATCCCTGAATCGAATTGTCCAGTCGCAGGCTGCCGAAGCCTCCGCCTCCCCCGACGACGATGGCACGACTTGGATCATCCCGGACTACGAGCGGGTGGCGCTTTGCGGTGAGGGGTCGTACGGTTCTGTGTGGGCGGTCCGCGATCGTGTTGGCGTGTATCGGGCGCTCAAGCTCGTTGACCTGGATCGCCTGGAGAAAGCGGGCATCACATGCTACGAGCTCAACGCGCTCGAGAACTATTGTCGCAAGGTTTCGCGGCATCCCTATTTGATCACGGTCTACCACGTCGGCGTGGCCGGGCGATGGCTCTATTACACGATGGAACTGGCGGATGATCAGGACCGGCCCGGGGGAATCACAGATCCTTTTCCCAATCCCTATCACCCTCTGACGCTTGCTACGATCATCAAGGGTGGAAGACTCAAGCTGGATATCGCGGTGGAAATTGCACGACGGCTGCTGCGCGGATTATCCAAGTTGCACGAGTTGGACTTGCTCCATAGGGACGTGAAGCCGAGCAATATTGTGTTTGTGAACCGGCATCCGAAGCTGGCGGACATCGGAATTCTTACGGCCGATCAGGGGCCGGCCAAGATCGTCGGAACGCCCAAATACATGCCTCCCGACAGGGTGATCGATAAAACCGCCGACGTCTATGCGATGGGGGTGCTGCTACGAGAGATGATCGAAAGCGTTCCGGCACAACCGGCGGATGCGGTTGCGGAGCCGACTCGCTGGGACATGGAGCGACTGGATTCGGTGGTCGAGCGGGCGTGTGCACCGCGCAGTGCCGAGCGATATCAAAGTGCGGCGGCCATGCTGGAGGACCTAGAAGCCAGCCGATTCGAGGGAACGTTGCTGCTCGAAGAGCTTGCCGCTCCGGCCACGCCGAAAATCATGACACAGCACGTGGCGATTCAGCTTGCGTTTGCCTTTATCCATCGAATTCCCTGGATTGCAGGAATGGTGATTGTCCTCTATCTCATTTCCCGGTTCTTGTGATTCATGACTGGGTAGAGAATTGTCACAGCGTTCATTGAGTTCTCATGTCCGGATCATAACAATGGTCAGCGTGATCGAAAGGGAGCAAATCCATGCGATGGGATAATGCACAACCAAGCTCCAATGTAGAAGACCGTCGCGCATACGGAGGTCGGCGCATTGCGATGGGAGGTGGACTGGGAACTGTGGCGTTCATCGTTCTGGCGCTCCTGTTCGGAGTGAATCCGCTGAGCCTGCTGGATCAGGCGAATCTGCCTTTGGACGACGGGACGCATGGCGGGTTTTCGCCGAATTCCGGCGACGTGGATATCGCCAACGATCCCCAGGCAAAGTTTGTAGCAAACGTCCTGGGCGATACGGAGCAGACCTGGCACAAAATTTTCCGGCAGATGGGCAGGAACTACGAAGAGCCACGGTTGGTGATGTTCCGCGACGCGGCGGACTCTGCATGCGGATATGCCAGCGCGGCCGTCGGGCCCTTCTATTGTCCTGGCGATAATCGCGTGTATCTCGATCTGAGCTTTTTCGATGAACTTGAACGGCGATTCAATGCCCCCGGAGATTTTGCCCAGGCCTATGTCATTGCGCACGAAGTCGGCCATCATGTTCAAAATCTTCTGGGAATCAGCGACAAGGTTCACGCCATGCGCGGGAAAGTTTCTGAGAGGGAATTCAACCAGCTTTCGGTTCGACTGGAGTTGCAGGCGGACTTTTTTGCCGGTGTGTGGGCGCATCACGCTCAAACCGAACGCAACCGTCTCGAAGCGGGGGACATCGAGGAGGGTTTGCGGGCGGCCACCGCCATCGGCGACGACACGATTCAACGGCGGTCGCGCGGCAGGGTCGTGCCGGACTCATTTACGCATGGAACGTCGGCGCAGCGGGTGCGCTGGTTCCAAAAGGGCTTTGCATCAGGCGACATGAACGCAGGCGATACATTTTCCGTGTCGGAACCGTAAATCAGCCTTTTTTTGCGGAAATACCGGCTGGTTTGAGAAGCGCCCGCTTATAGACCAGCAGCCGCAGCGAGTTCAGGACGACCAACACGGTTGATCCTTCGTGAGCCACGACGGCCACTCCCAGTTTTGCCACGCCCAATGCGGCGGCGGGAGCCATGATCAGGATCACGCCGAAGGCGATGCATAAATTTTGCGCGATGATGCGTCGGCTGAACCGCGACAGGCCAATGGCCTCGGGCAATTTCTCCAGTGCATCGGACATGAGAGCCACATCGGCGGTTTCGAGGGCTACGTCCGTGCCCGCTCCGCCCATGGCGATGCCCACCGTCGCGGCCGCCAGGGCTGGCGCGTCATTGACTCCGTCGCCGACCATGGCCGTCCGGCCGTATCGCTGTTCAAGGTCCTTGAGTTTTTGCACCTTGTCTTCGGGCATGAGCTCCGCAAAAAACTCGTCAGTGCCGACCGACTTCGAAACTGCGGCGGCCACACGCGAGTTATCGCCAGTCAGCATCACGGTGCGGCGCACGCCCATGCGACGAAGTGCACCCAACACCTCGCCGACATTGTCGCGGGGCTGATCGGCAAGCCCGATGACTCCCACAGGAACGTCTTCCAACAGGGTGATGACGGCTGTCTTGCCCTGTGATTCCAGCGACTTCACCGATTTTTCCAATTCTGCGGATGCAGCGAATTGCTCAGGGCGCGGACGTCCGACTGCAACTCGCTTTCCATTCACGCAGCCTGCAACTCCCACGCCCGGCGTTTGCTTGGTGTCCACCGAGGCCGCAACGGAAAGGCCGCGTGCAGTGGCCTCGTTGACAATGGCAGCGGCCAGAGGGTGAGTGCTGACCTCCTGTTCGATACTGGCGGTAAGCGACAATAGTTCGTCTGCCGACAGAGTCCCAATCGGAATCACGTCGGTCACTTTTGCTTTTCCGCGAGTAAGGGTTCCGGTTTTGTCGAAGGCAATGGCGCGGATGCGCCCCAGGTTTTCAAGGTGCACGCCGCCCTTGATCAGGACACCGCCTCGTGCCGCGCGGGCGATGCCGCTGAGGACGGCCGCAGGTGTGCCAATCGCGATGGCGCAGGGAGATGCCGCGGTGAGGAGCGCCATGGCATTGTAGAACCATTTGCTCCATTCCCCGTGGCCAATCGTTGGCGGAAGCACCAGCACGGAAGCGGTGATCACCAATACAGCGGGGACATACCATTTCTCGACGCGATCCGTGAGCACCTGGGTCGGCGACTTGGTTGTTTGTGCTTCAGCGACCAGCTTGATGATTTTCGCCAGTTTGGTCTCTTCCGAGCGGTGCGAAACCACCATCAATAAGGTGGCGTCACCGTTGATCGTGCCCGCGAACAGGCCATCGCCGGGGGCTTTTTCAATCGGGATGGATTCGCCGGTGATGGGGGATTGGTCGACGGCGGAATTCCCCGATAATACAACGCCATCAACGGGCATTCGTTCAAAGGGTCGAACGATGACCTGATCTCCGACTTGCAGGTCGATGACCCGGACGACGCGCTCGCGTCCGTCGCGGTCACGCAAGATGGCGGTATCGGGGGCGAGGTCGGCGAGGGACTGAATAGCGCGGCGGGCGCGGTCCATGGCCAGGTTTTCACCGGCGGTGCCGATTCCAAAAAGGAATAGCAGCAACGCGCCCTCCTCAGGCTTTCCCAGCGCGATCGCCCCCGCGGCGGCCACAAACATCAGCACATCAATGTTGCTGCGGAACTGACGCAGGGTGTGCAGCAGTTCGATCCCCGTGAATCTCGAACTGCAAACAAAGCTGGCGACCAGCATGAGGGCGCGGAGCCATTGGGATCCGCTGCGAACGTGGATCAAGTAGGCAGCCAGAAGGAAGATTCCGCCCAGCAACGGCATGGCCAGTTGCGGATTTGCACCAAGCCAATCCAGGATTCGCGTTACCCAGAGCTCGCGACGTCCAGTCTCGACGGAGCCGGAGACTTCGGATTGCAGTTCTGCGACCGCTGCGCCTGGACGAATTCGGTAGCCCAGCGCCGCAATCTGTTTGAGTACTTCAGGCACCACGCATTGTGACTTGTTGAATTCGATGCGCACCAGGCCCGAAGCGTACGACGATGTTGCCATCACGCCGGGAATCCGATTCAGCACGGAGTCGATGAGTGGTTCGCATTGCGGCGAAACCATGCCTTCGACGGGGATGACGGCGTGACCCCATTCCGGCGAGAAGCAACCACCGTTGCGTCGTACGTCTCGCTCGAGCTGCCCGACGGTAAGTAGCTGGGCATCATAATTCAGAATGATGCGGGCATGATCGCCATTGGGTTGGACGACGACATTGTGGATTCCGGGCCGATTCAGGAGGCGCTGGCGAACGCACTCCGCACATTCGACGCACTGTTGCGGTCCCCCCGGGCACGAGATGGGGATTTCCAACACGGCTTGGGCCATGGGTGCATGAGACCTTGCAAGCAAGGTGGAGTCAAGTGTTGATCCGTCCTTCGCTTTGTCGGCGTGATTCAGTGGCGTTATGATACGCGTATCTACAAGGAACGATTGCAACAAATGTCAGATTACAAGTTTTACGATTCACCGTTGGTCACGCGCTACGCATCGCGCGAAATGGCCGAACTATTTGGCGAGCGGACCCGAATACTCACCTGGCGGCGAATCTGGCTGGCGCTTGCGAAGGCCCAGCATTCCGCCGGTTTGCCGGTGACGGCCAGTCAGGTCGCCCAACTTGAACGCACCCTCGAAGACATTGATTTTGCGGCGGCTGCCAAACACGAGAAGCGGCTTCGTCATGATGTCATGGCCCACCTGCATACCTGGGGCGAGGCCGCTCCGGAAGCGCGAGGAATTCTTCATCTCGGTGCGACCAGCGCCGACATCGTGGACAACGCCGACTTGATCATCATGCGCGACGCCCTTGGATTGTTGACGGGTTGGCTGGCTGCCGCCGTCGATGCCTTGGGAGATTTCGCAGCGAAACATCGGGGCCTGCCAACGCTGGGCTATACGCATTATCAACCGGCGCAGGTGACGACAGTCGGCAAGCGGGCGACGCTCTGGTGCTGGGACCTGGTACGCGATCTCGAAGAAATCGAACTTCGCAAGATGAATCTGCGTTTTCGAGGAATGAAAGGGGCGACCGGAACGCAGGCGAGCTTTCTGGAGCTTTGCGGCGGCGACGCGGCCAGGGTTCAGCGCCTGGAGCGAGACGTTGCCCAGCACTTCGGGTTTGATGCAGTGGAACCGGTCACGGGTCAGACGTATTCGCGCAAGGTGGATGCACAGGTCGTGAGTACGCTGGGTGGAGTCGCGGCCAGCGTTCACAAGTTCTCCAACGACATCCGGCTTTTGCAAAACCTCAAGGAAATCGAAGAACCCTTCGAAGAGGACCAGGTCGGATCGAGCGCGATGGCCTACAAACGAAACCCGATGCGCTGCGAGCGGGCCACGGGTCTGGCGCGATATCTCATTTCCCTCACAGGCTCGCCACTCCAGACCGCCGCGGAGCAGTGGTTCGAGCGGACGCTGGACGATTCTTCCAACAAGCGCCTCGCGGTTCCCGAGGCATTTCTGGCCGCCGATGCGATGTTGCGAATCGTAACGAACGTGGTTCGCGGCCTGGTCGTCTACCCCAAGGTCATTGAGGCGCATCTGCGGGCGGAACTGCCCTTCATGGCCACCGAGAATATCCTCATGGCGGCGGTCGAAGCGGGTGGTGATCGCCAGGACGTGCATGAAAGAATCCGGCGTCATTCGCAGGAGGCGGCCCGGCGAGTCAAGCTCGAAGGTGCCGAAAATGACCTTCTGCAACGACTGCGCAACGATGCTGCGTTTGCAAAAATCGACCTGGGCAACGTCATGGACCCCGTCCGATTTGTCGGACTCGCGCCCCAACAGGTAGACTTGTTCCTCAAGGAATTCGTCAATCCCGTTCGCAATCGATACGCCACGCAGTTGAACCGTGTCGCAGAGTTGCATGTATAAGTGTGGAAGGACTTGGCAGAAATGGCGAAGAAAATGGAACTAGCCCAAAGGATTCGCGAAGCGGCCTATCTGGAGGGCGACTTTACGCTGCGCTCCGGACGAAAGAGCAAGTACTATCTCGATAAGTACTTGTTTGAGACTCAGCCTGACATTCTGAAATCCCTTGGCGAGCTGTTTGCGAAATATGTCGAACCGGCGACAACGTTGATCGCCGGGGCCGAGCTTGGCGGGATCGCACTCGCCGCTGCGGCCTCGCTGGCAGCCAACAAGCCCTTCGTCATCATTCGCAACGCGAAAAAGGACTACGGCACAGGCAAGCCTTACGAGGGCAAAATAAGCGACAGCGACTCGGTGCTGCTCGTGGAGGACATCGCCACGACCGGTGGGCAGGTGCTTGAGGCCGCGAAGTTCATCAAGTCTGTCGGCGCACGCGTCGAGCGTATTGTTGCGGTCATCGACCGCCAGGAAGGCGCCCGCGAAAACATTGAAGGCGCCGGATTCAAATTTGAGGCGCTTTTCACCAAGGCGGATTTGGGCATCATCACGTGATCGTACCCGGCGCGCATCGGCTCGTCGGCGCAGAATCTGGAGACAAACATGAATCGAAAACTGGTTGTTCTGGATGTATTGTTGCTCGCGGTTTGTCCGGCGATTGCCTGTCGAAGTTCGCAGACAAATGCGGGGCATGGCGACGGGGCGGGACATTCTTCTCGTCGGGATGTACAGGCCCAGGGTAAAGTTCCGCTGTTTCGCGGGATGGGAGATCATCACCGCGAAATTCACACTACCTCGCAAAAGGCTCAGGAGTACTTTGATCAGGGCCTGACCTTCGCCTTCGCATTCAATCACGACGAGGCCATTCGCAGCTTTGAGGAGGCCGCCCGGCAGGACCCGCATTGTGCGATCTGCTGGTGGGGCGTCTCCCTTTGCAATGGGCCCCACATCAACAACCCGCTGATGACTCCGGAGCGGTCGGCGGCCGCCTTTGATGCCTGGCAGAAGGCAATGGCCCTCCGCGATTATGCCTCCCATGTCGAGGAGGGAATGATCGAAGCGCTGGGAGCGCGGTATTCCAATCCCGCGCCGGCCGATCGCAAGGCGCTGGATGAAGGCTATGCACAGGCAATGCGGCAGCTCTGGCATGCGAACAAGAATGACGCCGACATCGGCACGCTGTTTGCCGAATCGATGATGGACCTGCGCCCGTGGGACCTCTGGACGAAGACTGGCGAGCCTCAGCCGGGCACGAATGAAATTCTTATGACGCTCGAGCAGGTTCAAAAGCTTGATCCCAATCACCCCGGCGCCCTGCACCTGTACATTCACGCGGTGGAGGCCTCGTCCGATCCCGCACGCGGAATCGAGTCTGCCGACCGGCTTCGCAATCTCGTCCCCGCCGCCGGACACCTGGTCCACATGCCTTCGCACATCGACGTGCTGACCGGCCGGTGGGCGCTGGCCTCGCAGCAAAACGAGGCCGCCATCAAGGCCGATCGCGAGTATCGCAAGATATCGCCGCACCAGGACTTCTACCGCGTTTACATGTCCCACAATCATCACATGCTGGCGTTTGCCTCGATGATGGAAGGCCGCCGCAAGGAATGTATTCAGGCGGCCCGCGACATGGTGCATGGCGTTCCTGAGGAGTACGCCAGAACGCAGACCGCTCTGGTCGATCCCGTCATGGGCATACCCTTCGAGGCCATGCTTCGGTTTGGGCAATGGGATGCCGTTCTCAAGGAGCCTGCGCCGCCGGACTATTTCAAGATCACGACGGCGCTCTGGCATTATGCACGCGGTGTAGCGTTCGCTGCGAAAGGGCAGATCGCGGAAGCGGAAGCGGAGCGCACCAGGTTCAAGGAGGCCGCCGCAAGAGTGCCCGACGATGCGATGATGTCCATCAACAAGGCACACCGAATCCTGGAAATTGCCGGGTACATGCTTGATGGCGAGATTGCGTATCGGCGAGGCAGCATCGATGAGGCCGTCGCCCAGCTCGGAAAAGCCATCGTGATTGAAGACGATCTGATGTACATGGAGCCGCCGGAGTGGGTTCAGCCGGTGCGGCACACGTTGGGCGCGATTCTGGTGGACGCCGGTCGTTTCGACGAGGCCGAGAAGGTCTATCGGGCGGACCTGAAGGAATGGCCGGAAAACGGCTGGTCGCTCTACGGACTGGAGACCTGCCTGCGTGCGCGCGGCGCAACCGCCGAGGCCGACGAAGTAGATAAGCGCTTCCAGAAATCCTGGGCGCGGGCCGACACGAAAATTGGATCGAGCTGTCTGTGCGTCCGGGCAAAGTAGCTCATTGACGAGGGGCTATCTGCCGTGGACCTTATCTACATCGATCCACCGTTCAACAGCCGCAGTCACGAAGTCTTCTCGGGCAAGACTAAGGAAAGGCGTGCTCTTGAAGTCCGCGACGCCTCCACCCAAGCCTACATGGAATACATGCGGACTCGGTGCGTCGATCTCGCCTGTGTCCTCAAAAAAACCGGCAGCTTTTACTTCCCCCGAGATTGGCACGACAGTCATTACGTCAAGGAGGCGGCTTGATGGTTAAGCGCCGATTTCAGCTTTCGCGGGTATCCGGCGCACCTGTGACTGACGCCGAACTACTCGAGGATCTCCGACGGGTTGCCATTAGATTGGGTCAGGACACTGTGGCGATGCCCAAATACCGAGAAGTTGGCACGTACGATGATAGCACCGTTTCTAGACGGTTTGGAACTTGGAACAAGGCCCTGAAGGCGGCTGGACTGAAACTTTCTAATGAATTCATGATCCCCGATGAGCGCCTTTTCGAGAACATCCTCGCACTTTGGCAGCGATTTGGAAGACAGCCGCGGCGGGCGGAACTGGCATCTGAGTACTCCGAGTTCTCGCAAACTCCCTATAGCCGACGCTTTGGCTCGTGGGGGGCAGCTCTTATGGCGTTTGTGGAGTACGCGAACACCACAGCTGCGGACGAGGGTGGGAAGTTCGATCTCTCTTCGTTGGATCGCGGGAAGCAGACGCCACGCGATCCGTCCTTACGACTACGGTACAGGGTCCTCTTGCGCGATGGGTTCAAATGCTGTCTCTGCGGCGCAAGTCCGGCAACCGGAGTGGGAGTCACGCTTCATGTTGACCACATCCAACCGTGGAGCAAGGGCGGTGAGACCACGTTGGAGAACCTCCGGACGACTTGTGAACCCTGCAATCTCGGAAAGGGCAGCCTTGCTTAGGTGCGACTTGATCTTCGATGTCTTTCGCGTCGGGTGGCCCATGTTCAGCTTCATCGATCGTAAGGCCATAATTCCCTTTTCACCCAAATCCGCGTTCATCTGCGCTAATCTGCGGCCCGTTCCCCACGATTTTTCTCTGAAATTTCAAATCACAAATTTGCACCCCTTGAACTCTTGATCCCTTGAACTGATAGCCCCTGCACTCTACCCGTGAATCCTTGCTTTGCGCTGATTCGTTTTCGCCGCCATTTTGCGCGCGCCGCGCTTGTTGTGTCAGGTATGAAGGCGGAAATTTCGCTTTGGAGGGGCTGCATGCTTCACCGCACGACAGGCTTTGAACGCACCAGAATGAGATACTTGCGATCAGAAAATAGCCTCGTGCTCGATTTCAAAACGAACCCATTCACACAGGGAGAAAACCGCATTTGCAACTCGCCAGCATCGATGTGATCCATCGCGAAAAACAAAAAGATGATCAAACGAACCCATTCGCAAAACGTCGCTAAGTCATCTTTCCGTAATGTCCGGGTTTAGACCATTGGACGTTGAACAATGCCAACACCGCTCCTTAACAGTCGCGGTACTGATTAGCCCTCACGCCGGTCCTCTCCCCAGAGGAGAGGGCGAAATGTTATTCGTGCCGCAGGGCTTCGATGGGGTGGATGATGGCGGCTTTGAAGGCGGGGATGAGGCCGAAAAGGACGCCGACGCCCGCCGAAAACGTAAGGGCGATGAGGACGGCCCAATAGGGCACGACGACTTTGACCATCGATGGGTGCAGCGAGGCCACGCCGCAAATCGAATAGCCCAGCAAAATCCCAATGACGCCGCCGACCGTCGCCAGGACCATGGCCTCAGTGAGGAACTGCATGAGGATATCGCGCCGCCGGCCGCCGATGCTCTTTCGCAGACCGATCTCACGCGTCCGCTCGGTGACGGAGACGAGCATGATGTTCATGATGCCGATGCCGCCGACGATCAGTGAAATGCCGACAATTCCGCCCAGCACGCTCGTACCGATCAACTTGGCCTTTTCGAAATCGCGCAGGAATTCATCCTGCGTGAAAACGCGAAAGTTGTTGGGCTGCCCCGGCCCGATATCGTGCCGCGTGCGAAGTACGCGGGTCATTTCCAGCGTGCTTTCCTGCACTTCCTCCTCGCGTGTGGCCTCAAACGCGAAAGCCATGAACCGCGACATGAAGGGGAACATCTTGATGGCGGTCGTATACGGCATGAGGATGGTGCGGTCCTGCGGCTCGCCCATGAAATTGCCCTTGGCTTCGAGAATGCCCACGACGAGGAACCGCTCATTGTTGATGTATACAAAGTCGCCCACGATGTTGGCATCGACTTCCAGAAGCCGCAGGACTTCACGGCCAATCACGCAGACGTGTGCGCCGGAGTCCACTTCGATGGGGCCGAAAAAGCGGCCTTCATCCACGAAGAAATTGCGAATGGACTGGAACTGCTCGTTGCAGCCCTGCATTTCGATTCCCTGTGCTTTTTGCCGGCCGTACTCGATGTTGACGTTGGAGAAAATGACCGGCGAAATCCGCCGAATTCTGTCGCACTGGGCGCCGACGGCCCGGACGTCGTCGATGTCCATCATCACACGCCCCAGCATCCGTCCCATTGCCCCGCTGGGCTCATGCGGCACGACGAAGACCATGTTGGTTCCGAAGCCGCGCAGCATGTCGGTGAAGTAGTTGCCGAAGCTCTGGACGAAGGAAACAACGCAAATGGTGGACATGACCGCGATGATGATGCCCAGTGTGGTCAGCAGCGAGCGGGCCTTGTTCGACCAGATCTGCACAAGGGCGGTGATGATGTTCTGGAGATGGCGCTCGATCGCGCCGCCCAGCCAGTGGAGTCCCCGCCACGGGGCGGTCAGGACGCGAACCGCAAAATGCGGAATTCGGAATGCGGAACGCGAAGATTGGATTGTCGTTGCTTGCGCCATTCGTATCTCAAAAGCCGGTGGGCATAGCCCACCCTGTTATTCGTGCCTCAGCGCCTCAATGGGGTGCAGGATGGCGGCCTTGAACGCCGGGATAATTCCAAAGAAAACGCCGGCACCGGCGGAGAATCCCAGTGCGAGTGCGACCGACCACAATGGCACCTGAATCGGGACCATGCTGGGATGCAGCGAGGCGATATAGGTCACGATGTAGCCGAGGATGACTCCGGCCAGGCCGCCGAGCGTGCAGAGCACCACCGCCTCGGTCAGGAATTGCATCATGATGTCGCGTCGGCGTCCGCCGATGCTCTTGCGAAGGCCGATCTCGCGCGTGCGCTCGGATACCGAAACGAGCATGACGTTCATGATGCCGATGCCGCCCACCAGCAAGGAAATGCTGACGATTCCGGCCAGCACGCCCGAAGCAATGTTGCGAATGTTTTCAAATTCCTTGATCGCCTGGTCCTGTCGATCGATGCGGAAATCGTCCGGCTCGCCGATCTTGAGTGCGTGCCGCTGGCGCAGCACCCGCGAGATTTCCGCCTGCGCGTCTGGAATCGCAGCTTCATTTGGGGCTTCGGCCAGAAAACGGATCTCCTCTCGAAGGTTGGGATCGAGCCGCATGGCCGCCGTGTAGGGAATCATGACCGTCATGTCCTGGTCATTGCCCATCATGCTGCCCTTGGCTTCGAGCAGGCCGGTCACCAGAAACCGCTCGCCAAACATTTGCACGTATTGCCCCACGATCGACTCGTCGCACTGCAATTGCTTGAGTACGCTGCGGCCCAGAACGATCACCTTGGCCGCGTACTCTACATCGATGGGGCCGAAGAATCGTCCGGAATCGGCGTAATAGTTGCGGATGACCTGGTAGTCCTCGCTGACGCCGCGCACCGGAATCTCCTTGACTTTTTCCAATCCGTAGGAGAGTTCAGCCTTGTCGATGAATAAGAAGGGGGAAATCCGCTGGACGTGTGCGCACTCCTCTTTCACCGCTTCGATATCGTTGGTGTCCAGCGTGATTCTCCGGTATTTGGATGATTCGTCTTCCCAGCCCTCCTTGGGTCGCACGACCATGTACTGCGTACCGTAGCCGCGCACCATTTTGGTCATGTAATTGCCGAAGCCCTGCACAAAGGAAACGACGCAGATCGTGGACATCACTGCGATGATGACGCCAAGGGTGGTCAGAATCGACCGGCCTTTGTTGAGCCAGATTTGAATGAGCGCCGTGACGACATTTTGCGTATTGCGCGCGGCGGAATTGTACAGCCATCGAGCGAAGGCAGCGGGAATACGGAGAATGAATTTTGCGAATTTCATGGGGCTGCTTCGATCATCAATTGTCCATGTCCGATTTCCCACCGCCGATCAAACGAGCATGGCCGTCGGGGCTGCGCTCACAACCGACCGATTCGGCAATGGCAGGCTGGCGATCGGCATTACCTTGTTCACGGTGTCCGTCGCCAGCAGTCCATCCTTGAGACGGATGACGCGGTGGCAGCGGGCGGCAATATCCTCTTCGTGCGTCACGACGATGATGGTCTGCCCTTCGCGGTGCAGGGAATCGAAGATATTCATGATCTCCTCGCCCGTGGCGCTATCGAGATTTCCGGTCGGCTCGTCGGCCAGAATGATGTCCGGTTCCTGGGCGAGCGCCCGGGCAATGGCCACGCGCTGCTTTTGCCCGCCGGAAAGTTGATTCGGTCGGTGGTGGGCACGGTCGAGAAGTCCGACGCGCTTGAGCGCCGCCACAGCCCGCTGCTTGCGATTGGGTGACTGGGTATACATGAGGGGCATCTGCACGTTTTTGAGGGCCGTCGTGCGTGGCAACAGTTCAAACGTCTGAAAGACAAACCCGATCTGGCGGCCGCGCACGCGGGCGAGTTTCGACTGGGATAACTTCGCCACGTCCTTGCCGTTGAGGAAGTAGGTGCCGCTGGTGGGAATGTCGAGGCAGCCCAGGATGTTCATCATGGTGCTCTTGCCGGAACCGCTTGGCCCCATGATCGCGACGTATTCATTTTCGCGGATGGTCAGCGATACGCCGCGCAGTGCGCGGACCAGCTCTGTTCCGACGCGATAGATTTTTTCGATATCGCGCAGCTCAATGACCGGTTTGCGAAGTCCGTCGTTTTGCAAGCTCACGGCGACTTCCTCGCTTCGGCCGTCTTTTCTTTTTCTTCGGACTCCGACTTTTTGGCCTCGTCCTTATTGGCTTCCTGGTCTTTTTTATCGTCAGATTTTGCGTCCTTGGTCGCCTGCTGCTCCTTTGATTCCGCTGACTTTTCGCCCGGCTTGCCCTTCTTGTCCTTGTCACTCAACGCGACTTTCTTGCCGTCCTTGAGTTGATCGAGGCTTCGGTAGGGTCCGATGATCACGGTGTCATCCAGTTGGACGCCTTCGGTCAATTCGACGCGCTTTGTGTCAGCGATGCCAGACTCGACCAGGCGCACCTTGGCCGCATCCTTGTCCATGACGTAGAGCACTTTGATGTATTGGGCCTGCTTGGCCCGCGTGGACAAATCGACATTGGCCTGCTTGGCGTCGAATTCCGCGACCAACGAATCGGGGAGGTCCTTGCGCATGCGGTGCATAATGGCCTCCACCGGAACGGTGATGGCCTCGTCGCGCCTTGCGACCTCAACCTCCACGTTGGCAGTCATTCCGGGCTTGACGCGTCCATCGTTGGAAACCACTTCAAGCAACGTCTCAAATGAGACGACGTCTCGTCCCGCCTGCTTTGTGCCCTTTGAGGCGACGCGCATGACGCGGGCGGGAACCGGATTGTTCTGGTCCGTTTGGAGGTAGATGCGGGCTTTCTGGTCAGCTTTGACGAGCGGCACATCAACTTCGTCCACGCGAGCCCGCACCTGCATCCGCGACAAATCGCTGATGGTCATGATGGTCGTTCCGGGGTTGTTCATTGTGCCCGTGATGACCACTTCGCCCTGCTTGGCCATTCGCTTGGATATGACGCCGTCGATGGGCGACCGAATGATCGTCTTTGCCAGGTTTTCCCGAATGCGCTTCAGGCCTGCCTCCGCCTCGCCGAGCTCATGCTCGCGCATTTCGCGGATGGCCCTGGCCTTGTCCCGCAACGTCTTGTAATCGCGGAGTTCGAGATCCGACGTGGCTTCGGACTCTGAGAGCGACACTTGTCGCACCAGGTCTCGCTCGCACTTTTCAAGATCAGTTTGCGCGTTGTTGATCGAAGCCTTGAGCTGCGCAATCCGCGCCTCGCCTGATTCCAGATCCGCCAGGAGCTGTTTGTCGTCGAGCCGGCAAAGCAAATCTCCCTTCTTGACCTGATCGCCTTCCTCCACGGGCATTTCTTCGATCTTGGCGACGATTTCCGAGCGAATGTCGACTTCGAGCACAGGCTCGACATCTCCAGGGGCCTGAACCAGACGAATGATTTCGCCTTTCTCCGGCTTGGCGACATTGACCGTCAGGGCGACTTCTTCCGCGACGTGGAGCATCGGCTTGTCCGTTGCTCCCTTTCGCAGGCTGCCCAGTGCAAAAACTCCGGCGCAAATCGCGGCCAGAAGCAACAGTGTCAACAATGCCTTCATGAACCTCTCCTGCGATGGCGAGTCGCCCACCGCTTCACCCTTGAATTCCTACGTCCTTGAACTTTGGAACTTCTCCATTCGTTATGCCCAGCCGGCTAGCCCGCCATCTCCAATGCCGCGTGCATTCCCAGTCCCGCCAGTCCCATGACAACACATGCAGCAATGGCCATCCGCCGACTTAATTGCCTTGTTACGGTGAGGCCGATCGCCACGAGGACCCAAAACCAGATGCGAAAGGGATCGATGGCGGCAAGTACCGACGGCTTTCCGGGCGGGGCAAGGGCCGCCAAGGACGTGCCGACGTCCATGGATCGATACTGCAGCATCATCGCCAGACCGACGACAGCGCCCAGAAGCTCGATGTACCCCGCATACACGCAGATGGACATGAGCGTGTGGTATTCCGGCTTGCGGCCGGTCAGGGCCACGATTGCATAGAGAATCGAAGCAATCAGAAGGAACGAGGCCAGCATGGAGACCGGGGCGGCGACGATGCTGCCTAATCGCGCGATCATTTTTTGAAATACGGCCTGCTTATCGATCGCATCAAGGCTATCCTTCAGGGCGACGCGGTCCTTGAGGTCGCCTTCGTTCTTTTCAATTTCGGCTTTTTGCTGTTCGGTTTTTCGATCGACGGATGCATCAATGAGGCCCGTCTGTACCTGGGCGTATCCGATCAACGTCATCAAGCCCAGCAAGGTGATCAGCGACCAGCCGTACGCCCCGGTGTCTTCGACGCGCGAAAACAACGAGCGTGGAGCCGCATAGGCCAGCACGGCATGACGAACTCCCAGTACTGATTTGCTTTCCACCTGAGGTTCCTCGCTCATCGGATTTCTTGCCGTTTACCCTGCAAGGGCACGCCGTAATGAATCCGACGTCGCATTTTTTCAATCCCGTAACGCAGACGACGGGCGGTCAATTCGTTCTGAACGGCGTCGTACTTGATTATAAGCTACTTCGTAAATTCCCATGCGCTATTCGCAGCCCTCTGAGTGTTTTGTACGCCAAACGACAAAATCGCACAGAAGGAGCCCCTTCAGCCGGGCAATGACTCCTGTTTTTCGCCATGCAGACCCTGTGTTAGGATCAAACCATGCGAGTTCTTGTGACCGGCGGGGCGGGATATGTGGGGAGTCATTGCCTCCGTGCGTTGTGCGACGCCGGGCACGATGCAGTCGTTTTCGACAGTTTGCTCAACGGACATCGGCAGGCCGTTGATGCACGGGCGAAGCTCGTTGCAGGTGACTTGGCTGACCTGGTGCTGCTGGACCGCACGTTCGGACAGGAGCGATTTGATGCTGTCATGCATTTTGCAGCATTCGCCGAGGTCGGTGAGTCGGTTCGCGATCCGCTTCGATATTACCGGAACAACGTGGTCAACAGCGTTGCGTTGCTGGAGGCAATGCGGCGGCACAACGTCTTACGATTCATCTTCAGCTCAAGCTGCGCGGTCTATGGCGTTCCGGCCCGTGTGCCCATTGGGGAAGATTGTCCCAAGGCCCCGATGAATCCGTATGGCCGAACGAAATTGGCGATCGAATGGCTTTTGGAGGATGCGGCCACTGCGTGGGGTCTGGGCGCGACCGCACTGCGATATTTCAATGCGGCTGGAGCGTCTGCCGACGCGACCATTGGCGAAGACCACGATCCGGAATCGCATCTGATTCCGCGGGTCTTAAGCGTGGCCCTGGGGAAAGCGGATCAGGTGACGATTTTCGGCGATGATTACCCGACCCGCGACGGGACGTGCATCCGCGATTATATCCACGTCGAGGATCTGGCCGCCATCCACCGAATGGCAGTCGAACGGCTGGAGCCAGGGAAATTTGAGGCCTACAACGTCGGAACGGGCGTGGGAGTCAGTGTGCTTGAGGTTGTACAGGCCGCCCGAAAAGTGACGCAGCACAGAATTCCGGCACCGGTCGCGTCGCGGCGACCGGGCGATCCGCCGGAACTCGTCGCACAGGCAGACGCCATTCATAAACGCTTCGGCTGGCAGCCAAAGTACACCGACATAACCCGTACCATCGAAACGGCGTGGAATTGGCATCGATCCCATCCCGAAGGATACATCGATCATTCCAAACCTTCGGCGCACTAACCTCTCTTCTTGACAATGAATGGGCAGAATGGGAGTGGCGACCCGCAGGACGATTAGCCAAGAACGCTCGGCAGACCCAGTGCCTTTCGGACATTGGCCACCTGGCCCATGTGCCAGCCTTCGTGCCAGGAAAGCTTGAGCATCGCATCGATGGGGTCCGTCGCGAAGCCGCCGGTCTTTTCCTTGAGGTCTGTAGTCAGGGCCGATTCGGGGGCCTCCCGAAGCCACGCAACGACGGCGGCGTGTGCTTCGTTGAATGCCTTGCGGACATCGGCCACGGGCGGGTTTCCCTTGGGCGAAGGTTTTGAGCCTCCGGAATACGCCTTGGTTACAGGTTCCGGGACGTTTACGCCGGGAATATTCAGCGTGCTTGCGATCCAACCATCGGTGGCCGCGAGGTGGCCCATGACCCAGAGTGCGTGGTTGTCGGTGGGGGAGGGTTGGTGCGTGAGTTTGTCGTCGGTGATGCCCTTCAAAATGTCGTTCGAGACTTTGCGGGTGAATTCGAGGAGTGCGACGGCGTGCTGGCGAGGATTCATGGTTGGCTCCTTGTTAAGGATGAACAGGAATTTCGAGTTTCAGCGCGGCCGACTTTTCCGGCTGAAGCGAGGAAATACTAACACCGGCATGCACTCGTGTCATACATGATGGCCGCAACCGGTATTTTCCGTCGCCACGTCATGCACCTATGTGTGTCGGCTCGTTGCGCCCCGCACGCCTGCGCACCAGAACCCACGCGCAGGCAATTCCCAGCACCAGGGCAACGATGATTGAAGTCATGTCCACTCTTAGTTGCGATACGTGTTCGGCGAGTGTGATGTGGCTGAGGATTCCCTCGCCGATTCCATTACCCGAGCCATGCATCACGACTGCCGGCCAGAAACTTCTCGCCCGAATGGTCAGCCAGGCCATGACAAGCGATTCTGCAACCAGTTGCACTGGGAACAGTACCAGCCCGCCCAGCACCGGCGTCTGAGTATAGTTGTACCCGGCGAGATTCGATGGGAGGTGCCAATACGCCCAGATCAATCCCAGCAGCGTGATTGCACCAATGGTTCCGAACTTTTCGATCATATGGCCTTGCAGGAATCCGCGCCAGCAAAACTCTTCTCCCACGGCAACCACCGAGTTGATAAGCGAAAACACAATCGCTGTGGCTGCGATGTTTGCGGCAAACATCCACCACGACTGCACGCCGGATCCCAGCACCCAGGGACCCTTGAGCAACTGGACGGAGTGAGAGGAAAAAGCGAAGAATTCGCAATGGCCCCATCCCGCGAACTCAACAATGGCCAGGACCACCAGCGATGTTGCGGCGGGGACCAGTGCCGCCAAGAACAGATAGATGGGATTGCCCGGCCAGGCGTGCACATGTCGAAACGCGTCTCGATTGAACCCAAACCGATAGATAAGAGCGGCGATCGTTGGAAAAAACATGAGAGAGATGAGCCATGGCGTTGCGCGCACGGAGTTCAGATCGCCGACGACATAGATGGCCAATCCCTGTACGGCCCAGCTGACAAGGAGGAGCAGCGAGACAAAAACAATAATCGACTTCTTGCTCATAACGGAGGTTTCTTTCATGCCTGTCATTCGGCTTCGATCGCCCATTATTTAGGAGTCTGTTCGTTCCGCCAGTGCGATCATGATGGCCAACCATTCGCGTCACCCTGCGGGCCTGGAAGCGCACCTGCCGTGAAAAACAAGCGGGATTTTGGCGAGAATGCATGATCCACCCGCAACCAATTTGAGCCATTTGATTCCTGCCTTATAATCCCATTTTTGCGGTGGAGGCAGCTTTGGGGCGGCGGAACATCAGCGATATCAAGGCCGGGGAGCGGATCGAGGATGAGATTTTCCTGATCCGGTCGAAGGACCTGCGCACCACGACCAACGGCGGTCTGTACATCCACGCCGTCCTCATGGACAAGACGGGCCAGCTCGTGGCCCGAGCGTGGCAGGCCAGCGAGGATATGTTCCAGAGCATGCCCGAAGGGGGGTTTCTTCGCTTCAAGGGCCGGGCGGAAAACTACAAGGGCAACCTCCAGTTCATCATCGATGCGGTCCGGCCGGCGGAACCGGGAAGTTTCGACTTCGCCGATTTTGTTCCAGCGACGAAATTCGACACCGAGGCGATGTGGAAGCGGCTCAACGAGATTCTCACCGGAATCAAGCACCCGCAACTCGCCGCGCTGGTCAAGGAATTTTTGGGTGACGCCAAACTCATGGAGCTGTTTCGCAAAGCTCCGGCGGCGTCGGCCATGCACCATGCCTACATCGGCGGATTGCTGGAGCATACGGTGTCGGTGCTGGAGGTCGCGCTGCGCATCGTGCCGCACTATCCCAAGCTCAGCATGGACCTGATGCTGACCGGATTGTTCCTGCATGATATCGCCAAGTCAACGGAACTTTGCTTCGAGACGGCCATCGGCTACACCGATGAAGGTCAGCTTATTGGGCACATCACACAGGCCGTGATCTGGATGGACAAAAAGGCCGACTCGGTCGAAGCCAAAATGGGGACGCCGTTTGGCAAGGAACTGCGCTGGGTCTTGCAGCACATTATCCTGTCGCATCACGGCTGCTATGAGTTTGGCAGCCCGAAGCTGCCGGCCATCCCGGAGGCAATCGCGATCCACTACATCGACAACCTCGACGCAAAGCTGAGCATGTTCTTCGCGGAGATCGACAACGACCGTGACCCGGCCAGTCGCTGGACGAACTATAACAAGGCGCTCGAAACGAAAGTGTACAAGCCGGATGTGATGGGAGTAAGAAACGCCGAAACGCAGAAAAACCGACAGGCCGAAACGAAAAGTCAAAATGTCCAAACGTCGAAAAGTTCAAACCTCGGATAGGGCAGTCAGAAATTCATGAGATACACGCAAATAACGGAAGAACAACGCGGAGCGATGCTTGGCGCGATTGGGGTGGGGACGGTCGAGGATTTGTTTTCGACGATTCCCAGGGAATACCGCTTTCGGGGCGATTTGAATGTGCCGCGCGGGGTCAGCGAGTTGGAGCTGCTGCGAGATACGCAGTCGCTGGCGGCCAAGAATCGCGATTGCACGCAGCAGGTGTGCTTTCTGGGAGGCGGAGCGTATGACCACTTTATTCCGACTGTGGTTGATGCGATGGCCGCCCAGAGCGAGTTTCTGACGGCGTACACGCCGTACCAGGCAGAGGCGTCGCAGGGCATTCTGCAACTATTTTTCGAATTTCAGACGCTGGTTTGCGAACTGACGGGCATGGAAGTGTCGAACGCATCTTTGTACGAGAGCGCGAGTGCGGCGGCTGAGGCAGTGATGATGGCGCTGTCGATCACGGGCCGGCCTCGAGTGCTGGTGGCGGAGTCGGTGCATCCCGATACGCGGCGGGTCTTGAAGACCTATCTGGCACAGCATGAAGGCGATATCGTCGAAGTTCCGTGCAAAGATGGAGTTGTGGATGAAGCGGCTCTGGGCAAGGCGCTGAATGATCAGACCGCGTGCCTGGTGGTTGCCAGTCCGAATTTTTTCGGCGCGATCGAGCGTTTGGATCGCGTGATTCCGGCCGTTCATGCGGCTGGCGCGCTGGCGATTGTTTCGACCGATCCGATCGCGTGTGGAATGTTGAAGCCGCCCGGCGAACTCGACGCGGACATCGTGGTTGGGGAGGGGCAGTGTCTTGGGATTCCCCTGCAATACGGCGCGCCGTATCTGGGGCTGATCGCCACGCGCGAGAAGTATCTTCGGAAGTTGCCGGGGCGAATCGTGGGGCAGACGACCGACCGCGAGGGCAAGCGTGGGTTCTGCCTTGCGTTGCAGACGCGCGAGCAGCACATCAAGCGCGAGCGGGCGACGAGCAACATTTGTACGAACCAGGGATTGTTCGCGATCCGCGCGTCGATCTACATGGCCGCGATGGGGCGGCAGGGGATCGGCAAGGTGGCCAATCAGTGTTTCGATAAGGCCCACTACGCGGCGGAATCAATCGCGAAGCTGAAGGGCTATGAGCTCGCGTTTGCCGCGCCGTTTTTCAAGGAGTTTACAGTGCGGACAACGCGCGGCGTGGACAAGGTGCTCGCCAAATGCCGCGAGCGGGGAATTTTGGGCGGGGTGCCGCTGGCGAAGTTTGACGCAAAATACAAGGATTGTTTCCTCGTTGCGGTGACGGAAAAACGAACCAAACAGGAAATTGACGAACTGATAGCCGTGATTAGCGAATGCTGATAGAGCGAACCTATGAAACGCTTGTTTGGATGTATCGTATGTGTTGCGATCGGTATATGTCTGAGCTGCGATCAATCTGGGGGAGGTGGACAAACTCCAAGTACCGCCAGTGGACAAGGGTTAACTTTTCAACAGCAACGTGAGGAGTATGTCCGCCAGCTAGAAGTTGCAAAGAGACACTTGGAAGAGACAGACCGGCAACTTGCTCAGAGTGAATCAAATTTGGAGCGGGCGAAAATTCAAGTTGAGCGGTTGGACGAGTTACAGGCGCGTTGGAAAGCACAAGCAGACCGATTTGATCGAATTCTGGAACGATGGGAGAAGATCCTGGAAAAAATGGAACAGCAGCCCAGGAATCCCCAGTAGGACATAAAAGGATTGGCGAAAGTCATCGTGCCATGGTGGTACGCGAGCGGCATAGGAATCTTGCTATTGCTAACGGGCTGCGCGGCGGTTCTGGCACTGGCCCTAATCTGGCGGCGGGGGTTTGTGCGGGGCTGGCACGCGGCGCGGGCAACACCGCCGACATGCAGTAAATGTGGTTACAACCTTTCGGGACTGACGCACTGTCGGTGCCCGGAGTGTGGAAGTGAGTTTCGGCTCGAGGAATTATGGCAAAAAGCGATTTACTCAACGAAGTCCCAGCGGGAGCGGTCGGCAAGAAGTCCGGATTTGCGCCCGACCTCAAAGGAAAGTCCGACCCCATGAACAAGATGTGCAGGACACAGCCGGCGGATCATCCGCTGCTTTTTGAAATCGGCACGCCGGGATTGTGCGGGGCGTCGCTTTCGGAGACGGACGTCCCCGCGGCCAGTCGGAAGAGTGTTCCGGCAGAGTTGCTCGCGAAGGGTCCGCCGCCGCTGCCGGAGATCGGCGAACTCGACCTGGTGCGGCATTACAAGAAGCTCGCGCATCGCTGCTTCAGCATCGACGGCAACTTCTATCCGCTGGGCAGTTGCACGATGAAGTACAACCCCCGGGTGAACGAGCGCGTGGCGGCCATGCCGGGGTTTGCGCACGTTCATCCGTTGCAGGATGACGGCGATGTGCAGGGTATGTTGGAGCTGCTGTATCGTTTGAGGCTCGACCTTGCGGAAATCGTAGGGCTGGCGGAAGTGACGCTGCAGCCTGCGGCCGGGGCTCATGGTGAGATGACGGCGCTGATGATCATCAACGCGTATCACCAGAGTCGCGGACAGAACCGAAAGAAAGTGCTCGCGCCGGATAGTGCGCACGGGACGAATCCGGCAAGCTGCACGATCTGCGGACGCGAATCTTGCCCGGTGAAGTCGCTTCCCGATGGGCGCGTGGACCTCGACGATCTGCGGGCGCAAGTTGATGAGAATACGGCTGCGCTAATGATTACGAACCCGAATACGACGGGTATCTTCGACGCGCACATCGGCGAGATCGCTGAAATTGTTCACGCGAAGGGGGCACAGCTCTATCTCGATGGCGCAAATATGAATGCCATCCTGGGCAAGACGCGGCCCGGCGACTTTGGCGTGGACTGCATGCACTACAACACGCACAAGACCTTCAGCACGCCGCACGGCGGCGGTGGTCCGGGAGCGGGACCAGTGGCGGTGGCCGAGCACTTGCGTCCCTTCCTTCCGGTTCCGCAGGTCGTAAAGAAATCCGATGGCACGTTTTCCTGGGAGGACAACCGTCCGCAGTCGATCGGCAAGGTACGGTCGTTTTATGGTCAGATCGGCGTACTCGTGCGGGCGTACACCTACATCCGCAGCCTGGGCTGCGACGGGCTGCGAGATGTGGCCGAAACCGCGGTTTTGAACGCCAACTACGTGGCCGCAAGAATCAAGCACCGCTACCCGATGCCGTTTCCGCCGCCCTACGCGCACGAGTTCATCACGGTTCCGAATTATCACGAATCGGGCGTGACCGAGACGGATCTGGCCAAGCGGCTGATCGATTATGGCATTCATCCGCCGACGATGAGCTGGCCGATCCATCACGCCCTGATGATCGAGCCGACGGAGACAGAGTCGAAGGCCACACTGGACCGCTTTGTCGAGGTGATGCTGACCATCGCGGACGAGGTGGAGAAGGACGCGGAGCTGGTCAAAGGCGCGCCGCACACGACGCCCGTCCGCCGCCTCGATGAAGTCGCCGCAAATCGCAAACCCGTCGTACGCTGGAAGCCAAACTAACGAGATTTGAAATACCACGAAATTCACGAAGGACACGAAGTGGGCTGGTTGTTAAGGTTGGCGAAATTGCTCTCACAATCGGACGCTCTTCGTGGGCTTCGTGTTCTTCGTGGTTGAATTAAGGGTTCTGTGTTGCACGTGAGCATGCGTCGTATGGAGAAATTGAAATTCATCGTGCGGCTGGGGGCACTACACGAGCTTTTTACATTCAACGATTGGGCACGCGATGCGCTCATGAAGTCGGCGGCCGGGCTGAGCGCGGAGCAGCTTGACCGAAAGTTCGAAATGGGATGGGGGTCGCTGCGAAACACGCTCAATCACCTTTGCGCCGTGGAAGGAGTGTGGCTTGATCGTTGGCAGGGGAAGCAGCCGCATTATCGTCTGACAGGCGATGGCATTGAGATGGGCCCGATGTGGGAGGAATGGCGGGGCACGGCAAAACGCCGCAACGCTTACCTGGCCGGGCTGAAGGATGCCGATCTTTGCGTCGATCTGACGTACAAAAACCTCAAGGGGGAAATGCTGACATTTCCGCTGGGGGCCATGTTGCTCCATGTATGCAATCATGGTTCGTATCACCGGGCCCAAGCCCTCAACATGCTGCGACACGTCGGCGCGGAGATGCCAAAGCCGCAGACCGACTACATCTTCATGAAGCTGCACGCTCCGGAGGGCACGCCCTGCCGACTCGATCTCGATACGATCCGGTCGTACCTGCGCTACAGCGACTGGGCGCAGGAGCGAATGCTGCAAGCGGCTGCTCCGCTAGACGACGAGCAGCTTGATCGGAAATTTGAAATGGGGGTGGGGTCGCTTCGCCAGACGCTGGCGCATCTTCGCGATGCGGAAGCGTGGTGGCTGGCGAATTGGACGAAAGGGCCGGGCGCACTATTCCCTGAAGATCCCAGCAGGGAATCGATCGAGGAAATCGCCTCCAGCTTTCGAACGACGCGCAGCGGGCGAGAAGATTTCCTGCGCTCGTTGGCGGACAGCGACCTTACCCGGCGCATCGATGTGACGCCTCGTGCGGGCATGATTCGCACCTTTCCCCTGGGCGTCACACTGCTTCAAATCTGCCATCACGGCACGCACCATCGCGCCCAAGCCGTGAATATGCTGCGACACGTGGGCGGCAATATCCCTGCGCTGGACGTGCTGGATATGCTCAAGAAGTAGTTGTCCTTGAACTCCGAACAAGAAATCTGCATTGCGCCATAATTACGATGGACACAATCCGATTCCTCATTTGCTTTTCGCCTCCGAGGGCGTGATGGGCGCTTCGATGATCCATAGATGCTCGCATTTGCCATCATTGTAAACCACGAAGCGATTGTCTGGCGACCAGCATGGTAGAACGTTATTTTGATCTGTGGTATTTGCCAATATCACTGGTGTTCCGACCTTAGAAGCATCTGATGCGCGGAATACCTCGTGAAATCTCCTGCCGGGGACTGTTGGATCACTAAAAGGCACGATTCCATCTGTCTTGGATTTTCCCTCCGCTGACAATGAGGCTACATATTTTTCGTTTGGGCTACGGACGGCGGCAAGGACTGTTGGGGCCGCTGTCGGGACTGGCCCGTGCCACTGCAAAGTATGCCCACCAAGGTCATGCGTAAATTCTTCTCCAAATGGAGGAAGATCATGTTGTTTCCCAGAGATTGCGGTCGGTCCTTCGTTCTCACTCCAAGAATCTGAAACGTCAAAACTTAGGCGTTTTGTTTTGGAGTCATATCGATAGATTGGCAAATTCTTCATGCTACGCAACCGCATCTTCTGACGAACGTCCGAGGAAGTACTGGGACTCATCAGCAAAAGATCTCCGCTTCCGTCATTAGCAATTCTTATCTGCAAGCCTTCGCAAAGCGGTCTCGCCCACACGGTCGTCGGAAAAGGCTCAATCACGGGGTATTCTGGTTTTTTTTCGCATGCCGCTAAGCCGGCCGTGAGCAAGCTCAAACCACGAAGGATTACCGAAGGTTTCGTAGGAGGTTTCACGATTTCTTGGTCAATACGTTTTGCAGTATTGAAATTGCGCGGTCGATGGCGTTGCCGGTGACATCCAGGTGGGTGACAGCGCGGATGCGCTGCGGGCCGGTAGAGACGAGAAGGACGCCGCGATCGCGGAGATTGTCGCACAGGGACTTTGCGGTGCCAAATGCGGGGTTCACATCGAAGTACAAAATGTTGGTTTCAACGGATTTCAGATCGATCGTGACGTTGGGCATTTCGGCGATGGCGGTGGCCAGCTTTTTCGCATTGGCATGGTCTTCGTTCAATCGTTCGACGTGATGTTCGAGGGCGTAAAGAGCGCCCGCCGCGATGATTCCGGCCTGGCGCATTCCACCGCCGAACATCTTGCGATATCGATGCACGCGCTTGATCGTATCTCGTGTACTGGCCACGGCCGAGCCGACAGGAGCGCCCAATCCCTTCGAAAAGCAAATTGACACTGTGTCGAAGTACTTTGTGTAGTCGGTCGGCTTTTTTCCCTTCGCCACGCAGCAATTCATCAGCCGCGCCCCGTCGAGGTGCATTTTCAGCCCAAATTCGTCAGCGACTTCCCGAATCTTGGCGATGGACTCAACTGACCAGCAAGTACCGCCGCCACGATTGTGCGTATTTTCGATGACGATGAGTGACGATCGTGGAAAGTGCGAATCAGGTGGCCGAACCGCGGCTCGAACCGCATCGGCATCAAACAGGCCGCGTTCGCCGGGAAGCAAACGCAGTGAGACGCCGGAAAGTGCTGAAGGCGCACCGGCCTCATAGTGATAAATGTGGCTGTCGGCGTGACAGATGATTTCTTCGCCCGGCTGGGTCTGTGCCCGGATGGAAGTCTGATTGGCCATCGAGCCGGACGGCACGTAGATGGCCGCTTCCTTGCCCAGCAAGGCCGCGACTTTTTCCTGCAGTCGGATGACGGTCGGGTCGTCACCGAAGACGTCGTCGCCGACTTCGGCCTGGGCCATCGCCTTGCGCATGTCCGGCGTGGGCCGGGTCACGGTGTCGCTGCGTAGATCTATGATCGAATCGGATTTCATCCCCTGAATTTATCAAATTCCGAGAGGATTTGATAGCTGCCCTCCAGCGATTACGGTCAATTCGCGTCAGTATGATTTCGAGTTGCGTATTCCCTGCCGCCGAGCGATGGACGCTGCCCATGCCGCTCCCTTACAGTCGCGGTACTGATTGGGGCTTGCAACCAGAAATCATACTGGCACGGTCAATCGGGATCGTCGTCGGGCGGGGGTGGGGGCTCGTGATCGCCCGGCGGCGGTGGAGGAGGTTGATGACCGCCGGGGGGCGGCTCACGATCGCCGGGGCCATCCTCATCCTCATCCCTGTCGCGCTTGGGTTTGGGATTCAGGAGTTCACGCATTCGCCTTTCGAGCATGTCGTCGCGGACGGACTTCATTTCGCTCATGCGGCTCTTCAACTCGGCCAGTTTCGTCTCAAGTTCGCGGATTTCCGTGCTGCGTCGTTCCATTCGATTGTCGAATTCCTTCGACACCAGCTCCCGGACGTTTTTGCGGATTCGAGTCTTCTCGTCGTCATCCTTCGCGGAACGGTAATCCTTCGCCAATTCCTGAATTTCCAGGCTGACCTGGCGCTCGCGGATCAAGACCGTGGCCCGGCGCGGATCGCGCTCACTCACGTCCATCAGTCTCCGCATTTCACCGGCCACGCGATTCATGCGCCGCTCGTATCGCTGAGGCGAGGATTCCTTCATGCGGTCCATCTCCACGGCCATACGAGGAAAATGCTCCTCCATGAATTTCAGTACGGCCTTGCGTTCCGCCTCCGGCAGCTCGCGCCATTCTGGCCTGCGCGGGGGTGGGGGTCGGTCAGGTCCGAATTCCGGTCGATCCGGTCCGAGTCGCCGAGCTCGCTCAGGCCCTCCCGGTCGGAGCTCCCCTGGCGGCGGCTGTGGTCGAGGGGGCGGTTCTTGAGCAATTGCCATTGATACGCAAGTGCATGCAAAGATCACAAACCCGATCTTGATGTTCATTGTTCATACTCCCCAATAGGGCGCTTACAAGCCGCCCCAATCGTCATCCCACCCTGTTTCGTCGCGTGATGCGACCAAGTCTTCCAGTTTTGCAAATGCGTCGTCGAGCTGGTCGTCAATGTCTTCTTCCTCTGAGTCGTACTCGAACGCGCTGACATCGGCATTCGATTCGGACTGCGCTACCTGCGCTGACTGCGTTACCTGCACGGGCGCGGCCCGGAATACAGAAACCGACAGGAACAGCATGGCCGCCAGACCCAACCCCGTGGCCGACAACCAATGCCATGCCTTGGAGTTTGTTCCTGATTGGTCCTTCGTTTTTTCGGTAGAAGTCAGAGCTACTTCCCGGCGTACCGACCTGCGCAAGGATACGGAAATCGGCTCTTCGCCCGAAAGTTCACTCCCTTGTGCGGCCAGCCATTGCTCGTTCAACTCGATCTGCAAACGGAGTTTCAACGCTTCCTCCGCGCCCGCGTCGCGGGCGGGCAAGACGCCGGCAAGCCACTGTTCATGTTGAGCGATTTCAATTTGAAGTTCGTCGTGATTCATTCCGATTCCTCCAAATCCCGGCGTAGTTTGCAAAGGCCCCGGTGCGATCTGGCCAGCGCCGTACCCAGGGGAGTGCCCATGAGTTCTGCGATTTCCTCGAACGTGAGCTGTCCAAAATGTCGGAGCAGGATCACCTCTCGTTCCGCGTCGGGAAGCCGGCGCAGGGCTGATTCGACCTGACTGAGCGACTCAGCCTTCTCCAGTTCCGAAACGACTCGATCTGATTGGTCATGACTTTGCCAATCCGCCGGTATGCCATCGTTGGGACCGCGTCGCATGTGATTGCGCAGATGGTCGTGGGCCAGATTTCGAGCGATTTGAAACACCCAGGCGTCAAATCGCCCCGATTCCTGGTAGCGTCCGATCGTCCGCACCACACGCAGGAACACCTCCTGCACCATGTCGTCCACGTCGTTGCTTCGGACAATCCGGCGCAAAAAGCCGCGCACGCGTGGCGCATACTCATCAACAAAGGCATCAAACGCCTCCGGCTCGAAGCGCCGCGCACGTTCGATCATGGACGATATGTCGATTGATTGTTCCACCAAGTTGCCCATACGTCGTCCGTCGCGCCTCAAAGTCCTTTTCTTCGCACAACGGCACGGACCCTCCATTATTGCATTTCATGAGCCGGGAGAAACCCCGACCACCATTCCGGCACCGCAAGAGCGGACCTTTTGCAGCGAACTCCGAACACGGGTAATCTGCATTTTGGAGTCGATTACAGCCCTCCAGCGAACCGCGTCCGGTAATCCGATGCGTCGCAGGATTTCTTTGGGAGTTTCCGCTTGTATTCGTATCTTGCCCCTTACCTGGCCCTACTTGGGGCCATTTGGATTGCTTCGGTCGGTTTTCCGATCCCCGAAGACATTGCCCTGGTGGCCGGTGGAATTGCCTGCTTCACCGGAGACGCGGAATTATGGCTCATGATTCCCGTGGCCATGTTTGCGGTGCTTTCGGGCGATTTGTTCATCTTTTATTTGGGGAAACGATGGGCCTCCAACCTGCTGGAACACCGGATGACGCGCCGTCTGGCGTCGCCGGAACGGGTGGCCCAGCTCAAAGTCAAGTTTCATGAACATCAGATCAAGACAATCTTTGTGGGGAGATTCCTGCCCGGTATTCGTGCACTGGTGTTCCTGACAGCGGGTGCAATGAAGATCAGCGTATGGAAATTTCTCATTGTGAACGGATGCGCTGCGCTGATTTCCGTCCCCGTGTTCGTCCTGCTGGGGTACGTCTTTGGTCACAGTTATTACCGCGTGAAGAGCCAGTATCGGGAAGTGGAGCATTTCATCGTATTCGGGCTGCTGGGCGTGGCGATCATCTGGGTGCTGTGGCTGGCTTATTCACGGAAGGCCCGGGCCCGTGAGACAGCCCGACTATTGGACAAATAGTGCGAGACCAATACTGGAGTATGTCTCATGCCCCGAAAGATGAGTATCGCGACAAGTTCGCTCTACAGCGTTCACCCGGGAGTCAAAATGGTACAGGACTGGGTGGCGTCTTTGCCCGAAAAAACAGGGCGCAGCATCGATCAATGGGTGAAATTGGTCAAGAAGGAGGGCCCGGCTTCGGAGTCCGAGCGACGTGACTGGCTTAAGAAAGTGCATGGCTTTGGCACAAATGCGGCTTGGTGGATCGCCGAACGGTCTGTCGGCAAGAGCGACGACAGTGATCCCGAACAATACCTCCGCGATGCCGTGAAATATGTCGAAGACATGTATGCCGGATCAAAATCCGCGTTAAAGCCAATCCATGACCGACTCATCGAACTTGCCCGCTCGGTCGGCGAAGTCCAAATTTGTCCCTGCAAAACGATGGTTCCCATCTATCGCAACCATGTGGTCGCTCAAATCAAGCCATCTACCATTAAGCGCATTGACTTTGGACTGTTTCTGAAGGGTTCGAAAAAAAAGCCCTCCAAACGTCTGATCGATACCGGCGGTCTTGCGAAAGGCGACCGCATCACGCATCGAATTCCAATCACGACGCTCGATGAAATCGACGACGACCTGCAATCGTGGTTTCGTATTGCGTATGATCTGGACGGCGGGTAAGCAATCATCTCCCGAAAAAATGGCTGATCCGGCACGATTCGGGCAGTCAGTGGCGGGGTGGCTCTTGCTTCGTTATCCTCTAGCCCGATGAGCGGTGATATTCAAGTTGATTCTGACTTTGTTGAAACCAGAGAGTGGATCGAGTCCCTCCGGGCGGTGGCGGCATCCTCGGGGCCAGATCGCGCCCGTTTCCTGTTGAGCCAACTTATCCACTGGGGACAGCGAAACGGAATCGTCTCGCCTTTTTCGGCCAACTCGCCCTATATCAACACGATTCCGGTGCACCAACAGGTCAAGTATCCCGGCGACCGCCTGATCGAGCGCCGCATCAAGAGCCTAATTCGGTGGAACGCGATGGCGATGGTCGTTCGCGCCAACCGCCGTTCGCCGGGAATCGGGGGACACATTTCGACCTTTGCTTCGGCGGCCACGCTCCTCGAAGTCGGCTTTGAGCACTTCTTCCGCGGCAACACCAAGGAGCAGACCGGCGATCAGATTTTCTTCCAGGGGCACGCATCACCAGGCATCTACGCACGGGCCTATTTGCTTCGCAGGCTGACCACGCGGCAGCTCGAAAATTTCCGTCGGGAACTTCAACCTGAAGGCGGACTCTCGTCCTATCCGCATCCGTGGTGCATGCCGGACTTCTGGGAGTTTCCCACGGTATCCATGGGGTTGGGGCCGCTCACCGCGATTTATCAGGCCCGTTTTAATCGCTACCTGCACGATCGTGGGCTGAAGGATACCTCTCAAAGCCATGTTTGGGCATTCCTTGGCGACGGCGAAATGGATGAGCCGGAAGCGATGGGGGCGATCACGCTCGCTTCGCGCGAACAACTCGACAACCTCATCTTCGTCGTGAATTGCAATCTTCAGCGGCTTGATGGGCCAGTGCGCGGCAATGGCAACATCATCCAGGAATTGGAGGCCGCCTTCCGAGGCGCAGGCTGGAACGTCATCAAGGTCATCTGGGGCGAGGATTGGGACCCGCTGCTGGCTGCCGACCATGATGGTGTTCTCGTGGATCGCATGAACGAGACGGTTGACGGGGAGTGGCAGAAGTTTTCCGTCGAGGCGGGGAGCTATGCGCGGGAGCATTTCTTTGGCAAAGACCCTCGCCTTCTCCAACTCGTAGAACACCTTAGCGATGATAAGATTGGCAAGCTGAGACTCGGCGGACACGATCCTCAAAAAGTCTATGCTGCGTATCGCGCCGCCACCCAGAACCAGGGAAAGCCCACGGTGATCCTGGCCCGCACGATCAAGGGCTATGGTATGGGTGAAGCAGGCGAAGGCCGCAACATCACCCACCAGCAAAAGAAACTCAATGAGGATGAACTTCGTGCGTTCCGCGACCGGTTTGAAATCCCGATTCCCGACGATCAGCTCGAAGATGCGCCCTTCTATCGCCCTCCCGAAGACAGCGAGGAATTCGCGTATCTTGTCGCTCATCGCAAGGTGCTGGGCGGCTATATGCCGCGCCGCCGGGTCCGCGCCGCGCCGCTGGCCGTCCCTCCGCCGGACACCTATGAAGAATTCCTGACCAGTACTGGCGACCGCGAAGCGGCTACGACAATGGCCGCCGTTCGGTTGATCTCACGTCTGATGGACGACAAGGACATCGGAAAGTACATCGTGCCAATCGTGCCCGATGAGGCCCGAACCTTTGGCATGGATGCGCTCTTCCGCAAGTACGGCATCTATGCACACGGCGGGCAAAAGTACGAACCGGTCGATTCGCACCTGCTGCTTTACTACCGCGAAAGCAAGGACGGGCAACTGCTCGAAGAGGGAATCACTGAGGCGGGATCCATGGCCTCGTTCACCGCCGCGGGCACGGCCAATGTCACGCACAGCGTCAACACCATCCCGTTCTTCCTTTTTTACTCGATGTTTGGGTTGCAGCGCATCGGCGACATGGTATGGGCGGCGGGCGACGCCCGATGCCGGGGCTTTCTGATCGGCTGCACCTCGGGTCGCACGACGTTGGCTGGCGAAGGGCTTCAGCACCAGGACGGACACAGCCACCTTCTGGCCAGCACGTTTCCGAATTTGATCAGCTATGACCCGGCCTTTGCCTTCGAAATCGCGGTCATCGTGCGCGACGGCATCCGCCGCATGTACAAAGACCGCGAACCGGTGATGTATTACCTCACCGTCCAGAACGAACCCTACCCGCAGCCGGCCATGCCCGAAGGCGTTGAGGAGGGAATCCTCAAGGGCCTTTACAAGTTCCGGCCCGCCGAATCGCCCAAAGACAAACCGCGCATTCACCTGTTTGGAAGCGATGCAATTCTTCGCGAAGCGCTCGTCGCACAGGAGACGCTGGCGGAAAAATTTGGAGTGGCGGCCGATGTCTGGAGCGCCACGAGTTATACGCAGCTTCGCCGCGAGGCCCTGGCATGTGAACGCTGGAATATGCTTCACCCCGACGATTCGCCCCGTGTTCCCTATGTAGCTCAGGTCCTCGCCGGAGAACCATGGCCCATCGTGGCGACCGGCGACTATATGAAAGCCGTTCCCGATCAGATCTCCCGCTGGACTCCGCAGGGCCTGTATTCGCTGGGAACCGACGGGTTCGGGCGCAGCGAATCTCGAACGGATTTGCGAGACTATTTCGAAATCAACTCCCGCTATGTGACGATTGCCGCCCTCCGGGAATTGGCCCGCATCGGGAAATTCGACCGAAAGAAGCTCTCCGCTGCGTTCAAGACAATGGAAATCAACCCTGAAAAGTTTGACCCGGCGGCTGTCCCGAAAGGGGACACCGTTCACGAAATCTGAGCGGAATTGAGCGGCAGTCGAGCGAAATAACTCTGCTTTCCGGCTCAACCCACGCGGAATTTATTCGCGCGGCGGGGCCGAATTTGTTGCAATTCTCGCAATCACACCCACCCCAGCGGAAATGAATGTTCGGGAGTCTGAGGGACCAATCCTGCGTTCAAAGGAGGAGGAGTCATGTTGCGTCGATTCGATTTTCTGGCTTTCGCGTGCATGGTAGGGATCGTGGCGTCGCCGGTATTCGCCTTTCGCGGCGGCCCGCCTGCCGGCTTCGATGGAAGCACGGCCAGCGGAGGCAACTCCTGCCGCGCGTGCCACGGCAACGCCATAGGGACGGGCTCTGTTCAAATTCTCAATCTTCCTTCCACCTACGCCGCAAACGTCGTCTATAACATTTCCGTCCGCGTGGCCGACCCGGTCAAGCTCGGCGCGGGCTTTCAGCTCAGCGTCGAAGATGCTCTGGGAAATTTCCGTGGGACGGTGATCGCCAGCGATCCGACAAATACGCAGCTCAATTTTTCCGACACGCATTTTATTAATCACACGGGCACGGGCGTTAACAATGCCGTGGCTAATTGGGCCGCTAACGGCCAATCCGCAACCTACAACTTCCAGTGGCAGGCCCCATCCTTTGACGCCGGCGTGTTGCGGTTCTGGGCGGCGGGCAATGCCATAAACAACAATTTATCTTCCTCGGGCGACACCATCTATCTGACCAGCGTTGATGTGGACTTCGGAGCGCCGACGGGGGCGTGCTGTGAGAACGACACGGGGCAGTGCTTCGAGAACATCAATGAGACCAATTGCACCATGGACCCCAACAACCGTTACGGCGGTGACGGGTCGACCTGTGCAACCATCAATCCTCCGTGCCAGCCGCCTCCGACAGGGGCATGTTGCGATGACGGAACGGGCGTGTGCAGCGAAGCCCAGACGCAAGCGCAGTGTCAGGGCAATGGCAGACGGTATGGCGGGAACAATTCCACATGCGGGACAATCAATCCCGCATGCGTGCCACCGGCGTCGGGAGCGTGCTGCGATGATCGGGGAGTTTGCACCGAAAACGTTCTTCAGACTGAATGCGAAAATAACGGGTCCCGGTTCGGCGGCGATGGATCGACGTGCGCGACGATGGATCCACCGTGCGAAACGCCGCTTTCCATTTCGCTGAAGCCGTATGTGACCGGGCTGATTTCGCCCGTGGATATGGCCAATCCGAGAGACGGTAGCGGGCGGAATTTCATCGTGGAGCAGACCGGGCAGATCCGCGTAGCACTGGCCGACGGGACGCTTCTGCCGACGCCGTATCTGGATATCGCTTCGAAGCTGGTCGCGGTCAACGCATTTTATGACGAGCGCGGTCTGCTGGGATTGACGTTCCATCCTGATTACGCAGTGAATGGTCGATTTTTTGTCCGCTACAGCGCCCCGCGTGCGGGCGCTCCGAATGAACCGTGCAACGATCCAAACGGATTCATTGTCGGCTGCCACGAGGAAATTCTGGCTGAGTATCATGTTTTGGGCGATCCGGCCACCAGCAACGTAGCCGATCCGAATTCCGAAGTGATTCTGTATCGGGCGGACAAGCCGCAGTTCAACCACAACGGCGGACAGGTCGCCTTCGGCCCCGACGGATATCTGTACTTCACTCTTGGCGACGGCGGTGGCGCCAACGACGGACTGGCGGACAATCCGCCTTCGCACGGCCCCATCGGCAACGCCCAAAACCGCTTCGCCAAACTCGGCAAAGTCCACCGCATTGACGTTGACAGCCCACCCGATCCGGGACTCGACTATGCGATTCCGCCAACCAATCCCTTTGCCAATGGAGTGGACGGCCTCCCGGAGATTTACGCCTACGGATTGCGGAATCCGTACAAGTTTTCGTTTGATGACGGGCCGAGCGGCGATGGTACGTTCTGGCTGCCGGACGTCGGGCAGGACCGTTTTGAGGAAATCAACATTGGTCAAAATGGCGGCAACTACGGCTGGCCAATTCGTGAGGCCAGCCACTGCTTCGACCCCTTCAATCCGACCAATCCGCCGGCGAGCTGCCCGACCACCGGCGACTTGGGCGAGCTGCTAATCACCCCGGTCATGGAATATGCCCACCCGGCCCCTTGTACCACCAATGCCGAATGTGCCCCGCTTGGCCTCACTTGCGATCTGGCTACGGGATTCTGCTCCAACGAAGGCGGAATCTCCATCATCGGTGGGTACGTTTACCGCTCGGTGGCGGTGCCACGAGGTCTGGAGACCGGCCTGGCCGGAAAATACGTGTTCGGCGACTTCTCCAATGCGTTCTTCTCACCCGGCGGTCGGCTCTATTACATGCCCACGACCGGCCCGGACATCTACAAGCGTAGCCAGTTCTATCTCGCCCCCGATAACGCCCCGCTCGGCAAGTTTCTCAAGGGCATGGCCGAGGACGAAAACGGCGGTCTGTACGTATTGGTTTCAACGGTCCTGGGTCCTCAAGGCAATGGCGGAAGCATTTTGCGCATCGCCGCCCCCTTCCCCGATACCCCGACTGCCGATCCTTCCGGAATCGACAAGACTAAGTTCATCTCATTCGTCGTGCCGCCGTCGCTTGTCGAAGGCTCGGTGGAAACGGCCCTCCGAGTGAACCTGGTTTCACTGCACCACGTCAATCCGCCGTACACGGGTGTTTCGACGGTGCCGTTCACCGCTTTTGAGGGAAAGAATGTCTGGGTGGGGCCACCGGCCACTTATACAGAGTCTTCGAACAATTTGACGCCTTTCAAGGCTGCCATGACACAATGCACGCCGTATTACACAGATTGGAGCACGGTGGGACTCTTGCACGTGACCGGGTCGGCAATCGTCTCAAGCTCGGTCTATCGGGTGGAGAATGTGGCGGCCATCTGCCAGACACCCTTCTGGCAAAACTCCCCGGCATGTCTGAGCGGTGGCGGATATGTATCCAACATGCTGGAAATTCACACCACCCGCTGGGCGGATGTCGAAACTCCCTATAATCCACCTTCAACGACCACCCAGCCGGACTTAGGAGATGTTTCGTCGCTGGTTAACAAATTCAAGGACGCGCCCGGGGCGGCGATCAAAGTCCGTTGTATCGTGGAACCCAACAACATATTTGGCGAGGTGTCCACTGGACATCTGTCGGTTGGCATCGGCTTCACCGATATTGCGGGCACAGTGGACGGGTTTAAGGGTCAGGGGTATCCGGCCTTTATGGGTAGGTGTGCTGTGCATGGGCCCGGTGGAAATGCCGGGGCATGCAGCAGCGACACAGATTGCGTCGGGAACGGTAATAGTCCGCCGTGTAACTTGTACTGTCCGTAACAAGCGCCCAAAGACTATTGGCGCTAATGTCCCAGCGCCGTAGACTCTCCGGCCCGGTGGTGTCCACACACGACATCATCGGGCCGGACGATTTTTGCCGTGAATCTTGGAATTCAAAGTTCAACAAACGCCGGTCTCCCATTCTTTTTTTGAACTTTGGGTTGGACTGTTTTGCGAGGGTGATATGTCTCGAAAAAATCAAGTTTTCTCCGCGGCTTTGTCGGCGACTGTCCTTTTGGGATTCCGGAGCGTCATCGCACTCGCGGAAGACCCCGTCCTCTTCATGCCGGTCTTTTCGGTTGAGGGGGTTGAAGTCAATTCGATGCCCATAACCAATGGTCCGGCCGCCAAGCTGACGGTCGCCCCCGGGGACGTAATCACCGCCAAGATCTTCCTCCGCAATTGGTCGCCGGAAGGCCAAAGGCTTCGTGGATATCAGGCCAAAATGGATCCGGAGGGATACAAGAGCGGGACCTCCGGGACGCTGCAGCCGGTTGGGCACAATCCGGGTACGAACAACGACGCCAATGCATTTATTGACACAAAAGACCCCATGTTTGTTCACAAGGGGCTTGGCTCGATCCCTTTGGTGGACACCGCATCCGACGGCTACCGCTGGCTCAACGTGCTGCTCGAAACAAATGAATCACCGCTATCGGCCCAGGACGGCAAGAAATATTCCTGCGGTACGGTCAAGCTGCAGGCGTCCGCCGACGCAACGGGAACCTTCAAGATCCGTTTGATGGAAACGGATGGGGTCAGTGGATTGCTCGACCCGGCCAACCAGCCCATCGTTCCAGTGGGTTTCGAACCTCTCATGGTGGAAGTCAAACCGGGTGTGAAATGGCTGCGGATTGATTCGAGCGATCCACCCAACGGGGCGGTGGACGGTCGCATCATTCTTTCCTCAGCCGGCAAGCTGAATCCCATCTGGAAGACTGTCATGTTGCAATTCAACACCGAAGTAGGCGAGGCCAGCGCGGCTGATTTCGAGGTGGACGATGGGAGCAAGTCTCCACCGAAGATCACCAATGTGGAAATCAGCGGCTCGGAGGTGCTTCTGACGCTCGATCAGGGAATCCGTACGGGAGCATGGACCACGATCAAGCATAAGAGGAGTGGCAGTTTCACGCGGATTGGCCGGCTTGCCGGAGACGTGAATGGTGACGGGAAAGCCAATACCGACGATCTAATGGTCTTGATTCGCAGCCTTAATGGCGAAAGCCTTCCGTTGTATCGCGGAGACCTCGATTCTGACGGAAAGGTTACGTCCCGCGACACGCTTCAATTGATCAACCTGCTTACCCAGAAACGAACGGCCGGCGACTCACGGCTTCGCAAGTGAATTCATGCCGAATCCGAACGCTTGAAACAAACCGGCCTTGCAACGAGAGTTCTTCGCAAGGCCGGTCGTGTTAAGCAAATCAGTGCCGACCCAATTCGGTTTCCCGTGAGGGAAGGCAGCTTCGTACGATCACAATTACGGGCACGTTGCCGGGCACGGGAAGGAAGCGCCCTTAAACGCATCCACGATTGCGGCCACGTCCCCAAAGCTGATGCATTCCTGCCCAAAACATCCCAGCTGAACGTCGCCGCAAACATTGGCGCCAGAACCCAGAACGTTGGTTGACTGGTACGTTTCAACAGCGGAATACACGTTTTTGAATGCATTTACCAGGGCGGAAATGTCGCCGAAGTCAACGAGGTTATCCCCATTGCAGTCGCCCCAACGCGGCGTCTTGACCGCAGTGGGCGCCGAAACAACGGGCGTCCCGCCAAAATTGCATATGGAATATACGAGGTAATTACCATTTGGTCGGAATTCGCCGGCATGTGCCTGGACGGTGCCCCATGATGACGCAGTCATGAATGCCGCGGAATTTCCCACCACGCCCTTTTCACAGGTGCCCCGGCAGGTGCCTGCGACGCAATTCGCGTCGGTGGTACACGGGCTGCCGTTGTTCAGCCCGCCTACGCAAAGCTTTCCGCATTCGGCGTCTACGAGACAATTTGCTCCGTCATTGGAACCGCCCACGCAGCGTGGCGAAAGATATTTCGAGACGCATGCCACGTTGGAGTCAGCGCAATCACCCTCCAACAACACGGCGACTGGTGTTGCCCCCTGTGCCACGTTCGGGGTGATCTTCAGATACCTGCTTCCGGTGCTAACGACAGTCGGAGGCAGACAACCGCCGCAATTGTCGGCCGCCTCGTTGCACGTGGCGGGGTTATCGCATGGATTTCCATTGGCGGACACGCATTGATTGCCAAACACACAGCCTGTCGGCACGGTAGCCGGGTTGGCCGTGGGATCGCAGAACTTTGCCGAGCAAAACAAGTTGGTTGCGCATGCCGCATTATTCGCGGTATGGCGACATTCAGAGACTGGAGGATTTAAGGTAACTATGGCACACGTATCAGTGGTGCAACTCAAGCCATCGTCGCAATTCACGGCCGGATTCTGACACATGCCCGATGCATCGCACACATCCTGCGTACAGATGTTATTGTCTTTGCAGGAAGTGGAAACCAGGCACTGGGCACATCGATCGTTGGCCTCGTCGCAGGTAGTAGTCGCCGTACACCAGCCGTTGGTGCATTGAGCATGGCTCGTACAGGCAGCACCGGGATTGGAACCACCCACGCAAGTGCCGTTTCCAGTGCATTTTGCGGCGGTGCCTCCAATGCAGACAGCGGACGTTCCACACGTTCCACCGGGGCAGTTTGCCGACGAAGTGCAGGCCTTTCCGGCATTCGTGCCGCCCACGCAGGCCAGGGAACACGCGTCATTTGGAGTGCAGAAAAGCCCATCGTCACAGGCGGCGCCAACGTTGTTCGTAAAGACGCACAAGTGTGTCGAGGTATTGCAAGTCTGGTTGGTGCATGGATTCTGATCTTCGCAGTCCGCGTTGGTGTTGCATTGCACGGTGATCGTTACGGAGGGTGTGACCGATTTCAAGACGTCGGCCGAGGTAAGTGGAGAAGGCGGAGTCACACTGCTGGTAACACTCGTCTTGCTGTTGGATCCCAAGCAGGAATCAAAATCCAGCACGCTTGTTCCACCGGCAAGGGCCTTGAACCGGAACTTGGTTACATACAATCCGCCCGTTGGAACACAGGACGGATAGGACTGTCCGTTGGGCATACAGGGCAGGAATTCATCGAACGCTGTATAGAGCGCATTTCCGTCGTTGCCGGGGAACCCGGTATAGGGGCAGGGTCCGTTTATGCCGTCTCCAGCAGAGCCGCTGGCTGGGCAGTCGTTGAGGAACGCCGATGAAAACCAGTCATACTGACTTGGCGAAGGAACTGTCGAGCAAGTTCCACCGCCCTGACAGGTATACTGATTGGAACAGGAGGCGGGCGGCTGACCGGAAATCGACGGACAATCAGCCGGAATTGTACAGGGAAGTCCGGCATTGGTTCCGCCAAGGCAGGTGTTGACCGTGCTAACGCAGGTCGCAGCAACTCCACATGTGCCTCCCGGGCAATTGGCTGAAGTCGTGCAGGGCAGGCCGTTTTGCGTTCCGCCATTGCACACCTGGCTGCATTCCGAATTGGTCAGACATGCAAACCCGTAGCGCGGGCCGGCGCTGCAACGCGACACGCACTGGGCTCCCGGATTGCTACCACCCGTACAAGTCTGACAACGGTAGCAGGCATTTCCACCACTGTTGCAAGGATCGGAGGGATTCGCCGGGGACGGAGGATCCAGGCGCAATTGTACGCTATTCCATTTCAACAGTGCCCGCAGACCGACGATATCGGCGTTGCCCGACGGGCAGCTTCCAGCATATGCGGCACCGCAACTGTCGGCGACCGCGTACAAATCGGCGGTCACTGTCTGGCCCGGAAATACCGAGGTTGGTGTGACGTTTCGCCACTCTAATTTCACGCATCGATAGGTGTCGGTGGTGGGTATATTTGGATTGGGTGCGCAAACGCCTCCCGAGCTGCAAACCTCATTGATCGTGCAGGCCGTTCCGTCTTCGCAGGCTTGACCGACACGTATCGGAGTGGCGACGCATTGGTCGGTTGTTTCGTTGCAATCACCGCGCGTGCATTGTGACGTGAAGGAGTTGCAATTGACTTCGCATGTCGTTGTAGTGCAGGTTCCTGCCGGGCAATCAGCCGGGACCGTGCAATGGTCGCCTTCGTTTGGACCGCTATCGCAATAATTGCAATCGGCGTTGGTCTGACAGGAAATCTCCACTTCCCGGTTCTTGCACACACGCGGAGTATTGTTGACGCATCCGGTACCGGTACAGGTTTCCTGGCCATCGCAGAAGAGCCCATCGTCACAGTAGGCCAGCCCGGTGCAAACAGAAGGGGAGGGACAATCGGCGTTGGTTTCGCAAAGAGTGCGGGCCACGTTGTTGCAGGTCTTCGTCGGGATAGTGGTAACGCAAGAGTCGGCGGCCTCGCTGCACTTGTTCAAGGTACAGGCCACGCCGTCGTCGCAATCGATCGCCGTTCCCGCACCGCAGCATGCATCCACGCATTGAACGCCGGAAGGACAATTGGCGTTGGTCGTGCAGGACTTGTAAGGGGGGCTCGAAAGTGACGAATTGCACACTTTTCCCTTGCATTCCAGCTCGTGCGACACGCAAACGCCGCCCGGACAATCACTGGTGAGCGAGCACGACAAACCGTTGCGCGTACCCCCGGAACAGGTGGAAGGGTGAAACACCATGCAGTTCGTGCAAACGCTGCCGATTTGATTGCTCAGGCAAACCTCGGCCCCGTTGCAAAACAAGCCGTCGCCGCACCGTCCGACAGGATCCGCGACCTGTACGCAACTATTGAACACGCATGCGGCGTTTGTACAATAGGTGAGATCAGGTGGGCACTGGCTGTCAGACAGGCACTGGACGCAAGAGTCTTCCGATTCATTGCAAAAGCCGCTTCCCGCGGGACCACAGGTTGATCCCGGACAATCGGCGTCTGACTGGCAGACCCCGAATGTGCCGCCATTGCAACGTTTGCAAACGGGAGCCGTCCCGGCCATGCATCGTCCGGCTTTGTTGCAGGTTTCCTGACCGTTGCAATACAGGCCATCGTCACAATCTTCATCGTTTTCGCATTGCGAGCAGCCCTGGAAGACTTCGCTGCAGGTTTCCAGCTGGCAGGTGCCGCCTCCCGGGCAATTGGCGTTCGTAGTGCAAGTTCCACCGATGTTGGTCCCACCGAAGCATCTCTTGGTGGTGCAGGTTGGGGGAGTTCCCGCGACGCACGCGTTGGAACTGCAGGTTTCCTGGCCATTGCAGAACATTCCATCGTTGCAATCCGGGTTGGATGCACATTGAACGCATGTGCCATTCGCGTTGTTGCACACGAGGTTTGGCGGAGTCGTGCACTGGTTGCTACTGTTGCATTGGACACAGGCGTCAAGGGTCTCACTGCAATTGGGTGTAGGCGGAAGACAACTGACCGGGTTGGTGTCGCAATGCTGGACCGTTTCATTGCAAAACTCTTCGCCGTTGCAGAACAGGTTGTCGTGATTTGCGCCCTGAGTGCAGGTACTACCGGGGCAGTTCGAGTTGATCGCGCACGGGTTGCCGGCATTGGTCCCTCCCGCACAGATTCCTGTTGAGCAGGTACCGCCGGTACAGGTTGCCGGCGTAACACCGTTAGGGCAGTTACCACAACACTGAAAGGCATTCGTACCACCGATGCAAATTCTAGAGCCGCGACACATGGTGTCCGAGTGTTGGTATTGGCACTGATGGAAAAGATCGCAAAGACCAGGTTTGCAATAATTGGTTGGCAGGTTGCAATCGGAATTTACGGTGCAACTGCCGCCAGCGTGAAGTAATGGAGGAAACGCGAAAAGCAGACCAAATGCCAGGGCAAACATGCCGATTTTGGGTACAATTCGACAATAATTCCCCTGTCCAAGGGATCCGTCCGATGTGGTTTGCATTTTGATTACACCCCTTAAAACGATTAACCCGGAAACATACGAATGTACATTTCCCACTTACCAAAGACGCGCGCCAACCGTTACCCCCACCGGTGCGCCTGCCTAGATTCTTTGGTTGGCTAAGGTTCCAGACGCCTGAGTTGAACCGATCCGCATCTTTCCCTTACTGCCCTCAGACTTTATCACATCCAAGTGACAAAGACAATCGAAATTTGGCAAGTTGAGTTCGATAATCTGCTGTAATCCAGTGAGGCTTGCATTTTGAAATTATGGGACGCGGAATCCTGGTTTGCGAGCCATTCGATATTGCCATGCCGCTCAATCTTCGCTAAAATGCCGTTCAGAAGAAGTCGACGTGGGGGGCAGTATTCCCCGACGCTGAATAGAGAGCAAAGAGGGGAAATCATGCGCGTTGTCCGTAACCCAAAGTCACCGCAACTCGGCCTGATTGGCTTGGTTGCGCTACATGCAGCCGGTGTAGTTGCGCTTGGCTCACAGGTCAATTTTGAAACCTTGTCGGTTGGTCAGACCTTTGGGAGTCCAACGAATTCTCCGGGAACTGTGCTTTTTTCGCAGGACGGAATCAACGTTACCGGCCAGACGTTCCATACCGGGACTTTTTCTGATTTCTTTCGCGCTCAGATTAACGGACCCGGAACCGATTCGTTCGCCACCAAGCACGTCGCGTTCAACAATATCAACTTTGGTTTTGACCTCAGTGGCGTGGGACCCGTCAACAGCGTCAGCATTGACTACCACGAATTTGGGGGCGTCAATAATTTCTCCGTAAACGGTGGTCCGATCCTTGAGCTGCCGGCGATGACCGCGATTCCAGCAAATGTCGCCCCGGGCGTGACGGCCACGGTTGATAGTGATTCAATTCTACTGTCCGGAGTAATCACATCTTTCCTCATCGGGGGACAAGAACTTGCGGTGGATAATGTCGTCGCCGTTCCAGAACCCACATGTCTCGTCCTTCTGGCCGCTGGGCTCAGCGCCGGGCTGCTCCGTCGGCGCCGATAAATTGGCGTAGACGGTAAATCCAATCCTTACCAAAGTGTTTCGTATTGCGCTTGCCACAACAGGTTCAACGAGCTAGCCTCATCGTTGCTTTTACGAACTTCCGAGGATATCGAATCCATGTTCATTCCAAAGTCGTTAACGCCGTTCGTTGTCGTTGGATTGCTGGCGGGCTGCTCGTCTGACGGCAGCCGACACCAGATGTTCGCCCTGAAGAACAAGCCTGCGCCTGATTTTGAACTGGCCGCATTGGACGGGGGGCGCGTCAGGCTCAGCGAGTTTCGGGGCAAACCCGTACTCCTCGCGTTTTTCGGTTGCGGTTGCCCGCCGTGCCGGGCCGAAGCGCCTCATCTGAGTGCGTTGCAGGAAAAACATGCAGCGGATGGCCTGGTGGTGCTGGCCGTCAACCAATGGGATGAGAGCAAGGAAGAAGTGACCAAGTTTGTCGCTCAGCGAAAGCTCCAGCAACGTGTGTTGCTTAACGGTGGGGCCGTTGGGACGGATTTGTATCATGTCGAAGGCGTGCCCACTTGTTTCTGGATCGATCGGTCGGGCGTTGTCATAGATTCCCTTGTGGACTTTGATGGCCCAGGACCGTTGGAGCGAAAGACGAAAGAACTCATTGCCCGCCGCTAAATGGTACATTCCCCGAGTGTCCGCCAGACGCGAGCGTTTTGCGATCGCATTGTGGTGCGTTTGCCTTTCATTTGGCGCTCTTGATTTTGCCGGCATTGGCGCGGTTCATGCATCGGGACCGGCGGTTACCATCGAAGGTGGGCCCGATGGTCTGGGGACCACCTATCACTGGACAGTCAGCAACAGTCACAAATCACCGATCATTCGGATTGAAATTCCGCAGTATCGCGGGAGTCTTTTCTTTGCTCCCAACGGTTGGACTTCCACCTGCACAAACCTGGTAGCCATCGGCGCGCCGGATGAACCCGGCAAGTGCATAGCATCCGCAGCATCTCCAAGCGAGGGCGTTGCACCCGGTCGCTCAACCACATTGGGACTCCAACTCGCCAATGGTGCGGTAAAACGCGGCGCAGGCGAGGCGGTCATTACGTTTGCGGATTCGACGACAGTGAAAATCGGCGGGGTTCTGGTGCCGGTTCCGGAATCATTCGGCGATCGGTATATCCCGCTGATTGGCTTGGGAGCCATTCTGGCGGTTTTTGTTCTTGTTCAAGTGGTTCGGGGTCGCAAGAAAAGCCGAAATCACGTTGATGCATAACGCGGCCTGCATATCCACCAAACGATCCGATATTCAATCACGGCGATCCTGGCTAGCCCTCGTGGGGTTTGCGTTCATCATCCGGGCTGCGTACTGCGTTTCAACGCATTTCGGACCCTACCCATTTGCCGATGCGTATCGAGAATACATTATTGCCGGACAGCGGCTCCTTGAACGAAAAGCGTTTCTTTCACCGTTCATGTCAGACCCGGCCACGGCGGAGGTGTCCGGGATCATGCCGCCGCTGTACACCATGTGGGTTGCCGGAGTGTTCGGGCTGTTTGGGGTCGAAAGCCGCCTGGCGATTTTTGTGCTCGAAGGTGCAAACGCGTTGGCGCTCGCGGTGGCATGTGGACTCGTCTTCAAGATTGCTGAAGCCCTATCGGGTCGGCGTGCTGCCTGGATGGCCGGATTGATTGCTGCATTGAATCCGGCACTCATTGGCCATACGAACTACGTTTGGGACACGAGTTTCTTCGCGCTGGCGGTGACTCTGTCGGTCTGGATTTCTGTGCTCCTGCGAAATACTCCGTTTCGTTCCCTTTCGTTTTTCGGTTTCGGCATCTGGCTTGGGATTGTGGCCCTGCTCAACCCGGCGCTCACTCTCGTGTATCCATTGCTGATCTTGTTTCCCCTTTGGCAATACGCATCCCATGCCTGCAAGATAATCCTGCGCGGGGTCGTGTTATCGGTGCTCGGATGGATGATCGCGATCACGCCATGGACGATCCGCAACTATGTTCGGTTCGACAAACTTCAGTACATTCGGTCGGGATTCATGCTGGAAGTGTGGCTCGGAGTGACGCCGGAAGCCGAAACAGCGGGTAGCGAAGTCTATCGAAACCATTTTCCCCTTAACAATCCCGAGGTAGCCCGGCATGTCGCGGAGATCGGCGAAAAACAGTATCTCGAGGAGAGTGGAGACAACGCCCGTCAGGCGATTGCCGAAGACCCGGCGCGTTTCGCCAGACTTTGCCTGAAGCGAACGATAGACTACTGGATGGGCAGCGTTTTCACCCATGCCGGTCCGCAAAACAAGGTGATCCCCGCGACTCGGCAGCGGCAGCTGATCATGCTTGTTTTCACGGCGGAGGTTGTTTTGGTGCTGCTTGGAATCCTGATTGGCAGATTGCGGTGTCCGGAAGGATTGTGGCTGCTTTCCATCGTTGTGGGGTTCTCGCTGGTCTATTCCATCACGCATGTTCAGGTGCGTTTTCGAGTTCCGACGGAGCCGCTCATCGCCGTTCTGGTCGGGCTGACGCTCACAAGTCGAATCTCAGCGTGTTGGCGGAGTCCTGATCTGAAGCAGCCTCCCGACCACGCATAGACCCGCAACAGATGTCGAGCATACTCTTTGCTTGACAGCGCTCCCCTCCGGGATACCCTTTTCCAAGAGGTCCAGCTTCATGGCAACGCAAGTCATCAAGGTCGACCGGGCGGGCGACTTTCGGAATTCCGTTCAGAGCGCTGCAGACGTGCTCAACAGGGGAGGCCTGGTAGTCTTTCCCACGGAAACCGTATATGGTCTGGCTGCGCGCGCGGACGACTCCAAGGCGATGGCGCGGCTTCGGGGAGTCAAAGATCGCGACGTGCAACAGGGATTTACGGTGCATCTTGCCCGCGGAGAGGATGCGCAAGACTACGTGTCCCGGATTCCGCCCTTGGCCAGCCGTCTGATCCAGAAGGCCTGGCCGGGTCCATTGACCCTGCTTCTGGAGGAAAAGAATCCTGAATTGGCGCCGGTGCTGCTCAATCGCAATGAATCTGCCAGGGATGCCATCTATTACAAGGGCACTGTCGGGCTTCGATGTCCCGATGACGCGGTAACGCAGGCAATTCTAGGCAAGGTAGAGGGACCGGTCGTTGCGGCCAGTGCGAATCCGGCGGGCAAACCACCGCCGCGTACGGCCGACGAAGTTCTGAAGGACTTGGACGGTAAATTCGACTTGCTAGTGGACGCCGGTCGAACGCGATTTGCCCGAGCGTCCACCATTGTGCGATTGACGCAGGACGGCTACCACGTTGTCCGCGAGGGAGTGTTGGACGCGGGAATCATCGAGAGGTTGGCCTTGGTGCAACTGCTATTCGTTTGTACTGGCAACACGTGCCGCAGCCCCATGGCCGCCGGGCTGGCGAGAAAGATGCTGGCCGACCGACTGGGGTGCGACGTGCAAACGCTGGAGCAACACGGAGTGAGAGTCACTTCGGCGGGCACTTCGGCCGGCGTAGGGTCTGCGACTTCCGGCGCGTTGAAAGCTATGTCGCATCGCGGCGTTGATCTGTCGAGTCACGCGTCCACATCGCTGACGCCGGGGCTCATTCGGCAGGCCGACCATGTGTTCGTGATGACGCAGGATCACCTTGAGGCTGTGCTCGCGATCGCGCCGTGGGCGGAGGAAAAGACGAGTTTGCTTCTAAAATCGCAGGATGTGGATGATCCGGTGGGGGCGTCCGACGAAGAATATGATGAATGCGCGCAGATCATTGAGCGTGGTTTGCGGGAGCGTCTCGACGAGGTGTCGTTATGAAAGTTGCATTGTCCAGCGATCATCGTGGATTTCGGGCGAAGGAACTGATCAAATCGTTTCTCACGGCCGCGGGCCATATCGTTCAGGATTTCGGGTGTAATGGTTCCGCGAGTTGCGATTATCCGGATCATGCTTTTGCGGGCGCGCAGGCCGTTGCCTTGGCTCAATGCGAGCGCGGAATTCTGTTTTGCGGAACGGGAATCGGAATGTCAGTGTCCGCAAACAAGGTTTCGGGGATTCGAGCCGCTTTGTGCCACGATGAATTGACCGCGGAAATGTCCCGGCGACATAACAACGCCAATGTCCTGTGTATTCCTGCTGACCTGCTGGGAGACGAGCTGCTTCGCCGCGTCGTGGACATCTGGATTCGCACGGACTACGAGGGTGGCCGGCATGACCGCCGCCTGCAGAAAATCGCGGAATTTGAGAGTTCCTGCAACAAGCCGCGATAGCTCCTGGCGTCCGAACCAACTCCGCCAATTCCAGGCTTCGCCTAATTCGTCATTGCGTATCGACAGGGGCAAGGACAACCTTTTTGCGGCGGATTGACAGCATGGTCCCTGCGGCCAACACGCAAAGTGTGAGCACGACCATGCCCCACGTCGAAACGGCCGGAATGGCCTGGAAAGACGCGGACTTGCTCGTCAGGTAGATGGTATCACCCGTAGGTGAAAAATTGTTGTTGATTGCGTTTCCGGCGGCCCAGAACGTGATCGTTCCCATGTCTGTCGCAGGAGCTGTCCATCGCGCCGGATAGCTATACGAATTGCCATTACCCGCCCACGCCGCCACGGATGCGTCCACGCCATCCGAAGTGTGATTCAGATATGCGTTGTCATCTGGATTGAGTTTTGTCTTGACAGCATCAATGACGGACAATGATCCGATGTGGTTTCCGTTTGCATCTTCAACGCTGATTTGAAAACCGGCGCCTAATTTTGTTGGGTCGGCAACGCGGACAGTCAAGTCGTAAACTCGATTCGCCTGATAACTGTCGGGAGCGCCGAGAATCTGGACCGACCCGGTTCCGACAGCGTTTCCATGACAGGCACGGCAGGTTGCACCGCCGTTGGCGGGGCCGCCGGTTCTGCCAGAAAGTACGTCAAACCGGGATGCGTGAACCGTTTGAGCAAGTCCGGTGCAGAAACATAGTCCTACCAGGATTCTGAATTTTGATAATTGCATGTCTTTCCCCTCGCGCGGCGTACCATTCGAAAATTCCAAGAAATGTTATTAGACCAATTTTGCAGGTCGGATTCAAGCCCCAATGTTGATAAAGGCACGGCTTAGTATAGATTGATTGAGTCGAGAACCGGCGGTTTTCGGCCTGTCGGGGTGAAAACTGCGATTGGTTTCAGGGCTTGAATATGAGTGCAACCAAACACGGAATTGAAGGCCACCATGCGGATTCCGGCGGCGAACGGTCACTGGACTTTGTCCGCGCCATCGTTGCTGAGGACATCCGCACAAAGAAGTGGGGGGGGAGGGTGCAGACGCGCTTTCCCCCGGAGCCCAACGGCTATCTCCATATCGGACACGCCAAGTCGATCTGCCTGAATTTCGGAATTGCATCGGAGTTTGGCGGAAAGTTCAATTTGCGCTTCGATGACACGAATCCCACCACTGAGGACGAGGAATATGTTGAGTCGATCCAGCGAGATGTCCGGTGGCTTGGCGCAGATTGGGAAAATCGCCTCCTTTTTGCGTCAGATTATTTTCCGCAGATGTTCGACTGGGCCATTGAGCTGATCAAGAAGGGCAAGGCCTTCGTTTGCGATTTGAACGGTGAGGAAATCAGTCAATATCGGGGAACGTTGACTAGGCCCGGGCGACCCAGTCCCAGCCGCGACCGCAGTGTGGTCGAAAACCTCGAATTGTTCGATCGGATGAAGAACGGCGAATTTCCTGACGGATCCAAAACGCTGCGGGCCAAAATTGACATGGCTCACTCCAACATGAACTTGCGCGATCCGGTGATGTACCGGATTCTGCACGCGAAGCATCACCGCCAGGGCGACAAGTGGTGCGTCTATCCCATGTACGATTGGGCGCATGGGCTGGAGGATTCGATCGAGGGGATTACGCACTCGATCTGCACGCTGGAGTTCGAAGACCACCGCCCGCTGTATGACTGGTTCATCGGTGCGATCAACGAAGGCCGCGGGCCGGGGAGCGAGTGGGGGCCGAAGATTCATCACCCGCAGCAGATTGAATTCGCCCGGCTGGAGCTGACCAACACGGTCATGAGTAAGCGCAAGCTGCTGGAGCTCGTCAAAGGCGGACTGGTGCGCGGATGGGATGATCCGCGCATGCCAACGATTTCCGGAATGCGCCGGCGGGGATTTCCCGCCGAAGCGATCCGCGAATTTTGCGATCGCATCAGCGTGGCGAAGTTCAACAGCACCGTGGACGTACAATTGCTGGAGGCCTGCATCCGCGACAGCCTCAATAAGACGGCGCTGCGCGTGATGGCCGTCCTGAAGCCGCTGCGCGTGGTGATCGAAAATTATCCGGAAGGCCAGGTCGAACAACTCGACGCGGTGAACAATCCGGAGGACGAATCGGCGGGAAAGCGAAAAGTGCCTTTCGCGAAAGTCTTGTACATCGAGCAGGAGGATTTTCGGGAAGTTCCGCCGCCCAAGTACTACCGCCTCTCGCCCGGAGCGGAGGTGCGCTTGCGCTATGCGTACTTCATCAAGTGCGTGAGCGTGGTGAAGGATCCAAAGACCGGCGAGGTAATTGAGCTACGATGTACCTATGACCCGGCCACGCGCGGTGGCGACGCGCCGGACGGCCGAAAGGTCAAGGCCACGCTCCACTGGGTCGCAGCAGACCACGCGCTCACCGCAGAGGTCCGACTCTATGAACACCTCTTGCTGGATGAGGCGCAGGCCCAAAAACAAAACGATGTTGCCAATCGACAGATGGAAATGGGAAGTCCTTTGGATTGGAAAGGGCAGCTGAATCCAAATTCCATGCAGGTGATTTCGCCGGCCTGGGTCGAGCCTTCGGTTCGCGGCGCCGCACCAGGCACGCAATTCCAATTCGAGCGCGTGGGGTACTTCACGGTCGATCCAGATTCGACGGCAATCAAGCCGGTTTTCAATCGCACGGTCACGCTCAAGGACGCGTGGGCAAGGATCGAAAAAAAATCGTAGGCCTTCAGGCTCCCGAAGTACGCTGGCAGAGGTCGTCGGGAAAGTCACCTCGTTTCGCTTGAACTGCGAAGGCCGTACACTTTGTTCATGCCGTCGCGCAGACCCTTCGTCCTTATGCTTGTTGCATCAGTTCTGGTTCATGCATGTGCGATTGCGTGGGTGCAACTGCGAACCGGGCGCATCGACACCTATGCGTTCAACTCGCTGGATTGCGGCGAATATTACTCGATCGCGCGCAACATTCTTCGCAGCGGCACGTTCAGCCAGAGTGAAGCAGCACCATTTGCGCCTGACACATGGAGAACGCCGGGCTACCCGATGCTCCTTGCTGCGGGCATGTTCATCGTGGGCGACTCGCCTACGGGCTTGATCATTTTCCAGCAAGTGGCGGCCATTCTCAGCGTGTTGATTTTCTTCCATGTCGCTTCGCGTCATATGTCGGCTGGCCGGGCGGTAACCGCGTCGGCGATTTTCCTGATCGAACCCTATCACCTCATTTATTCGTTCTGGCTGCTTTCAACGACGTTTTTCACGCTAGCGCTGTTGGCAGCATGGTGGGCCTGGGAGCGGACTCGTGTGAGTCCGAGTGTGCGGAACCTGGTCCTGCTTGGGTTCTTGTCGGGGCTTTTGGTGCTCATCTGGCCGGGCGCAATGCTGATTCCTTTGTTCGTCATCGCAGCGCTTGCCCTTCACTTTCGCAGCAAAGGTAATGCCACTCGTCACGAGACAGGCACACCGAGAAGTCGAAAATGGCTCGCACTTGGGTTGATCATCATTTCGTGCCTCGCGCCGCCATTGGCCTGGATGACGCGGAACAGACTCGTCGCTGGCCACTTTGCCCTGTCGCACCAAAGTGGAATTGTACTTGCCTATTTCAAAGCAACCGAAGTCGAATTATGGCGGCAGGGGCGAACGGAGGACCGATACACGGAGGTTTCGCTGAATCCGGTTCAACGGCAAGCGCCGCATATCATCTGGGAAGGTATTGATGAGGCACTTTGCATGCGTCTAACCGGCCAGAAACTTTTTGTCCCCAGGTTTCAAGCTCGCGACGAGAAAGGCGTACAGACCACGTTTTCGCAAATGCCTGCGTGCAGCGATATCCGATGGTTCAATTTGGCACAAGGCAACAAGACTCATTGGGATTCTTTCAGAATCTCACGCGAATTGGGTGCAATTGGGCGTGATATGCTGCTGAGCGCACCGGGCAGCGCTATCGCCTGCAACATGATGCGTATCGCCGAGAACCTGACTTTTCCCCTCGATCTGGCGATCAAGCCCGCCGAGGGGGCGCCGGTCAATCGAATTAAGGCCGCCGGATTGGGTGTAGCAAATTTGCTGCTTGTACTAGCGGCGGGTGTCGGCGTGTTTCGCGCCTGGAGGAAGTGGCCGGATATGTATTTTCCAATTGCCTGCGTGATTGCACTGTCGCTTACGACCGCGCCGCAGATTGACCCGCGGTTTCGAGTTCCGCTGATACCGTTCCTTGCGTTTCTGGCCCTCCTGCCAGTTCGTCGCGCAGAATCTTGAGAATCCGTTCGTGAGCGTCTTCGACGACGTAATGCCCCGCGTCGTGGAAACGGTGCACTTTGGCGTCGGGAAAACGATCGAGCCATTGAGCGAGAAATGCAGGGGTGAAACAAAAATCCTTCATTCCCCACATGATGGTCATGGGCTTGGCGGCGAGAAGCGGAAGGCGCGACTCGATTTCGCAGAAAACCGCATGGCTCGGCACGCGCGGCGAAAAGGGAATGTCTTGTACAAAGCGCAGGATCGCCACGCGGTTCGCCCATGAGTCATAGGGCATGAGATAGCCCGCCGCGACATCTTTTGTCATTTGCGACTTGTTAATGCAGGCCATATGGACGGCAGCCCGGCAGAATCCGTTCAGCCCGCGAACGAGAAAGTCACCCAATAGCGGCCAGCCGCAAACCTTGATCCGAAAAGGCATTTTTCCGCCGAGAAACGCGGCCGTATTGAAGATGTACAAGCGCTCGACTCGTTGCGGATTTCGAGTCGCCCATCCCAGTCCAATCGGCCCGCCCCAGTCGTGCACTCCCAGCGCGACGCGATCGAGTTTCAAATGATCCATCAGCCGCGAGAAGTTTTCGATATGTGTGGCCAAAGTGTAAGAATAGTTCTGCGGCTTGTCGGAGAGGCCACAACCGATGTGGTCCAGTGCGATCACCCGGTATCGATCCCGGAGCGCCTTAATCAAATCGCGAAAGTAGAAAGACCACGTCGGATTGCCGTGGACGAGCACCACGACAGGCCCATCGCCTTCATCGACATAGTGCATCCGCACGCCGTTGATTTCCAGAAACCGCGACGCGAACGGATAAAGTGATGGTTCCAATTCGATCTTCGATGATTGGTCTTCGACCTTGTGATTCACCATTTCACGCCGAGCATGACGCAGGACAGGCCGCTGCCAATTCCGAGCATCGCTATGTTGTCTTCGGGTTTTGGCGGATGTTGTTCGATGCCTTTGGCCATGGTGAGCGGAAGGGAGACCGACCCTACGTTGCCAAGGGATTCAAACGTCGAAAAGTCCTTGGAAGCGTCCATGCCGATGGCTTCAAACATGCGGTCGCGGTGGGTGGCACCGACCTGATGCGTAAAAACACGGTCGATGTCGGCGTTGGTCCATTGCAATGACGACTGGAAATCGCGCCAGGTCTGGGTGGCCAGTTCGCAGCCGCCTTCCAGCAACGTCTCTGCGTCGGTCCGCATGGTCATGGAAGCCCCGTCGCCAAACCCGGTGTCCTCGCTTCCGCGGCATAACTGATTGTGCTGCGTGGCGCAGCCCACGACGCCCCCCAGCAGACGATGATCGGTCTGCGAGACCGATTCGTGCGCAAGCACCATCGCGGCCGCCCCGGAGCCAATGGTCAGGGAGGCGAGGGCGGCCTTGAGGTCTTGCCGCGTCAGTCGGCTGCCCGCATCGAGCAACTGGTCGATGGTCGAGGTGATCAAATGGCGGCTGCTTTCCCCGGCCACCACGAGGCCGCGCTTTACCTGACCCAGCTCGATCATGTTGGCGAGCGAGGTGATTCCATTCAGGAAGCCCAGACATGCGTTGGAAATGTCGAACATGAGCGATTTTCGCGGCAGGCCAAGATTATGGTGGACTACGGATGCGGTCGCCGGCTCAAGACAGTCACGCGATACCGAAGTATTGAGCAAACACTCGACCTGGTCCGGCTCGACACCGGCATCCTCCATCGCTCGTCGACCTGCGCGAGTACTCGCGTCGCTGGGGAGAGTACCCTCGTCCCAGATGCGGCGCTCGCGAATACCTGTCATCATTTCGAGCCGTCCCGGGTGGAGCCCGAACCGCTCATATACGGGCGCAAGCTGCCGCTCGATTTCCTCCGAGGTCAGTATCGTCTCGGGTACTATGTACCCGAAACCGTCGAGACAAACTTGCTCATACCGCATCGCAGTCATTCCAGCTCCACAAACTCCCGTAGTTTCGACGATTATAGGCAAGCCCTGCGATACGGCAAAGCGGGGAAGGGTGCGATGAACGCGGTTAACCGTTGTCCATGCATCGTGTAGGATTGTTGCCATGTCGCTGATCGTGCAGAAATTCGGTGGGACGAGCGTGGCCGATGCCGAGCGGATTCATCGTGCGGCGAGGCGGGCCATCCGGGCGAAGCTCAGCGGTCATCAAGTCGTGCTGGTCGTGTCGGCCATGGGGCACTCCACTGACAAGCTGATCGCCCTGGCCCGCGAGGTCTGCTCCGATCCGCCCAAACGCGAGATGGACATGCTGCTCACGACGGGCGAGCAGGTGTCGATTGCGCTGATGGCGATGGCGATTGACGCGGCGGGGCACGAAGCCATCAGCCTGACTGCCGGACAGCTCGGCTTGCTCACCGATAGTGCGCATACGCGGGCGCGCATTCAACGGATTTCCCGAGAGCGCATCGACAAGGAACTCGAAGCCGGAAAGATCGTCATTGTCGCAGGCTTTCAGGGGATCGACGTAAGCGGCGAAATTACGACGCTGGGGCGAGGCGCCTCCGACACGACGGCCGCGGCGCTGGCGTCGATCCTCGGCGCGCAAGTCTGCGAAATCTATACCGACGTGGACGGCGTCTATACGACTGACCCGCGCATCGTGCCACAGGCCCGCAAGATCGACGAAATCAGCTATGACGTGATGCTCGAAATGGCCGCCGCCGGGGCGGGGGTGATGCACTCGCGGGCCATCGAGTTTGGCAAGAAATTCAAAGTCCCCATCCACGTGCGAAGCTCGCTGACGGACGCCAAAGGAACCATGATTATGAATGAAACGACGAACATGGAAGCCATCGCCGTACAGGGGGTGACGCTCCGAGAAGATTTGGCAGTCATTACGTTGCAGGGCGTTCCCAACACGCCGGGTGTGGCCGCCCGGATTTTCGCCGAGGTGGCGGCCAATCACATCATGGTCGATGACATTGTGCAGAGTGTGTACGACGGCGGGTCGCTGGCGAATTTGAGTTTCTCGACGAACTCAACAGACGCGAAGGACGTCAAGAGCGTTTGTGAAAAGATCGCCCTCAAGCTGGGAATCGCACGCGTCAATGTGGACGAAGGGGTTTCCAAAGTCAGCGCCGTGGGCGTGGGCATGCGCACCCACACCGGCATCGCGGCCACGATGTTCCAGGCTCTCTCCGACGCGCAAATCAACATCGAAAACATCTCGACTAGCGAAATCGTGATCAGTTGCATCGTCCGTCGCGAAGACGGGCAACGAGCCCTGCGTGCCATCCACGACGCGTTCAAATTGCATGAAAAAAATGGCTAAGTCTCCTGCGAAAAAAGTTTCGACGCAGCGCAGAGCGACAAAATCTGTTGAGATGACGACTGCGCCGTTGGCCGATGAGGCGCTTGGAGACAAGACGAAGCGTGTCAAAAAGATTCTGGCCGGCCTGCACACGCTGTATCCCGATGCGACTTGCGCTCTTGAGCACGTCGATGCGTTTCAACTTCTGATTGCGACGATTCTGTCGGCACAATCGACGGACGTGACGGTCAACAAGGTTACGCCGGTTCTATTTGCGAAATATCCGACGCCGGCGGCGCTGGCCAGGGCGCAAAGTGCCGATGTGGAGAAAATCATCCATCAAACCGGCTTCTTCCGGCAGAAGACCAAGAGCGTGATCGGCGCGTCGCAAGCCATCGTGGAGCGTTTCGACGGAAAGGTGCCGACCGATCTCGAGTCGCTCATCACGCTGCCCGGCGTTGCTCGAAAAACGGCCAACGTCGTCCTCGGCACGGCGTTCGGCAAGAACGAAGGCGTCGTCGTCGATACCCACGTGGGCCGCCTCGCGACGCGGCTGGGTCTGACGTGGACGGCGAAAAATCCCAAAGACGCGGTTCGCATCGAGCAGGATTTGATGCAAATCGTGCAGCGTGACGAATGGACCTTTTTCGGCCATTCGCTGATCTGGCATGGCCGAAAAGTTTGCGACTCCCGCAAGCCAAAATGTTCCCAATGCCTGCTCGCCAAAGTGTGTCCCTCGGCCGGCACGTTCGATAACCAGGGCTGACCAACACACCCGGAAAATGCGATCAATCCACAGAGGACACAGAGTACACCGAGTAAGGACTTAGCGGACGATGCTGATTTTCAGCCTCCCGCCAGGAGGTCAAGCACCTGCAAGATTCTTCGGGCTTCGTAGACTTTCATTTGAATGCTCTATGTTCACTGTGGTTAACAAGGAGTTTGGATCCATGCAATTCCGCGATGGATTGTTGCGAATGGCCCTCGTGCCCGTTCTCTGCGGTTTGGCGCTACTGGCCGGTTGTCAGGGTGTCGAAGATTCTGCGCAGCTCCCCCAGGGTCAGATGCCCTCGGATGAAACTTCGGATGATTCGGGCGGTAACAATGACGCAGCCGAGCCAACGCATGATCAGGAAGACGTCGATGCGAATCCCAACCCTTCGCCCACTACAGCACGATATTTTCCCTCCGACTCAATCTGGTATCAGGACGTGTCGAATAGCGCCCTGGATGCTCAGTCCAGTGCCGTGATTGCCTGGCTGGCCGACAACGGCGGGTTTGGGCTGGGACGAATGCAGATCGATTTTTCGATCGAAGTGCTCGAAGCAAATCCCAGTTCTGCGATGCGAGAATTCGAACCCACCGACGACTGGTACGATGTCGAATGTGATCTGACCGCTGTGCCGTTTCCCTCAGGTGGCGCACTGGAAGGCGAGGAGGGTTACGCCTGCACGAATGACGGCGACTGTCATCTGATCGTGGCCGACCGGGGCAACCAGCGCCTGTACGAAATGTGGCGGGCCAACGTCGTGGGCGGTGAATTTTTCGGCGGCTGCCTTGCGGTTTGGGACATGTCGCGGACGTACGGACCGGCAGGGCGCGGCAAGGACTGCACCAGCGCAGATGCCGCCGGGTTTCCCATCGCGCCTTTACTGTTTACGGCCGACGAAGTGGCCGCTGGATCCGTGGACCACGCCATCCGCTTTATCCTTCCCAATGCCCGGATTCGTCATCGCGTGTATGTTGCACCCGCCACTCATTCCACCAGCGCGACCGGCGGCGGAGAAAACGCACCGCCATACGGCGCCTGGTTTCGCCTCAGGTCTGATTTTCCACTGGAGAGTCTTCCCAATGACGGAGCCCGAGTCGTCGCTCGAGGACTTCAAAAATACGGCATGTTTCTGGCCGACGCTGGAAACGTGGCCCTGACCGCCCAAAGCGATCGGTTCACTACCGCCAAGTGGGATGGACTCCTCGGCTCGCGCGATCTGGATGCGATTCAAATCACGGATTTTGAAATGATCGAAGCTGGGGACCGGATTGGCTATACCGGTGATTGTGTTCGCGAGCCGTAATGGACGCCCGCACCCCAATCAGGGGCACACGCCGGCGGTGGCGGGTTTTGTTGTGCCGTTCCACACGCGGAATCCGCTGCTTCCGTTGAGCAAGTCAATCTCGCTCAGGATATCCGGAGGAGCGCACACGCCGCTGCGGTCAATATCGCATTGCCACATATTCAACGGTGGAACGCGAACTCCGTTGAGGTGATCGATGAGATCAATAATGTCCGACGGACCCGCGGCAGAGTTGGAATTCACATTCGCGGGATGAGAAATAAACGTTGCCATCGTCCCGCTGCCTTTGGCGGTGATGGTGGTGGCAGCGCCTTGTGTGATAGGCCGCGTCAGTGTGATCAGGAATTGACCGCGTCCCTGGTCCACCACGCTTTGAATGGCGTTGGGTGAGCCGGGCACGGTATCAGTTTCACACAAACTCCAACATTCAACACGGTCGGAACCGGCCGGCGCCTGCACGGTGAATGCCGAATACCCCCGCAGGGCGGTCGGATTATTCGGGAGATGAGGAATTCTGGCATCCACGGTTCCCGATGTGGGGCTGGTGAAATTCACGGTTCCGGCCGGACACGGCGGTGCGCACACCTTGGTGCATAGATCTGCTGCGCCGCAACCGCTTTGGTTGAATCCATGGCCGGCGCATGCGTCGTCCCACTCGGTCGAGCAGCAAAACGGATCGCAAAGGCAGACCGTTTCGCAGCAAGTCTCGTTGGAACAAGCGCCGGGCGTGGCATGTGCTGCGCAGCAATCGCCTGCAGCGGCAGTACACGCGGGAACATTCGGCGGGCCACACGAAATTGTGAGTGAGCCCTCGCCACCCGGCTCTCCGGGATAGCTTCCCACCCGGATCAAATATTGATGGCCCGCAATGGCATCGAATGCTCCCATTGATTGCAACGAACAACGATCGTCGTTGCAGTCAAGCAATCGAGCGTCGGTCGGCGGGCATGTGCAGCCATCGTACACCGCAATTTTGGTGTCCACCGCCGTGGAGTTACACGTTCGGGCCAAAACCTGCGTCGTGCAGGTCGCCGTCCAACAGAACCAGACGTCCTTGGTGATCTGTTCGTCGCCTCCGAGCGTCGAGCAGGCCAGGTGGACGGGTCCGTCCGTCGTGGCGTCCAAATTCTTGAAACTGAAACTGCCCGTTGTTGTGATCGGCTTTGCATCGGCGCAGTTGTCGTTTTGCAGAGGGCGTTCGCAGCGGGTGGCGGCGTCCTGGGCACAGGTCGCATCCCACTCCGTCGTGCAGCAAAATGGATCGCCCGTCATGCTGTCACAAATAAGATCACAACAGAAGGCATCTTCGCAGCCCACTCCTGCGTGGGCGGCAAAGCAATCGCCGGTGTGATTCAGGCAGGCGTATTCAGGACATTGTATGTCTCCGCAGAATTTACCCTGTTTGAACGCCGGCGCTGGATCTCGAAGCTGACACTCGTCAAATGGGATGTCCTCGCAGAGCATGATGTGTTGTGGGCCGATGGGGTAACAACACGCGGCGGCGCCGCATGCAGGCTCAAAGGTGTCCGGTCCGCAATCAAGCCCTTCGCGCCACCGACCGTTGCAGTCGATCTCCTTGACTGCGTTCGTACAGGTTCCAGCGGAATCGTTGCAGCAGGCACCTGTGGGAGGATTCCCCTCGCACCAAACGGTACTGCGGAAACTTCCTGCCGGATTGCAACTTGGACCCGGACAAAGGGCGGGCGTAAATCCATCGTACCAATACCCGGGAACCCATGTGTTTGCCGGGTTGCCAGCGGCATTAAAAATCGCAAACCCGTCCACGCTGAAACCGATCGAAGCGTTTCCGGCTGTGATGGGTCCTGCGTTGTTCGTATTCGTGCTCATCACGATCCAGATTTTTTCCGGAAGCGGGATGCCCGCAAAAGGGCCGGCGAGCAGTCGCTGGCTGAATAAATTCGCAGGGATGTTTTGGAAATCCCTTCCGGTTCCAGGGATAAGCGCGCCGGGAATATCGTCCGCTTCCGCGGTCGGCGTCCCACGGTCATTGTTGGACCAAAGCTCCGTATGCACGTTAAACGTCGCAGGTCCGACCCCGCTGTTACCGGCAAACAGCACTTCGTACCCTGACAAATTGCACGGCGCTCCGGAGCCCAGTCGCAGGTCATCACCCCATTTTGTGGTTGGTTGAATGATGTCAAAAATATTCGTGTTGAAACTGTTCTCATAGACTCTGAAATTCGGGCCGCAAGCGTTCTGAGAGCACAATCCCCCCGGATGGAACAGTCCATTTACACACTGATCCTGGGTCGTGTCAGCGCAAGTGGCGAAAGTCCCGCCCGTACAGCAGGCCCCTGAAAGACAAACATTCGGAACGCACGACGTGAAAGCGCCCTGCCATACACCGGTCGGGCATCCCGTTTCAGTGGTCAGCGAGCAGGTGATTCCGTTGCAGCATGCGCCTGTCGGGTTGGTCTGGAGATTGCAGTTGATCTGAGCCCAAAAGCCGGCCCACGGATTACCGCCGGAATTGAATGTGAACAGACCGCACGCGGTCGGCAAGTCTTCCGGGGCGAGTTTGACGTGGTTCTCCGACCAAACGTTGTTGGTGGACCCCACTTCGGCCTGACCGGCGCGTACCCAGCCGCCGTCATTGGTGGAGAACGTTGCAGCCAGCCAAACGGTGCCAGGCACTGGCACTTCCTGCCCCAGCGTTGCCTCAAGATCGAAGATCGATTGGTTGTTGGGAATTCCGGTAAACGTATTCTCCGTGCCGGCGATGACTGCCGAACCAGGCAGGCACGGGTCGCCGTTCCAGAGCGCAGTTTGAACGTCGAATGTTGCCGGACCGCCGGAATTCAGGCCGGCCACCCGGAGCGTGTAATACGAGACGGTGCAGGCCCCGCTTGCCAAAGTCATGTCGTCGGCCATGCGCTGACCTGCGCCGGGCCGATAAATCAACAAACTTCCGCCGATCACGTTCTTGTATACCTGGGTTCCCGGAGGCGTACCTGCTACTGACCCCGACTCAACCGAAGCCAATGGAGTTACAGAGCCATAAAGCTCGACGACTTCCAGTTCTGGTTGTTCGGAGGCTTCCTGCAGCACGGTTGTCGACGACCGAATCGAAGGCTGGCGTTGGTTGGGGTCGATCGCCGCCGCCTTTGAAAGGCTCGTACAGGCAAAAAACACCAAGCAGGGCAGGAGCCACACAGCAGATGTCTGTATCCGGGTCCGAAAAGATACGGTGGGAGCCATCGGAAATGCGGTCGTTACTTGACGAAACGACGAATTCAAATCACCAAGTCCGGAGACTTGTAAGCGACCATGGCAACTACGATTTGACACCCGCAATCCGCCCCCCTTCCGCGATTGGCGCATATTGTAGAGCGCCGATCCACGCAGATCACCTTGAACCCCCACGACCGCACCCCAGCGGTTCGCTCACGATAATGGAACTATGCTTCCAAATTCCTTCGCCAGGCGGCACCCCTTTCGCCGCCGAATTTCTTAACGAAAAGAATCGAAAAAGGCAATCCAAGCATCATAGGTTAACTGTCGCGGTGTAGTAAAGTCACGCACTGTCAAAAAAACCCTGAATGTCTGCGTTTGTGTTTTTTAGCGGTCTCTTGGAACCCAAATCGCAAGATCAGTCCGGAAAAAGAGTTGACGGCGGCCAACCGCCACTGGTACACTGCACTTAATACGCCAAAATCGGGAGCCGTCCCTTACCAACGGCGGACGGCCGGGGATTAAGCTTGCAATACCGTAGTTGGCCTATTTGGGTGCAGTCGAAAGTCGTTTGGCTTTCTTGTCTTTATCCAGGCTTTGGTTTGGGAGGGTTCCACTAATGAAGGGCAAGGGATTTGCTTTTCGCACAATTTTAACATGCACAATTGGTCTTGTTTTCCTGGCCTCGGCCTATGGACAACAGCTTTCGGTCATTCAGGATGCGACGCTGACGTTGCGATTCTTTCCCCAGCCATTGCAGGGGGCGAACGTAAGGCTTGAAACTGCCGATCGACTCTCGCAGCCTGTTGCTGGAGAAATGGATTTTCTCCTCAGCGACCAGTCAACTCCCGCTTTACTGGATAAGGGCGACGGCAAGGAGTTCAGCAGCCCCAGGCTTCAGATCGAACCTGCAATTCGCATCATTTCCAATTCAACCCAGGTCGAAGTTCGTGACGTGGTGTGGAGGAATGACGTTGGCGCGGATGGCGCTGGCACGATTTCTGCACAGCTCGGAGCTTCGGATGCACCGGTGCTTGAACTCCGGGGTTTTCGTGTCGGAGGCACAAGTGGTGTGGTTGCCGTAGCGGAATCGGTGACAATTTCCCCCGGTTTGGCAGCTCTCTTGGGTCAGCCGGATCTCGCCGGCGTCACATTGGGTATGGCCTCCCTCAACGGTACGACCAATGATGGACGCGCAGGTGAAGGGAAGGGGTTGGTTGTTCGTGACGAAGCCAATTCACAAGTTGAACATACTTCGCCCAACGGTGGAGTGGCCGCTCCGGGACCGGATATGCAGTTCTGCCAGCTGTACGGTCTTCAGCAATTCGGTCGAGCCGGGGACATTGTCGGACTCGCCTTGGCGACGACTTCGTGGAACATTGGTGGACGCGACATGATCTGGATGCAGAATCCAGACGTACGCCACCCGATGATCGTTTGGAACCTGTACCGCCTGAAGAACGATCGTTTCGAGCAGATCGGCATGTCGCACGTCAAGCATGGATTCTTTGCATTGGGGGACACCCAATGTGGCGGTGTCGGATGCCACTACGAGCCCGGTCACGGTGCCGGTGATTGGCTGGGGCAAAATTGCACCGATACATATAATTCGAGCTTGAACGCCGGACAGAGTGGATTGGGTCCGCGATATGAAATTAACCCATGGACCGGCGGATATACGTACGCCAATTCCCACCTTTCTGTTGGACACAGCCATAACCAGATTCAGCACCGCTGCCAGGTACACGACGCGGATCTTGTTCCAGCGCAGAATGTCGGCGCCACCTATGTCGCGGAAGGTCAATACATCACCATTGACGACATCAATCCGGAAAACAGCATTGCCTGGAAACCAGTCACTCCTTCCGGAGCGGCCGGCGGCACGTTTAGTTTCGGCATGAGCAGTTCTGGGACAGCTCCGAACCATGAGCCGGCGATCAATGCCTGGACCGGTGCAACCAAGACGACGTTGGCGCAGGAAGTTCCAGTAGTCCGTTTTTCTTCACCGGATGGCCGGTGCATCCTTGCGTCAAAGCCCAAGGATTTGGGTGGAGGCACCTGGCACTATGAATACGCTTTGTACAACCTTGACATGCAGCGAAAGGGGCGTTCGTTCTTTATCCCGCTCCCATCCGGAGTGACTGCGACAAACATTGGCTTCCATGCGGTTGAGCATCATAACGAACCTTGGACGAATTCTGCCTGGACCGTGACTACAGACAGCTCCGGCATTACATGGTCAACCACCTATAGCGGTCCGCTGGGTCCGGCAGTTCCTCCCAATACGCCGCCCGTTCTGCCCGACAATCCTCTTCGTTGGGGCATGATGTTCAACTTCTGGTTCGACGTGGATGCGCCTCCGGGCGAGATCACCGCCACGGTCGGACTTTATGAACCGGGGACTCCCAATTCGATTTCCGGCCTGACCCAAGGCCCGTTTCTTGCCAATCCGGCCCCGAACCTTCAGGCCGATCCGAGCGGAATGCAGAAGAGTCGGTTCATTTCCTTCCTCGCTCCGCAAGCAGTTGCGGCGGGCGGAATGCCAACCGCATTGCGCGTGACCATGACCAGTCTGCACCACGTGAGCCCGCCGTATGCCGGTGGGCCTGCGGCGGATTTCTCGGCCTTTGAAGGCCAGGTTCGGTGGGTGGGACCGCCGACGCAATACACAGAATCCACGACCAATCCCACGACGTTCTACGCAGCAACCACACAATGTACTCCGTACTATCAGGATTGGAGTACTGTTGGTCTGCTCAACGTGACCGGTCCTGAAATTGTGCCGAGCTCCGTGTACACGCTTCAGAATGTTGCTGCGAGTTGCCAGGGTAATGAGGCAGGTTGTGCGGATGTTTCGTCCGGACTTGAGGTGGCTACGACTCGCTGGGCCGACATTGTTGCGCCCTTTACTCCGCCCTCCACCACGACTCAGCCGGATTTGACCGACGTTTCGGCCCTGGTGGATAAGTTCCGTAGTACGCCCGGTGCCCCGTCGAAGGTTCAGGCCCTATTGGCCGGAGACATGCCTGACCTGGACGGTGACATAGATTTCACACAGATTTCGGCCGCCGTTGACGCGTTCAAGGGATTGCCGTACCCGAACAATGGGCCGGCGACGTGCCCGTAATAAATCTGACCTCACGTACTCGCGCACTTGACGACTGACACACGAACCGGGATCGATCAACGACTTACGTTGGTCGATCCCGGCTTTTTTACGTGACCATGAATCGGCGCAATTGTGGATCACCTCACGTGCGGTAAGATACGGAGGAGCGAACCGTAGTCCCGGAGCGCGCGGTCACTCCGGCGGATAGTTCTGAAGCGAGTGGAGAATTTACATGAATCGAAGCAGGAAATACGCGATTGGCGCCATGGTTGCAATTCCCCTCTTCTATTTCGGCGGATGCAGTAGTCCCGTGCAGATTCCTGTGCGGTTCGAACTCGATGACTCGTTGGGCATGTTTGAAGTGACGGCAGGAGAGTCTGTGCCACATAATGGCACCTTGCCCGCGAGTAGTTCGGGTCTTGCGATCGGCAGCGGTACGATGACTTTCAAAACAGATGACATCAGTTTCACGCCTGCGGATACAGGCAGCGGCAAAGGCCTGACCACGTTTCAAGGGGGCGGATCATTTACGATCGTTGCAGGGGTTGCGGCACTGGAGGACCTGGACACCGTATGCGACACTCCAGTGGACGAGTATGGTCCCTTCACGGTTACGCTGAATGATGACAACACCGTACATTCGATTGAGCCCTCCAGCGTCACGCTGTCGCAGTCGACGATCGATCTCATCAATGCAGGTGAGGTCAGTATTTGTTTGACCATTGAATCGACGGTGGACGGAACGATCACAATCGATGCGCTGTCGTTTAACCTGGGACTATAAGTTCATCAAGCCAAGCCAACCATGAGCCCGTGGCCCCTTGGCTGCGGGCTTTTTTTTGCGTTGCCCGGAGAAACTGAGTTTGGACAGTGTTCGAAGTCGTGGATGGCTTAACGAAGGGTGTGACGTCGGCGAAGCAGCGCGATTCCACCCACCGACAGGAGCGCCAAGGTGGCGGGTTCGGGTACGAACGTCAGCCCGGAAAAGCCGCTGCCGAAGATCTGATTCTCATAATTAGCAATGAAAACCTGGTCGCCTGTGAAGGGGTCGAATGAATATAGCGAATTGGACCCCGCATTGGTCGCGAGCGGTCCCGCGGTCACGAAATAGCCGATGTTGCTCCCCAAGGCCATGCCGCCGATTGATCCGATCGTCGGCCCCACGGCCTCCAGCGTGGAGACGGCCGCAGTCACCGGGTCGATGGTCATTAAAGAATTGCTCGTCGAATCCAGGCCGATGAGCAACCCGTCACTGCGCCATCCGAGCCCGGCAAAATCGTGCCGGTCGGCGAGCATCTGGATCACTGTGGCGTCGCCCGTCGTCAAGTCCATTGACAAGAGAGCAGGAATCGTGATCCCGCCATTGATGGCGATCGCGTCGCCCGATGGGGAAAACACAAGGCCACCCTCAAACGTCGCAAGCCCAAGAGGCCCGATGAGTTCAGAGGTTACAGCATCGAGATTGGGCGAAATGGAAAATCGGTAAAGATTCGATGCACTGGTGCTACCCGTAGTGAAGCCGTAAACAAAACCATCTTTGGGGTTGTATTCGAGTCCGCCGATGCCATTGATGTCGGTGTCCCCGATGAGTTGAAGCGAACCATCGGTGGTGGAGATGGAGTAAAAGTTTCCGGTATTATATTCCACTCCGACCAGCTGCGCGTGAAGCACGGAAACTGGCACAAGACACGCAGCCAACATGGTCCGGGCAACGAATTTTGACATTACCGAAACTCCCGATGCTGTCTGTTGGGCAGCGCCCCAACGCATCTCAAAGCGTAAACGCATGATAAGACACCTTTTATCATTATCGATTCGAGTCTGATTCGTCAAGGCATAGCCGGCAGACTCCTCCATTTTGTTGTCTAAATTCCATTGCGAACTCGCGCTCTTACTTGGTTATCACTCCTTGCCGAAAGTGCCTAGTCCGCTAAGAAGTAGCGTTTTTTCGTGCTGAAAATGCGGGACCGATAAGGGAGCACTTGCACTCCACCCCTCGCTTTTCCCTATAATGAACATGGAAAAACGGATGTAGGATGGGAGGAGAAATGAGATCCCATCGCTGTCATCTGAAAACGCGGAGACAGTGATTTGAATGCGATACCAGGATGCGCATTCATTTCCATGAACGAGTGACACGGTGTGGCACTCCAAGCAAGACTTTGCGGAGGCCGCAGCACGTGTCCAAACCGCCGTCTTACGGCAGGGAGTTACCATGAGCGTCAAACCCACCACCCTTCGCCGCACCGCTGCGGTTCTTATTTCTTCGGTCTTCGTGCTGCAGGGAATCGGTTGCGGCAATCCCTTCCTGGGCTTGGAGGACTACCAGCGAGATTTGTTGTTTAATGGTCTTCTCTTTTTCATTCTGCAAAACGACAACCTGAACGGCAATGACAACACGGGCGAACCGCCCGCTGGTGAACCAATCCCCGGGCCCGAAGGACCTCAAGGAGAGCAGGGACCGGCAGGCCCGGCTGGAGCCCAAGGGGAACAAGGTGATACGGGAGCCAGAGGCCCCACTGGACCAAAGGGCGATACTGGACCTGCAGGACCCCAAGGACCAGCAGGCCCGGCGGGACCTTCGGGAGCCAACGGCGCACAGGGTCCGCAAGGCCCTGCCGGAGAAGGCGGAACATTTCTCGATGTCTTCGTCGATGATTTCTTTACGTATCCTGATCACAACCCAGCCGGATTGCCTGTCAACTTTGTCAAAATTGAAGAACCTACCCTGGGCGTGCCTGATCCGGAGACCGGAGATGCCGGCGCGGTCGCATTCCGTTTTGAGGTGCCTGAGATTTATCAAGGCCAGGAATTGACCATGCGGTTGATGTTCTTCCGAACCGGACCGGTTGAACCTGAACGATGCCTCATTTTCAGCGTGGATTCGCTACGACTTCGCGATGGCCAGGGTATCGGGCCTTATGGGGATAAATTGTGGGTTCGCGTAGATCGACCGGCCCCAGAAGTGGCACAGGACTCTGGTGCCGAGGCGCTATTGGGCGACACGGGTCTGTATTTGGTGCTGGAACTGCCCATGAACTCCCCTGCGGGGTTGGATTACCCCGACGATCTGGCCGTCACCGATATGATCGCCCTCGAGCTCGCAACCGAATTCCGGCGCGATGATTTGAGCGCCTGGGATGATGGTGGAAGATATGAATTGCTGGGTGTGGAGTTTTATGAATCCGTCGGGGCCACGCTTAAGGGCGTAACCCTGTTTCAATCTCTCGACGAACTCACCTGCGACAACGGAGGTACGGATTGATCGTCAGGCTGTGCAGGGGCCGCAATTCAATATAGCTGCGTTGAACTGTGAACCGATCTTAGAAAGGCCTGGCCAATGGGGCCGGGCCTTTTTTACGAGGTTTACATGGGCAAAGCGCGCCGACTTGCGGTACTCGCAGGCCCCTTCCTGGGGTGGTCGTTATCCGTCGAAGCCGCCATAGTCTACGTTGACTCCACCGCCGACGGAGCAGGCGATGGATCGACTTGGGCCGATGCGTTCACTAATCTTTCGGTCGCACTGGTTCACGTCGAATCGGGAGATCAAGTGTGGGTCGCGAAGGGGTCCTATCGACCCGGTTCAGGTCGAGCCGACACGTTCCAACTCAAAGACGGCGTCGGAGTTTACGGCGGGTTTGCCGGGTTTGAGGATCCATTCAGCTTCACTCTCAACCAGCGGAATATCGTAGTCAACGAAACAATTCTGGAGGGCGAGATTGGTGCACCGGGCCCTTCGGATAACGTCTTTCACGTTGTGACAGCCTCCAATGTCGCGCGAAGCGCGGTTCTTGATGGTTTCACCGTCGCGCGCGGGAATGGCAGCGGCCTGTCCCTCATGCGGCAGGACGTTGGCGGGGGGATGCTGATTCTCAATGCTTCACCTGTCATCGGCCATTGCCTGTTTCGAGACGCACAAGCGGGCAGTCGTGGCGGTGCGGTCCACATCGCTGGAGGATCACCGTATTTCGCTCACTGCCGATTCGTCGGCAACCGAACCACGGTCACCCAGGGTGCCAACAATGTCGGTGGAGCCGTCTATTACACTGGTACTCCGGCAGTTGCGGCCAATCCGCTTTTCGTGAATTGCCTGTTCGTGGGAAACCGGGCGGGCGTCGGGAACGGTGGTTCTGGCGCGTCGTTATACGGTGGGGGGTATGGAACGGCGTCGCTGGTGAATTGCACACTGCTGCATAACCGCGCGGACACGCTTACCGGCGGTGTATTTGGATCGGCGACGATCACCAATTCCATTTTTTACGGCAATCAGGATCGCAATGGGCTGGAAATCACGGCCCAATTGCGCGGTGCGGTGGTGGTATCTCATAGCCTCGTGCAAGGCGGCTGGTCCGGCGCGGGCAACCTCAACGCAGATCCGTTATTCAAGAACGCGATCGGCCCCGACGGCATCGCAGGAACCTTGGATGATGATGCCCATCTGCTCCCCGGGTCACCCTGTATCGATGCAGGAAGCAACTTCGCCTGGCCGGCAGAGATTTCCCCCGTCGATCTCGACGGCGCATCGCGATTCATGAACGATTCCGCGAGTCCAGACAACGGCGAACCGATCGGAATGGCGATCATCGACATGGGTTCCTACGAAAAGCAAAGTTTCTGCACGATCAATGCAGACTGCAACGACGGTTTGTACTGCAACGGCGGAGAGTCCTGCACGGAAGGCAGATGCCAACAGGGCTCGGCGCCTGATTGCGATGACCACGTCCCCTGCACAAGCGACCGCTGCGTCGAAGTCTCGCAAGCTTGCGCCCACGAGTCGAATGATGCGTTGTGCAATGATGGCGTGTTTTGCAATGGAATGGAAACCTGCGATGCACTCCTGGACTGTGTTTCAGGGCCGCCACCGGAATGCGATGATGGCGTTGCCTGCACGTTCGACGACTGCGACGAACAGGCTGACCTCTGCGTCCATACCTCTGACGCCTCTGTCTGTGATGATCATGTTTTCTGCAATGGAGTCGAACTGTGCGACCCAATCCTGGGGTGCACCGCAGGCCCAACGCCCTGCGCCGACGGAATTGATTGCACGGTCGATGCTTGCGATGAACTCAATCAGCTCTGCGACCACACGCCAGATTCATCCGCCTGCGATGACGGCATTTTCTGCAACGGCGCAGAGGAGTGTACTCTGGCAGGATGCGCCGGCGGTATTCCGCCCTGTCCCAATGGCAGCCTATGTGATGAAGTCCTTGATATCTGTACCGCGCCTCCCACGCCCTGCTTGAACGATGATGAGTGCGATGACGGAAATGCCTGCACCGACGATCGGTGTGTTCTTGGCTTTTGCGCGGCGATCTTCAATACGTTGCCCTGCGACGATGCCAACGACTGCACGGAAAACGACACGTGCGACAATGGTGCCTGTGCAGGCTCTCCTGTCCTTGATTGTGGGAACCCTCCCCCCGGTCCGGGATCGGGGGGGAATCCACCAGTGGTCATTCCCCCCGTGCCTTCGGAGGAAGACGCCCCGCCTTCCATCGACGACGTTGCGGGCGAAAATTCCGAACCAACCAATTCCCCATCCGATCAGCCGGAAGACGACTCCGATGCGCCCGCCGATTCGCCGTCGCCTTGCACGCGTGGTGAGCCATGCGACCAGGATCAGGATACTCCCGCGCCGTCTGGTGATTCAGATGGTGACGGCGTCACCGACGATCTGGATCTTTGTCCATCAACGCCGCTGGGACTGGTGACTGATGCGTCAGGATGTGCGTTCAATGAGCCGACCCCGGGACGCGGGACGCTTGTAATGGAAGATGGACGGCGTTGCGGGGCGTGCGGTGCGATGGGAACCATCGGCGTGGTGGTCATGGTTTGCGTCCCCGGAACGGTCCTTGTCACAGGCCGCCCACGGGGACGCAAAACTTTCAACAGAAATGTCTAACTTGCAAACATCACGCCGGCTGCCGGCGACCGCCAAAGTAAACCTTTGCGCCAATTAATAAGAGAAGGGCCAGGATGACAAGTCCCCATTCCGAGACTGTCGGGATTTGTTCCGTAACGTCACTAATGCATACATCGTCTGTGCCGTCGGCGTTGGAATCACCCTCGCACTGCGTATGGTCGCCCTTGTATGATCCGCCGGCCGCGTTGCATGCGGACTCGGTGACTTTGCTTAGGCAAGGCGCGCTCGGTACACAGCAGGCACCACACTGACCATTATCCAAGTGCACACAACCACCGTTGCCATTGCAGATGTCGGCGGTGCATGGATCGACATCGTTCTCGCATAGCGTCCCAACCACAGCATCGGGCGCGGGAATGCAAGTGCCAGTGGTGGGATTGCAGGTTTCTCCTCCCTCACATGGCGGCGAAGCGGCCTGACACGTTACGGTATTTAGCAACACGCATTGCCCATCACCGCTGCAATGATCGATCGTACAAAGGTTTCCATCCCGGTCGCACATCGTACTCGGCGGCGCATCAGGCAATGGATTACACAACCCTGTGGATGGGTTACAGGCTTCACCTGCTTCGCACGGGGGCACTGCGCTCAGGCAGGTTACCGTGCTCAGCAAGACACACTGGCCCTGTCCATTGCAATGATCCGTCGTGCAGAGGTTGCCGTCCCGCTCGCATGGGGTGCTAAGCGGCGCATCCGGCAGGGCATCGCAGGCACCCGTTTGCGGATTGCACATCGCTCCGGCTTCGCACGGCGGCACAGGCCCCGGACATGTCACACTGCCCACCGTGACGCACTGTCCCTTGCCATTGCAGAAGTCGTTCGTGCAAAGGGTGCCATCGCGTTCACATACCGTGGTAGTCGGTGCGTCGGGCAACGGATCGCAAGTTCCGGAATTGGGGTTACAGACCGCGCCGGCTTCGCACGGAGGATTCGGCGGTTGACAGAGAACGGTGTCGAAATTCACGCAAGCGCCATTTCCGTCGCAGTGGTCCAGCGTGCAAAGATTGCCATCGAGTTCACAAGTCGTGTCCAACGGTGCATCCGGCAATGGCGAGCACTGACCGGTCGTCGGCAAACAAATCTGTCCGCCTTCGCATGGAGGATTGGGCGCCTGACACGTGACAGTTCCCGACTGTACGCAGGCTCCGTGCCCATCGCATTGATCGAGCGTGCAAAGATCATTGTCTCGATTACAGGAAGTTCCGGCCGCCGGGTCAGGAAGGGGATCGCATTCCCCGGTGTTGGGGTTGCACATGGTTCCCGCATCGCAGGGACCAATGGACCCTAGGCAGCTTACCACCGTCACAGGGACGCAACCGCCCGAGCCATTGCAACTTTCAATGGTGCAAAGATTGCCGTCCGATTCACAGGGTGTCCCTTGAGGAGGATCAGGCAAATCGAAACAGGTGCCGCTGGCCGGATCGCAATTGAATCCAGCATCGCAAACGCCAGTCGAGCCAGAACATACCACGTCGTCAAATGGGACACATGATCCTGTGCCCGAACAGTGCTCGAGCGTGCAATAATTGCTGTCGTTCTCACAAGGCGTGCTGAGCGGCGGATCCGGCACGGGGTTGCACAAGCCGGTGCTTGGCGTGCAGGCCGTTCCGGAATCGCAGACGCCTGTTGGCCCGGGACAATTCTCCACATCAAAGGTCACACATACGCCTTGACCATTGCAGTGGTCAAACGTGCACAGATTGCCGTCGCCTTCGCAAGCGGTGCCGAGGGCAGGATCGGGCAAGTCTATGCACCCGCCTGTCGCCGGATTGCATTGAGTCCCGCCGTCACACGCATGCGCCGGACCTGGACAGGGGACATAATCGAATGTCAGGCAGCTTCCCGTGCCGTTGCAATGATCAATTGTGCACAGGTTGCCATCCTGCTCGCAGGTTGTGCCGAGCGGTGCGTCCGGCAATTCGACGCATAGACCGTTGGTGGGATTGCAAAGTTCACCCGCTTCGCAAGGCGGAAGTGGTTCTGCGCAGACGACATTGGACAGCAGCACGCAAGCCCCGGTTCCGTTGCAGTGGTCGATTGTGCATAGATTGCCGTCACGCTCGCAGGGTGTACTCAGAGGCGCATCGGGCAGGGCCACACATACGCCGGTCGTGGGTTGGCAGATTTCGCCCGCTTCGCAGGGCGGGTTGGCGGACTGGCAGGTCACGTTGCCAAACGTCACGCATGATCCCGTGCCGTTGCAATGATCGTGCGTGCAAAGATTTCCATCGGCTTCGCAAGCAGTGCCCAGGGCCGGATCGGGAAGGTCGAAACACAGACCGTCCGTCGGGTTGCAGGACTTTCCTGCGTCGCACGCACCGGTGGAACCAGGACAAGTCACTGTCGAAGTGACCACACAACTGCCCAGTCCGTTGCAATGTTCGAGCGTGCAGAGATTTCCGTCCTGTTCACACGAAGTGGTTGGCGACGGATCGGGCAGCGGATCACAGGACCCGGTGGATGGATTGCAGCTGGTTCCCGCGTCACAGACCCCAGTTGGGCCCGAGCACACTACGTAGTCGTACGTGAGGCACGTCCCGGATCCATCACAATGGTCGAGCGTGCACAATGAGGAATCGACCTGGCATGGCGTGCCCAAGGGCGGATCAGCAACATTTATGCAAGTTCCGGTACTGGGCTGGCAGACCTTTCCGCCGTCGCATGCGTTTTCCGGTCCCGGACAAACCCGGTCCATCAACTTGGTGCAATTGCCCGCACCGTCGCATTGATCCACGGTACAGAGATTTCCATCGGCCTCACATGACGTACCAAGCGTCGGTTCTGGTGCGTCGATACAAGCGCCGGTGCTCGGCTGACAGACTTTTCCACCATCGCAGTCGCCGATCGGTCCGGGGCAGGTCACATTGGAGAGAAATACACATGAGCCGCTTCCGTCACAATGCTCATTGGTACACAAGTCTCCATCTTGTTCGCAGGGGGTGCTGTTTGGAGGATCCGGCAGATTTGCGCAGAGTCCGGTAGACGGCACGCATTGCTGACCCGCATCGCAAACTCCCGCAGCCCCAGGACAAGCCACGTTGTCAAATGTGATGCAACTCCCGCCACCGTCGCAATGGTCGTGAGTGCATAGGTTTCCATCTCGTTCGCAAGCCGTATTGAGCGGCGGATCCGGCAGGGGATCGCAAGCGCCGGTCGCAGGCGTACACGCGGTGCCCGCGTCGCACGGTCCGGTCGAGCCCGGACAAACCACGTTGCTGGTTGTGACGCAGCCGCCTGTGCCATTGCAATGATCAATCGTGCACTGGCTGCTATCGGCCTGACATACCGTGCTGGTTGGTGCGTCGGGCTGGTCCTGGCAGAGTCCCGTGGCCGGTACGCACACTTGACCGCCTTCGCAGGGTGGAACCGCCGAAGCGCAAGTCACCGTGCTGTTCAGTACGCACTGTCCCGTACCATTGCACTTGTCGATCGTGCAAAGGTTGAGATCTGTGTTGCATGAAGTACCCGCCGCTGGATCCGGCAGAGGATCGCAAGCGCCGGTCGCGGGCGTACACGCGGTGCCCGCGTCGCACGGTCCGGTCGAGCCCGGACAGACCACGTTGCTGGTTGTGACGCAGCCGCCTGTGCCATTGCAATGATCAATCGTGCACTGGCTGCTGTCCGCCTGACATACCGTGCTGGTTGGTGCGTCAGGCTGGTTCTGGCAGAGTCCCGTGGCCGGTACGCACACTTGACCGCCTTCGCAGGGTGGAACCGCCGGAGCGCAGGTCACCGTGCTATTAAGTACGCACTGTCCCGTACCGTTGCACTTGTCGACGGTGCAAAGATTGGAATCCAAATCGCAAGACGTTCCCGCGGCCGGATCTGGTGCATCTATGCACGCACCGGTGCTGGGATTGCAGGTCTTGCCGCCGTCGCATGGGCCCGTCGGTCCCGAGCAGGTTACATTCGAAGAAAACACGCAACTTCCAGAACCATTGCACTTCTCAATCGAACAGAGATTTCCGTTGTTTTCGCAGGCCGTGCCAGCCGCCGGGTCGGGGGCGTCAATACATGCTCCCGTCGAGGGATTACAAACCTTGCCGCCGTCACAGGAATTTGTCGGGCCCGCGCAGGTCACGGTTGATCCGGCCACGCATGTGCCCGATCCGTTGCAAACGTCGAGAGTACAGGCGTTGCCATCGCGATCGCACGACGTTCCAGCGGCGGCATCAGGCAGGTTGTCACAGGCACCGGTGGTCGGATTGCACTGTGTACCGCCATCGCATGAATTGGTCGGGCCGGGGCAGGACGTGGTGCTTTGAACCACGCAAACACCCTGGCCATTGCATTGCTGAGTGGTACACGCATCTGTATCCGTCTGGCATGCAGTGCCCAGCGGCAGATTGGTGAATTGGCAGATGTCCGTGTTCGTATTGCACGAATCCATGGTGCATGGATTGTTGTCGTTGCAGGCGATCTGCCCCGAAATCAGGTCGAGAATTCCCAGAATGTCCGCTGAATCCGGGGATTCGTAATAGTGTGTCGAGTCGGGGTCGGTGGCGACCAGCTTCATACGATCCTGGTTCGCGACCGTAATGTTGCCAAACAGCAACGAGAAGATTTCAACGCCATGCGTATTCTTTAGATGGTTCGTAGCCGCGGTCGTGTTGGCAAGCGAATCTTGATCGCCACCATCCGAAAGGAAAACCAGAACCTTGTCCTTGCCCGGCGGGCAAGACCCGTGACCAAGTTCTGTGTTGACTACGTCAAGCGCGCATGCGAAATGGGTTCCTGTACTGCTTTGAGTTGTTCCCGAGAGCTCGGCTGCGGCATAGTGATCGCCGTCTGATGTGCTGCCATCATCATCGCCGTAGGGAATTGGAATCTCCGTGTCCGATAGCGTCTGCAAAGTACATGCGTCGTCGGCATTGCCTGTGCAATAGCCTTGGTGCCCCGAACCATTGGCAGGGAAGCCACTGCCATTGCAGCCAAATGTACCCACGGCAACCGGAGGCGGATCAGGCAGCGAGGCCAAAGCTGCGAGAAACTGTTGTACGGCGTCAACTTCGTCGTCCAAGGCTTGCGGTGTCATGCTGCCGGTACGATCCAGCATGATGTAAATGCAAGCATCAACGACTTCGCCGCAGGCCTGGCAATTCACGGCGTCTTCATCCATCAGTCCATCGCAATCGTCATCGATTCCGTTGCAGGTGACATCGTTGGAAGCCGTCGGCACACAGCATGCTAGTGAATGGGGGTCGTTAACGACGATTGCGTCGATCAGCGTTAGGAGTCCGGCGTTGCTGGAATTGCTGGTGGTGCAGGTGTTGTTGTTGTCCGCATCGAGAGTGAGGTTGTACGTCCCAGGCGTGACTGGTGCGGTAATATTGAAGGTTACCGTCCAGGTTCCACTACTGGTAAAATTGGCCGTGTCTACGCAAACTTCAGAACCGCCTTCAAGCGTGTAACCGGTCCACTGCCAGTCACGAGCGCTGGCAGTGCCGCCACCAATCGTAACTTTGTATTCGACCGAGATTCCAGCTCCCGGGCACACAGTGGCCACGCCTCCATTGACGCTCTTGCAATCACTGCAACCCGACGAACTCGGTGTCCAGTTGCTGCCGCCGTTGAGCTTTGCTGAAACCGGAAGTCGGCTGGCCATTGCCGGCGCCGAGCTGATCATGAATGCCAATGCGGCCAGTGCCCCGCCTCGAAGCCGTGGCAAACATTGAAGAAAATTAGGATGTCCAGTTGGTCGCGTTCCACTCCCGTCCACGATCATACGAATCCTCCGATTCCTTATTTGCGAAGGGCCCACGAACAGCGCAACTTTAGCGATGTTCGAAATTCATTAAACAGTTTGTCGGATGATGGATTGGATATTCGAAACGAGTGCCAACATGTGACGCTCTGGCAAAGTTCCGGGTAGTCTTGCGGTGTTAACAGAAATTCATTCGCAATATGCGCATGTGGATCGCTACGAACGGCCCATCCCCGCTATCGCAGAACGCTTCTCCAAACCTCCGCCTATGTTCCTCTTCCATTCTCCCATCCGATAAGTTGCTAATTTAGCAATAAAGGTATCACAATGCAACAAGATTCGGGACCTTATCTAAATACCTAAGTCGAACAAATAAAATCAAGACACACTTCTTTTTGATCCATCCTACATTGACTGATCGACTCAAATTCAAGATCGGACCATGCCATGGGTTGAAGGGACCGTTAAGCCGTGCTAAAGTGTGCAGGGACGAAGCGCCACGGGGGGTGGATCGAGGGTCCAGAGACCAACTCAATCTAGTATGTCGTTTTGGGGCCAACGCGAGTGTCTCGGCGAAGTCCTGTCTAGCGGTTTATTGGGGTGAAAACCCGCCTATCAACGGGGAGCGTTTGCGACATGCAACATGGACGTGGTCAGGTTCTCGCTTCATTTCTAGGCGTAGGGCTGGGTATTGTCATTCTGGGTCATCCAGTGAACGCGCAAGAATTGCCGCTGGATGATACGGGTGCGACGGCCAGCATTGGCCCCGATGTGATCGTGGCTGATATGGACTTCTCCCCGGTTGTGTCCTGGGGATATCAAAATACGGCGACTGGATACATCACGGGATTCTCGGTTGGTACCCAGTCGTGCAATATCGGTACCGCTCCTGTTTTGTGGCAGCAGTTGCCGTCCGTGAATCACCCGGCCATTCGCTCGGCGATGTATCGACTCAAAGATAATCGCTTCGAACAAATTGGCATCTCCTGGGTTAAGCACGGTTTCTTCGCCACGAACGAAACACTTTGCGACTCGTTATGCAGCGCTCCTGGAAATGATGGTACTGCGCTCTATCCGGGCTGCGGTGATCCGTACGATTCGAACTTGAATGGTACGCGTTCTTATCTCGGACCTTCCTCCGACATCAACGCCTTCACTGGTGGGATGCCGTCACAAATCGTACATCCAACCACCAGCGGCCAAAACGGTCGGCTTCAAGTTCACAATACGGACCTTGATCCGACACTCAACGCAAATGCTCGCTACTACGTTGGCTCTCACTATGTCACGGCCGATGACGCGGCCGCCGGAAATGCGCTCAATAACGCTTCCTATCAACGGGGCACCATCGTTGCCGCGCCAACGTTTCCCAATGATTCCTGCAGCGGAACTGATCCGAACAGGTTTTGCTTTTCGTACGCGGACTTTATCCATGACCAGGAATCTCCCATTCACGCGTGGAAGGCCTTTGACCCCAGCGTGGTGGAGACTGAAGCCCCGGTTCCAGGCGAAGGATTGTTTACGCTTGCGGCAAAAGCCACAGATTTGGGTACAGGGTTCTGGCGGTACGAGTACGCCTTGCAAAACCTCAATTCCGACCGTTCCGGAAAGGGGTTTACCGTTCCCATCGCGGTTGGCTCGGCGGTAACCAATGCCGGATTCCATGACGTGGAGTATCACAGCGGAGAGCCCTTCAGTAATACAGATTGGTCTATCAGCGTGCTCTCCGGAAAGATCATCTGGAGCGGTCAGGATTTCGCGGTCAATCCCAACGCCAACGCATTGCGTTGGGGGACTCTCTACAATTTCCGTTTTGATTCCAACGCGCCGCCCGGCAACACGACGGTTGTGCTCGACCTCTTTAAGCCGGGAGCGCCCAACAAGATCAACATCAGCACGATCGGTCCGATCGTCGGCTTCATCGACTGCAATGAGAATGGGATTGCAGACGGTTGCGATGTCGACTGCGAAGGAATTGGCTGCACACAGGTGTGTGGAAACAGCGATGACTGCAACCACAATGGCGTGCCCGATGAGTGCGAAAACGACTGCAATGAAAATGGTATCGCCGACACGTGCGATCTCGTGCCGCAGGGCGAGAGCCTTGACTGCAACCACAATACCGTCCCGGATGAGTGCGAGCAGGACTGCAACCACAACGGCATTCCGGACAACTGCGAAACAGTGCTCGACACCGATGAAGACGGCGTCAACGACTGCGATGATCTGTGTCCGACTTCGACGCCGCCCAACGGGTGTGCCGCGCCGAGCTTTGTTTGCTGCTATTCCAATGGTTTTGAACTTCAAAACTATCCATTCTTCACCTGCCTTGCGGATCATGGAACGCCGCTTTGTCACGAACATTTTCCCGGGAGCTGCCAGGGGCCTCCTTTGCCATGTCCGCTGACCACCTGTCGTCAGGGGTGCATGGTGGGTGACAGCGATGGAGACGGAGATTTTGATCTCCACGACATCAGCGCGATGGCGGATTGTTACAGCGGGGAACTCGGATCCCCGGCATTTGTCGAACCATCCTCCCAGTGCCGACGGTACTTTGATTATGATGAAAATGTCGCCGTGGATTCGGAGGATTTCGAACTATTTCGCAGATTGCTAACCGGCCCCGGGGGGTTGCCGTAGCAACGTGGGCTGGCTTTTGCCAGGATTGGAAAAGGGGGGAATGAAACGGTGAACTCAGCTTTTCATTCGCGAACAGGAAAGTTCCGGCTGTGGATGTGCTGCGCGCTGGTAGTCGAATCAGGAGTGATTCTTTCCATTCCATCCTTTGGCCAAAAGGGCACGTTGAGCGGCACCACGGGCGGCGTTCGTTCCACAAATAACCCGATGCGGTTTCCACACCCTCGAAATTCCGGCAGCGCCGCCGGCGAGCCCGTATGTCTTACTTCTGGCGATTGCAACGATAATGCACCCTGCACCGCGGACCTGTGCGTAGCGGGGGCGTGCCAGAATCTTCCCATTTCCGGGTGCGTTCCGTGCGAGCTGAGCTATGAATGTCCGCCCGTTGATGTGGTGTTTCTCATGGATACATCCGGGTCGATGCGCGACGAGGCCGCTGTTTTATGTACCGAAGTCTTCGGCATCGGCGAGGAACTTGCCCAGGCGGGCGTGGTGGCCTCCATCAACTCAATGGGCATTACCGACATCCCCGGCGGACCATTTGATTGTTTGTTCGATACCGTCGTGGGATCCTTCGGGAGCACGGTTCCCGGAAACATCCACACCTGCGCCTTTCCCGATGGATCAGCGGCGTATGAAACCTGGGGGCCCGCAACAGCCATTGTTGCTCAAAGTTATCCGTGGACGCCGGGTGCAACGCGGATCATCATTCCCATGAGTGACGAGGGCCCGTGCAATGGAAGTCGCCCCGAGGGCTGCAATGATCCGGGCGACGACCGCGATTCCATCGACAATGCGATCGCCGTCGCCCTGGCCAATAACGTTCACGTTTCCCCCATCGCGGGCACCGGGTCCGATGACTGTGTACTGAACCTTGGCACTGCGATCGCCAAGGCAACCGGCGGACATCTCCATCAATTCAAGAATCCCAAATCAGAATTTCGAAGTGCGCTGCTGGAAGTGATTCACGAGACTTGCATAGCGGACGCGAATTGTGACGATCGCGACGCCTGCACGCACGAGGACAGTTGCGTCGGCGGACGATGCGTGGGAGAGCCGATCGAAGGATGCCGGGTTTGTGTTGCCGACATCGATTGTGACGATCAAAACCCGTGCATTGTGGATGAGTGTGTTGGCGGATTTTGTGAATGGTCCCCGGCTTTTGACGAGACGCAATGCTGCAGTCCTGCAACGGGGACCATCATTCCCATCAGCGATGGCGATCCCTGTACGGACGACACTTGCAATCCGGAAACCGGCAACGTGCAACACGTTCCCGGGGGCGTGGGCCAGAGTTGCGACGACGGACTTGGCTGTACAGTGAACGATACCTGCGATGGTTCCGGGGTTTGTGGGGGTTCCGATATCAATCAACAGGCATGCTCGACCGATGCGGATTGTCAGGACGCCGGATCATGCAACCAGACTACGGGGTTCTGTTCCTGCACGGATTCTCCCTCACTGTGCATTCGAGTTAGTGCCCCTCCGAACACCAGTTGCCTGCCCGGCAACCAATTGCTCAGTTTCCCCGTGCAACTGGGAGCGAGTGAGCAATCCGTCGCCGGTGGACAATTCATGATCGTGTATGACCCCGCCAAGTTGAAGTTTGTTGACGTGGTTCCCGGTCACCAGGAAGACCCGGCTTCGATATTTGAGGTAGAGCTAACCGAGATCGTTGATGAATCGTCCGGAACGATTTTCTATTCTGTCGCAGCGTCAGGAGCCGGTGTCGGTACGAAGGAACCAGCCGTTATGGCCGTGGTCCATTTCATGCCCAAAGTCTCCTGCGGACTCGTGGATTCGCCTTGTTTTGCACCGGATGAGGACAAACCGACCTTCCTCGTCAACGTTCGTGGATCGATGGTCCTGCCGCAAACCTGTTGTTCTGATCCTTTCAGTGTCGTGGTGGATCAGCCCACTCTGACCTGTCCGCAGTCCATCACCAAGAACGCAGATGCGAGCCGCGCTTCGGCCGTTGCGTCCTGGTCAAAACCGAAGGGGAGCAGCACGTGTGATGGTAACCTGACCCTTCAATGCGAAGGAGTAAATCCAGCAGGAGAAGCCATCGATGCTCTGGCCCAGGAAGGAGGCCGATTCGCCATTGGAACATCCACGTTCCATTGTAAAGCATCGGATTCCTGCGGACGCCAGGCGGAATGTGACTGGTCGGTCAATGTGTTCGACGAACATACCGTGGTGGTGGACGTGGCGATTTCCGCCCCGATGACGCCACTCCTGGTTTCGAGGTGTCTGGAGCTTGAGTTTTTCGTTGATTGCCTGCATCCGCCCCTGGTGATTCAGCAGCCGGTCTTGCTGGGAGGGCTGTTTAATTTTCCGGGAATTACACGATTCAGCTTGAAAATTCCCGCCGCACAATATCGATGCCTGACGGTGCGCGATCCCCTGCACACGCTGCGGTCGTTTACGATGCTGAGCGTTGAGAATAATCAGTTTGTCGCCCACTTCCAGGGAGATCCGAAGCTCGGTGGGAATTGGCTGGAGAATGGTGATCTTAACGGGGATGGTATCGTTGATATCCTCGATCACACGTTGTTTATGAACAAATACAACACGCGGCAAGACCCCAACACGACCTGCGAAGGGAATACGCATGCCGATTTCAACGGTGATGGTATTGTTGACGTGAATGACCTGGTTTTCATCGAGCGTGCCTTCAATCATTCTGACGCGGGTGCCTGCTGCTCTTTCCATGCGACCGCTTCGGCTCCCGTGACCGAGCTGAGCCAGGATCAACTCAGCGGCATGGGCCTGGGCAACCTGCTTCGATTTGACGTCAATCAAGACAATGTCCTGAATTACCTGGACGTGGTAGGATTCCTAAACCGCGAATTGCGCCGAAAAGACACGACCGGGGGCTCGAAATAGAGCCCTTGATCATCCAATCGAGCGAGCACGATCTTGCTTCAAGACTTCGTCCGAAATCTCCACCTGAATAAGCTGGTTCCGGACGACGGGAAAATCGTGGTGGGCGTGTCCGGCGGGGCGGATTCGATCGCACTCCTCCATTTGCTGAACGAGTTTCGACTTCATTCTCACCCCGGACTGCGCCTGTATGCTTCCCACCTTCATCACGGCCTGCGCGGGGCGGACGCAGACGCTGACGCCGGATTTGTGAGTGAGACTGCCGGCCGGCTGGGCATTGAATGTATCGTCGAGCGTCGAAACATCGCTGCGCTTTCCGCCTCAAGCAACTTGGGAATCGAAGAAACCAGCCGAAACGAACGCCACGCTTTTTTTGAACGAACATGCCTTAGATACGGGGCGTCCACCGTGGCGGTTGCCCATCATGCCGACGATCAGGCCGAAACGGTGCTGCTTCGTGTAACACGGGGTACCGGCCTTCGCGGGCTTGGTGGAATGCCGGCCTTCCGACCATTGAGCCAGGGGAGTCAGATTCGCCTTATCCGGCCCCTGCTGGGCTTTACCCGTCTGGAATTGCGCGAATACCTCGCGTCGAACCAGATTCCTTTCCGTGAGGATCGCTCCAACACCGATCCTGCGCTCCTTCGTAACCGCGTCCGACACACGGTGCTTCCGCTACTGGAGCAGCAAGTCAATCCACAGGTTCGCGGGGCGCTGCTTCGCCTCGCCGAGCAGGCCCGCTGGTTCGAAGATTATTTCCACGAAAACGTTGCCAGGACGTTTGAAACCCTGCTGGTTAATCGCACGGACGAGGCGATCGTCCTGAATGCCACCGCTCTGGCTCGCAAGAGCCGCCTGCTCCAAACCGGTCTGATTCGCGAGGCGTACGCAAGTTTTGGGCTCGGTGAAGCCGACTTAACCTTCGGACATCTGGTGGCTGTCGCTGATTTGCTCATTGAGCATGTAAGCGGAAAGAGAGTGCAGCTCCCCGGCGGCGTCGACGTCGAGAAACGCTATGAGCAATTGATTTTCACGTGCGCGCCACAGGACGGCCATCCCATTTCCGCGGAGCAGTATGTCGTGCATGTTCCGGGTCGGACGGCGATTCCAACCCGGTCCATGGAAATCCACTGCGAAGTGAATACTCCCGATGCCGGGGAGATCGCCTTGTTGCGTAATCAGGGCAGACGGATGAGCGAACACCTCGACATGGACGCCGTTCATCCTCCATTGCTGATTCGCCCGCGTCGACGCGGAGAGCGATTCTTCCCGTTGGGCGCGCCTGGTACCAAGAAACTCTCCGACTACCTTACGGATGCGAAAGTGCCACCGGGGGAGCGCGTCCGGATCGTGATAGTCTGTGATCAGCTCGGCCCCATCTGGGTCGTGGGGCATCGCATCGACGATCGCGTCAAGCTGACTGCGAAAACGCGGCGTGTCCTCCATCTTGAGGCGAGGGACCTCACGCCTTGATCGGCTGCGATTCGTTTACGGGATTTCGCGGGCGGGCCGTTTGGCGAGATCTTGCCTTAGTGCTTTTCGCCGCACTCATTGCTCGCGCCGGCTTTGGTTGGGTTCGTTTTCAGCGTAGCGCTGACCCGGCCTCGCTGGAATTTCCCGACGAGCAGCAATATTGGTACATCGCCGGATCACTGGCGCAAGGTAAGGGGCAGTGCGACGAGATGGGCTTTCGCGCTACGCGCATGCCATTGTATCCGGGTTTCCTGTCATTGTTTTCGGGGCAAAACAAGGGCCCGCAGCTCGCCAAGGCGTCGCAGTGGTTGATCGGCGCACTGGCAGCGCCACTCATCGCGGCGGTAGGCATAAGGATTGCCGGTCGGCGACTTGGACTCCTGGCCGGGTTTATTGTGGCCTTCGATCCTTTTCTGATTTTCTTTTCTTCGCTCCTGCTCACGGAGACGATCACGATTACGGCGCTTTGTGGATTTTGGCTATGCCTCGCAGGCGCTCTTGATTCGACGACTGGTAATTCCATTTGGAAATGGCTCGGCGTCGGAGTCATTGCAGCGATTTGCGTTTACCTGCGCGAATCCAATCTCGGCTTGGTCATTATCACTATCTTGCTTGCTGTCACTGCTCTCGGCTGGAACAAATCAGCCCTAATAGGTGGCGGGACAGCAATGATTTGCATCTTTGCATCACTTGTGCCCTGGGCCGCCAGAAACCACGCGGTTATCGGTGAGTGGTGCTGGCTTACCACTCGCGGCGGAATCTCGCTGTACGACGGCGTTGGGCCTCAGGCCACTGGAGCCAGCGATCTGGGCCTGGTTCAACGAGCGGGCGCGGCGGCCGATCTTTCGGAGACGCAGTGGAACCAGTACTTCCAACGGGAGGCCTGGTCTGCCATCCGTCGTGACCCCGTGAGAATAATTCGATTGGCGGGAACCAAATTCCTGCGCATGTGGAACCCATTGCCCAACGTGGAAACGTATCGGAGTGGTTACGCGCGGTGGGTTTCCGCCGTCTGGGCGATTCCGCTCTTCATTCTGGCGCTGGTCGGTGCTGGTAGGTGCATTTTGTTCCACGGGCGCAAGGGACTGGTGACGGTCACATTCCTCTTGTTGCCGGCGCTCTATTTCAGCCTGTTGCACAGTCTGTACATCGGAAGCGTCCGCTACCGCCTGCCGGCTGTTCCCATGCTTGCGCTTCTGGCCGCCATGGCGTTTCTTCCGCGATCACGCCGTAACATCGAGGCTTGACGCTACCTGACACGCAATCACTGGGACATAATTCATTCCCCTCGTGAAAAGTGCCGTCTACTCGTATAATGCCCACTCACGGGTAATCGCTCGGTAGGCCTTTGTGTGGGTATGCCGATTTCAGATCACGCCATGGGGTTGGCGATGAACCAAGGTGATATGACTCTTCGCTCCCGCAAGTATGGCGTGATTCGATGGATTTGCGCGGGCATCTTCGTTTGCCTTGGAATCGCCGGCTATCTCGCCTATCAGCACTACACGGATCCGCTGCGCATCTGCCGCCTCGCAGAGGACTACCTCGAACAGATAACACAACGAAAAGTGCGAATTTCCTCGGCCTCTTTTTCTTTCACCGACGGCATAAGCCTGCGCGACGTGTACATTTCCAATCAGCCATTGCATGACGAGCAAGGCGCGTCGTCGCGCACTGCGGATGAGGAGGTTTTCTCGTGCCACGAGATTTTCATTTCGCAAAACTCCCGGGCGCTCCTTCGTGGGCAACTGGAAATCGAGAGCTTCGCTGCGATACGCCCAACCCTCACCCTCGTCCATGATGACAATGCCGGTTGGGCTGAGGTTGCCTCACTGGTACGCACGCTGATCGCCCACCCAAGGGGCACGGGGTCGGCCCCACCCATCGAACTGCGCCTGGCCCGCGTACGGGTCATTCATCGATCGTCCGCCGGAGACCGCGACATTGAAGATATCCAGCTTACGGTGCGTGGACGACAGGCGACCGACGACCCGCGCCTGTTTAACGTCGTCTGGCAGGACGCAAACGACCCAGACGCCAACGGTCAAACGCAAATTGACCTCGCCACCGGCTGCGTCCGCAATGTTCGCGGTGGAATCCCCACCATATCGATGCGCGGCGTCATGCTCGCGGTGGACGCAGGATTCGAGGGGGCCAATGGGCTGACGGATCTTCTGGGAATCGAAGGGCGGGTTCGCGTCCGCGATTACAATCTGATGGCTCCGCCGTTGCATGGCGGCCCCCGTTCCGCAACCGTTGATTTGAAAAACGCGTCCATCTCCATCCCCATTTCCGACGAAGAGCGCGGAGTGAAGTCCGACGAGCGATACCTGCGATTTGATAACGTAAATGGAACTGTGACCGCGACGGCCTCGAACGTCAGGGCCGAATTTGATGCACTATTTCATGCGAGTCCGTGCAAAGTCATCGCAACCATCGAAGGACCTTTGCACCCCGCATTGACGCTGGCCGACGTCTCCATGACAGCAGACGTTGCTGTCACCCGGCTCGAATTGCCGGATCGCAATCGAAGCCTGCAGGAACGCCGATTTGTGCAGCAATGGGCGTCGATGGAGAAAATCTTCAATGACTACGACCCACACGGCAAAGTGGATGTGCATTTTCAGATCGAAAAGGCGGCTGGCGAGAAGGAACCCTTTATTGCCCGCAAGGCCTTTGTCACACTGCAAGGTACAAACGCATCCTGCGACATGTTCCCGTATCGCGTTGAGCGGCTGTACGGTACGGTGGAGTTCGACGCGCAGGGCCTCTTCGTGCGCGACGTCTGCGGATCGCATGATTCCGCCAAGGTTTGCGTCAATGGCTGGTTGGAAGCGCCCACACGGCATTCCCTCGCGCGGTTCGCCATTTCGGGGGCCGACTTACCCATCGACGATCAACTACTCGCCGCCCTGCACCCCAATGAGCAACGCTGGGTCAAAGAATTCGGGCTATCGGGTCACTTCAATACAGAAGTTTCCCTTACGCGGGAACGCTCTCCAGACGATGCCACTCCGGCGCCGTGGATGACCACGATTGGCTTGAGCTTCGATGACTTGGGTGTCGAGTATGCAGAAGTGCCGATGCCGGTTACACATCTTCTGGGCCGTGCGACCATTCAGCACGATCAAATTGAAATCAATCAGGCCGACGGAATCTTCGGAACAGGTTCGATCCGGTTCCACGGACTGGCGAACCTGCAGCCAAATGGTCTGGGGAAGCTGCAGTTTCAAGTCGCTGCTGACGATGTGGCGATCGACGATACATTGCTCAAAGCCCTTCCCCAAAATCTGGCATCGCGCATTGTGGCGCTTAACGTGGGCGGCTGCGCATCAACCCAGACCGAGCTGATCTATGACGATCACGCTGGATGGCGGCATGAAACACTGGCGAACGTTCGCAATATGACGCTCAAACCACACGCTTTTCCGTTACCCGTGGATCGTGGTCTTGCTGAATTGCACCTCGATTCTGATCGCATGGAAATCCTGCGGGCACGCGGGTACTACAAGGACGCCGAGTTGTTTGCCAAGGGTCTGGTTGGGCTTGGCGGCAAAAAGGAACTGGATCTGGTTGTGGAGGCCGGCGCGTTGTCCATCGATCCACAATTCCGCGATGCCGTGCCGGATTCTCTTCGCAACAGCCTGTCCGACTGGAGTTCCAGCGACCCGATCAATGCTGAAATCCGGGTTCAGGAGTCCGGCCATGGGATTACCTGGAACGGAAATGTGAAAATCACCGATGCCCCGGTCTACCACCGATTGCTTCCGCGCCCGCTCGACCATGTTGACGCGACAGTGTTCTTTACCAATGAGGAGGTTCGTAGTACCGACGCTCGGGGAAGCTACAACGGCTCGCCCATTGAAGCTGACTTTCGCATCACGCATGATGGCACATCCCAACAGGCTCAGATCCGACTTGGCGCCAAGGGGCTTTCGCTCGACGGTTCGATTCGCGGCGTTCTTCCCGCCAAAGCGCAATCCGTGTGGGATGAACTGTCGCCTGCGGGGCGCATTGACCTTTCCCTGGATGATCTGAGCTTTTCTCAGGAAGACACACAGCAACAAGCCACCTGGTCAGTCCGTGGTCAGACACTCCTCCACGACGCGAAGCTATGTAGAGACGATTTGGCTGTTCAGCACGGTACACTGAGCTTCGACGGGATGCTCGTTGACCGACTCGGCGGGATCACACTAAACGGAACCCTCCAGGATGTCGCAGCACGTATCTATGATCAGCAACTGACGGACGCGACGGCGAATTGGTATTTCGCCCGCACCGCAGCGGGCGAGGGTCGAGCGGCTGTGCGAGATTTCCGGGGCAGTGTCCATGGCGGGACCGCCACAACGCAGGCTCAGTTGGCATTTGATCCAGGTCAGGCGCAATACCGCCTGGCCACATCCCTTCAGAATGTTGATCTTGCCTCGTGGCTGGAATCGTGGCGGGGAAATCGCCTTCCAAGAGATAATCAAAGCGCCGCAGGCAAAGCCGACAAGCCAACAGACGTTCGAGGAATCATGGATGCGCAATTCCACATCGCGGGATCGATGGGAAATCCCATGACTCGGACCGGTGGGGGGCGTGTCGAAATCCGCGACGGGTATATCTATAGACTCCCGATTTTTCTGGCCATTCTCAATGTGCTTGACATCACCGTCCCGAACAACGACGTGCTTAGCGAGGCACGCGGGCAGTTCTACGTGACGGGCAACACGGTTCGCGTTGCCGATATCGCCGTCTCCGGAGAGAGCCTCAGCCTCGTAGGCCAGGGCACGATGTCGCTTGCCGATCAGAGTGTGGATTTGACGTTGGTGAACGCTGGTGCGGGGCGGTTGTCGGGCATTCCGGTGTTGGCTGAATTATGGGAGGGTGCGTCGCGCGAACTGGTAGAATTGCGTGTGACGGGCCCGCTGTCTCAGCCGCAGGTTCGTGCCAGCCCGTTTCGAGGCGTGACTGATGAACTCAAGAAACTATTTCAGAAACGAAAACCAAAGCGCTCGCAACAAGCAATCAATCCGTGACTCAAATCTGTGCAGAGTCAGGGATGTGAAGTGACGGGCGGAGTCATCCTAAACGAAGTAAAGAATTTCCAATATGGAATCCTTCACTGTGCTCAGGATGGCAGTTACGCGGCGACGGCTGTCTTTGGTTGATGCTTGCGAGCAATTTCCACCAAGGCATCGAAGTCGCCCGGCGAAGCAATCGCGATTTCGCTCAGTGACTTGCGATCCAGCTCGACGCCCGCCGACTGTAGACCGAAGATGAACCGGCTGTAGCTGATCTCACGCGCTCGGCACGCCCCCGTAAGTCGCGTGATCCATAATGCCCGATAGGCGCGCTTGCGACGCTTTCGATCGCGGTAGGCACTCACGCCGGCGCGGACGATGGCTTCACGAGCCAGCCGGTAGGTCTTACCCTTGGACCCCTGATACCCTTTGACTTGTTTCATGATCCGGTGCTTACGCCGATGCGTCGCGGAACCGGTTGTCGTGCGTCCCATGTGTAAAACTCCTACTCAATCGAGTCGAAAGGAACCCTCTTCGTGAGGTCAAATCAAACGAGGGCGAAAGCCCGTTAGGCACATCCCAGAGCTTCGCGGATTTTGGCTACGATGGGGCCGTGCAAAACTGCCGGCTTGCGAAGCCGACGACATCGCCGGCCGCTCTTGCTACTCATCAAGTGCCCGGCGAAGGACGGTTTGTGCTTGATCTTCCCCGAAGCAGTAACTCGTACACGCTTCTTTAAACCCTTGTGGGTCTTCAACTTAACCATTATTTGCTCCTTTCGCTACCGAAGCGAAGCCCCGCATTATAGCGGCTCGCCAACAAGCTGCAACTCGATTCCTATATGCTATGATCCGGCCCGGGCGCACCGGTGTTTCTTGAATCCTGGCGAGGAATCTATGCACAAACAATTGATCGAATGTGTTCCCAATATCAGTGAAGGCCGCGACGCCGCCACTATCCGGCAGATCACCGACATGGTCGAAACTGTCGATGGCGTAATGCTGCTCGATGTCGATCTCGGCGAAGCAACAAACCGGACAGTGATCACCTTTGTGGGTCCGCCGGAGCCGGTGTGCGAGGCCGCGTTTCGGCTCGCCAGGAAAGCCGCCGAACTCATCGATATGACCAAACACAAAGGAGAGCATCCGCGATTCGGAGCCCTCGATGTCTGCCCGCTTGTACCCGTGTCCGGCATCACGATGGAGGAGGCGGCCCAGTACGCCCGTAAGCTCGGCAAGCGCCTGGGTGACGAGCTCGGCATGACGATCTACAGCTACGAGTACGCGGCAACCTCGCCCCAGCGAAAGAACCTTGCCGACGTTCGCGCGGGTGAGTACGAAGGACTTTCAGCGAAGCTCGCGAAGCCGGAATGGAAGCCGGATTTCGGACCCGCGAAATTCAACGCCCGCACCGGCGCGACGGCCGTTGGGGCACGTGATTTTCTCGTGGCGTATAACGTCAACCTCAATACGACTTCAACGCGACGGGCAAATGCGATTGCCTTCGACATCCGCGAAAAGGGCCGGCCAAAGACGCAGGATGGAACAGCGACGGGCAAGCCGGTGCTCGACGCGAAAGGGGAGCAGGTCTGGGAGCCAGGCAGTCTGAAGTGCGTCAAGGCGATTGGCTGGTACATCGAGGAGTATGGTGTCGCGCAGATTTCGATCAATCTGACCAACCTCAGCGTTACGCCGATGCACGTTGCGTTCGACGAATGTTGCAAGAAAGCCGACGCCCGCGGTATCCGTGTTACCGGTTCTGAACTCGTCGGACTCGTCCCGTTGGCGTCAATTCTCGACGCCGGTCGGTATTTCCTGCGCAAGCAGCAGCGCTCCACCGGTGTTTCGGACCGCGAACTCATCAAGATTGCCGTGAAATCGCTGGGGCTGGCCGATCTGACGCCATTCAACCCGGCGGAGAAGATTATTGAGTACGCCATAGAAACGAGGCAACAAGGCAACGAGGCAACAAGGCAACCAGGTGAGGGTGAAAGCCAAGGGGGGACACAGAGGGGTCTCATTTATCGCAAACCGGCGCGGCTGGTAGATATGACGTTGCAGGATTTCGTTGAGGAAACGGGATCCGAATCGCCCGCGCCGGGCGGCGGGTCAATTGCTGCAGCGGCCGGCGCGTTTGGAGCGGCGCTGGCCACAATGGTTGCCAACCTCTCCGCACACAAGCGGGGCTGGGACGACCGCTGGGAGGAATTTTCCAACTGGGCCGAAAAGGGAAAGGCCCATTATGTTGAACTCCTGCGGCTCATCGACGACGACACCGCGGCTTTCAACGCAGTGATGAGCGCTTTCGGACTGCCAAAGTCGAATGACGCCGAAAAGGCCGTGCGCACTGCGGCAATCCAGGCCGCGACCCGGCGGGCCATCGAAGTGCCGCTGCGTGTCATGGAAGTGGCACTGGCATCCATGGAAGAGATCGAAGCGATGGCGAAGGTTGGCAACCCTGCCTCAGTCTCCGATGCGGCAGTGGCGGCTTTGTGCGCCCGCACAGCGGTTTTCGGGGCTGATTTGAACGTGCGTATCAACGCGTCCAGCCTGGCGGATAAGTGTTTTGTGTCGGCCTCGCTTGCCAGGGCGGATTCCATGAAAAAAGAGGTGGAATCCCGCGAGCGCAGCGTACTTGAGGATGCTACACGCCGGATGGGCGCGTGATAGCGGGCGGGCGTTTGTTTGGGCGTTTCAATTCTCCTGGAAAGTCGCGCGTCAGACTGGTTTCGCATCACGACGGGAGTGGACGGGAATCGAACCCGCCAGGAGCCGCGCGAGCGACCCCTCAACGGCTTTGAAGGCCGCGGGACCCACCAGGCGTCCGGACACCCCCAGGAAGGCAATCTGGCAACAGGCAAACCAGGCAGAAAGGCAAGAAGTCATAACGGAAACTGCTCGCAGAGGGAGTGTACCTCGCCGCGGATCCTTTCCATCATTGCCGGTTCGCCGCCGGATCGCAGGACGCGGTCAATCAAACCCGCGATCGTCGTCATCTCTGATTGCTTAAGGCCGCGTGTGGTCAGCGCCGGAGTCCCCAGGCGCAGGCCGCTGGTCTGAGTCGGCTTGCGTTCGTCGAAGGGGATCATGTTCTTATTGACGATGATGCCGGCCGCACCGAGCCAGTCTTCAGCCTGCTGGCCGGTCACGTCGGGATAGGCCGGGCGCAGGTCAAGGAGCATGAGGTGATTGTCTGTCCCGCCGGAGACGAGTCGGTTGCCTTTGGCGATCAGGGCTTCGGCGAGGGCCTTCGCGTTTGTGAGAATCTGTTGTTGATATTGCTTGAAATCCGGTCGCAAGGCCTCCGCAAACGACACGGCCTTGGCGGCGATGACGTGCATGAGCGGGCCACCCTGCGTGCCGGGGAAAATCCGCGAGTCGATGATTTTCGCGTGGTCTGCCTTGCACATAATGAGTCCGCCGCGCGGGCCGCGAAGCGTCTTGTGCGTAGTCGTGGTGACAAAGGCGGCGGTTGGCACGGGTGAAGGATGCAGGCCGACCGCGACCATACCGGCGATGTGGGCGATGTCGGCCATGTGGAAAGCGCCGACTTCGTGGGCGATTTCGCTGAAGGTATTGAAGTCGATCGTTCGCGGATAAGCCGATGCGCCGGAAATAATGAGCCTGGGCTTGTTCTCGCGGGCGAGTCGGCGGATCTCGGCATAGTCGAACTGTTCGGTTCGGCGATCGACGCCGTAGCTGACGATATTGTAGAGCAGTCCGCTGAGATTGGCCTTGAGCCCGTGAGAAAGGTGACCTCCGTGAGCGAGGTCGAGTGACAGGATCGTGTCACCGGGCTTGAGAACCGCCAAAAGGACGGCGGCATTGGCCTGACTTCCGGAGTGTGGCTGGACATTGGCATGGTCACATCCGAACAATTTTTTGACGCGCTGGCGGGCGAGTTCCTCGACGCCGTCCATGTTTTCGCAGCCGCCGTAATAGCGCTTTCCCGGATAACCCTCGGCGTACTTGTTGGTGAGTATGGAGCCCAACGCCTGCAATACGGCGGCGGACACGTGGTTTTCCGAGGCGATCATTTCGAGCGTATTCTGCTGGCGGCGCACCTCGGCCGTGAGGAAGGGCATGATCTCCGGGTCCACGGCCGCCACTGCGGAAAAATCCTGATTCGTTCGCTGTCCCATGGGGTTCGTTATACTGACCAAACGCCAACCCGACAATTGATCCATTCTGGTGCCGGATTGGCCGTGGGAACGAGCTTGGAATGGATCGAGGAACCGGGCGACGACAACCGGATGAATGCCGGGTTGTAATGTCGCGCCCCCGGATGGGTTCGTCCCTGCACTTTTTGTGCGCGCGATGGAGGTCACGTGCCGGCAAGGACTTATGTTGCGGCGGGGGGGAGGAAAAAGGGCAGGCGCAGGGGTCGGCGCGGGGTGGGACGAAGGGGCGGGGACCAGGCATTGTCGATTGTCGATTGTCGATTTGCGATTTTCGATTGAGGGCCGGGGGTGGAAGTCCGCGCGCCGTGGCAGGCAAAAGCAGCGAATGTTCCGGACATTTGAGCATCACCTATAGAACATGTGGGGCGCGCGGTTTGGATGGAACCTGCGATCACCGCATTGGGATTCACCGCAGAGGCGCTGAGGGCGGAGAGGAGGGTTTGGGGGCTAGGGATTAGGGTATAGGGTCTAAGCGATGGGGGGCGGAGAATTCGGATGTGATTGGCGCCAAATCATCGGGACCCCATCCATCGCTAACGCGATGGATGGGTCACGCGACCACCCGCTCCGTACGATTGAAAAATCAAGCAATTCTTGATAGAATTATTGATGACTTTTGTAGAAAGCCACGTAAATCAAGCGTCAAACAGGCGGCGGGGTCAAAATGTTGAGCGGAAAATGGCTTTCTAATTTTGGAATAGGCCCTACGTTCTTGGTCGTTATTTCAGCTTTCACGGGTACCTCTTTCGGAGCGGCGACGATGGCCCTAAAGGCGGTCGCAAAAAATGGGGTTCCCATCGCACCCACAAGTTCACTCGCCATTGCACCAAACGACACGATCACAGTCGAAGTGCAGGTATTCGGCTGGAACAATCCACCCTTTGACGGCGGCTCCGCGCTGGTTCAGGTGTATCAGGCGGATCTCGATGGCACGGCCAGTGTGATCAGCAACGGTGGTAATATCACCGACAACACCAAGTTTGTCCTGCCAGTTGGCTGGGACGCCCCGATTCAGAGGGACAACTGTCCT
>CAZCST010000038.1:0-80579 GCA_964501365.1 uncultured Phycisphaera sp. | reverse complement strand
TGCGGCGCGTCATCCCGCATCAGCGTCAGATACCGCGCGACAAACGCCCATTCGTCATCCTTGACGTCGCTTGGGTAAGGCTTCCTTGCCATGCCACAAACATCGGCTTAGCCTCACAAAAGTCCATAACACGCTCTAGGGAAGGTCCACTTTGGATAATTGTTGCCAGCCCGGCTTGTACACACGGATGTTGGAGTATCCCTGCGTGCTCAAGTACGAGGCGACGTTGTCGCTGGCCGGACACTCTGGCCCGCCGCAATATACGATCACTAGCTGGTCAGGCGCAACATCCTCCTGGAACTTGGCGATGTAAGCGTCCTCGTCCCCGACTGGAATGTTGATCGCACCTGTAACGTGGCCCTTTCGGAATTCCTTGGGTTGCCGGGCGTCCACGAAGATGGCCGACTGTTCACGAATATGCCCGCGAAATTCGTCCAGAGTGATGTCATATCGAATTGCCGGGCTTACCGCCATGTTTACCGTGCGGGTCGTCGTGACGCGCGAAGTGGTAATCGGGAATGACGTCGTGGGAACGGTGTCGGCGATTGGAGACCGCCGGTCGTAGGCCGGCATCGTGTCATTATGAGCGGTGTCTGTGTATGTCGGCGGCGCGTATTCCGTTTCTGCGTAGGACATTCGCGTCGTGTGCTGTCTTGTGCTCGAGCAGCCCGCGATCAGCGCCGCACCAATCAAAATCGCAGTCGTTTCTATGGTTAGTGTCATCGTTTCTCCTCTCTGTTAAGCTGGATCGTCAAACGAGTTGCGAACCTCATTCCGCGCAACTCAAGAAGCTCCCAATGTGCCCCATCCATCACAAAAACCCCTTCATGGCCAAGGAAATTGTAGGGCTCTGACTGGTAGACAGTGTGGGGAGTTTCGTGCAATCCATGCAGATTTCATGCGGTCGTCATCAGAACGGCTCGCGATTGAAGTGTCGGTTGCATCAATAAGAGATGCTCCCGTTGCGATGCCTGTGTTTGCCTGCGGAAGCACTTCCATTCGCGGTTCGGACGCCGGCGATTTTGACGCGCGGACGTTTCTGTCGGACTATTCATGCTGTGACCGGTGCAATACCTCCGAATATTCCCGCTTCGGACTCTGCCCCATATGTAGACTCCGCCGCGCCTCCCTGGCACTTAATTCATTTCGATGTGCTTTGTGCCCGCTGTGGCCACGACCTTCGCGGCCAGTCTGAGCCGATCTGCCCCGCCTGCCGGTTTGAATTCGACTGGTCCGTCGCCGCCCCCTTGGAAGAGCTCACCTGCGGCCACTGCAACTACCACCTCTACGGCCTCTCCGACTCCCGCTGCCCCGAATGTGGTACGGCCGTCGATTGGAACGAGGCCCTGCTCCGCTACCGCCGCCGCGAAAAACCGCTCTTCGAATACCGCTGGCGCGACCGCCCCGTCCGCTCGTTCATCAACACCTGGCTCCTGGCCTGTCGGCCATCACGTCTTTGGCAACGTGTCAGCATCCATGACGATCCGGCACTGAGACCGTTAGTGGTGTGGGCGACGATTGTGATCATTCTCGTTGCGATCTTGTCTCCAATTGGCTTTGGATTGGCGCTTTGGTGGAATGCATATTCTCGACAAATTCCAGGGGGGCCAATACTTGTAACAATTTCCGACATACCCGAATTCGCCTTGCGATTATTTAAATTCGACGAAGGGTATTTCCTTGGCGCAGCGATCTTCTTGTATTCGGTTTTTTCTCTCGGGGCCCTGCTCATTTTTCAACAGTCGATGTCGATATGCAAAGTGCGAAGAGTTCACGTTGTTCGCGTAGCGTGCTATTCGGTTGTGGCACTCTTGCCTTTGTTTACGATTCTTTACCTGACCGTTGAATACGCGTTGATCAACGACTTCTGGTACAGGTCCGAGCTTGGTCGATGGTTGCAATACTCAACGTTGGGAATTTTACTCAGGCCTTTCTTGCACTTTGGGTTATTTGCCGCAATTGCCACGATTGCCGTGGCTTTTGCCTATCGCCGTTATATCAAAATGCCACACAGCTTTTGGGTTGCAGCATCGTCTCAACTGATCGCTGTTTTCGCGCTCGCCGCTTTCTTTTCGTTGCTGGGTAGAATTCTTTCAAACTAGGAGATTGCACAGTCTTTGCCCGCCGAGACTCAACCCCTCTTGCAATCCCCAATCAAAATCTGCGTTCTCGGCGCTTCCGCGGTGAAATCGCTCTTCCTTGCCCGCCGCCTCCCGGCCCATCACAATCAGCCATCATGCAAACCAGTAACGCATTCCATCTTCGCGGGGCACGAGTGATCGACCCTTACCGCAAGCGCGACGAGATTGCAGACATCGTCATCGACAACGGACGCATCGCGGACCGCGCGCCGAAGGATGCAAGAGTCATCGACGCGACCGGCTGCATCCTCTGTCCGGGCCTCATGGACATTCACGTCCACCTTCGCGAGCCGGGCCAATCGCACAAGGAAACCATCGAAACGGGTACGCGCGCGGCGGCGGCCGGAGGGTTCACCTATGTGGCCTGCATGCCCAACACCACTCCGCCGCTCGATGAGCCGCAGCGTATTCGCTGGGTGATCGAGCGCGCCCGCGAAATGGGCCACTGCGAAGTCGCCCCGGTGGCCTGCATCACGCGCGGACGCGCGGGCAAGGAGCTAACCGATTTCGCCGCTCTGATGAAAGCCGGCGCGGTCGCCTTCAGCGACGACGGCACGGGCGTCGAAGATGACAACATCATGGCACTCGCCTTCGAGCAGGCCGCCCGCTGCGACGCCCTGCTCATTCAGCATTGTGAATTCAAAGCGCTCTCCGCCGGCGGCGTCATGCACCTCGGCGAAGTCTCGCGGCGACTAGGCCTGCCGGGCCTCGACCCGAAATCTGAAGAAGCCATGATCGAGCGCGACATCGACCTCTGCCGAAAATTCCGCGCCCGCTACCACGTCGCCCACATCTCCACCGCCCGCGCCGTGGAACTCGTCCGCCGCGCCAAGGCCGAAGGCCTCCCCGTCACCACCGAAGTCTGCACGCATCACCTGATTCTCACCGACGACGCATGTTCCGCCGCCGACCCAAACACCAAGATGCACCCACCGCTGCGCCCCCAAAACGATGTCGATTCTTGTCGAAAAGGCCTCCTCGACGGGACCATCGACTGCATCATCACCGACCATGCCCCCCACGCCGCCGATGAGAAAGCCGCTGGTTTCCTGAAAGCCCCGGCCGGCATCATCGGGCTGGAAACCGCCGTTGGTCTTGCTGCCATGGCCATGATCGAAACCGGCCTGGCCGACTGGCCGCAACTCATCAATTGGTTCACCGCCGCTCCCGACCGCGTCGTCCGCAGGCCCTCCAGACCCATCGTACCGGGCTCCCAAGCCGATTTGACTTTGATCGCCCCCAACCAGCCTTGGACAGTCGCGGCCCAAAAGCTGCTGTCCAAGAGCAAAAATACCCCTTTTGACGGCTGGAAACTGCCTTGCACGATCAGGGGCACGATTCGTGGCCGTCAATTTAGCATGGCGTAAGTCGCACTGCCTATTTTCACATTGTCCGCACGATTTAACCGATGCGCCGAATTGTCCGTATAAAGGAAGCCTCGTTGCTCGGGTGAAACGGGTTCCACCCAGAGAAGGCCCCGTGTGAAGACTTATTCACGAGGCTCGGCAAAAACGGCTCGCTTACATTGACAGAACCTCCGCGGAGGGTATAGTCCAACTCCTTCGTACAACACTGCCCGCGTTGCAGGAGAAAAATCATGTCCGTTGCTGTTGAATCTTCCGTGACATTGACGCTGCAAAATACTGATTCTTTCTCAACGCTCGACGACCGCCGTTGCGCGGCCCGACTGCAAAAGGAACTCACTGCCGAAGTGCGCCTCATGGGCCTGAAGGAATCGCACCGATGCGATGTCGAGGATATTAGCGAAGGCGGGCTCTTTGTGTCGGTTCCGTTTTCCTATGGAATGAACGTCGGCCAGCGCTGCGAAATTTTCTTTTCATCCACGCATGAGTCGATCGATTGCCCCACCAATGAAGTCTGCTACGCCACTGTAGTCCGCACGGAAGTCATCGATTCCGAATCCGGCAAGCGACTCGGCGCCGGCCTCCGATTCGATCAACCGCTCTTCCTCTAATAGTAGGGTGCATCTTGATGCACCACCTCTTGCTCTTGGCTGCCCTCTGCCTTGAATTATCAATTATTCCGCCGACCGCCGTACACCAGCGAGGCGTAATAGAGCAATGTAAGAATCGCGGTCAGCGTCGCAGCCACATAGGTCAGCGCCGCCGCAGAAAGCACCCCCTGCACCACGCGATCTTCTTCCGCAGTTACCATGCCCTGCCGGAGCAGGATGTCACGCGCCCGCGCCGACGCATTGTATTCCACGGGTAAATTCACAATCTGAAACAACACCACCACACCAAACAAGCCCAGTCCGGCCACCGCGACATACCGCGCCGCCGGAACGGCCGCACTCAGTACCAGGCCAATGATGACAAGGAAGATCGACAGATTGCTGCCAATGGACGCCATCGGCACGAGTCCGTTGCGAATCGCCAGCGGTCCATAGCCGGTCGAATCCTGAATCGCGTGGCCCACTTCGTGCGCCGCAATGCCCAGTGCCGCCAGCGAACGCCCGTGGTACACGTCCGGACTCAGCCGCAGCACTTTCTTGGACGAATCGTAGTGATCTCCCAGAAACGATTGCACCGGTTCGATGGCGACATTCGGAATTCCGTAGGCGTTGAGAATACGCTGGGCCGTCTCCGCTCCGGTCAGCCCGCTGCGCGGCGCATACTGACTGGCCCGGGCATACGCGCTCTTCACGCGATATTGCGCCCACATGGCCAGAAGAATCGCCGGCCCGACATAAAGAAAATACGTGGGGTCAAACCACATCGTCTTACTCCTTCTGTGCCGATCGCACCGCAGGGAGGCGGTACGATGCACTCCTGATTCTACCCGATCAGGGGTTCCGCAGCGGCATCCCCCTCCCCGCATCCATGAATACGCACCCAGGGGGCCATTGTTTGGACGGATTCTGCCCATTCACCGTCACCGAGGCGTCACACCCACAACGCCGTCTGTGATCCCGGGCCCGACCCGCCGGTACTGGTTAAGTTTGATTGAAGGGTGCCACTGGCAGCTTGCTGCCAGTGCCGGCACCGGCGGGCAAGCCGCCCGTGGCACTCAAAACTTGCCAGCACCGACCCGCCGTGCCTAGCTCAATTGTCGTTCCTGCGTGCCGATAATTCTTGGAGCAACTAAACCTTACGCAACCGTTTGTCCGCCATAACAATCGATGGAAACGAAGGTTAAAGGCAGAGTTCCAAAATCGATATGGACGCTGGTTTGGACGATCAGTCTCCTTTTGTTGGCGGAATCTGCGCTCCGCGCACGATCCTGGTATCGACTCGGTGTCCGCGGGCCAGTCGCGGAAATCTACCAACTCGACCAATCCGGACGCCGCCAGCTCAAACCCGGCGCTACGCTCAACGGAAGCGAGCGAAGAGTTCAGATCAACCGGTTCGGCTTTCGTGGTCGCGAACCGCAAATCCCCAAGCCTGAAGGTCTCGTGCGAATCGTGGCCCTCGGTGATTCGACCACCTTTGGCATGGAGGCCAGCGACGACGACTCGGTTTGGGTGTCGCGCCTTGTCACGGAATTAGGGCAACGCTCAGCAGGCGCGTTCGACGCGGTCAACGCGGGAGTGCCCGGATACACCCTCGCCGACAGCATCGAGCTCCTTGATGGCCGCATCGCCGCGCTCGATCCCGACATGGTCGTCGTCGATCAGGTCGCAACCGACATCGCCGCACACGCCCGGCGGCAGTTTGGCGGCTCCGCCAAAAATTCGGACTCGCGCGCCCCCGTCAGCCAATTCCTGGAGGAGCACTCGCTGCTGCTGAACGTGTTGAAAGTCAACAGCACTCCGCTGACCGCTCGGTTGCTCTCTCCGCGCCGCCACGATTCCCTCGATCAATCCGGCATCGATCGCTACGCCGATCGACTCGCCACTCTGATACACGAGTGCCGTGCCCACGGCTGGCGCGCGATCCTTTGCACGGCCCCGCGATCCTTTGGCGATCCGTCCGCTCCGTCGGACCAATTCGATCTGGCCGCCAGCTCGCTGACCAACAACCCGGCCCTCACTCTCGCCGGCCTCAATGACGCCTTCGACCGCTACAACGAGGCCGTCCGCGATGTTGCCCGGCGCACCGACACACCGCTCATCGACCTCGACCGTGCGGTTCCCCGGCGAGCGGACTACTTTACCGACGCTATTCATCTCAACGACGCCGGCCATCAACTCGTTGGGCAAACCGTCGCGATGGAAATTCGACGATTGATCGAAAGCCAGGCCGTCGCGCGGAGCTCACCGTAGATGCTCTTTAACACCGCTCATTTTCTGCTGTTCTTTCCGGTGGTGCTCGCGATCTACTGGTCCGTGCGCCGCCGGCCCAAAATGCGCATCGCAGTCCTGCTGCTCGCCAGCCTCTATTTCTATGCATCCTGGAGTCTGCCCTATGCGATCATGATGCTGGGCATGACCGCCGTCGATTACTTCGTCGCCGGTCGTATCGCAGCCACGCCGCACCAACATGGAAAACGCCGCTGGCTCGCGGTCAGCTTCATCAGCAACATCGGTACGCTGGCGATCTTCAAATACTTCAACTTCCTTGTCGATAACATTGCCTCGCTATCCACCGCGATCGGCCCTCCACTCTCCATTCATCACCACCACCTCGAACTCCCGCTGGGTATCAGCTTTTTCACCTTTGAAGCGCTCAGCTACACGGTGGACGTTTATCGTGGTGCGATCGAGCCAGCGCGAAACTTCGCCCGCTTCGCGCTCTTCATCTCTTTCTTCCCGCGACTCATCGCGGGCCCCATCATCCGTGCCGCCACGTTCCTCCCGCAGATTGATCCTATCCCACAGTGGGATGATTCCCGCGCCCAGGACGGCCTGTCGCTCATGCTCACCGGCCTGTTCAAGAAAATCTGCATCGCCGACATTCTCGCCACCACGCTCGTCGATCCGGTATTCGCCGACCCCGGCGCGCACGGATCATGGACGCTGCTCCTGGCCATGTACGGCTACGCGTTTCAGATCTATTACGATTTTTCCGGATACAGCAGCGTGGCCATCGGTGCGGCGAAAATGCTGGGCTTTGAGCTGCCCATCAACTTCAACCGCCCCTACCTCGCCACGAGTCTTCGTGACTTCTGGCGGCGCTGGCACATTTCGCTTTCGACATGGCTGCGTGATTACCTCTACATCCCATTGGGAGGCGCTCAGGGGTCAACGTGGAAGATGGTACGCAACCTGGCGATCGTTATGCTTCTAGGCGGACTATGGCATGGAGCGGCGTGGGGCTTTGTACTCTGGGGCGCAGCACACGGGCTGATGCTCGGCGCTGGAAGGTATTTTCACTCCCTCACCGGCATCGATGCGGACCGCGCCGACCAGCCGATGGTCTCCCGTGTCGCCCGCGTCGTTGTCACCTTTCATCTGGTCGCACTGTGCTTTGTGCTATTTCGGGCCGTGGATTTCGCCACGACGGAGGCATATCTGGCGCGGTTGTTCAGCTTTCAATCTGGAATCGACTTCGTGTCATCCATTGCCTATGCCGTGCTAATCCTTGGTCTGGTGATGGAACTGACGCCTTGGAATTGGCCGGCAAAGCTGCGTGGATTCTTCGGCCTGCTTCCCGCACCCCTGCAAGGCGGGATGATCGCCGCGACGCTCCTCCTATTTTCCGTGCTCGGAGAATCCGCCGCGCCGTTTATTTATTTCCAATTCTAGATGGAGTGGCATGGTCAAGCGAAGCGCCGCCATGCCCAATCAGTACCGCGACTGCGAAGCAGCGGTGTTGTCTGGTATGAGCAGGGAAATAATTGTCAGTCTTTCTACGGCTGTTCGACGCCGTCGATGTAGTCGGTGACATAGGCTACGGAGCCGTCTTCATCCCAAACTGTCGAAACGCCCTGCCGCACGCCCTTCACGAAGGTCACCTCGGAGCTCTTGTGGCCATTCTTGTGATACTCGATGTACGGTCCGTCAAACACACCGTGATCAATATGAATCTCCCGGGCCTTTTCCCCGTTGGGGTGATAAGCCGTCCACACGCCATTCTCGGCCCCATCATCATAGAAACCGACGGACCATTCTGCCCCAGTGTTGTACCACTTGCGTTGCTGGCCCTGCTTGATGCCATCCTTGAACGACATCTCCGTCCATTTCAGCCCGGACTCGTACCAGGTGGCGGTGATGCCGTGCGGCACAAATTCACCCTTCTCATCGCGATACCCTTCCACCCGCTTGCGGACAACGCCGTTGGGGTGCTTCTCCTCAATGACCTCAATCTTGTGCGGCTCAGCTTCGTTTGCAGCTACGGCCGGTTTCGCATCGGCTTTCACTTCGCCTCCAGCACTGGCCTGATTTCTTGTTTCAGCGGGCTTCGCCGTTGAGTGCTGTTCTGTCACCGCCGTGCCCTTCGGCTTGGCCCGGTCGCCGCGGCATGACACGCAGATTCCGGCGGAAATCATGGTCAGCAGCAAACTCAAATTTCGAATTTTCATAGATAAATCCCCAATAAGACCCCTATAGTCTGCTTGATGGAACGTGCTTGTGCAAGGGAGGCATTCGCTTGCGCTCTACCTTCGGATAGGCTACGACAATTGTGAATGCGGTGCTTACCAAACTCTGGCTTTGGCTGTGGCATCTGCTCCCTGCCAATCCCATCCTCGTCCGCGTCGTCTACGGCGCTTCCCGGCGACAGCGGCATCTCTGGCTTCGCTTCGGATACCTCGCCGCACTCGCCGGCGTCGTGCTCTGGCTGCAAATTCCGTCTGCCGAAGAAAGCGCCTCGCTCACCGAACTCGCCAAAAACGCTTCCCAGACATTCCGCTACGCGGCCACTACGCAATTGCTCCTCATGTGCTTCCTCGCACCCGTGTTCACCGCCTCCGCGATCACGCAGGAACGCGATGCCCAGACCTTCAACATCCTCATTTCCACGCCGCTCACCTCCGGCCAGATCGTTTTGGGCACGCTGATGAGCCGGCTCTATTTCGTAATCGTACTCCTCCTCGCGGGTCTGCCTATCTTCTACATGACCATGATTTACGGCGGCGTTACGAGCCCGCAAATCGTGCAAAGCTTTGCTCTGTCGGCCTCCACCGCCATCCTGACCGGGGCGCTCGCCATCTTCATCGCCATGATCGGCGTCGGCACGCGTCGCACCATCTTCTCTTTTTATCTGATGATCGCCTTGTACCTCCTGGCCCTCTATCTGTTTGGCCGCTGGGATCGCACCTGGGTCGCCGCCTCTGCGGCCAACCTCGACGGCGTGCGCATGAGCTGGCTGACGCCGCTCCATCCGTTCCTGGCGTTGGAGGTCGCTCTCAATCGCGTCAGCGCCCCGCCGTATGCCGCCCTCCCGGAATACGGTTCGATCGCCCGCTACGCACTGGCCTATCCATCCACCGTCTATGTGACCTGGACTCTCGCCCTGTCCCTCGTGCTTGTGGCCGTGAGCATGTTTTACGTTCGCCGCGGGATCAAAACCGGCGAGCCCACGTTCCTCAGCAATTTCTTCGATCGCTTTCGCCGCCAGGCTACCGGCGAGCGCACCCGCACTCCGCGCAACGTCTGGCACAATCCCGTCGCCTGGCGTGAAGCCTGCACCCGCGCCGCAGGTGGACGATTCCTTCGATGGGGGATCGTTGCCGGTGGTCTCATCGCTTCGATTGTCGTACTTGTGTACTACCTTGGCGGCAGCCTCAAGCCGTCGGAAGTCCCTGAGTGGCTGGCCGGTCTGACCATGATTCAGTTCGCCCTCGCCCTCATCATCGCCGCCAACACCGCCGCAACTTCGATCACCAAGGAAAAGGAATCGAAGACCATGGAATTGCTGATGACCACGCCCCTCACCAGCAGCTACGTGCTTTGGGGCAAGCTTCGTGGATTGGTCAGCTTCGTGCTGCCGCTCTTGATCGGGCCTGTCGTCGCGTTGCTGCTGTTCGCGCTGGTGGATATCGCGCGGCGTGTGCCGCGTCCCGCCGTCCCTCTCGAAGTCGCCGCTGAAGTGGGTTTGCTGCTGGTGATTTACACGGCCATTGCCTGCGTGATCGGCCTGCGGTTTTCGCTCACCAGTCGCAATAATATGACCGCCGTGATGACCAGCATCGGCGCGATCCTGCTCGCCGGCGGACTCGTCACCCTCATCGGCTTCGCTCTAGTGAATGCCTCCGGCGGCGAATTTGCCGCGTTTCTTTCGCCCTTCACGCCCTTCACCGCCGTTTGGTTCCTCGTCGCCCCAGCCGAGCTGGCCCAGGGCGCGAATCTGTCCTCCGCTGTAACTCTTTCCGCCATCCGGGTGGCCGCCGCCATCGGAACCTCCATCGCTCTAGGCCTCTATTGCCTCCTCGTCTGGCGCGGCTACGTCGCGCTCGTCCGCGGCTTCGACATGATCATGCGCAAACAAACCGGAAATTGATTCCGACCTATTTGGATCGAATTAGGACAGATCGTATCCAATCTACGAGTCCTGTCTCATCAAGCTCGCCGCTGGCGACTGCCAAAAACGCTTGATATTTTTGTTCCTGCGTAGCGTGGATATCGTGTCCATTGCGAATCAGAAAGGTCCTGCAAACGGCATAACCTGTGCGCTTATTGCCGTCGAGGAACGGATGGTTCTTGATGATTCCAAACGCGTAAGACGCGGCCAACGCCGAATGATCGGGCTTGGGGTCGGAATAAGCACACAGATTCTGAGGTCGCGCTATTGCCGACTCCAGCAATCCGGCATCGCGGAGGCCGTCTATTCCGCCATGTTCAGCGAGTTGGCGCCTGTGGATGGCAAGCACGACATCGCCGCGAATCCATTGAGGTTCGCGCATCCAACTACTCACCCAGTCTGCGAAGTACGTCGCGGTCTTCGCGCATCACCTGTTCCGCGATGTCCATTTGCTTGGCAAACTCAGGATTAAATGGAGTGAGTTCGATCCCGTTGGGAGTCTCAAGCGCATACAGCGTGTCGCCTTTTTCGACGCGAAGTCTTTCAAGAATCTCCTTTGGGAGAATCACTCCTGAAGAGTTACCTACCGTAGTGATCTTCAATGATTGCATGGCGGTTCTCCTTGGAGGTTATTATAACATTTGTTATAACATCTGTCAAGGTGTCGTTGGAGTCGGCTGCCCGCATTTCGGGCAAACGCCGGAAATGATCTCCAGGTCGCTTCAGCGACCTTGCCCCGCCACCAGGCGGGCTTAGGCCAGGCCTTCGAGGCCTGGTCAGCGAGGCCACGCGTACCCCATTTCCTTTTTGTTCCGTAACCTCAGCCCGTTTCAACGGGCTTCTGTTCAACCTTCGTCCCGCATTCCGGACAAATGCCGACGTGTGGCGTGGCCGGCTGCCACCCCACCACCGCCCGCATTTAGTTGCCAGCGTGATTGACGGGGTCCAATCAGATTCAGTCCTCTTGCACCCAGATTAAGGAGCCTCCCCATATGCGAGAGCCTCCCACTTCGTTTCCCCGATGATCTACGATACTGATCCTGGCAAGGTCAGGTTGCTTCGGAGACGCAATTCGCGCCCATAGATCCCAAAGTGTCTGAGCGTCCTGCAGTCGAACTTGGTAGTGCCGGATGTGCCAAAGATCCTTGACCGTCAATCTAGCTTCCCACACGTCTCCAGTTTGTTCCACCGCCACATTCTCGACTAGCTTTGCTCCGGCCGCATTTAGCGCAGCGACATACAAAGTTGAGCGATCACTCACCTGCTGATTCGCTCTTCTCTCGTCCTCCTCTTTCAGAAGGCGCTCTTTCTTGGCATCTCTGGAAACCTTGGGAGCGGAATCGTCGGGTTGCAATGTTATGATTTGGCCGTCCGTCTCGTTCTTAAGAGTTACCCTCTTTCTTGGAAAGTCAATTTCCGAAATAACCCACCCTTCTATGACTTCTCCGGTGCTCAAGTAAACGCGCTTGCCGGTCACCTTCTGGCTAAATCTAGCTTTCGCCAAACCATTGGATTCGGAAATACCTCGTAGTACGAAGTTGCCGACACCAGTAGCGGCGGACGCAGCGCTAACTTTGTCTGATTCTTTCGTTTCTTCTGGGAGTTCGTGAATGGTCCGGCTCGCTTCCCCTGGGGACCTACGATCTGACGACGAATTCTGGGCGCGCGGCCGAGAAGGCACGTCGGCAAGCTTAGCCTCATCGCTCGAGAACCGTTGGCACATTCCGGCGAAGACAGCGATGACAAGCACGAGTGCCACGAATGCTGTGATAAGGCTTGTTTTGGCGGGCATTGGACCGCCGCAGTGCGGGCAAACATCGGCACGTGAGCTTACGGAATTGCGGCAATCCCTACATTTTCGAAGTCCCATTGGCGTGAACTCCCACGGAATTTGAAGTTTCGAATTTGGAGCCTACACCTTCTTTTGTGCCGTGCTGATCCAAACGAGACAACAATCTGCAAGCGCCCCCCAGCGGGTCGCATGGCCAGGCGCAGCGCCGCCATGTACCGACAACCTCTAAATTCCCTTCGCCACGATTTGCTCCATCACGCCCCCAAACCGATCGACCTCTGCCACCGTCGTGTAGGTGTTCGGCGTCACGCGAATTCCGTTGATGTGCTCGTATTCGATCGGCGTGGTCCAGATTCGGTGCTTGTCGAAAAGGTACTTCGTAAAGTCCGACGCCTTGATGCCTTCGATGCCCACGGTGGCGATCGCGCAGGATTGGTCGTCGCTCAGGCTGGTATAGAATATCACTTTCGGCTTATTGATCAGCCGCTTGGCCCAGCGATCGCGCAGATAGCGGAGGCGGGCGGCCTTGCGCTCGGCGCCGATGCCTTCGTAGAACATGAGCGCCTCGGCGATCGCCAGCCGCGGGGCCGTCGGATGCGTCCCGATTTCCTCGAACTTGCGGATGTTGTCGGCGGCCGTCGTCTCCGGCGGAGGCATCAGCGGCCAGATGCCCGAAATCTTTTCCTTTTTCACATACAGCACGCCGTTCCCGATCGGCGCGCTGAGCCACTTGTGCAAGCTAGTGCCGAAGTAGTCGCAGTCCAGGTCGGCCTGCTTGAATGGAAAATGCCCAAACGAATGCGCCCCATCCACAATCACCGGAATATTCCGTGCCCGACCCAATGCCACCACGTCCTTCACGGGCAGAATCTGCCCCGTGATATTGATGACATGCGAGACGAGAATCATTTTAGTTTTGGGTGTGATGTTCTGCTCGTAGAGTCGCGTAACGTCAGAGAGTTTTTCCGGCGGGGTCGGGATCGGAAAGGTCTTCATCATCACACCCTCGCGTTTTTCCCGCTGCATCAGAGTCTGGCGCATGCGCGGGTAATCGTGCGAGGTGCAGAGAATTTCGTCGCCGCGCTGCAAATCAATCCCCAGCAGGCAATTTTCCAGCGACTCGCTCGCATTCCGCGTGATCGCAATCTCTTCCGCATCACACCCGAAGTGCGCGGCCAGGCGCTTGCGGACCGGCTCCACCTGCGGATCGAGCACATCCCACAGATGTCGAGACGGCAGATGATTGGTGAACTCGGTATGCCGGTGCATGGCCTCCAGCACCACCCTCGGCGACGGGGCCACTCCGCCGTTGTTCAAATTCAGCAGCGAGCGATCCACGTCGTACGCCTGCTGTACCTCAAACCAGAAATCTTCATTCGAGGCCAGTTCGCCCGGCGTCGCCTTTCCGCTCGCATCAACCGCCGCCTGCACTCGCGCAATCGCGTCATCGCGGAGTATGGCAATGCCTCCCGCCACTGTGCCAATCGCTGTCATCATGAATCCTCGCCGGCTCGAATCTGCTGTCATCATGCACGAGATCATAACCCAAAAATGCCCTGAACACTCAAAAAACCGATTGCCCGCCCGATTTCTCAAGGATATATTTCCGGCGTCAATCGCTCTGGCATGGCCCGCGGCGCGGCGGGCCCCGGCGATTCAGGTCAATTCCTGGAGAACACACCATGATTCATCGGCGCAATTTTTCCGCCACTGGCAAACTGGTTCTCACCGCTCTCACTCTGGTTGCCATCGTCAATTTCACCTCCGGACAGGCGCAAACCGAAAAGGCCGACCACGGCCACGGCGATCACGCGGCCAGCAAGGATTCGCCAAATTGGACACCGGTCAATCAAATGCACCTTTATCTGTGTGCTTTTCACATCGCCAAGGAGAACCCGAGCTTTCAGGTCGAGGCACATCATTTTTGCTCCCCGCAGGGCAAAAAGCTGCACCAGTGCGTGATCTACAGTTCCCGAGAATCCGACGCGAAACTTCTGGGAATCGAGTACATCATCGATGATGCCGCCTATCGAGGCCTCCCCGAAGGCGAAAAGAAATACTGGCACCCCCACGCCTACGAGATCATGGCCGGGCAGCTTGTCGCTCCCGACCTCCCCACGCTCGGCGATGATATTTTTCCGGGTCTGGTCACCACCTGGGGCAAGACGTGGCACACCTGGCGCGATCCGGCGTCGGATTTCCCCCTGGGCGAGCCGATGTTGATGTGGTCAGCCAACGGAGACGGCCAGATCGCCGACAGCCTGATCGCCAAGCGCGACGCAGCGTTCAAGATTTCCACCAGCGAAATCCGCAAGCGTCGTGCGTCCTTTGGCTACCCCGTGCCCAATATCCCCGGCCCGAAAAACGTGAGCGAGATCGGACGCCAATGGACTGCCTCCGGCCCCGACAAGCCGGCTCCGTGAAATCCCCTCTCCCTCTTAGGGAGAGGGCAGGGTGAGGGTAAGAGCGTCTAACAAGTGTGGCACAGTCTTTCAGTCTTGTGCATCAGGCGCAGACTGGAAAGTCTGTGCCACATCTTATTTTATTAGGCGCCCTACGAACGCTCGACGAATTAGCGCTTATTGTGGATGTTGAGGCGGCGCCTACTAACCTGTCAGCACTATATTCATTCGCCGCAATGTCGCACCGCCCAAGCTCACTCTGCGGGGGGCTTTGCCTGCTCCGCTCACCTCCGCACGCCGAAACATCGCCAGCGGATCCACGCTGAGTTGGGCGATTTCGGCGTCGGCCAATCCGCGATTCCAGACATTGAGCAATGCGATCGAAAAGTCTGGCGACGTACTGCCCAACGTCGCCCCGATGCGCGCGTTCTGCGTGGCCAGATGCGAACAGAATTCCTCCACGCCGGACGGCGTGCTGTTCGTCACCGCGGGCAGACCATCCTGCCTCCCATCGATCCACATGCGACAAGCGTCTGACGGCCCGCCGCCCGTGTCATAGGCAAGCGGCCACCACCCCACGATCACGTGATACCAGCGCCCACTGGCAAGTGTGCCGGCGGATGTGTACACCGTGGGTGTGGCCGCCGGCACCAAGTCTCCGTTCGCAATCATCAACTTCAATTTGTCCGCGTTATTGTCCACATACAGCCGATACCCGTACTGACTGCTTCCCACCGTCGGATTGTCCGACCAGAACAGCGTGCTCTCCTTGGCTCCTGCGCTGTGCGTAAATTTGAAATACGCTTGCAGAAAGATCGCGTCGTAATAATCATTGATGCAGAATTTACACGGCAGTCCCCAGCTCGCGGCATTCTGTTGCATCGCCGCATTGCCTGTAAATGTGAGGCACGGACCGATGGGGCTCATCCCGATCGAATACGCGGTTCCGGTGATCGCCAGATCAAATCGTGCAGGCGACAGATCGGGCAGATTCCGCCCTGCAAATCCAAGGCACGGTGGCGCGGACAGGCGAAGCCGATCCCAGAATCGGGGATTTAACGACTCTCCGGGCCGCGAAGCAAAACCCAACGATGAATGGAGTTGAGAAATCATTGGATTTCCTGATTGACCCCCATATATCGCGCCCAGTGATTTCCGCCTGTCGAATCAAACGCCTGCCCCGTGCGATTTACGACGGCGATTCCCCACTTGTGCCCCGGTCGATGCACGAGAAATTCTCCATAAAGCAAATCTCCGCCGGCGGGCGACGCCTTGTTTCGCATCGCTCCGATCAATTGTGCATTCAATGGTGTCAGGGCCGCATCGCTGGCTCCCGCCCCGTCGCTGCGATGGTTCGTTCCGTCGTTGTCGTCGCGAATCAGATACACTTCGACGATGCTGTTGGCATTGGGCGCGCTCGCCCCCATCTTAATTTTCAGAAAAACAATGACTTCCGAAAACCGATTCGCGGTGTTGTCCACAATCGTCGACTGCCGCCCCGCCGCATCGGCCAGGCTGGCCAGCGTAATCGTCAGCGCCGTGCTCGTCCCCAGCTTGTCCTTGATTTCATTTGGCATACTTCACCCCTTTTTGTCTTGTTGCCTCTCCTAATCCACCGTGTACTCCACACTCACCCACAACTGCGCCGCACCGGCCGCCGCGCTCGCCGCAAAATGCAGCCACGAATCCGCCCCGATCGCAGCCGAATCAAAACTGTTCTGCTCCAGTCCGCTCGCTGTCGCCTGCTTGTCCGCGCTCCATACGTCCGTGCCGGCTACATCCGGCGTCAGCTTGCTCCGCTTCTCGATGTTGAAATCCACCGTGCCCGCGTCCGTCACCGCGCGCACCGAAACCAGCGTCGCCGCATCCGGCACATACCCAATGGGAAACGAATCCCCCGCCGTGGGACTCTCGATGTAAAGAATCCTCGCGACGGCCGTGTTCTGCGGAACCATGCTGTCCGATGTGTCTGTCAGCGGCATGCTTGCCCCTTTTTTCGAACTTTGAACTTCGAATTTTGAATTGGCGTTACGACGCCATCGCCAGCCCCACTTCCAATCCCCACGTGACACTCCCCACGCTCGGATTGGTCCATTGCACGCGAACCGCATCGCCCGGCTGAAACGTCCACGACGACGGGTCCAGGCTCTCCTCCGACCCGATGCGCAAATTCACGTCGCGCCCGACTCCCGCCTTGGTTACCGTGAACAACACCGCGTCGTGGGCACTGCCTCTGTTGGAATCCAGGCTCAGCGCCAGCGGCATCAATCCGGTTGCCCCCGTGAAATGGCACCGCACGAACACCAGCCGGAACCGCACGTCGAGCGAAAACGTGGCGTCAATATGGCCGGTCCCGGTGGCCGCCTTCGCACCGACGGCGAGCAGTTGCCGCGCCCGCGTCGCATTCAACTCCGAGTTCTGCTCGGCCAGCACCGCTTCCGCCGCGCCGACAATGGTTGAGTCTCGTGGCATATCGCCGTCCTCTTCAATTGGAAATGCTGAATGCAAGAATCAATGGAATTCAGCATTCACCATTCCGAAATCCGAATTAGTCACTCGCATCCGTCACATGTCCGGCCAGCGTCTCCCCCAGCGGAATCTGCACGCGAAATGGAACTCCGACCAGCGTGGCCAACCCTGAGTTCATCGCCGGCACAGTCACCGTCGCATCTCCGACGAAGATGACATCCGACAGCGTCCGCTTGCGCTTCTGCCCATTGGCCCGGTATCGCACGATCAAGTCGATTCCCGACGTGATTCCCAGCAGCGTTTCGGCCGCCGATCCGCTGTAGGAAAACAGAACTCCCGAAAGCCGCTGCACTCCCCGGCCATAAACGCCAAGCGGCTCAGCGGGTGCGTCGCCGGCAAACGGAATCGGCTCGACCCCCGGTCGATACACGACACTGTGAACGCCCTCAATGACCGTTTCCGTAAACGGCGATGATCGCAATTTCGTCGAAGCCCCTCTCGTCGCAAGAATGGAAATCATGTTCACATCCTGTTGCTCACGTGCCACTACTGTGTCAGCAGTGGCCTTTGCCTTCCTTCATTGCTCACGGAGCAGTGACAAAAATCACGGCGCGGGCGCTCGATTGAACCCCCGTTGCACTTTCACCACCAGCGTTTGTTGTGCCGTGGCAACGGAAACCCGCGCGCCGCCCGACGCCTTTGATGTTTCCAGCGCCCACGTGCGCTCGTCGAACCCGGCCGCGCCATCAAGTATTTCCGTGTCGCGGATGGAATCGAGATAGTCCTCCACCGCGCCCATCTGGTCATACACTGCTGTGTACGGATCATTCCCCACGATGTCGGCCACGATTCGCATTTCCACGGCAAGTTCGACGACCTTGTCATCATCAACCACCGTTGCCGCCCTTGCTCGCACGGCCCGCACCGTAAGGAATGGACGGGGAAAATGCTCCACTTCGCCCGTGCCGGCCTCGATTCTGCGAAAGGGTTTGCTGGCCGTCGGTGGGTCGGCCACAAGATTGCTCCGCAGCTTGCTTACGAGTTCGTCAACCGCAGCTCTGATTGTCGTACGATCCGGAGTTGGCATTGCAAATCCAATCAATGACCACGTTACCAAATTACCAAATCAGTGTGTTTCCAACTCCGTCCGGCTGAGCACTCTCGTCGCCCCGCTCACCCGCGCCACCGTTCCCTTTCCCGCCGGCACAGTGATCGAAGGAAGCGCGATCGTGCCGGTTCCAATCAGCCGCAGCCATTCGATCGTCTGATCCCGGCGTCGCCGCGCATCCTCGGATACCGGCGGCCTCCTGAGTCGCAGCCGGTACTCCGCCAGGTCCAGCGCAGCGCTCTTCAACACCCCGGCCAGTTCCGGATGTGCAGTGACATCCACTGGCACCGAGTGCCGCACCGCCAGGTAGCTGTCCAACTCGCCTTCCGCGGCGACGCGCGCTTCGTCCACGACGGCCGTGTCAGCCGCGCCGGCGCCGTTATCGTCCGCGAGCTGCACGTACGTCGCATTTCCCAGCCGCGTCTGAATATCACTGTTGGTGATGTAAGCCATGATGTTCTCCGAATGTTGGGTTCACCGCAGAGACGCTGAGTTCGCAGAGATACTCAGGCCGATTTGTCATCCATTGCTTGCAATGCTTGAGGAGTAAACTACAAAATGTTTGGTTGTAGCAACTCCGCGTCCTCTGCGCCTCTGCGGTGAAAATCGTCACCCTATTTCTAAATTGGCGTGGTGAAATCCATCCGCACCGCGTATTGCCAGTATCCATACGCCAGCCGATACCGCGCACGCACGCCGTACAGAAACTTCTCGCGGCGGAAGCCTTCATCGCTTTCCTCAGTCAGCGCCGTGAACTCCACCGGCTCGCGATCCTGAAAGATGAATGGCCGCACGATTCCGTCCGTCTTCAGCAGATACCACTTGCTCGCGTCCGTCAGCCATGGAAACGCAATCACTCGCGCCGCTCCCTGCAACACATTGCTTGTGCTCGCCAGCAACGCCGCGCTCACCGCCTCCAGCGCCGTCAAGTACATCGTCGTGGGAACCACGCACACCAGCCCCGTGGCCGTAATCGCCATCGGCTCGCCCTGGTCGTCTTTGAATCCCAGCAGTGCTGCGATCGCGCTCTTCAATCCCGTCTTGAACTCGGCCACCGTCGGATCGCCCGGAGTCGTCGCGTCGCTGGTGAGCAGGTTGTCCTGCGAACCGGACGCTCCCGACACGTGCGTATCGTTGAAGAACGAAACGCCGTCATAGCTGTTGAAGCCGGTCGTCTCGCCATTGAGTAGCAGTTGTGCAATCAAATAGTCCTTGTGCGTCGCCGCCCGGGCGGCCAGTTCCCCAACGCGAATGCGAATCTGTCCTGTCTTGTCGTCCGCAATCTCGTCGCGATCGACTTCCAGCGTCGACTCGTATTTCAGGTTCTCCACGCTGTACGATTCCGCACCGACTCCGCGCGCCACGCGCCCCGTACCCCACTCACGCATCCTCGGCAGCGAGCCCAGCCACTTGTACGTCTCGCTGTCGCTGTTCGATGGAATGCGAGTGGCCAGATCCTGAAAGTAGGTTGTGGCCGATTCGAACCGGCTGAAAAACTCACTCCGCAATCCTTTGGTAAGAAGTCCTGTATTGATGACAGCCATGTTTATCTCCTATGTAGGGCGGGCTCAGCCCGCCGGTTTATGTGGTGATGTCGTGATGTGGCGATTGGGCGATGTGCCTAACAGGTGTCGGCCATATCACCATATTACCACTTCGCCATATCGCCATATCCGTTTAGACGTAGTCCACTTCCACGAGAAACGGCCCAGGATTCGCCGTCGCGCCGTTCGTGACCGCCAGCGTCATCACGTACCCCGCCGTCGCCAAAGTATTGGAAAGCGATCCCAGGTCTTTCTTCGCATTGGTTCCCGGAAATGTGTTTGTGGCATTGAACGTGGCAGATACCACCGTCCCCGCGTCGGTGACCAGCGCCACCACGCAGGTATTGCTGTTGTCGATGCCCCCCGACGCAGTTCCCTGATTCACCACCCGCGCCGAGACGATCCAGCCGGCAGACTCAAAGCTGTGAATCGCCCGCGCCGCAATATCCGCGCCGGCCCCAAGGTCCTCGACGGCGTGCGTCACCGTCTTGATCCGCGCTCGCTGCGGGTCGATGCGCAGAATGATTTCGCCCGATGCCGGAACTTCCTGCACCGTACCGACATACGAGTTGCCCGCGCCGGTGAAAGTCAGCGTGTCATCCGCCGACGCGAACACCGGACGGCCGACATGCGCCACCGTCGCGCCGGAGAGCGGAAACCCAAAATCTCCTTCCGTGTACACGCGCACTGACACAGCACCGTTCGCGCCGTCGCTGTTGTCGCTCTGCTCATACGCAATGCCCGCAAATCTGTCCCCCGCAACCAGCGGCTGCGCATATCCGGAGCTGCTCACCCCCAGAAGCGCCCCCTTGAAAATGTACTTGGCCGCGCCAACGCCAAGCGTACGCAATTCCTGATCCACATAGTGATCAACGTCTCTGTTCTTTGTCAGTGCCATTTCAGATTCACCCCTTCGAAAGACATGCTCACCCCAAAAATCGACAATCGAAAATCGTCATGCGACAATCCTCATTGCGTCCGCCACGTACGCCTCTTCACTCGTCAGCGCCGACAACGACCGATTCGCCCGATATTCCGCCCGCGCTCGCGTCGCAGCCCCGCCCCTTTTGCGTTCAACGTCATTCACAACCGGCCCGGCAATCGATCCCGGTCGCACAACAACCGGCGCTGACGAATACCACGCTTCAAAAAGCGCTTCGTCCTTCGCAATCAGCGCCTCCGCCCAGGCCCTCTGTCCGACCGTGAGTTTTCCGGCCCGCATCGCCTCCACGATCCGCTCTTTGCACATCTGCGCCCGCGCAGTGCGACGCAACTCCCGCAAGCGTTGATGGGCCGATGCCAGCACCTCACACATTCCGGTTTCTTCGCCGAGCTGCAGCTCCGATCGCAATTGACACAGGAAGCTTTCTTCCTCGACCGTGCTGCTCCCCAACACTTCGGTTCGATTGACGATTGCTTCCATGGCCACAATCGCAGGCTTGTTGGTCAGCGCCGCGGAATGAATCCCCACCAGCTTGCGATCGCTCTTGCGAATCAGCGCCACCGGCGACAGATACCGGTATTCTCGCGCCGCAAGCATCTCCCGCGCTTGATCCGTCCACTCGATTTGCCCGACAATTCCCACTCCCGGCTCGGCCGCCAAAGACTTGATCCAGCCCGCCGCCGGCGCCCGCCCATCCGGCGATGCAAATTCCCCACCCAGTGTCTGGTGCTCGTAGTCAATGGGCAGGTCGGTTCCATGCTCCGCAAATGCCCGCACGACCAGTTCCGCCGATTCGTCATCGACGAAGAACACACCCTTTTCGCTCTCGACCTGTCCCCACGGTGCAATCACGACGCGCCCCGGAACCGGTTGACCGCTCAGCACCGCAGAGCCCAGTGCTTGCATTTCTGTCGCATTTCCATGGATGGTTTTGGATGTCATCAAAGTCTTTCCTTTCTTTCCTTCACACTCACAGAACATGACCGGCGCGCGCAAATTCAGTTGCAAGACAAATCAGGGTGAAGACGTGCTTGAATTGAGGGTTTGTCGGACGAAGTGTGGAATCGGCACGCCTTCACCGAAACGAAGGCGCGTCAACGGACCCAGGAGATCGCGCCGAATCGTGCGAGCTTCTTTCCGCATATCATCGGCCAGAATCTCCTTGCGAACCTCATTGTGAACCTGCGACGCTGCGATCGACCCACTCTGCCCCACAATATCCGTCGTCAGCGTCTGCCCCAGCCAGGCCTTGCTCATCTCCCGATTCAGAAAATCGATCAGCCGCTCATACGGCGCGCCCGCCGCTCCGCGATTGGCATCGATCACTTGCAATTCCACTGCGCGACTGAAAAGCCCCACGGCATTGCTCCCCAGCGATTCAAGCATGTTGAGCAATTCGCGCTTTTCCTCCGCCGTGGCCGCCGGTTCATATCGCGCCACGCGAACCGGCATGCCGAAAATCTCCGCATAGATCATCCAATCCTTGAGCGACAGATTCTTCGCCAGGTAAACCATCGCCGTGACCCGCAACAGCCCGCCGCGCTGTGGATGACCCGAAACGCTGTGTGGCGTATGCACGATGAACTTGTGCGGCGCAATTTCAATTCCGTCGCGCGGCTCATCGGCCGTGAGAATCCGAGGCCGGTCCAGCGCATCGAAGACAATTCGCGTGAAATCCACGGGCGGCAGTGCGACCGGCCTTAATTCTCCCGCGACCACATCCCACACGATCTCACTGATGGCGATATTTCGCCCCACGGCCAGCGACAAATGCTGCAGCGCCTCCTCGAATCCATCCAAATTATGCAGCACATCGCTGCAATAATGAGCGGCTTCATCAGCAGCCGCCCGATCCACTCCGCTCAGCCCCTTCGTCGCGCTGACCACTTCCCATGGCAGCCCCGTCAGCGCCAGCCGCCGCGTGTTCGCCACGCAGTACAGGTGCGCGTCTTTCTCTTCCATCTCTTCAAAGAGTTGCATCGCCGTGTCGAGCGAACCGTCGTCGGCCTCGCGCAGGATCCCGCTCAGACGCGACGGCGTCAGCCCCGCCCCCGGATAATCGCGCACCGAATCCTCCGCCCTCGGCACGACGACGCGACCGGGCTTGGGTTGATGTTGACGCCGCAGTGAGTTCACGAGTTGTCGTAACAGTTGCATGATTCCTCCGTTCGCCTGAATGTCAGAGAATGGTTCTCATTCTGAAGAAGGGTTGTCATTCTGAGCGAAGCGAAGAATCTCACTTGCCTGGAGAAGAGATCCTTCGCTGCGCTCAGGATGACGTTCTCAATTCAGCATTCCCCATTCCGCATTCACAATTCCTTACCAGATTCCCTTTCGCGCGAATTGCATGGGCTTCGCATGAAAGTGTTCGATAGGCCCCACGGAATTTTCCGATGCGTGCAAGGCCAGCGCCGACGCCCAGAATCGGTCCGCGTGGCTCCCGCCACGCCGTGGCGCGGATAGTCGAAAGAGTCCCGACTCCGTCACCGTGCGCTCCACACTGTGCCAGTCGTTACGAATGCGGTCATCAGCCGGAATGACGATGCGCCGATTTTCCACGGCGACGCGCAGCGCTCCCGCAAGCTGCGACTTCAACGCCGCAGTAAAATTGATGGGTTCAACGCGATGAGTTCCAAATCGCTCGACCAGTTGCTCCGCCAGTTGCATCCCGATCCCACCGGCATCGATGCAGCACCGCCGTACCTGCCGCATGTTGAGCAACTCATGCAAAACCTCGAACTGTGTCCGAAACGTCTGATTGGTCAGCTCAATCAATGCGACCGTAAGAAAAGGCGACTTTCCATTTCCCTTCTCCCTCTCAGGGAGAGAGTCAGGGTGAGGGTAGTTCGCTTTGGCCAATACCCAGATGACTGTGAGATCGCGGACTCGCCCGACATCGACTCCCACAAAAAGTTCTCGTTCGTCGCAGGCCAATGGCCCGACTGCCGTATGTGCGACCAACGTGGGATCGCTGCACGCCGTAATTTGCTCATAGGTCAGAAATGCCGTGGCTTCATCAAGAAATTCACACAAGAATTCCTGACGATACAGTTCCTCATCGCCGATGGCCGCCCGCATCAATCCGGCGTCCGCATCCAGCCCTCGCGCGATCGCTCCCGGCAGCGTGAGAAAACTCTTCGCAAACAGCGGATTGCTGCGAAGTTCATAAAACAAGTTCGAGCGTCCCTTCGGCGTAGAGGCCACGTCCAGCTCGCCGCCGCCCCGCAGCAAAGTCGGAAATATCGCCGCCCAGATTTCGCGGTCGTGGCTGTGCATGGCGAATTCGTCGAGAAATACGTCGCCGGTATACCCCCGCGCCGTCTCCGGATTCGCGGGCAGGGCGATGATGCGAACTCCGCGCGGAAGCCGGATTTCCATCTGCTTGATGGAGAGGTCGGCGAAGATGGGGCTGTCGTGGAAATCACACACGATCTTCATTGCCTGACAGTGCTGCCGCGCCTTTTCCATCAGCTCGCGGCTCTGCCGCATCCCCGCCGATAGGAAGATTTGATTCCGCCTTCGCTTCAAGCCCCGCAAGATGCGTCGAAGTGACTTGGTAAAGCTCTTGCCCGTCTGCCGCGCCCAGCAGTTCCACCGGTACCGATCCGCCGACTCCACGTCCTCACGCTGATAATCCAGCAGTGGCACAATCGGCTTCGCCCTCACCGGCTCGGCCGCAAATTTCGATTCGAGGCACTCAAGAGTTGTGTGCTGCTCAGCCTCCCCCCTTGCCAAGGGTGGGCTGAGGGCGACCGAGAAGGGAGCCCGAAGGGGGGTCGAACCATCCGAACCTCGAGCACCATCGAGTGGGCGGGTTTCCCCCTCACGTGTCTGCGACTCGACGGTCTGCTCTGTCGGCTTTCCTTCTTCCACACCATCAGAACATGCCCCGCGCGCGCATTTCGCTGCGTTGGTCAGAAAACCAGTTCCGAGTTAAAGCAACCGTGCAATCAGTACCGCGACCGCGATGGTGCGGTGTTGGGAGTGCCCGCTGTTCGTGCTTGGCGTCCCGGAGGGACGCCACGAAACTAGCCCACCGATTTATCGGTGGGATAGATAACGCCAAATCTCTCTGAGTCCCGTAGGGACGATTGAAATCTTGCGGGAAGCATTCAGCCGTCCCTACGGGACTTGTCCATTCCTTGCTGATTTCACCCCAGCGATGAATCGCTGGGCTACTCTCAGGGCGTCCCTACGGGACGCGGTGAACACTCTTCCAACTTTTGTATAAGGGTGATAGCTGAAGTCTGCGACCCGAACTCTGATATAATGTCGCCTTATGCCGCACCCGACATCAAAATCCCGCTACCAGGAATTCCGCAGGCACGGCCCCGACCACACCAAATCCGAGGCCCTCGCCGCCGAACGCCCCAAACGCGACGCCGCCCAGCGCCGCCACTACATCAGGCAATATCGCCGCTGGCTCTGGCCCTACAAGAAAATGTTCGCGCTGGTCTTCGCTCTCGCCCTGATCAGCGTCGTCCTCAACCTGATTTTGCCCTTGGTCACCAAATACATCATCGATGATGTGCTGCCCAACTCGTCCCTCGACGCGGCCACAAAGCGCCACAAGCTCCTCATTGTCACCGTCACAATGATGGCCATGCTCATCTTCACCACCGGCATCGACACGTGGCGCAGCTATCTCATGTCCCTGCTCAACGCGAAGGTCATCTTTCGCCTCCGCCAGCGACTCTTCGATAAGTTCCTCCGCCTCCCCCTCTCCGAGCTCTCCGACCTCAAAAGCGGCGGCATCGTCTCGCGCCTCTCGCAGGATACCGACAAGGTCACTGGCCTGGTCCAGCAGGCCGTCATCACGCCCGGCGTCGCAGGAATCCGCGTCGTACTCACCGTCGCCGTCCTCATCTTTCTCAGTTGGGAGATGGCCCTGGTCGCCGGCCTGATGATTCCGCCGATCGTCCTGGTCAATCTCCTGTGGATTCGGCGCGTCCGCCCGATCTACCGCACCATGGCCGAGGAGCGCGAACGCATCGACGCCCGCGTCACCGAAACTTTTGGCGGCATCCGCGTCGTCCGCGCCTTCCGCCGCGAGCGCCGCGAGGAACGCGACTACGCCGTCGCCCACCACACCATCATTCGCAAGAATCTGCTTGCCGAAAAACTGATGCTCATGTTCAGCGGCGGCTGGGGTCTCCTCGTCCCCGCCACGACGCTCGCCATCGTCGGCGTCGGCGGCTCACTGGTCATCGCGGGCACTGGCACGGTGGGCGATATCGTCGCCTTCCAGATGTACGCCGTGCTCCTGCTGCACCCCGTTTCGCTCATCGTGAATTCCTACAGTTCCACCCAGCAGGCGCTCGCCGCGCTCGAACGTGTCTTTGATATCCTCGAACGCCACGACGAAAAGCCCGACGCACCGGCGGCGCTTCCCGCGCCACACCCCATCCACGAAATTCGCTTCGAAAACGTGAGCTTCGAGTACCGCAAGGATTTGCCTGTGTTGCAGGAAATTTCGCTGACCGTCCCCGCCGGAAGCGTCGTCGCACTCGTCGGCCCCAGCGGCGGCGGAAAGACCACCTTCACCGACCTCGTCGCCCGCTTCCACGACCCAACACATGGGGCGATTCTCATCAACGGCATCGACTTGCGCCAGATGCAACTCGAAAGCTATCGCAGCCGCCTCGCCGTCGTGGGCCAGGAAACCTTCCTCTTCGACGGAACCGTCCGCGAGAACATCGCCTATGGCCGCCGTCACGCCGATGAGGAGTCCGTCTTCGACGCCGCCCGCCGAGCCAACGCCGACGAGTTCATCCAGCGCCTGCCCGAAAAATACGACACGCTGATCGGCGAGCGTGGCGTCAAGCTCTCGGGCGGCCAGCGCCAGCGGATCAGCATTGCTCGCGCCATCCTCGCCGATCCTGAAATCCTCATCCTCGACGAAGCCACCAGCAACCTCGACACCGAAAGCGAGCAACTCATCCAGGCCTCACTCGCCGAACTCCTCGACCAAATCCGCGGCGCCTCCCCTCTTGCCAAGGGTGGGCTGAGGGCGACCGAGGGGGGAGCCCGAAGGGGGATTGCAACTCCCCCTCTCCCCTCGGGAGAGGGCCGGGGTGAGGGCATATCCGAACCCCGAGCGCAAGCGAGCGGGCGGTCCGTCTCCGGCAACGGCTCCCCCCGCGCCGTCGCCACCCGCACCACCTTCGTCATCGCCCACCGCCTCAGCACCATCACCCACGCCGACCTCATCGTCGTCCTCGATCATGGCCGCATCGTCGAAACCGGCAGACACGCCGACCTCCTCGCCGCCGACGGCCTCTACCGCGACATGGTCCAGCGCCAGCAACGCTTCGCCGCCGCCAACCTCGAAACAATGGAGTGGGGATAAGGGTAGGCGAAAAATCAGCTAGAATAAGTTTTGTTGCCTTGAATCATCGAAACATTTCCGCCATACTGTAATTCTGCTTTTCATGGTTTGCTGCTGCCTGGAGGGGTTTGAAGATGAAATCGGTAATACATCTTTTTGCGTACATCGCTCCAATTCTATTTTCGCCTAACTTGCTTCTTGCCCAATGTGAAATTACTCCGACGATCACCTTGATTCCGTCTGACGGACCAATCGCAGGATTTGGACGCTCACTTGCCATGAATGACCAATGGCTGGTGATCGGAGCCACTGAGTATTCGTACGGCTTTGTCGACCGAGGCGCAGTCTACCTATTCCGTAATACTGGCAATGGATGGGTCGAGCACCAGAAACTTGTTCCAAGCGATGTAGTTGATGGTGATGGCTTTGGATCGTCCGTTGCCATCAGTGCTGACCGAATCGCAATTGGCGCTCCCTTTAGAAACTACGGCCAGGGTCCAGGCGCTGTATACATTTTCCACTTCGATGGTACGAGTTGGATGGAAGACCAACGCATCGAATCACCGGAACCCGCCAGCCACCAGCACTTTGGTCATTCAGTAGCGATACAAGGAGACCGGCTGGTTGTCGGCTTGGCGCCGCAGAGCGGAGCAACCCGAGCCTACGTGTTCGAAAAGCCGCTGATGTCGTGGATCGCCGTTGAGGCTTTGGAATATTTCAGCGATGCTCCTAATTATGGAACAATAGTAGCATTGGATTCTACTTTCGCGTTGATCGGCGTACCGGCGGCCAACACGTCATTTACTGGCGAAGACTTGATTGCTGTTTTCTCAAAAGAAGGATCTGCCTGGGCGCTCAAATCGCCGGTCACGCGACCCTACCAACCTTTTTACGCCGGAGTTGGATTCGGCTCGAGCATGGCGTTGGCATCTGACCGGCTCGTCGTTGGCGGGGACGGTTCATATAATATTCCGGGCTTAAGCTTCCCCGGTACCGTATATGTTTTCCAACGATCAGGTGACACATGGAACCAAGAGGCACTGTTGCAGGCCAATGACGGCGCCCATGCAGATCACTTTGGAGCTGCCGTCGCTGTAAGCGGTGATCAGATCATCGTGAGCGCGATTATCGATGCACCCAAAGGCTCGGCCTACATCTTCAAAAAGCTGGAGGATGGCCGCTGGAAACAAATCCGCAAGGTGCAGCCTCCATCGGCAACGTTCTTCGATCATTTCGGCGAGTCGCTGGCCGCCAACTCGACTTCCTTTGCCGCCGGTGCAAGAAATTCAGATCGCGTATTCATTTATGGCTTGGAGGGCGACTGCAATAACAACGGGAAAGTCGATCAATGCGAGATCGCATCTCTAGGCGTTGTTGATTGCAACGGTAACGAAGTGCCCGATTCTTGTGAATCCGGCGCTGACTGCAATGCAAACTCCATTCAGGACATTTGTGAAATTGCGTCAGGTTCGAGTCTTGATTGCAATGAGAACCAGATTCCCGATGAGTGTGAATCCCTGTTGGATTGCAATGCCAATAGTGTACAAGATATCTGCGAGCAAAGTGGTGATTGTCAACAAAATGGCATCCCTGATTCCTGCGAAATTGGCAACGATCCTTCGTTGGATCAGAATGTCGATGGCGTTCCCGACGAGTGTCAGTGCCACAGTTGCACGCCGGTGGGGCAGTTTGACGGGCCTTGCTTTTCTCTCAAGGCCGTCGCGGTAAATGCCCATTCCATTACGCCAGCAAACCAGGTAACCGCACATCCAGGCGACTCCATCACCGCCGAAGTGTTTGTTTCATGTTGGGGAAATTTCATTCTCGAGGCAGCTACTTTCGAATGCAAAACGACAAATGCCCAGGCCGCCGTGAGCGGCGATAGCGGTACGATCCTTCCCTTCGGTTGGGATGCCCCGTTTGTGTCTGACTCATGTCCTTGCGATGATCCACGATATCCGATTTGTGGCCCCAGTGGCACGTGTGTTGGCCAAAATCATCATCCCGAAGACGGAGTTTTTATGGACACATTCAGAAGCGATTTTCTCTTGGCTGGCTTCGAAACCTTTTCGGCCGCTGACGTATCAACACTCAACGTCAGATTTGGCGCGACCATTTCGAGCTTTGGAGGTGTTGTTGATCGAGGGGCTGCCCGGTATTGCGGTACGGAGATTTTGGTGGTTTCCTTAGACGCCCAGGGAGATTTCCACTTCGATTTGGAGACCGGCCCGTATGGATCTCAAGTATTTGACCAATACACAATCATGCTGCTGAGTGGCCACGTTGAGGGCTTGAACATCCATGTTCAATGCGATGATGGACTCTACTGTAACGGCGTTGAATCCTTTGATGGAACCAGTTGCCAGCCTGGCTTAGTCCCTTGCGACGATGGTGTGGAGTGTACTACAGATAACTGCAATGAAAATCAGCGCACCTGCTCGCACACCGAAGATTCTAGTCTTTGTGACGACGGGGACCCTGGCACGTTTGACGAATGTAGACCAACGGGGTGTACACACGCGAGTAGCATCCCCACCGCTTCAACATGGGGACTGATTATCTTAGCTGGCGCTCTACTCATCATCGCAAAATGGCACTTCCGACCAGCCCATCGTCGGGTCGAAGTGTGACGGTCGGGTCGCACAGGTTGCGCCATATTCTACTCAGCTTGTAGGGTACATCTTGATGCACCAATCCCTGGGTTCATTGCATACGCGCGAGCGCGAACATCCACGACATCACCAACAACGCCACCGCCCCGACCCCCAATCCGATCTGCGCCCCACGTCCAAATCTGCTCTCTATCCCGAATTTTCCATACACGCCCCCCAGCAACATCCCACACAAAAACCCCATCACATGCGAAATCACATCCGTCCGCTCGCCGCCGGTCCCCAGCAAACTCAGCAACACCACGCCCCCCACGACCGGCGCGTATCGCACCAGCATCGAGGTCCGCAATTGCCTCCTGCGGGTCCATTCGAACCCCGCCAGAATCCCCAGCGCCGCGAACACCGCCGTCGAAGCTCCACTGGCCGTGAATCCCGACTGCCGAAATGACGCGCTGAGCAGATTGCCCGCCGCCCCGGCCAGCAGAATGCTCATCCATGCCAGACCCGACCCAAGCACCTGCCCGACAAACAGCCCGATCAATCCACCAATCACAATATTGCTCACCAGATGCGACAGATCCTGGTGCAGGGTCAACGCGGTCACCGTCCGCCACACCTCGCCGCCGCGCACCAATCCAGAATTCAAACTCCCCGGACCGTCCCAGTCGCGGGTGAAAACGTGGTTCATCTGCAGCGCCGTGAACACCGCCAGCACGATCGCAAAGCCCGCCACGCCGATCCACCCGTTGCCGTGTTCAACGGCGGCCTGCGCCGGAGCCTCAACCGGATCTTCGTCATCGTATTCTTCAAGCTCGCGCCGCGCCCGCTCCGCATCCGCGCCGGCCACCACAACCGCAAACCCGCCCGGCCGCTCCTGAATCGCATACGCGATCCCCACTGCTTCCAGCGCCAGCCCATGCTGGGCACACGCCCGCCGGTCCCCGTAGTAAACGTCCGCTATCGTTGCCGCTGGTTTATCTTCCACGCTGTGATTGTACGACCCCGGCCTTTCCACCCCCAGCCTTGCATCCGGCCCGATATTCTGAGACTAGAATTCCCTGTGGCCCGGAATTTCTCGTTTGTTCCCTAAGAGCGTCCCATCCCGATCGTTCTAATGGTGAGCAGCCGTGGGCTGCGGTCAGGGCGGCGTCAATGAGCGACGAATCGCGCTCCGTACAGACAGGGCACTTGCGGCAGGCCTTTCAGCAGTTCGAAGGGCCGCTCCTGGGGTACGCCGCGCGCCTCACCGGCGACGCAGAATCCGCCCGCGACGTGGTGCAGGAGGTTTTCCTGCGGCTGTGTCGCGAGGCCGCCGACCTGAACGGCCGGATGCCGCAGTGGCTTTTTTCCGTCTGCCGCAACCTGGCCATCGATGCGAAGCGAAAGGGCGGACGCATGACCACCGTAACCGCAATGACTCCCGCAATGGAGGCTGCCCTCGCCGCCCCGGCAGACAGCCCGGGCGCCGTGCCCGAAGGCAGCCATGTGAGTGACAACCTCCTGGCACTCCTGGATGCGCTCCCGGAAAACCAGCAGGAGGTCATCCGCCTGCGATTGGGGGCGAGCCTGAGCTACCGGCAGATCGCCGAAGTCACCGGCCTGAGCGTAACCAACGTCGGATTCCTTATGCACACGGGACTGAAGACATTGCGGGAACGAATGGGCTCGGCGTGATGTGGTGATATGGCGACGTAGCGATATGGCGAAGTGCCACTGCTCTTGAGCAGTGGATACATCGGTACCGCGACCGTAAGGGAGCGGGGTGACCCCGAAGGGGTCTAAGAAATGAAGACGACCAGGACGGAAGTCCGAGATCGTTGTCCTCAAGTGGCCCCGGCAGGGGCCAAGGTGTGTAGCCACGGGTGAAGCGAAGCGAAACCCGTGGATCTGAGATCGTAAACAACTTCCGCCCCGGAGCGGGCGGAGGAATCGAGAAGTTGAATTCGAGGTACAACCATGACTCTATCACACGATGATCCACGATTGACCGCCTTCGCCCTGGGCGAACTCGACGAACCTGAACGCCACGAAATCCAATCGGCCGTCGATCAATCTTCCGACTTGCAGACCGTCGTCGCCGAAATCCAGTCCCTCGCCGGTGACTTGTCCGCGAGCCTGAATGCAGAATCCCTGTCCCTTGCCAAGCCCGCCCCCTCTCCCCTTGGAAGGGGGCAGGGTGAGGCCGCGCTGCAGCAAAAATCCATCATTCGAATGCGGCGCATTTTTGTCCCCCTCTCCATCGCTGCCGGACTGGTCCTCGCCTGCGGCGTCGCCTATCAAATGTTGCCCAGTCTTTCCCGTGCGCGCGAATTCTCCCCCAAGTATGCCGCGCGCCTCGCGGAAGCAAATACGAAAGACATAGGAATCCCAGCAGAGCGTCAATCCGCTTCCCGTGATTCGCTTCCTCAAGAAAACGCTCGCGCCGCAAGAGTTGTAAGCAAGACAGTAGGCCAAGACGATCTGCTTAGGCGGCGTGGTGCTGAGGCTGGTCTGAATTACGCAACAAAATTCGAGCCATCTGTGGGACTTTCACCATCATCGCATTCGCAAATGCTATTCCAACAACAAAGGGTAGTCCCGCCTCCTTCGCCAGCAGCACAGGCACTAGGCGGACTTGGGTACGTTTCGGGAGAACCAGTCAAGGCCCGGTCCGTTTTGGCGGATCAAAATCATCTGAGGCTTACTTTTGATCCTGGGCCTCCATGGGGGCTTGGAATCGACGCGAGGTACCGAAGGTCGGTGTACGTATCCAACGATTCTGAGTTATTGATATTCGACGATGGATACTACGCCGGCGGAATGGATGGCATCAGCGGCACCGAAAGCTATTCCGCCGTTTCCGAAAATCCATTCCACAACGTCCTCCGCGACCCGCTTTCCACTTTTTCCATCGACGTCGATACGGCCTCCTATGCCAACGTCCGCCGGTTCTTACAAAGCGGTACTTTGCCCCCACGCGACGCCGTGCGCATCGAAGAACTGATCAACTATTTCGACTACAACTATCCACCGCCATCCGCCGGCCAGCCCTTCTCCGTCAACGTGGAAGTCGCCGCCTGCCCGTGGGAGCCCCAGCATCGCCTCGCCCGCATCGGCATCAAGGGCATGACCTTCGACGACCGCAACCGCCCGGCCGCCAACCTGGTGTTCCTCATCGACGTCTCCGGCTCCATGAACCAGCCCAACAAGCTCCCCCTCGTGCAGGAGTCGCTCCAACTTCTCGTGAATCAGCTCCGCCGAAATGACAGCGTGGCCATCGTCGTTTACGCCGGCGCTTCGGGCCTCGTACTGCCGCCCACCAGCGGCGGCAACCGTGCGGCCATCCTCGACGCGATCCAGCGCCTTTCGGCCGGCGGCTCGACCAACGGCGGCGCGGGCATCCAGCTCGCCTACGACACGGCGATCCAGCACTTCATCACCGGCGGCGTCAACCGCGTCATCCTCGCCACCGACGGCGACTTCAACGTCGGCGTGCAAAACCGCGAGGAACTTCAGCGGCTCATTGAAGACAAGGCCAAAAGCGGCGTCTTCCTCAGCGTGCTCGGCTACGGCATGGGCAACCTGAAGGACGGCACACTCGAAATGCTCGCCGACAAGGGCAACGGAAATTACGCATACATCGACACGATTAACGAGGCCCAGAAGGTGCTCGTCGATCAGATGGGCGGCACGCTCATCACCATCGCCAAGGACGTCAAGATTCAAGTCGAATTCAACCCCGCCGAGGTGAGTTCGTACCGGCTGATCGGTTACGAAAACCGGATGTTGGCCGCCCAGGACTTCAACGACGACCGCAAGGACGCCGGCGAAATCGGTGCAGGCCACACCGTCACCGCCCTCTACGAAATCATCCCCGCCAGCCTCGCCGGGCCCGACGACGCGCCACCCATCGACCACCTCAAATATCAATATGCATCGGGCGATACCCCCTCTCCCTCTCAGGGAGAGGGCCGGGGTGAGGGTGAAGACAAACAAGATTCATTGGTTCAAGACGACCGTGAGACCTTACCCCCCTTAGTCCCCGCTGCGAGGGGGAATGGTTCGGGACTCACTCCCGCCGCGCAGTCCGGCGAACTGATGACCGTCAAGCTCCGCTACAAAAAGCCCGACGAGGATGTCAGCAAACTGATCGAGGTCCCCGTCGTCGATGCGGGAGCCGCCTTCGACGCCAGCTCCGACGACTTCGCCTTCGCCGCCGCCGTGGCCTCCTTCGGCATGTTGCTTCGACAGTCCAGCTACGCCAAAATCCACGGCGCAACCCCGGCCGACGCAATCGACTTGTTCAACTACGACTTCGTCCGCGATGTCGCCGCCAACTCCCGAGGCCAGGACGCCTTCGGCTACCGCGCCGAATTCCTCGATCTCGTCGACAAGGCAAAATCGCTTTCACAACCGTAACGTGCTGGTCCCAAGCCCGATCGAAACCGCTCCGTCGTCCGGGATTTCATAGATTTTCGGGGGCGAAGGGGCGAACGCGATGCCCAGATCACGCGCGGCAGACCGGTATTTGCACTATTCCCGCGTCGCTGCGGCTTGTTCAAACGTAAGCGACGCCCAGAGGCTTTCCCATTCGGCATCGGCGGTGTTTTCAGCGCGGGTCATGTGCACAGCGGAGATGAGCCATAGTCCCGGCTCGTCAAGGCGAAACCGGACGAGCCCTTCCTTGTCCGTTCGCGCGGAGACGGCCTTGTCGGGCGCCCCTCGGCGCGTGGCCGCAACTTGCACGCCCTCGATGGGCTTGTCCTGGTGCAAGAGCTGCACCGTGAATTCCATCCGGCCCGGCTTCGACGCAATCGGGTTGGATCGCGGGATCAATTCCAGTGGAAATCCGAAGCGCCGATCGAGGCCCGTCTCCGTCGGCGGACCGGCAAGGATCAGCGATTTGGCGCACCGCGAATACATTTCGCGCCCGGGGCGATCGCTCTCTCCGAGTCGCTTGCGTTCTTCAACGATCGCGCCAAGTCCTTCCTCCTTCAGATATTCCTCGAACTTTTTGGCGTCGAGTTCGATTCGGGACGGCGAGTTGTGATAGCCCACCACGTAGCAGCCCTTTTTGTCGATGGTGATCGTGCCTGCCGGGTCCGCGCCGTCGTTGCCGGAGATTGGGGTTGGTGTTTCTTGCTGCGGTGCGAAGTAGGCAAACGTCTTGATGCGATCGTTCTTCCGCGCAGAGGGTTCGCCCACGAAGTGCTCCCCGACCCGCAGGGGCAGTTCGACCTGATCGCCCGGCTCCGGATGAAACTCCGACGGCTCGATCCAAAACTCATGCGCGAGCGCCGGCGCTGCGAAAAACAGGAGAGTTGTGAACCACTTTGCATTCATCGAATGACGCTATACCTCAACCAGCACCTTGAATCCGCCATAGACCATTCGTTTGCAGTCGAAGGGCATGTCCTTGGGGTCCATCATGCCGCTGATGCGCGGGTCGGCCATGACCTTCTTGTTGACGCTGTCGCGATGCGCCTTGGACTTGTACATGATCCACGAGAACACCACAGTCTCGCCCGGTTTGACCTTCACAGATTTGGTAAAAGGAACCCCAAAAGCCGGGGCGAGATCGTCGCCGACACACTCACAGTATTGTACAGCGCCGTATTCCAGCCAGATCTTGCTGCATTTTTGAGCAATCTTGCGGTACTTGGCGAGGTTTTTCTCCGGCATGGGGAGCACGAATCCGTCGACATAGGCCATGAGTAATCTCCTTAAAAATGGAACCGCCCATACGTTAACGGATTGCCGAATTTTGGAAATACCGCCGGACGCGAAAGGAATCCAGGCTCAAGAAAAAATTTCGGATTTCTTGATGGAGCCTTCCGTCAATTGTCGCCTTGTCATGTGGTGGATGAGTGCTTTGTGCCGACGAGCGGCCACGAACACCCGTCCCAAACCAAAGGAGATTGCCATGATCTACTGCACGATTCTTGAGTTTCTGGGAAAGATTGTCCCGTGGCTCGCGTAGAAAAATGCTGAAATCCCCACCGTTACCTGCACCCCGGACGGGCGTTCCAAGGAAACTTGGGACGCCCTTTCCATTGAAACGAAAGGGTGTGGCGCCCGCCTCGCTTGCTTTGGGTACGCTCATGTTGCCGATGAGCGGATCATCAGGACGGGAATGTGGGTGCGATGGCGGATGTCGTTGGCTACGCTGCCGAGCAAAATATCCTTGACGAGGCGATGCCCATGCGTGGACATGGCGATCAAATCGCAGGATTCCTTTTCGGCCGCGGACAGGATTTCGCCGACGGGATTTCCCCGGGCCAGTTGCCAGCTCACGTCGAACCCTTCTCTGGCAAGCTCTCCGCTTTGCTGTTCGAGGTACGCCCGATCATCGACGATCTCCTGAGAATCCTCCAGATTGAGCTGATCCTGATTGCGGGCGGCAAACCCATCGGCCACGTGGACAAGAATGAGCCGGGACTTCATGAGCTTCGCGAGCGGTCGAATGTGCGCAAGGATCGCTTGGTCGGCGGGTGAGTTTTCCAAGGGGATGAGAATGGTTTTGTACATGGCGGAGCCTTCAGTGCCGGCTATTGTCAAACGTCCTGCGGGACTTATCTCGGTAACGTGGTCAGTGGTGAAACCAACCCTTAAACGTTTCGTACAAAAGATATCCGTTGAATCCAATGATGACAATGGAAACCAGCCAGGCGCTCCCCGCCAGCCACGGACTGTTGCAAAACCGGCCCATTTTCTTCTTTTCGCTGGTGAACCAGACCAGCGGCACAACCGCGAAACTCAGTTGCAGCGAGAGAATCACCTGGCTGAGAATCAGGAGCTCGCTCACGCCGTGTTCACCGTAGTAGGCGGCGACGATGACCGCCGGAACTATGGCGATAAGGCGGGTGATGAGCCGTCGCAGCCAGGGACGTAACCGAATGTTGACGAAGCCCTCCATGACGATCTGCCCGGCCAGAGTGCCAGTGAGCGTGGAGTTCTGCCCTGAGGCAAGCAGGGCGATGGCAAACATCGTGCTCGCCAGCGGAATGCCCAGGACCGGCGACAGCAGTTTGTAGGCATCTTTGATGTCGGCGACGCTTTCGTGCTCCGTACCGTGAAAGGCGACGGCAGCCAGAATGAGAATCGCCGCGTTGATGAAAAACGCGCCGAGCAAGGCCGTGGTTGAATCCAACGTGGCATAGCGAATGGCCATGGCCTTGCCTTCGTCATCTCGCGCAAAGGCGCGAGTCTGCACGATGCTGGAATGGAGGTATAAGTTGTGCGGCATCACGGTTGCGCCAAGGATGCCGATGGCGATATAGAGCATTTCAGGATTGAAAACGATTTGAGATCGCGGGATCAAACCGCCCAGCATCGCATTCAACGGAGGATGTGCGAGCACGAGGTTGTAAGCGAAGCACGCGCCAATGGTGAGGATCAGGGTGGCGACCACACATTCCAGGATGCGGAAACCCTTATGCTGGAGGAAGAGCACGATGAGCACGTCAGCGGCGGTAATGACAACACCGACGACGATGGGAATTCCGAAGAGCAGATTCATGGCGATGGCCGAGCCGATGACCTCGGCCAGGTCACAGGCCGCGATGGCGACCTCGCACAGCAACCACAGAACGATCGCTGTCGGGCGCGAGTAGTGATCGCGGCAGGCTTGGGCGAGATCCCGTCCTGTCACGATTCCAAGCTTCAGGGACAAGTGCTGAAGAAGAATGGCCATGAAGTTGGAAATGAGGATGACGGAAAGCAGCGTGTAGCCGAATTTCGCCCCGCCGGCCAGATCGGTCGCCCAGTTGCCGGGGTCCATGTAGCCCACCGCAACCATGAGGCCCGGGCCGGTAAAGGCGACAATTTTTCGCCAGCGCGATGCGGACTGTGAAACGCGAATCGAAGAAAACACTTCGGGCAGGGACGGAGTGTGGTTGCGTTTGCGCCACCCCGGTTCGGCTTGCGAATGCGACACTTCGGCACTCGAGTCCAATGCTGCAATGGGCTTGAAATTGGCCCGAGAAGAACCTGTAGCCAACGCACTCCCCGATATCGATTTTTCAGTAGGCCGCATAATGACCGATTTTCAACCTGCCTGGACTCCGTAAGTTCGGTCACTATACATCGGCAGATAGGCTGATGCAAGTATAAACTTCGTCTAGCCTAATTTTGCTTCCCTATCAGCCAGGCGGTGTCGAAACCATTCCAAGGAATCTCTTGACATGGCAAAAATAATAGTTAGTCTAAGCTAATTATTTTATTAGCGGTGTCTCATTTATGATTCGATCCAGGTGGTTGCCGGCGTTTTGTATTTTCCTGTCGCTGTTGTCGCCGCCAGCCCCGGCTCAACAGGAATCAGAGGCCTCCTCTGTACGAAAAGAGGATCATTTTTCTGCCAATACGACCACCAAAGCCCCGATCGACGGAATCCGGGACAATTCCTTCCTGATCGAGGAAGCCTACAACCAGGAGGCGGGCGTCGTGCAGCACATTTTCACGGGCATGTACTCAAAATTCGATCGCGGCGCTGCGAACGATCGGGAATGGAATTTCAGCTTCACGCAGGAGTGGCCGGTATTCTCGCAAACCCATCAGTTTTCTTACACGATTCCCTACTCGTTCCTGGATCCGGATCACGAAGAGCACGATAGCGGCGTGGGCGACGTACAAGTCAATTATCGATACCAGCTAACCAATGATGCCGGCTCATGGCCGGCGATTTCGCCGCGCATCAGTCTTATTTTTCCCAGCGGAGACGAAGATCGAGGGTTGGGTAGCCGTATCCACCGCCTTGCATGGTCGCCGCGATTCCCCGTCAAACACAATACGCTTGAAAAAAGTAGGGGCACAACGGCCAACATGGGCGCAGTTTTGCATTGACAAAATATCGAAGCGAGTTAGATTGCATGTCCTCGCGTTTGGGTGACGGTTTTCACCGCTGCGAGCCAAGAACAAGAAACAATCAGCCTGCAAATCGGGAAGGAGTCGGACATGCGCACGGATGTGAAACTCGGAGTTGCATTTGCGTTGGTAATGGTGCTGGCGGCCGGCGGGTACTTCATGTTCCGCGGCGAAAAGCAGGCGCCGATTTCGCTGGCCGACAAGACTGCGGGAGCCGACAGCAAGACCCAGCCTGGCAAGCCGACGATCACACCAAAGAATCCGGCTACGAATACCAATCGCCCCGTGGTCAAGCCCAATCCGGCAGGCAACGCGGCGAATGTTCCACCCCGGACGGCAGCTCCGGTTACCGCTCCGCCAATCAATAAGCCGGTGGTAATGCCGCAAGTAGCCGGCAATACTGATGGCGCTACCAAGCCGATCCTCCCGCGGCCAACGAGTCCGACTCCGGCGCCAGTAATTCCTGATCCGTCAGCGCCCTCAGTTGCCGCGAATCCAAACGCACCCACCAACCCCGTGGCGGAAAAGCCGGCGATTGCAACTCCTTCTCCAGTAACAACTTACAATCCAAACCCGTCAGCCGTTGCAGAACGTACGGTTTCGCCGACCCCTGCCGGGCCAATTGGTCTGACGGGAATTCCCAATACAGCTACACCAGCCGCACCGCTCCCCAACCGACCAACGGGCATGACCCCCCTTGCCAACGCACCATCCAATCCGACAAACAGTGCACCGGCGGGGTCGCCATCCTCGGTCCCTGCTACAACTTCGCCAACACCCACACCTGCTTCGACTCCGCCGACGGTAGCCCCAGCCTCGGGCAATGCTCTGCCACCGGGCATTCGTTCAGCCTCAGCCCCCAAGACGGAACCAGGCACAGCCAGAAAGACCGGCCCCGCCGACGCCGCCATGGATACGCACAAGGTGCAGGTCGGCGACAGCCTGGCTTCTCTCGCTCAGGCGTATTACGGTGATTCGAAGTACGCGAAGGTCCTCGCCGACGCGAATCCCAAACTGGGCGATCCAAAGCAACTCAAAGTAGGAACAGTGGTTAATATCCCGCCGCTTCCGGCCGATGTGGATGCAAAAACAGCGAGTGGAACACCAACTTCGGCGGCCAAGCCCGGGGAGAAGCCATCAGCCACCGGAAGCAAGATGTACACCGTCAAGGCGGGCGATAGCTTCTATAGCATTGCCAAGTCCCAATTGGGCAATGCATCACGCTGGAAGGAATTGCTGGCCTTGAACACAGCCACGGTGAAGGGCGATCCGACGGCGTTGCAGCCGGGCCAGCGATTGGTACTGCCCGAAACACACTAGCGCCATTGTGAGCGTAAGCCGCAAAAGCTCGGTCAATCCCGCGGTGTTGATTCCGTTACTGTGGGCGTTACCTGCGCTTGCTTTGCAGCCACTGCCTGACGCCAGAGTTCCCCTTCGCGTCCGTACCATCACCGAATCCCATCTGGAAGGAACGTTGATTTCCCTTTCACTGGAGGGCGGACTGCGACTTAACGTCGAGGGTGAGCAGCGGCAAATCGACACCCGGGACCTCATTTCCATTTCCCGAACCGACTTCGGAACTCCATCGGTTGATGCGGTGGCGGGACCATCCCTCGGACGCGATGAAGTAGCGTTGGAATTGGTGGGAGGCGATCGCATTTTTGGCCGCCTTGGTCAAAGCAAATCGGAGTCGATTGCGGTGGAAACAGAAGCCTGGGGCCAGCTCACCCTTTCCATGGAGCGGTTGACACTCATCCTTTTTTCCAATGCGGAATTGCCGGCTTATTCCGATTCTCTGCGTTGGTTTCGGCGACAGAACGAAGCGACCGACGACCGATTGCTCCTGACCAATGGTGACGTGGTCCGGGGGTTCGTTACTGGCGTGGATCGGGAAGGATTGCGGATGGAGGTGGGCGATGAGGTCAGTACGATTCCGCTCCGGCTGGCCGTGGCCGCAAAGCTGGTTCATCCTCCGGCGCGCGTGCGCCAAGTACGCCAGGCCATCGTCTCACTCGTAGACGGACAGCGGCTGACCGTCGCTGAGTTGGAATGGAACGGAGACAAAGCGAGAGCCAGGATCGAAGGCGGAGAAATGGTTGAACCGCCCGGTGATCGGATTGCGTCCATCGCCTTTGAGGGGGGCCGCTGGACATGGTTGTCGGCCATGAGCCCGGCGCGTGCCGAGCACACGCCGATGCTTTCCCTGGAATGGAAGCATGCTTTGGATCGCAATGTGCTGGGTGGGCCACTCCGAGTGGCCGGCGTACGATTCGAGCGTGGCATCGGCGTACACAGCAAGTCCGTCCTGACGTATGAGTTGGATGGGACGTACAAGGAATTTGTGACGTCTTTTGGAATGGATGACGACAGCGGTCGCGGCGCCAGTGTAAATGCGATCGTGCTTGTTGACGGCCGGCAACGATTTGAGCGGAACGACGTGGTGCCGGGTGTTCTCCACGGGCCTGTGCGCGTCGATGTCGCGGAGGCGCATCGGTTGGAACTGGTGGTGGATTTCGGGCTGAACGGAGACATCCAGGACAGGTTTGATTGGGTTGAGCCGGGACTGGTAAAACCGGGGGAGTGATGGCGGCGAAGGGGCGCCTTTTCCTAGACGTACCAGCGAACTCAAGTTCGCGGCTCGCTTCGGTTATGCTTTCCGGCTGTGGATTATGACGTCATCATCATTGGCGCGGGCATGTCGGGGCTGGCGGCGGGGATTCGGCTGGCCTACTTCGGCAGGCGCGTCTGCATACTCGAAAAGCATTACGCGTTTGGCGGGTTGAACTCATATTACAAACTGGGCGGGCGCGAGTTCGATGTGGGTCTACACGCGGTCACGAATTACGTGCCGCCGGGCCGCACGGGCGGGCCGCTGAACAAATTGTTGCGACAACTCCGCCTTACGCGCGAAGACTTCGACCTTCACGAGCAGAGCTTTTCCGAAGTCCGATTTCCCGGTCGCACCCTGCGATTCACGAACGACATTTCTATTCTGTCGGAAGAAATTGCACAAGTGTTTCCGAAAGAATCCGATCGGTTCCAGCAGCTTGTTCAACGGGTCAGGGAGCATGACGACGGGCGGCTTGATATGCCGCACATGGCCACTCGTCCGATTCTCCGCGAAATGCTGTGCGATCCGACGCTGATCGAAATGATCCTTTGCCCGCTGATGTTCTATGGCAGCGCAGAGGAGCACGATATGGATTTCACGCAGTTCGTCACGCTGTTCAAGAGCATTTTCATGGAGGGTTTCGCCCGGCCTCGTGCCGGTGTCCGCACGATTATCAAGACATTGGTCCGAAAATTCCGCGAACACGGCGGGGAAATCAGAATGCGCTGCGGCGTGCGGTCCATCCATCACGACGGCGCACGTGCCACCGGAGTAATGCTGGAATCCGGCGAGCTCCTTGCGGCTCCGGTGATTCTCTCGTCGGCGGGATATGAGGAAACGCTGAACATCCTCGAAAGGCAGCAAAGCAACGAGGCAACGAGACAACAAGGCAAGCAGGCTCAAAAACAACCCGGTGAACCGGGGCAACTTTCCTTCGTGGAAACCATAGCCGTTCTGGATCGACCTCCGGCACATCTGGGGCACAAGTCCACCATCGTTTTCTACAATGACCGGGACGAATTCACGTACGCGCGACCGAGCGAGCCGGTGGATTTGCGCAGCGGGATCGCTTGCTGCCCGAACAATTACGAAGGTCACGACGACATGGAGGAGGGGGTGTTTCGGCTGACGTGGCTGGCCGATTACAAACCGTGGATGACTTGGAATGACGGGGAATACGCTGCTGCGAAGGCGAAATATCGCCAGGCATTCATGACCGTTGGGGAGCGTTTTCTGCCGGAATTCCGCCAGCATGTGACCTTCTGCGATATGTTCACTCCGCGCACGATCCACTATTATACCGGGCACGCAAACGGAGCCGTGTACGGTTCGCCGCGCAAGCGCCGCGACGGCCGGACGCACTTGGACAATTTGTATATCTGCGGCACGGACCAGGGGTATCTGGGCATCGTTGGCGCGATGCTCAGTGGAATCACGATGGCGAATATGCACGTGCTTGGAAAGGAATGACCTTCAACGTCGTGCATGTGGAAAAAGATGGCCAGCGATAAGCTAAAAGGTGCACGGGGGTACTACGACGTCATCGTCATCGGTTCCGGTCTGGCCGGATTGACCGCGGCAAACTATCTGGCCAAGTGCGGCCGGTCGGTCCTGCTGCTCGAACAGCATTACAACTTCGGCGGGATGGCGACCTGGTTCCGGCGAAAGAACGGCCACATCTTCGACATTTCGCTGCACGGCTTTCCCATCGGGATGATCAAGAGCTGCCGGAAGTACTGGACACGCGAAATCGCCGACTCCATTGTCCAGCTCAAGGGCATCCGCTTTGACAATCCACAGTTCCAACTGGAAACGACATTCGACCGCGAGGACTTCACGCGAATTCTCTCCGAACGATTCGGCGTTCCGCATGAAACAGTCGAACGGTTCTTCGATACCGCTCGTGCCATGGACTTCTATGACGATCAGTCGATGACCACGCGCGAGTTGTTCGAACAGTTTTTCCCGGGCCGCACCGACGTGTGGCGGCTGCTCATGGAGCCGATCGCCTACGCCAACGGCTCCACGCTCGACGACCCTGCGATCACCTATGGCATTGTCTTTTCGAACTTCATGAGCAAGGGCGTCTACATTTTTCAGGGCGGCACGGACAAGCTCATCCGCATGATGAAGGCCGAACTGAAGAGCAATGGCGTGGATATCCGTCACAGCGTCTGCGTGGATCGCATTCTTGTCGAGGTCGGCCGCGTTTGCGGAGTGCAGGCCAACGGGCACACCATTCACTGCGGGGCGGTGCTTTCCAACGCGAACCTCAAAGCAACGATTGAGAAGCTCGTGGGGTACGAGCATTTCAGCAAGGATTATGCGGCGTCGGCCCGTGCCGTGCGGCTCAACAACAGCAGTTGCCAGGTCTACATGGGACTAAGGCGCGGGGAACGAATTGAAAACATCGGCGATTTGCTGTTCACGTCAGTGGACCCCGAATTCGATTCCGTCCGGCTTTGCGCGAAGGACATCACAAGTCGCACGTTCTCGATGTACTATCCGGATATTCGGCCGGGCTCTGATCGCTATGCCGTAGTGTCATCCACGAACGCAAATTGGTCGGATTGGGCCGGACTGTCGGACGCGGAGTACGAAATCGAAAAGCAGCATCTGATTGAATCGACTCTCCGGGCCCTGGAAAAATACCTGCCGGACATTCGCAGCAAGCTCGAACACATCGAAGCCTCGACCCCGAAAACATTTCATCGTTACACGATGCAAACGATGGGGGCGACGTTCGGAACGAAATTCGAGGGTCTCGCCGTGAGCATGGACCTGCCAAAGCAGATCGCCGGACTCTATCACGCGGGATCGGTGGGCATCATCATGTCCGGCTGGCTTGGCGCGATCAATTACGGGGTGATCGTGGCGAACGAATTGGAAACATTCTTGGGAAGCATGGCCGCCAGACGTAATCATGGGAGCGGGCCACAGCTTGATTGTCTGGATGCGTCGGCCGAGACAGTGCAACCTGCGGAGACGGTTTCCACATGACCGCCAGTCCCGCCGTACTTGCGGCCATTCCCCATCGCCCCCCTTTTCTATTCGTTAACGAGATTCTCGAAATGGGCCCCAGGCGGATCATCACACGGTCGTACGCCGACCCGGAAGCCGATTTTTTTCGTGGGCACTATCCCGGCGAGCCGGTAATGCCGGGAGTGCTGCTTTGCGAGTGCTGCTTCCAGTCCGGCGCGCTGCTGATTGCGCATTTGGTTGGAAAAGAGCGAGCTTCGCAGGGCATTCCCGTGCTGACGCGGATTGCGGATGCCCGCTTCAAGCACATCGTCCGCCCGGGAGACACGCTGACCGCAGAAGTGACCATCGACGAAGAACTTGACGGCGCATATTTTCTGACCGGCCGGCTCAGCGCCAACGATCGGCACGCGCTGCGGGTGACGTTTGCCTGCATGCTGGCCCTTCGGCAGGAGCCGTCGCCGTGAGTTTCCTTCATCTTGGCGGCAAGGTCATCGTCGTATTGGGCATCGCCAACAAGCGAAGCGTGGCCTATCACGTCGCGCAGCTGCTCTTGGAAGAGGGCGCTACGGTCGTGGCAAGCGTGCGATCGGAGGCGCGGCGCGACGCGGTGCGAAAGCTGTTACCCAATTGTGAAGTGTACGTTTGCGATGTCGAGCACGATCAGCAGATTTCATCGCTGGCGAGGACCATCCGGGAAAGGCATCCGGTCGTTCACGGACTGCTGCACTCGATCGCTTATGCCGACTATGAAGATTTCTCCGGCAAGTTTCACGAGGTCGCGCGGAAGGACTTTCTCCGCTGTGTCTCGATCAGTTGTTACTCCTTCATCGCACTGGCCAATGCCTTCAAGGAAATCTTCGACCCGAAGGCCAGCGCCGTGACGATTTCCATTTCAACGACGCGCATGGCAGTCGAGAGTTATGGATACATGGCTCCCGCCAAGGCCGCGCTGGACTCGTCGGTCGCATTCCTGGCCAAGTCGTTCAGCCGTTTTTCGCACGTGCGATTCAACGCGGTCGCGGCCGGCCTGCTCAAGACCAGCGCGTCGGCGGGAATTCCCGGCTACGCGGAGAATTACCTGTTCGCTGAGCAGGTGATTCCGCGCAAGAGCGGGCTGACCACCGAGGAGGTGGCCAATGCGGCACTTTTCCTTCTGAGTGAGCGATCCAGCGGGGTCAACGCGCAATGCGTGGTCGTGGACGCGGGCATGGGAACGAATTATTTCGACGCCGACGTGGTCAAACATGCGCTCGGAGGAATCTGGCCGACCGACAAACCGTAAGCAAGATGGTGATTCATCCGGTAATGATCCGTATTCCGCATCGCCCCGGCCTTGTCGGGCCGCAATTTATTGAACGGCAGCGCGAGTTTGCCCGTATCGCGCTGGATCACAGTGCTAAGCTCAGCGGAGCACCCGCCGGTCCGTGGCCCTTCACGCCCGATCGCGTGCCGCTGCCTCGCGACCGATTTCATTGGTCCATCTCGCACAAGCCGCGATTTGCCGCGGCTGTAATCTCACCCGTAGCCGTGGGCATCGATATTGAATCGATCACGCCGCGTGGCCGGGACCTTTCGCCGGCTGTCGCGTCGCAGGAGGAATGGGACCTGATGAAAATTCAAGGAAAAGCGCGGCAGAGCAATCAGGCACCGGCCAAAGAAACGCCCCCACAAGAAAATGCTGCGGACGAACCCGCAAACGTGGATTGGAGTGCATTTTTCAGGATGTGGACGGCAAAGGAAGCGGCCCTGAAGGCCAAAAGCAAGGGCATTGGCGGGCTTAAGGCCTGTCGACTCTCACGCATCGACCCTCACGGTCGGTTTGTATTGACCTATCAACAACGAGAGTTCACCGTCGAGCATTTCGCCTATGCCGGTCATGTGGCCGCATGCACGTCGTCCAATGCCAGAATTCTTTGGCATGTGATCGAAGGCCCCATCGGGCGCTGAGATTGACCGTCCCCATTCGATCCCCCTCTTTCACGGAATTTCCCCCACAACTTCATCGAGCAAATCCCGCAAAGTCACCATCCCCAGTAACCCGCCGCCGAATCCGGTGACAATGGCCACCTCTTTTTGCATCCGCTGCATGCGCGCCATGGCGTTGGCCACTGTTTCGAATGGTCGCAGTTGCAGCACGGGAACCGCTCGATCGCCCACCCGCAGCCAGGTCGTGTCGCGCAACAACTCGTCGATTTTCACCAACCCGATGATCTGCGTCCGTCGAACACTGTACACGAGTACGCGGGCGTGCTCAGTGGATCGTGCCATGCGCATGAAGCGCTCCCTGTCGGCATCAGCCGAAATCATCACCACCCTCTGCTGAGGAACCATCACAAAGCGCACCGGCGTGTCGGAAAGTTTCACGACCCGCTCGATCAACTCAGATTGATCCTCCCCCAGATGCCGCTGCGAAAGGGCCTCCTGAAGAAGCGAGGCGATGTACCGTTTGGGCCCACCCGTAAGCGGCTCGACTTCCGGCGCCCCCGTCCATCGCGCCGCCAGCGCAGTCAGCTTCTTCATCAACCACACCAGGCCCAACACGCGAAACGTGCGGTTGGCTACGTAGAGCAGCCAGCTGAATCTGGGCATGAGCGAATCGGCATAACGCTGAAAGACGTTCTTGGGAACAACTTCGGCAAACACGAAGACCACGGGCGTCAGAACGATCAGCGTATAAAGCTCGGCGACGGCTGGAGGGAGTCCCACGAGCGAAGTGAACGTGAAGGCCACTGCGCTGGTCAGCAGATAGTGCATGATGTTGGTTCCCGCCAGCGTACCAGCCAGCGTGCCCTGCTCGTCTTCGATCAGCCGGGCGATTCGCGCGGCACGGCGATTTCCCTGTTGCACGCCGAGAAACACACGAAGTCGATTGAGACAGTAAAACCCCGTTTCCGACCCGGCAAACAGGCCGGCCAGAAAGAGCGTCAAGGCGATGAACGCCAGCATGGAGATCCATTCGATCGTCATATGTTGGCCCCCACGACTTCGACCTCCAGGGGATCGCGCTCAAGTCGCACGCGCTCGACCCGACGGCGCTTCATGTTTTCGACGGTGAGAGTCAGATTGCGGAGCTTGATCTTGTCGCCCACGTGCGGCAACCGTCCAAGCCGGGAGAGAATGAGCCCGCCGACGGTGTCAATCTGTCCGTCGATCTCCTGCACGCCAAATCGATCCGCCCATTCACGGATGCTCAGGTCGCCGGCCACCAGATAGGTGTTCTCGTCGATCCGCTCCATGGGTGGCGTCCGGGTGGCGGCGTCTTCATCAGGAAGGTCGCCGACAATCCACTCCACTGCGTCCTCGCTGGTCACCAGTCCCGCCGTGCCGCCGTATTCATCCACGACAATCGCAAAGTGGGACCGGTTCTCCCGGAAATGACGCATCAATTGCGAAAGATTGATTTGCTCGGGCACGAAATGAACAAGCCGCAGCAGGCTTCGCCAGGGAGTGTGCGGGGAAAGCAGCACGTCGCGCGCATGCAACACACCGCGAATATCGTCGAGGTCCTTGCCGCACGCGGGAAAGATGCGCTTCTTGGCGGCCAATATCCTCGCTCGAACCTTGGCAGGCTGCTCGGTAAGAGGCACGCCCTCAATGTCCACTCGCGGAGTCATGATGTCGCGCACCGATGCGTCCGTAAGACCCACAATCGCCTGGAGCATTTCGTTTTCGGCAGAGTCCAGGTGCCCGTGCCGCGCGGAATGTTCAACAAGAAGTCGCAGTTCTTCCGTCGTCACGGTTGGCGACATCGGGTGGGCCGGAGAAAACAGTCGGGTAATGGGATTGACCAGAAGAACCGTGAGAATCCACTGAACGGGCAGGAAGACAATGCCAAGAATCCATAGCAGGCCTGCGCCGAAGGGGGCCACACGGCGCGCATTGGCCAGCGCCAAGCCCTTGGGGAGCAACTCCCCAAATACGATCACCGTAAGCAATACACCGATTCCGGCCGCTGCCGCAAAGCCCGGATACGTATGGCCCAGCTTTTCCAGGGCGACGAAGGAGACAACGTACAAGCCGAGGTTGCTGAACGTGTTGGCCAGCAGCACCGTCATCAGGACATTGTGCGGTTCGCGCATCATTCGGACCGCCCGGCGGTGCAGCCCTCCGGATCGCTCAAATTCCCGGAGCGTTTTGGGCGGAAGGCTGAACAGGGAAGTCTCCGATGCCGAAACGACGGCGGAGAGGGTAAGCAGCAACACGAGCACAATCCAGATCATCGTGGAACATTCTATGCGTTAACGGAGCCAAGGGGATGATCCGCACATTTTTCGGAATAAGCGATCCGCAGATACGTCAGGAAGGTCGCAGTCGGACGAAGTTATTTTTCGCGGTAGTGCTTCGTAATCTCGGGGATGAGGTATTCCGTGAACGCCCGATCGACTTCGAATTTGGGTTTCCAGTTCCAATCGCGACGTGCGGGAGAGTCGTCCACGTCGGCGGGCCAGCTATCCACGATCGCCGCTCGTGCAGGCTCCGGTACATAGGTGATGTCCGCTCGCGGAAATGCTGCCAGCACGCGGAGACGCAATTCCGCCGCAGTTAAACTGAAAGCCCCGATGTTGTACACCCGCTGTGTCAACTTCTCCGACGGCACACTCGCAAGGCGCAGCAATGCCTCAATCGCGTCAGGCATCACCATGAACGGAATTCGCGCATGCTGCGACACAAAACAAGCATACGGCTTGTCCTGTGCGGCCGCATGAATCATCTCCACCGCATAGTCGCTCGTGCCACCTGTGGGCATGGTGACGGCGCTGATCAAGCCGGGAAAACGCACCGATCGAAAATCCACTCCGCTGGGTCCGGCCTCAGCGGCAAGCTGACGGTAGTGGAGGGAATAGTATCGCCCCAGGTGTTCGCAGTAGGCCTTGTTGCAGCCGTACATGGTGATCGGAAAGACCCAATCGGTTTCGCGAATTTTTCCGGCCTTTTCCTTCACTTCGATCGAAGGAAGTCCGTACACCGCGATCGAACTGGGAAAGACAAACTTGACCGTATGGCCGTGCCAGCGAGCCTGCTCATGGGCAAATTTCAGGAGATTGAGCGTGCCTTCGACATTGACGCGGTGAGCGGTTTCCGGGGTGTATTCAGCCCGTGTGCTGAGCAGTGCTGCCAGGTGGTAGATGGCGTGAATCTCGAATTCCGTGACCAGCCGCTGGAGCAGATTTGGATCGAGAATGTCGCCGACAATCGACGCCGAGCATCGCTCTCGAATCGCCTGCGGCAACTCCTTCAGGTCCAGCGCAATAATCTGTAAATCGCTCGACTTCGGCAGGCGTTCGATCAGGCCGTACCCGACTTCGCCGCTTGCACCGGTGACAAGAACCGCTGGTTTCCGCACAGACCACTCCGAAATCGCCTGTCAGGGAGCTTGAGTATCCACCGGCACAATGTCTTCGACCACGTCCTTGTATTTGGCCCACGCCGCTGGTTTTTCAAAGTCCTTGCGATCCACTCCCGTATTGAGCGATGTTTCTGAGAGGTCAGGAAACTCCGCCGTACTGATCTCCATCCCGTTGTTCTTCGTGACAATGATACGCTTGGGAAGGTTCAGTGTGCGATGTACATAAAGATCGAGTTGATCGTATCGTTTCGAAAGCCGGCTCGTGGGTTTGGGATTGCAGATGAGATGGTCGGTGTCGGGCGGATCGTTGCCGGTCGGTTCGGCCAGGTGTACGTCAAAGTTCCTGAGAATGTTTTCCTTCTTTTGACCAAACGGCATGGGGAAGGGGGCCTTCTCAATATCAAACAGATCTATTTCCTGACCGGTACCGGCGATCTTTTGCCGCGTCACTTGCTCGAGCCGCTCGACTGCCTGATGGAACCAGACACCGTCAAACAGATACCACTCCTGTTTGTATCGAACACCGTCAATTTCGGTCTTCTCGAAATGCACAAGGAAGTGGGCGTTGGGCTTCGCCACGGCCAGCACAATCTGCCCGGTTTTTTTGTTCGTGGTCCGGTTGATGCGATCCTCATCCGTAAATGCCACGCCGCAGCGGATGTCTTTCAGCCCGTCGCTGCGCTTTTGGAGGGCCGTCAGTATCTGGTCCACCTGCTCGGTTGGCTGCTTTGGGGGCGTGCCCTGGACCGCCCAACAAATCCACCCAGGAATGAGCAACACCCCAAGGGCCGGCACAATTCGCAAGAATGATCGCATAAGACCTCCCTGAATTCGTTCCACTATCGTAAAGAGGGTGCTGTGCGCGAACAAGAGTACAAACTTCGTGACTGCATCGAACGAGTGTTTCAAAAAGAGACGCCCTCAACCGCCCACGGCCTAATGCTTGCAGGTTGCGCCCGCCACGGGTAGAAAAGCCCCTCCCAACGTTGCCCAGCCGGGCGTGCCGGCGTATTGAGTCATTTTTTGGAGAGGTGCCCGAGTGGCTGATGGGGCTGGTTTCGAAAACCAGTGTGCTCGAAAGGGTACCGGGGGTTCGAATCCCCCCCTCTCCGATTCTTTTTCTAGGCAGTTCACAAGCTCTTGAAACTCTTGCACTTGCAAGAGTTTCTCGATTTTTGACCCCCCGACTGCCCTCAAACTGCCCTCAAAATCAGATTTTGCGGCACAAGGAATCGACATCGATTCCGCTCCGGCGGCGAGCGCCAGCATTGCTTGCTGGCTGTCGTCATCGTGAAGGTGATAGTAGAGGTCGAGCATGTCTGAGGACGAGTGCCCGAGCCACGCCAGAGCCTTACGATGGGCGACGCCATGATTCGCACAAAGGCTCGCGAAGTGGTGGCGGAACGAGTGGAGTTTGAATTCCTCCGCCTTGTCGAAACCACACGCCTTGCACAAATCTTTGAGCCTAGCGAGCAAGGTTCGCTCACGGATCGCCTTAAACACGAGACTGCTTTTCTTGGCCGCACCGAGCAAATCCGCAATTCGCGGATGCACCGGCACGAAGCGTTCGTCTTTGTCCTTCGTCGTCCCCGCCGATCCTCCTCGGCGAATATGGAACATCACGGGCTTGCCGCCTCTGAGCCGGACATCCTCCCATTGGAGCTGCTCAACTTCGCCGATGCGAAGACCGGCGTAGCCCATCATGGCGAATGCAGTTTTATCTTCGCCGTCGGCAGCGGCAATCAGGCCTTCAACCTGTGCCGTTGAGAAGCACGGCTGAGGTCGTGCCTTGGCCTTTGGCAACGAGACTGACGCCAACCGGTAGTCACGCAAGACCGACTGACGCCATCCCCATTTGAAGACTTGTTTCGTGAGCACCAGCACGGCCTCGACGGTTTTTGCGGCATACTCTTTTTTGATTAACCACTGGCGGAAGCGGTACAGATCGTCGGCCGAGAAACGCCGGGCGAGTGTAATGCCAGTCTCCGTGCAATATTCCTTCAGTTTGGCAAGGTCTGCCCGGTACTTCCATTCGGTCTTCGGAGCGACATCCTTGGCCTTCACTGCGTCAAAGTACCGGTCGGCCAGGTCATCGACAGTGATCGTCGCTTCGGGGGCTTTTTCCAAACCGCTATCCAGGCGTTGCTGAATCTCAATCGCCATTCGTCGCGCTTGAGCCTTGTTCGTGGTGCCCAGCCCTTCGGTGACTTGCTTCCCATCGGCGTCACGATATTCGGCGGCGTAACGACGGCCCGCTTTCTGGACACCCCCAACGTAAGTGACCCTTTGTCCAATCGTGACCTGGGTCCCATCGACTCTCTCGCGTTCGATAAGTTTCATTGGTTATCTCCATTCGCCAAGAGCAAGTGACGGTTGTCTATTCTCCCACCATCCTTCAAAACCTGAGCCGAGGATGTGTTCCCTACATTTGTCCGTTATGCTAGGCGCTGTATGCTAGTCCTCCAGAGTTCTCTGCGACGGCTCCCGCAGAATGCAGCGGCCAGTTGGACATTGAGGAAAACTGTATGTCAGAACGTAATCGAAAACGATTTGTCTCGGTTGCCTTTGTCGAAGAAATAATTGAAGACGACGGCGGTGTTTTCGGTACCATCCGAATTAAGCCCTCCACGGTCATGTGGAAGCCAAAAAACGCAAAAGGGCCGACGCCATATTTTGGCATAAGTGTCGAACAATTTGAGGCGTGGATTCGCGAGAATGGACGCCCAATGAAACAATGACCTTTGATGGCTTGATTGACTTCGGCCATTTTCACCGCATGAACTCCTGAACCAGTCGGTCACGCCAGAAGCGAAGGGGCTTGCCCCGCTTAATAGCCGATCCGTAACGGCCTTCGCTGGCGTGCCTGTAGAGTGTAGACACCTTGAGCCGTAGGAGGCCAGCCGCTTCCTCCGGTGTCAAGATCGGCGGCAATGAGGCATCAACTGCCTGGATAATTTCCGCTATCGATAGCTTCCGATTCATTGTTGACCTCGATCCCTGCGAGAGCAATAGAGACTCGCAAGATTTTGCGCGACCGTGAGCGCTCCCCGTTGCAGCGCCTTCACAAACCGACCGACCGATTGGCAAATCTTCAGAGAAGATTCCGCCACTTCATTAACATCTTCCTGGCTTCGTCCGGGTGTTTCTTGGCGTACCAGACGAAGAAGGCAGCGGTCGCAGCCACCTGATAAGTCAGCCAAACTATCCATGAAAACATGGAATCACTCCTTTTCCAACTCTTTAGAATCTCGTATGTCGTTGTCGCGAGCTTCCGCCTGTCGCAGTTTTTCCTCAAGTACCGAACCCTTTTCTTCATCCGCGTCGCGCACGTTAGGTTCCCGAGCATCCCGAATCTCTCCGGGAGTGAGCTCACCCGCGATTCCGTACACCGGCGGCTGCGCGATATTTGATTCGGGGTAAAAAGCGGCCCGCAATTCCCGCAATCCCTGCCGGGCCATCGCAGACAAGTGGCCGGACCCTATCTTTGGTTGAGGTTCATCATTCTCGTTACTCATCTCGAACTCCTTTCGCTTTAAGGTTCATTGCATTTAGTTACGACGCATCTCGCGGAACCGCTCCGCGACGTACCGCTGTTCCAAATAGGCGTCATTCATATCGATTACGCGTTGCCGTTCGTATCCGACACTGAGCTGTACCGAGACGGCCAAACCGACCGAGGTCAGGATTAGGTACCCGCCGAGCGGCTCGCTCGTGGGACTCGCGAAAATGCCAGCGAAGAATACGAGGAGGGGTTCAAGAGCCCCCTTGACCCTTCGTTCGTCCGCCCGGGGCATCAGGCGCATCAGGCGCGGGTAACCCGTGTATCGACTGTGAACTCCCTGGCCGTCCCGACGACGGCGGACGAGGCCGCCCAGGCGCACCAGGAAGCACATGAGAAGGAACGCTCCCAGGAACCGCATCAGCGGCATCAGGTCGTAGCCCTCCCAGAACATCGAATAGAGTGGAACGATCACAATCACGGCCGCCGCTTGCATGCCGACATAACGCTCACCGAAGCTCCGGCTCCGGTGAAGGAAAACTTCGACTGATATGGCCAAGGCACCGCTCATGAAGGCGACCCACCCCAGGGCCGTTTTCAGCCGCTCAGGTCCCGACGGGCCATGATCTTGATCCATACCCACGGCATTTCTCCCGCAGTGTCCCAACCGATGCGCACACTTTTTGCGCCGACGGCCACGACCGCTATTCCAATCAACCCGATGAATCGAGAACTACAGTTTTTGCCGGAACGTCACGGGCAGAAAGATTCTGCCCGACTTCCGAAACGTTTCCCCGCTCTTAATGACCACGGCGTCGGCCTCCCAACGATTCTTCGGCCCGCCAGTGCGCAGCAATGTAAAGAATGACGGCTGGACTTCGTACTCATACGCCTCGCTGAATCCTCCGCTCGTCTGCCCGGAGTTTCCCAGACCCAGCGCCGCCATCGGCCAGTCGTCACATTGGTTGCTCGTACTTCCATTACTGAAAAATTGCAGCGATCGGCCGATCAACCCAGACGCGAATTCGTTCGTCCGCTGACAGGTGTTGCAGTGAAGAATGAGTGTTCCGAAATTGGCCAGGAGGCTTTCCGCTTCCGCCCGGCCTGTATCTCCGCCGCCCAGCGCAACGTCGAGATTCGGAATATTCTGGGTGATGAGCACCGAAGCAACCCGCGAACTTCGGCACGTCGATTGAAAGAGCGAATCTTCGTTGTGCAGAAAATGGTGCCCTTCGTCCGTCCAAAGGAAAACAGGGCGCGGGTTATTCTTGACATCCCGGCGCTCGATCGACTTTTGAAAAGAGAGCTTCCAAAGCATGTTGGCCATCAATCCAATCTGCCCGTATTCCTTCACCGGCAGATCGACCAGGATGATTTTTCCATTCTCAATGGCCTCCGGCGTGATCGTGCTGTCGGTGCAGAACAGGTCCCGGAGGGTGCCACGGAGCAGACAATCGACGAGCGACGTAAAAGTTGAAACGATAACGCTCCTGGTTTTGTCGCTAAGGCACGGAAACTCAACAAGAAAATAATCAGCGACCAGGGTGAAGTCGCTGGCCTGGCTTTGTGATTTTGGCCTCTTGTCCGCCGCCGTAAGTGTCTTGAAGCAGTAGGAGCTTTTTCTCCAGTCATCGGACCGCACCATCTGCGCCGAAGTCGGCGCGGATAAGACAATCTGATAGAGCTCAGGCACCGTCACTCGCCCGTTGGCTACAAGGGAGAGGTCACAAGCATTCCGCAGAAGTTGTTTGCAGGAATTTCTCCAGTACGCGGAATCCTCCCGTCCGTCCCCCCGAGCGTTGTTACGGCCAGCCGTATCGAGAAGCGTCATCAGCAGATGCACGATGTTCTCAGTGAGGCCTCCGCCCCGACCGTTCCGCGTCGCTTCGTAATCGATTGGGTTGAACCGCCAATGGCAGTTCGCATCGATAATGACGAGGTCATTGAGGCGGCCAGTTTCGCGGCACAACCGCTCCCAGTTCGCGCGTTCGTCCTTGACGCTCAGAACCAGCCCGCCAAATCCCGATCGAAGCATCGCTTCAGCCAAATGCGCCGCTGACGACGTGCTCTTGCCGCTTCCGGTCTGACCGGTAATGAAAGTCCCGCACATCGCACGGCCCAGACTGATCGACTCATCGTCGCCGAGCGATAGCAGGTGGGCGTTGAGACTCCACGGCTCTTTCTTTAATTGCGTTTTGCGTCCGAACAGTGTTCCGAGCATGATTCGACTCCGTTAATTTTTTACCGAAATAAGCTTGACCGCCTCAGACACTTCGATGTTTCTTTCTTGCACTCCCCGCAGCCGTTCGAGCAAATCGGCAAGCCATTCGATCATCGAGGAAACTGTGAGGCTCGGCCCAGCCACCGCGACCGACCTTCCGCCCCCCAGGGGAATGTTCAAGCGCTCGCGTGGCGTCGTGGTTCGCTGGGGCTTGCCCGCTGAACGGCGATGAGCCTTGCGGGACTTTGTGAGCTGGACCACGTCTTCGCGCCTCAGCCCGCCGCAAGATGCTTCATTAGCAAGTTTCCGCTGACTCTCAGGGTCTGATTCGCGAGAAATCGCATAGGCGGTCGTGAGCGGCAGAGCACCGCTTACCACCTTTTGCTGCACCGATTCGGGAAGATTCAGCAGCGAGAGGAGTTTCGTCATCATGCCTGGGGAAATGCCCAGTTTCACCGCCGTCTGAGCCGCCGACCATCGCGCTTCCTGCATGAGGTGGCGGATCGCCTTGGCCTTTTCCAGCGGCTCTAAGCCTTCCCGCGAACAGTTGACGATGATTTGCCGGTACACAATCTCCGTTTCCGACAACTCCCGGTCGTCAATCAAGACTGGGATTTCCGTCAGCCCCGCCATTTTCGCGGCTCGCAGCCGACGCTCGCCCTCCAGCACGACAAACTCCGACCCTGTGCGTCGCACGAGCAGCGGTTGCAGAATTCCCGTTTCTTTGATGGTCTGCGCAAGCCCGACCAACGCTTCCTCATCGAACCGTTCCCGCACCTGCGGGCGGCATGCCAGCTTTTCGATTCCTATGCTCTGAACCATTTTTTCTTCCATTGGAGTGCCCTTTCGCTAATCCGTATCCACGGCGGTAGGCGCGATCACTTTGCGAACAAGTACCGAAGGGTCAGTATCACCGCCCCTAAATCATCAGCCTGACCCAACCCAATGAAAAAGTCGGGAATAAGATCGATGGGCGAAATCACGTATAGGAAACAAGCGACCACTATGGCTATTTTCTGCATGACATATCTCCTGCCTAAGCTTGCCTTGAAGCGATCTGCCAAACGCATGACCAATCGCCTCGTTACTTCTATGGCAAGCAAGAAGGCGAAGGGAAACTGCGCCAAAAATTGGCGCGGCTTTAAGCAGGACAACGAATTGCTGAGTTTGTTTGCCGAGGCTAGCGCGACGCGCCGCGAGAAGCTCGGCCTTGTGCGGCCGCAGCTTTTTCGAACTCCCGAACCATTTGCTTCGTCTGCTGATACCCCATGCTGATTCCCTGCCGCCGGTAGTCCTGGTCTAGCATCCGCATAAGTTCACTCGGGCTCGTAACGAGATTCGGATCGGGATCCGGAAGACCCGCTGCCCGAGCGAACGCCTTGAATGCGAGTTCTTGCTCGACCGCCATCGTTGCAGTCACAAGAACGCTGTTAAGGTTATGCGAACGATGTATAAGCAAATCGAACAGCCTGGGCTGGCGTTTGCGAAGCTCGCCAACCGTTAGTCGATCTGTCGGAAACTCGATCTTGCTTAGATCGAATTGACCCGGAAGAGAATTGTCAGGTTTCATATCCGTGGCTCAGTTGCAAACCAAGCCACGCCGTATCGTGTATGTCAAGCCTTACGCTCCAAGGCGCTGCTGCTTGATCCTGAGGTAGTCTTGAATTCTCGCAACGAATTCCGATGCATCTCTGCCCAGCCCCCGCTGCTTTCCTTCTGATCGGTCAATCAGTTGCACTCTGAAAACTTTTTCAAGCCGCGCAACCCCTTTCCCTAGGCGCGTCGCGGAAATAGGAAAGCGAACCGTCTGCCATTCCTTTTCAAATATCTTCTCCATGCGCCGGTACCCAATCCGGCCATTCTTTCCCATCAGGTCTGCAATGCGGACAAACATTTCCAGCGTTTCATCCTCGTTAAATTCCTCAAACTCCTTAAACCGACCATCATCAACCGCGCTAAGCCGAGCCAAAGTTTCTAGCAGCCTTTGCTTGCTTACTCCATTACTTGTGGTCACGGCCTGCCGCAGTGCGTCGATCGCATCCGGTCCGATGGCTTCGATGGCTCCCTCGATCCAGCGTAATACTTCTTTCGGACGGCCTGCCATAATGCACGTCACAAGGACCGGGATGGCCGGTGCCGCATTTGAGCGGGCGGCACAGAATCCCATGGCAACATACGTGGCCATTTCGTCGTCCTCTGTTTCAGCTAGTATTTGCGCCAGAAGTTCGAGTGCGCGAGGTGAGTATGATCCGATCCCAAGTAATGCACCGATCATCGCTCGGCGAGCCATCGGCTCCGGCACATGCGCATATTGATCGACGATTTCCACTGCGGCTCTCTGCCCCATGCGCATCAGGGCTCTCGTAGCGGCCTCGATTGTTCGTAAATCACATTCTCGAATGACTTGAATCAATGTCGGAATCGCGGTTGATCCGCTCCCAGCGACAACCAGCGCGAGCTCGGAGGCTATTTCAAAATCGCGTTCATCTCGCAACCGCTGAACAACGTCCTTCAAAGCTGGTTGACAACCCTCTTTCATACCCTGTAAACCACGCGCGGCGGCCTTCCGCATGTTTTTGTCGGGGTCCGAAAGCAGTCCGACAAGCCTCTCGCAAACATCTTCCGGCACTGACCCTGCTCGACGAAATCCCTCCAGCGCGCCGTCAATCACGGTCCAGTCCGTCGAAGCCATAGCCCTGAGTAACGGAGGTACAAGCTTCTCCGAAGGAGATTTCATTGCTCCCAGCGTCACCGCTGCGGCCTGCCTTAAAGTCGGATGCAGTTCGACTTTTGCTAGTAGTGCAGCGACAACTTCGAACACGCTCTCGCAATAGGTACCAACCCGCCTTAGAGTTACCACGACTTGATAGGCATCGACCTCATTCAAGCGATGCATCCGTTCCTGAATCGTCTGCACGGATATGTCCCGATGACCGCTGTCATCCAAGAGTTCAGCCGCCGCAATCGATGCAAGGAAGTCGTTGTCGCCGTCCAGCGCACGGCGCAAGCGTGACATTGCCGTGGCAGAGTCCGGAACGATTTGATGCAATGCACAAGCAGCCATTGTCGAAGTGCTTTGCTCATCCTCATTGGTCAATCGATCGAGTGCGGAAACGAATTGGCTCCGCACGCCATTCCTTCTTAACAATGCACATGCCGCGTAGACCCGATCGTTATGTCCGCTTTCGAGTGCGCGTAGTACTTCCTCCTCTGCTCTTGTTACTGCCTCCGGTTCAATCGCTCCTGGCGTGAGCGTCTCGACGACCAACAACCACCAAGCCACCGTTAGAGCCCTAGACGAGTGTGGACTGTCTATTATTTCGAGGAAGGCGGAAATCCCGTCGCTTCCTTCGTTCTTGGTTTCTTGAACTAATTCTGATAGCGCATCAAGATCAACCGAGTTTGAGGCCAACCGGTCGATGCACCGGTCACAAAATCGGCGGGCGCGAGGGGTTACAAGTCTCCACGTAGTTATGGGCCACCTTCGTTTCGTTCAGCAGCGCTGGTCTCACCACTCAATGGACTCAATCATAATTCCTCCGGCCCCAGTAGAAAAACTTTCCGCCTCGGCCGCCTCTCTTAGCCACGGCACGCGATGACGACACAATGCCTCAAATAGCCGCACCTTGGGATGCACTTCCACGTTCAGATTTCGGCCCTTGATCGTGATTTTTTGACCGCTGGCGTGCAGGATGATGCCGTCCGACGGATCGAAATCCGCCTTGTCGATGTATCCGTAGCTCACGGCGCGGATGCTCCCATTTTTCTTTCGCAATTCGAGCATGGTTGCCCGCTCGCGTGATCCGCGCAGAAATCCGAACGTGCCGAAATCATCTACAGCACGTTCCTCGCTGGATTCGTTATCGTTTTCGCCGTCTCCACGATCCCGGCCCCCGTAACGATCAAGAATTTTATCGATCAAAATTCAACCCCTCCCGCGTGCGCGCTACTACATGGTCCGGAACAGACACTTCCGGCATCAGTTCTTTGAAACGATGCAGCATTGCTCCACGTTCGCGAATGTTTCGGCCAGCGATCAGTTCGGTCGCGGACACGCGATCATCCGACCGGCTCACGGCGTCGAGCAGGGCCTCTTTATCGTCGGTATAGATCGTGACGCCTTTCCTACCTCGACTCACCGAAACGTAAAATTGCTCGCGCGAAGAGGCTGGGAACGAGTACGACGATTGCCCGATAAATATTTTGTCCAAAGTTTTTCCTTGCGCTGCATACGATGTAACGCAATAGCCATGCGTCAAGTGCCCGTAGTTTTTCGCAATCTTCCACCCATTCGTGAGCACGAGGTTCCCATCGCCATCGAACCGCTGCACCGTTACCAGGTCGCCATTGTTCAGGTGATGCAATCCGTCGGCCGTATCTCCGTTGCGCGTGACCCGCAGCACGTCGCCCGGCGCAACTGGCAGAATGTCGGGATGGAACACTTGGAATTTCGCTGCCTCGGACATCGGCGGGGGAGCATCGCCGAGCATCACACGATCACCCTTGGTGAAGCCCTTGGCGTTTTGATGGAAGACAATCACCGAATCGCGCTCGTAATTTACCGCGTCGGCCCGCTCCGCTTCGGTCAGATTTGCCGGTTCCAGCACGTGCAACCGGCGTTCGCCTTCGCGAAGCCTGCCCGTCTGTTTCAACAGCCCGCGTATTTCGTCGGTGATCCACTCGCCTTCGATATGCGTGGGCGAAACCACCAGCGCCGTCTCGCCTTTGGAAACCGCGCCCACATAATCCGTCGCGAGTATTTTGTACCGATCCGTTGCAGGTACTTCCTGAATCCATCCCAGCTCGTCGAGTTCGGCAAAGCCGTCTTCAGTCCGCCCCTCGCTTAACGCTTCCACGGCTTGCTTGTAGTCGCCGGATTGCCGCTTGATCGCTCGGATTTCAGCCGGGACCAACCCCGCTTCCTCTTCCAACAATCGCAGCGCCGCTCCACGCTCCACTGATCCATGTTGCTTGCGGTCGCCCGAGAGAATGACACGGGCATCAAGTTCATTTGCCAGGTTGAACACCTGTCCCAATTGTTTCGTCCCGAGCAGCCCCGCTTCATCGATCCAGATGATCTGCCCGCGAACGTCCGCCTGCATCCGCTCGTCTTTGAGCAAGCGCGCCACGGTGTCGGCATTTGCGAACCCTTCGCCTCGAAGCACTCCGCGACTGGCGTCCGCCGACGGGGCGAAGGTGAACACCTGCTTTCCGTTCGCTTCAATCGCCTCTACCGCTTCCTGCATCATCTTGGTTTTTCCGGTTCCGGCCTTGCCCGAAATCAAAATCACCCGATCCGGCGAATGCAGGACATGCAGCACGGCCTTCCGCTGGCCTTCGTCGAGCCACTCGCGTTTGAATCGGTAATCAGCCGGTCCCAACCGCCTACAGGTGCCACGGCCATTCCGGGCAAAGCCGATCATGGCACTTTCTTCCTTCAGTACTTCCCTTGTCGTCGCCATCCGCCGCCCATCGCGCTCTGCGGTTATCAATCCTTGCTTGGCGACCGCTTGTTCCACCGCTTCCCACGATGCTGTCCCCACGGAGCGCTTCAATGCCTCCGCCAGAATCTTTCTCTCCGGGACTACCGAGCTTCGTTCCAAGCAATGCTCGATGGCCAGCAACGCGGCTTTTGCCGCCATATGCGAATCTTCCCCGATGGCATTTTGACCGAGCCGATTGGCTACCTTGGAAACGGCGTCGCTTTCTTCCGAGCTCAGGCACGATTGCCAGTATTCCCGCAATTCGTCGAAAGTAATTTCCTTCTGCTTTCCTTCGCGGGTCTTCGCCCCAAGTTGGTCTTTCTCGGCGGCGTCGGTAATGCCACGCTCTTTCGCCATTTCTTCGATGAGCGCCGTCCGCCGCGAGAACTTCTCGAGGGCGGACTTGGGGATGTCACGAAGCTCCCACCCCTTTCTTGTCCGTTCAATCGGCAAGCCGAGTTCTTCGAGACGCCGTGCGAAGCGAGAGTAAAACTTCGCCTCGAAATATGGCGCATCGCGCTTGAGGTCAGCGAATTGTCCGGCTTTCCAGCGATTTTCGCTTTCGTCCCACGTCGAGTTGAACACGAAGCAATGCGCATGAAGGTGCGGATCGGGTACACCGTCCACAGGGCGAGCTGTGGTGTGAATGAACTCGCCCCATACCATGTTGGCTGTCGTCCGGTCCTCGTTACGGCCGCCACCCCGCACACGGGTTTTCATTTCCGCTTCCATGTCTTGCATGGTTGCGCCTACCGATTCCTGGAATGCTTCGAGAATCCGCTCGTCTTTGGTCAGGCCGTACACAATCGAAATGCTCTTGGGCACGTGGAAGTTGAAATCATAGCCGATGCGCCGGTTCTGCTTTTGCCGCTGCGTCAGGACTTTGTCCGTCGCCGGATTGCGGTTGTCGCAGAGGGCGTCCCATTCGTTGCGGTTGACGATCCCGCTGAGTCCCAGACGCTTCGCGCCTTCACCGCGCCACAACCCGGTTAGTTCCTGGCCTTCGGTGTAATAGTCTGCCGTGCTGTAGTAGCTCTTAGCCCCAGCCGCGCTCGTGTTCTGGATGATTCGCAGCATTCCTCATTGTACTCCTGAAATTGCTGACAATTAGTTAATATTCGTCAATCTTCAATTAGGAGTTGCATCGCGCGGTTGAGGCCCGAAGGCCCGCTCTTGTCGTTAGTCCATTGATTCGTTGCGACGCAAGCGATTGATTTTCTCGCGGTATTCTACGCAGTAGTAATTGCCTCAGCGCGCCACGCCGTGACCAATGCGTCCCACTTTCATACGGCCTGTCGCTCACACTGTTGCGACGGCGGGCATTTTTCTATGCGCCAGCTTTGCCGGTTCTTTCGCATCAGGGATCGTCTCTTTGTTCTCTTTGGTGCCGTCCGACAGCCATGCGGCCTAATTGATGAACACGTAAAGCCGTCGCCGGTCGTATCAAGTCAGAAAATCGGCTCCCCCTAAAGGTCGTCCCCCAATTTTCAGACTTGACTCGTTCGCTCGCGTGCCGCTCGCCCCGGACTATTCCGGCTTTTTTCCCGTGTCATCAGGCCGCGATGGTCGCGGCCGGACAACCAAAAAGGAGAACGATCATGACTGACACGAAGACAACCAAGCAAACCTCTACTGGAAAACTGCCCAGCCACGCCGCCTATCACGTGCGCGACCGCGAAGGTCAGAAGAGTTTCTGGACTCGCATCGGCACCGCATGGGCACACGCCGACGGCAAAGGTTTCAACGTCCAGCTTGAAGTAGTTCCGCTCGACGGACGCATCGTCCTGCGCGTCGCTTCGGAAAAGAAGGACTAGCGACAACTTTGCGCGGGCGGGCCTCACAGGCCCGCCCGCCACTTTTTGAAAGGAATCTTGCAATGATTACAAATGTACAACGCATCAATCCGTTTTACGCCGAGCGCGGCAAGCACCTTATCGCTTCGGCACAGCGACCATCAGGAAAATCGCTTCCCGTTGAAAAGCGTGTGATCGGCAATGCCACGCTGTACCGGGCCGACTGCTTCGACGTGTTGCCGACCCTTAGCGACATCGACGCGGTCGTGAGCGACCCGCCCTACGGCATCGGCTTCACTTATCGCAGCTACGACGACGCGCCCGACAAGTATGACGACTTGATGCGCCGTCTCGTGCCCGAGCTGGTCCGCGTCACCAATGACGGCCCGTGTTTCGTCTGGCAGAGCCCGCTGAAGGCCCACCGCTGGCACGAATATTTCCCCGGGAAATTCCGCGTCATCGCCGGTTGCAAAATCTATCCCGAACGGCCCGGGCAGCGCTTCTGCCTGAGCTGGGATCCGATCATCTTCTGGAGCGGTCGCTCCCGCATTCAGGACGAATTGCCACGCGATTGGCACGTAGCCGATCTCCGGCCGTGGACTGGCTATATCGGCGGCAATCCCGTACCGTGCCCGCGCCCGCTGTCCCAAGTTCGCTACATCTGCGATTCCGTGAAGGCCGATTCCATACTCGACCCGTTCATGGGCAGCGGTACCACCGGCGTCGCCGCACTCCTGGCTGGCAAGCGCTTCGTCGGCATCGAACAAGACCCGGTGTATTTTGAGTATGCCTGCAGCCGTATAGCCGACGCAATTCGCCAGAAATGCTAGAATGGCATTCTAGTCTAGATTCTGCGTGGCAGAATTCCTGGCCAATTGGAGGTAAATTTTCGCCTCCGTAATTGGCTCTAATTGGCTATGTTTATGGCTATCGTTCGTAGTCTGATGCCTTACGACCAGCGCACAGGACCAACCGCCATCGCTCTATCGCTATTTTTTCGCCTCTGATTCTCCATCTGCGTGGGGAACCTCCCTCCTGTTCCGGCATACGCTAAACCGGCACCCCGCCTTGCACTTCGGAAGGCCCACATTGTAGCGCCCGTGCTCGCCGTCAAGGTCGCCCCCCAATGGGTTCCCTCCCTCCGGGCGTTCCACCGTTGACTGCTGCGCGCGGTCGCTGGGTTCCTTGCCTCTATCGAGTGCAAGGCAGGGTGTGCGTCGGTCGCACAGCCGCCGAAAACAGCTCGAAACGGAGGTTTACCCATGCAGATCGACATTTATCAAACTGTTACCGACCAGATCATCGCTATGTTGGAGCAGGGGGTTGTCCCGTGGCGGTCGCCCATTCTCGGCAGGCAGAGTGCCGGACTCCCGAAGAACCTTGAGAGCGGCAAAGACTATCGCAGCATCAACAGTTTCTTGCTGGCCTTCACCGCTTGGGCAAATGGCTACGAATCGTCCTACTGGCTCACCTTCAATCAGGCGAAGCAGAAGAAGGGCAGCGTCAGGAAGGGCGAGAAATCATCGCTCGTCATTTTCTGGAAGCAGTACGAAGTGACTGATGAGGAGACCGGCGAGCCGAAGAATGTTCCTGTCCTTCGATATTACAACGTGTTCAACGTCATCCAATGCGAAGGCATCGCGGTCCCGGACGCTGCGACGTTTACGCCGATCGACTTCAAACCGATTGACGCAGCCGACGCGATTGTCAAAGCCTATCCCGATGCCCCGGTCATCGAGCACGGCGGAACGCGGGCGTTCTATCGTCCATCAACCGATGTTGTACGTTTACCAGAGCCAACGCGGTTTGCGTCCGGCGAGGAATACTACTCGACACTATTCCACGAACTCGCCCACTCGACCGGCCACAGCAAGCGGCTAGACCGCAAACTGGATACCGATCCACAGCCGTTCGGCTCGCCCGACTACGGCAAAGAAGAACTCGTCGCCGAAATGGCCGCCGCGTTCCTATCCGCCCATGCGGGCATCGTGCCTGTGATCATTGAGAATCAAGCCGCTTACATCGGCGGATGGCTCAAACAGATTCGCCAGGACAAGAAACTCGTCATCACCGCCGCCGAGCCGCACAGAAGGCGTCCGATTACATTCGCGGCGAGCGGAAGCCGGTCGAATGACCGGCGTGCACACCCAGATCACTTAGATTCCCCTATACTTTCGGCGTCTTTCTGGTATCCTAGAAAGCCTAGATCAGCCAGAGTACTTATTCCATATCCATTCCTTCAATTTGCTTGCCGAATTTCATACAGTTAATCGCAATCGCAACATTGGCACACCTGTAACAACATATGACTATTATGAAATCCTCAGCTTCCCTTCCATTGAGTAAGTCCTTTAGAGCAATGGCCAAAAATCATGAACATCCGATGTGGGACAGTTTTCGTTCCGTACTTGCGGAATATGTCCACGTTGATTCTCTCGCTTCTGGCAACCTGAAACCAGCCATACCTCAATTCCGGCTATGGCTTGAAGCATGGGATGAAATTCGCAAAAACGTCAAATCTGAGGCAATCGATGCCGAAAAGGCGTATGTGCAGTTGTTGGAGTTGACGTACAAGATGAAGCATCTTGCAAACGCCATCGTGCGTTCGCAAGATTTTGTAAATCGAATCCTTTAGTGAAACTCCCCTGGCTCGGACCGTGTTAGGTGTCCCGATAAGGTAAGCGGGAGTTCGTCGTGACAAGGAAGGTCCGACCCGTTTATGCGGGAGCATAACCAGCAGCACAGGCATGCCTTACGCCAGGTCTTCCGTGACACCTGGATGGAAAGTTCGCAGGGGCTCCATCGTGGTCTTCGTGCTGTTCGGAACCCAATCTCTCCGATAACTTTGACTTACTAGACCCGGCTGTTTACGCTAATCGTAGGAGTAAAATTGATAGGTGTAAGAAACGCCATGACTTCCAAGCGTTCAAAAAAAGAAGATCTTTCAACAAGTTCGCGCACTTCTCCTCTTGGGCCAATCCTTGATGGAGCAAAAATACCCGGCGTTCCCGGCCGGGCAGCAGAGTCTCAAGTCCCGTATTGGCATTCCAAAATTGCGGCCGAGTGTACTCTAAGTGTTCTGCGATATTTGATTCCTTATTCTTGTGATGGCAAGAGTTGCAAGAACGACTACTTTCTTGGTTGGCCGCCAAATCTCTTTGCGTTCACCAGCATGTTATTAGAAAACACGGGGAGGTATTCTGTCGTAACCGATCTTAAGCTATGGCCACCAGAATTAGATTCTGACTGGGAAAAAACGATCAAGGAGGAGGCCCGCCATTGGGTGCTTCAGCTTACCGAGTATGGAAACAAAAGCGATGGCATGTTTTCCTTTCTTGACAGCGATAGGGTGGACCTTTGGGAAAAGGCAGCTTCTCTCGTTCCAACGAAGGTCAGAGATGCCTATGATGTGATTTATGCAGCGGCGTTGCCAGAAGGAGAGGGAACTCATGACGATTATGGGAAGGGTGACGCAAAGCATGACAAGTTGACTCAACTACTTCTAACGCTGCATGCAATCGCCGACACGGTTTGTTTGGGATGGGGAATCAGAGAGTTTACGGAAAGTGAGGGTCAAGCTAAGGCAGCCGCAATCAAAGCAAAGGAACTCTTGGAAAAATGGGGGACAATGGCTACGATTCACCCCCATCGCGCCCGAGTTCTTCCAAAGCGCCACACATCGCAAGTAGGGATCACATTGCAGTCGCTTTCATATCATTTATCTTTTCATCGATCTTCAACCAAAATTGAATGGATCACTGAGGGTCCCCAAATCGTGCCTCGTACTCTTAACACCTCGGCTGTTGGGATTCTGTCCGTCTTGCTCTGCCCCTGGCCAAGGGCGATCAGTGCGCGCGACTTTAAGCCAATGATGCTTCCCCAAAGGGACGACAAAAGCAAGGACGGCATCTTCAGTTACGAGCCATTGTCTGATCCTATAGGGACTAGAAGGCTAATAGAGGACGTGCTTGCTGAAGCAAAAAAGGAGACAGAAACCGTTCATATGGTAATCCTTCCAGAGCTTGCACTGGATTTGGACGAACTAACAGAATTTGAATCAGCATTGCGCAATCATCGGGTGTCCTCTTATGTAGTCGGAGTTCGGATTCCCCCCAACAAAACGGGTAAACACACGAAAGATAGATCAAAGCAAGGTAGGAATTTCGCACGTTTCGGATATGCTCTGAAACCGGGTTCTAGATTCCTGCGGACAGACCAAGATAAGCATCATCGTTGGCGATTGAGCGAATGGCAAATCCGAAGCTATCAATTGGGCTCCCAGCTCCATCCTAATTACAATTGGTGGGAGAAATTGTCAGTTTTGGAACGCAAACTTACGTTTATTAATCTTGGTGATGAACTTACAGTATGCCCCCTTATTTGTGAAGATCTGGCTCGACAGGGGCCTGTTCTCGATCTTATCCGTGCTGTCGGTCCAAACTTGGTAGTAGCTATACTTATGGACGGGCCCCAACGGCTAGATCGTTGGTCGGCGCGCTATGCAACTGTACTCGGTGATGATCCCGGTTGCTCAGTTATTACTCTTACTTCGTTCGGAATGGTGGATCGCTATTCCGTTCCGAATAGTCCCCGATCTCGCAGCATCGCCCTCTGGAATGATCGCGTCGGGCCGACAAGAGAGATCGAGTTGAAACCTGGTGCCGACGCGGTACTAATGAGTCTGGCTGTTGCCCCTGTCATGGAGGGCACCATTGACCGTCGTACTGATTCAAAGGGTACGTACACATTGACGCTCAGTGGAGTAGTCCCGATTTCCACACAGAAAATCACAAAATAGTTTCTACAGATGCGGTAATTGCGCGATTCTGGCGGCTGTGCTCCACATAGTGTCGCTCGTGGTGAGCGCATCAACCATTAACGGAGTCACAGCCTATGGACGTGTATATCGGGTTTGATATTTCATTGCAATCGACACATGCGTGTGTTGTGGACAATGCAGGCAATATAATACGGGAGGGCGTCGCGCTATCGGAAGTGGATGCCCTGGACGGCTGGCTGCGCAAGTATGGCCAGGAATGGAACATCCAGCGCATCGTGTTTGAGACCGGCCAGTTGAGTTCCTTCCTCTACCATGGCCTGCGCCCATCTTGGCCGATCGTCTGCATCGACGCCCGCCATGCCCACGCCACATTGAAAGCTCAACGCATCAAGACCGATAGGAACGACGCGCGCGGGCTGGCGCAGATCGCCCGCACCGGCTGGTACAAGGCCGTGCACGTCAAATCCGAGGAGGTGCAGGCGCTGCGGGCGCTGGTCGGAGGCCGCAAATACCTGGTCACGACGCGGCTCGGCCTGGAGAATCACATACGGGGCACGTTGAAGACGCTAGGTATCAAGATCGGCAGCGTAACGACGGCGGCGTATGCGGCCAAAGTGACGGCTGCCGTCGCCCCCAAGGACGAGCTCTTCAAGCAGGTGATACTCTCTATGCTGAATGCCCGGGACGATTTGCTGGCCCAGCAAAAGGCGCTGGACAAACGATGCGCCGCCATCGCCAGAGCAAGCGATGTCTGCACACGGTTGATGACGGTGCCCGGCGTCGGCGTCATTACGGCGCTGACTTTCCGCGCCGAGATCGACGATCCGCTTCGCTTCAAGAAATCCCGCGACGTGGGGGTACATATCGGGCTGACGCCCAGACGCTACGCCTCCGGCGAGACCGACCGCTCGGGCGGAATCAGCAAGTGCGGAAATGCGGCGCTCAGGACGCTCCTGTTCGAGGCGTCGGTGACGATGCTGACCCGGAGCGGCAAGTGGAGCCGCCCCAAGGCATGGGCCGTGCGACTGGCCCAGCGCAACGGCTTCAAAGCGGCATCGGTCGCCCTGGCCCGCAAGCTGGCGATCATCATGCACCGCATGTGGATCGACGGAACGGATTTTGCCTACGGCGAGCCGCCGGCAGAGTTGAGAGCGGCTTGAAGTAAAGGCAAACGAGACGCCGGCAGCCGGGACGACGCGACCGGCGGCAGGCTGGTGAAAGGAGAAAACGAGTCGCAGGGAAGTACGCGGAAAGACGCTTGCAGAATGACCTACCGAGACTGCGAGCAAACAGATCGTACCCCTGAGCTCGCCCGACCGCATCCTGAGGCTGGCACGCCCGAGACCTCGTAGAGCAGCACGGTCCTCCGATCATCATGCATTGCCGTCCGCGAGATAGGCTGGCCGGTCACAAGTCGGCCAAGGAGTGTGAGGGAGAAGTTGCGGAGCATTGCTGTTACCGCGCGCTTCAGATCGCGCCCTTGGCCATGCCGGGCGGGAAGACCGCTAGAAAAGCCGCAGCTATGTGACTGCGAACACCAGATGGCGACCGCCCGGCACCCCAACTTTTTGATTGAAATCCCCGTGCCAAAGTGGTACTGACAGCTTTGAGCACTGCCACTCTGCGATAGATCAAATAATCGCAATTGATGCGCGCAATTAGAGCAGGCTTCTCCCCTAACACAGCCCTGTGTTAGGATTTCCCGGGGAAACGTTGCGGAACGCACTGCCGACGCAGCGATTCTTGCCGAGACCAACCTGAGCAACCGCGTTCAGTCGCTCCGCTTGGATGCCTACTCCACCGAACACGTGCCCGTCAAGAATAAATGCGCTTTCCAGCGTAGTTTCACGGTAGTCCATTGTTCCGATGCCCGGCGAGGAAAACGTTTGTATGGCCTTCTAAATGGTGCTACTCAAGTTCAGGATTTTGGCGTCGGCGTAGCTTGCCGTTCGCAAGCGAAAACGCAGGCGAACATCGTGGGGGGATATTTGGGGGCATCGCGTAACTTCGTATCCAACATTATCACAGTGCATCAAGTGCTTGATTGACTGATACGAATCCTCTCGTCTCCGCCAATTTTCTTATCAGGAAGATTGGAAAAAATTCACGCTTGTTCTTGAAACCCAGAGCTACTGAGGCTTACAAAGGTTCCGACGTTTCTCTTTGATTCTCGGAAAGTCCTTTACATTCATCTTCGATGGGGGCATATTTGGGGGCACAAGCATAGTCACATCGAACCAGATACCCCCAAGAATGCTCCTAACCCACACTGGCTGCCGGAATGCAAAGATTGCTGCTAAGCCTTACAAGCTCGCAGACGGAGGCGGGCTGTACCTTTTGGTCATGCCCAACGGCAGCAAATACTGGCGGCTCAAATACCGCTACTTGGGCAAGCCGAAATATCTCGCCCTAGGTGTATACCCGATCCTTTCCCTTGCCGATGCCCGCGAGGCCAGAGATAAGGCCAAAAGGCAGCTCGCCTCGGGGATCGATCCATCCTTTGCCAAAAAGGATGACAAACGACGCGCGCTTCTGGGAGCGGAAAACAGCTTCGAGGCGATGGCTCGCGAATGGCACGCAAACCGGTCTGACGGGTGGACCAAGAGATATGGCGACAACGTGCTGCATCGCCTTGAGACGGACATGTTTCCGCACGTCGGCCCTCGACCCGTTGCTGAAATTTCTGCGCCCGAATTGCTTGATGCATTGCGCCAAATAGAAAAGCGAGGTGCGCTCGAAATCGCTCATCGTGCCTTGCAGGTTTGCGGCCAGATTTTTCGCTACGCGATTGCAACGGGGAGGGCTGCCCGAAACCCAGCAGCCGACCTTCAAGGCGCACTCAAGCCGTTCAAGAAAACGCATTACGCCGCTCTGGAAGCCAAGGATCTTCCCGACTTCCTGCGGGCGATGGACACCAACGACGCTCGCCTCTACCTGCAAACGCGTGTGGCGATGCGGTTGATGTTGCTTACCTTCGTGCGCACCAGCGAACTTATCAATGCGGTCTGGGTGGAATTCGACCTTGATGCGGCCCAATGGGTGATTCCCGCCGAGCGGATGAAGATGCGTTCTCCGCACATTGTCCCCTTGTCACGGCAGGTTATCGCGATCCTTAAGGAACAGAAAATGCTGACGGGCCGCTGGCCCTGCGTATTTCCCAATCAGGCGGACCCCAAGAAGTGCATGAGCAACAACACGATCCTAAAGGCGCTGGAACGGATGGGCTACAAAGGCCGCATGACAGGACACGGATTTCGGGCTCTTGCGATGAGCACGATAAAAGAAAAGCTCGGCTATCGGCATGAGGTGATCGACCGTCAGCTCGCCCATGCGCCTAGGAGCAAAGTCGATGCCGCTTATGATCGGGCGATGTTCCTGGCCGAACGCCGTACGATGATGCAGGACTGGGCCGACTATCTTGACGCCTTGGCCTCTCAATCCGGCAGGCCTCAGAAGCCCACCGCCCGTCAATCTTAAGACTTCGTTTACCAATCTCCGGCATACTTATTAATAGTTGTAAATAATTACGGAACCGCAAGCGAGGCAGCGTGGACCAGATTCCTGAACGAGACTTGCTCAACTCCGCCGAAGCGGCGGAGTACCTTCGAGTTACGCCGCATACGCTCGCTGTCTGGCGAAGCGAGAAGCGATACAACTTACCTTTCGCCCGCGTCGGACGGTTTGTGCGATACCGAAGGGAGGACTTACAACGCTTTATCAATCAGCACTTGCAGACTCGTTCTGTGAGCTGATCCGAACTTGCGAATCAAAGCCTCCACCCACTGGCGCGACAACTGTGCACGTCCGAAGACCCACAGGAATCGAAAGGTGTCCGTTGTCCCCCATCTGCCGCGCAATGAACTACGCGTCATTAGCTTGGAATCGTTTGCTTCGGATGCAAAGACCAGATCCCAGTAAGAGCAGCAAACCCGTCACGGGCTCAGGGACGGCGGACACGTCAATGCGGATAGTATTCCCTGCATGAGGAACCAAGCTGGAGACATTGATGAATATCTTATAGTCCTCAAACAGGATCCGTGACTCGTCGAACCCCGCCAACGTCGTGCTGGGATTCACCGTCACCATCCGAAAAGGATCGATTGAGCCGACATCGGCCTGAATGATATAGCCATTGAACGTGCCGGTATTAAACCGGCTGCTTTCCGGAAATCGAAATAGGATGCTCGTATCAGAGATATCGAGAACGAAGTCAACGACGCCGGCGAGGTTCTCTACGATCAGTTCGGGGCCGTCCCCGACAATTAATGGCCCGAATTCGTAAAAAATATCTTCGACTGTAGGACTGGCACCTGTAACCGTTAAGGCCTCGCCTTCCAAGTACGAGGCCCTCGTCTCGCTAGCACTTACGGTGACAACAATGGCTTGGAACGCAACCGCAAGAAGCACACCTTGATTTGCTCGCATGTTCTTTCCTCCCTCCAAATGAAACCAGTACAGAGTACGCAATTTGTAATGCACCTTAAAGCCGCCATTTCCGATGACATCGATAGCAATGTCATCATTTTCGACGACTCAGCTCTTGATCGCTTCGCTGGCGATTGAAAAGACTCGTAGGATGAGTTGCACCCGATCGCGCACTCCCAGGCGATCAAAGATTCGTCCGAGATACGTTCTGACGGTGGGAACGCTGAGACTTAGGTCCAGGGCGATCTGCTTGTCACACATCCCGCAAAGAAGCCGCTCGACGATTCGTGCCTGTTGCGGTGGAAGTCCGAGCACTTCCACAACTCGTACCCAAGTCGCGGCATCAAATGGAAAGGACATCGCCCCACGGTTAGATTCCTGAGCGATCGTTTTGATTCGTCTGCGAGCCATGGGCAGTGCCCCGAAAAAAAGAGCGTCGAACCAAGGCCGCTCAGCGAGCCCCCGCCAAGGGGCGTAGAGAACGTACCCTGGCCGACGCCCCTTTCGGGGCGCGGCCTCAAGGTACTGCTTCTCTACATCAAACTTGGCGGTTTTCGCTGAAGCAGCAGCTTGACGCACACGCGTCAATTCAAATTGTCGCCGCCACCAATTCGCGGTGGCGACGCTTGATTGTACCAGAACTAATGGGGGATTCCGAAGGTGCGGGACCAGCTTTCGGGTCGTCCATTCTTCCTTGGCAGGGATCGAATCGGTTGGCTTGCCGGGCTAGAATCCATGCATGTGCGGCCGTTACACGCTCACCGTTCAGGACGAAGAACTTTATCAGGAGTTCCATGCCATCGTCGGCACCGAAATCCGACGCGCCCGTTACAACATCTCACCGACACAGATGGTTCCCGTGGTCCGCGTAATGAGTGGTCAGCGGCAAATTGACGATCTTCGATGGGGCCTCGTGCCGCCCTGGGCGAAGGACATCAAGATCGGCAGCAGCATGATTAACGCCCGCTCCGAAGAAGCGGCCAGCAAGCCCGCGTTCCGTTCGCCATTACGAAAGAAACGTTGCATGATTCCTGCCACCGGCTTTTTTGAATGGAAGACGATTGCACAGGAAGGCTTGAGCAAGCCCAAGAAGCAGCCTTACTACACTCGCCGCCGTGACGAGCGAGTGTTCGGTTTGGCGGGAATGTGGGATCGGTGGAACGCACCCGACGGTTCCATTATCGAATCCTGCTCGATCCTCACCACGTCGCCGAACGACCTGCTTCGCTCGCTGCATGATCGTATGCCGGTGATCGTTCGCCCGGAGGATTACACTTTGTGGCTCGATTCCGACATGCAGGACCCGGGGCAGCTCAAGCCCTTGTTTGAATCGTACCCTTCCGCCGACTTCGTGATGGTCAAGGTAGGGATGAAGATAAATTCTCCGGCCCAAGACACGCCCGATTGCATTCAAGAGATCGCGTAACTTTTTGAATCACAACCCCTTAGCTCCGCATTGACAATATGCCTGTTTTTCTGATCGGCAGCCCCTTGCCCGGCGAGCCGCTTGATAGCTAACATACACCTAACATGAAACGGGTGATAAATACGGCATTGGTCGAAAAAATTCGGGCCATCGAGAGCAAACACATTGAGTGTAAAAGTTCCTCTCACAAAACCAGCTCCCTTCTGGCGACGGGTTGGAGCGATGTTGACGCGGCTGTCGGCGGGGGGTTGCCCTGCGGCTTGCATGAATGGTTGGGGCCTGCTTCCGCAAAGACCGAAACACCGATCCATCAAAAATCCTGGCGTTCTCCCATTTGCGTGATGATTCACTTTGCATGGCGGGTACTGGAAGCAAGCGAGCTGAAGCGTTGGACGGTGTGGGTCGGGCGAATATGTTTCCCCTATCCGGCGACTTTGCTGCGAAAGCAAGATCGGTCCTTACTGCTTCGTTCACTATTCCTGACTAGCTGAAAGGTCCGAAGTCACTTCCGCAATCGGGTCAAATGAATGACAGTGGCATAATCAAGATTGCAAAGATCCGAGAAAGAATCGAACTAGATCGTGCTATCGTGCTCGGCTTACAAACAAATCAGAATGCAAGCAAATGAGAAGATAATCGACGCCAGAATAAAGATACCAGCGATAATTACCGCTCCGATGACGATCGCAGTTAGAATGGGAGCAACGATCTTCCATCCGTTTATCGTAAAACCTGCACCTCCAGCAATCGGGGCCGCCACATGCGGATCGACAGTGTGAGTCAGCTGCGCGAAAAGGTGCGCAATGATCGTTGCTACCACGGCACCGATCACCGCCCTAACCACAATTGCGACTACCTCTTCTGAAGAGATGGGTTTTGAGGTTGATGCAGTCATGACTCGCTCCTTACTTTGTCAGCCAATTACTTAGAAGGAACGGATGGTTTGAACCACCACGTGATATCTTAGCGATATCCCAAATGGTGCGTCAAGAATTTGACAAAATCCTACAAATAGTCAGCTAGCGGTATTTGGATGGACCACGGGGTTGAACCGACTCATCAATAGCCTGAAAGACATGTTCAGAGGGCATCAGCTCTATTCTGTTGAGCATTTTGCTGTATTCGATTGTTCGGCCGTTGTTTTTGTAGCCGATTCGAGGCCTACTATCCCGGTCATATTGGGGGATGACGTAAACCAAAGTGGGAAGGCCGCTTTTGGGACCTCTAATGGCGAGGTCATTGGCTTGACATAACTCTCGAATTTCTTCGCAAGCCTGCCGCTGACCATCTACCGTAACTTGATCGACAGACGCAAGATAATCGTTCAGGTGTGGGGTTAGCTCTACTGCCAGTTCTGACGCAACGTCCAATCTGCGCTTGAGATAAGGAATGCATTTGGCCCACAGTTGCCGAAAGGCGGCGGTACGTTGATCTCGCCTTAGCAAACTTCGGCGCGGGCCTTCATCTGAATCCGCTGACATAAGGGGCTACAATTATCTCCACGCCGTGCATACACCCGATTTGTCTATTTGTCAGCAATAATATGAGTGTCCGGAACCTGGGCTCAGAATTGCAGTCATTGGATTCTCGACGACGCCGAATGCACTATTCCGCGAAAATGACGCTTCGATAGGAGAAAAACTTGCGTCCCTATGACCGTCAGCCGACGCACGGCAGTGATTTCGTTCAAAACATCAAACCGTTCACTGATAGCATTGAAGCATGTAGCGAAACCAAATCCACTACCGTCCGTCGCACATGTTCAGGTAGAGGAACAGAACATCACCGAGACGAGCAAAGTCCTTGTCGTTACGCAAGTTGGGCAATAAACTGAGATATCGGCAGAGGTTAAGGAAACGGGGCAGAACGAATCCCCCCTTCACAAATAACCGGTATCACTCAAGTCCAGTCCCGCTACGGGATGACGACAGCGCGCTGGAGGTCGGCGTAGTCGCAAAGATCGATGTCGGAATCAACATTGAAATCAAACGCCTCGCAGCCAGGACGAATCTTACTTGCACGTGGATTGGTCATACAGTTCGCCCATATTGCTTGATCGAGGAGATCCACTCTTTGATCACAGTTGGAATCTCCTACGCCGAACTCGTATGCCCCGATGTCTACCCGCCCGCATAGCACTCGCGCGTGGCCGTCAAGGTCGGTCTCCCCTTCCTCGGGCTGGAAGTCCACAGCGCCGGCATTTATCGCTGGGGAGCCCGGAAGCAACTGCCAATCATCATCTTCGGTACCGGCGACACCGTCGATACCAAGAGGATTGCGAAAGAGTGGGTCAGCACCAAAGTTTCCAAACCCGCCAAGATCCCCCGTCCAGCCTTCCACGATGCTGTCGGCGATATCGACAGCGTTGTTGCCGAATGCAGTGCGAATCTGATCGGATTCCGAAGGGATGCTGCTCGAACCGTTGCCCCATAGGATGGAATTCCTAATATGCACGGTCGAGTCGGATAAGTTAATACCCAAACCGGAGTTTCCTACCACGGATGAATTACTCAAGTACAGGGTTGCATGCCCAGCCTCAATACCTCGGTCCGACCCACCCGCAATCATGCAATTCTCAAATACTCCCACTCCGCTAATCACCCAGGCATTTGGGCTATTGCCTACGAATAGGCTATTGTGAACTTGAGCCCTCCCTCCTCCTCCGCCCGCACCATTGTGGGCAAACCTACAATGATCAACAAAAGCGACTCCGCCAGAAAAAACATAAACGCCGGTACCTTTATTGTTTCGGAAGGAAGAGTCGGACAGGTGGACGGTACTGTCGGCAAGCACGGCCTCGGCCCGGAAGCGATGATTGACGAAGTCGCTTCGGCTAATCTTTAAGTCGACTTGCGCCCCCTGGATTCCTCCGTAGCCGTTTGAGTCGAACACGCAGTCGGAAATGTCCGCGAAGAGGGTAAAGGCACGCACGCCCCTTTCCGCATTGTTTACAAAGGTACAATTCGAAAATCGGACATCGACCCCTTGATCCCACCACACGCCGTACGGCGTGTTGTTTTCAAACCGGCAATTACGAATCTCCATTGCATGTGCGTGCCAGGCGTAGATCCCTGAACCAGTGACCGCACCGTCTCGCTGAACCACGTCATAAGCGCCGCGAATTGTGAATCCATCGAGAGGTATGACTCCGCCTATATTCAGATCGACAAACTCAACGACGTGGTAAGAATTTTCGCAACTGTTGCGACCACCGATCTCGCAGCAATAATTGGCAGCGGCGAGAGCACATTGGGCATACCATTGGTCCAGAAAGCCGTTGCAACAAACAGGCTCATTCTCACATACAATGGCGAGACATGCAGCATCGTCGCACGTTGCTTCCTCATGCTCGCGACAGCAGTCCGAGAATTCGGCACACTGGAGCGGACTATCATCACCGTTCAAATCACCGCTTAAGACGGTCTGGTAAAGATCGAGGTCTCGCTGCTCCACGGACTGTTCCCAGCCGGCGAAACCGCCAATCAGACTTACGCCAGCGCCAATGCGAAATGAGCGAGATCGATCGCCCGTGCCACGATCCGGTTTGTACTCTCCTCCGGCAACCCAAATCTCGTCCCCTGGTTGAGCGGACTCCAATCCGTCTTGCAGATCCTTAAAAGGACTAGTCCACGTTTTCCCGTCTCCCCCTGGTAAGCTTCCCGCATTGACTCGCCAAGTGTCTGCGTATGTAGCCAATGGCGCGCCGCAAATTAATAAGACAATTAGCCTAACCATTTCTCAATGCCTCTACTTGCAGAATTCTAGCTCAGGTATCCATCAGAAACAAAAAGGCCACCGTTAATGGAACACTATTTTAAGTGTAAACACTTAGTGTAAAAATAAGTTCTTAACTTGACTCTATTTGGCTTGGCTGAGTAAAATGGTTCAGTCCCATAACCTCTTGAAAGGAGAAGCGAAATGTGGAAAACACGAATTCTCGGATTGTCAATTCTTTGTTTTTTTGGTGTGGTGGCCCAAGCGCAGACTAAATACTACGTTGATGGAGTTAACGGAAATGACGGCTGTACTGGACTTTCGCCAGTCTCTTACGCCTTTGATCCAGATGATTGCGCAAAAGTGCATATTCAGGCGGCGCTGGATTTGGCAACCTCAGATGGCGACGAAGTGATCGTAGCTGATGCTTGTTATAGCGGCGACGGAAACCGTGACCTTACACTCTACGTTGACGGGGGTTATTCCGTAAACATCACGATCCGAAGCGCCAATGGACCCGCGAAATGCGTCATTGACGTTGAGGGCGATTCGGCTCATGACCATCGTGCATTCGATATTCGGAACCAGGACCCAAGTACCCGCAATACTGTTGGTACGATAATTCAAGGATTCACCATTCAGGGCGGATACATTGACAGCCAACCTGGTTCAGATCCAGTTTGCGGAGGAGGCATCCGGGTATGGAAAGCACAACCGACAATACGAGACTGCATTATTCAGGGGAACAGCGCCACGTCGGGAGGTGGCGTTTGCTTTTATGGAGACAATCAAACGTATGTTTGGGAAGCTCGATTGGAATCCAGCACGGTTCAGTACAACACGGCCTTGACTGCGTACGGGGGCGGTATAGCCAACCTCCTTCACGCAGATAGCGAAATACATGATAGCTTGATTCGTTGCAATAGCGCGGATGATTACGGCGGAGGTGTTTACTGGGATTTTGGATCGGATGCCCGCATTTTTGGGTGCGTAATCGAATCTAATTCTGCCGTGGAAGGTGGGGGCATCTACGCTTATGCCAAGACTTCTCCCAATGTGACGCCTCAAGTCCTATCGACACGGGTGGGACCAGCGAATTCGGCGAGTAGTAAGGGTGGTGGACTCCTTTTGAACAACGCCGTTGGAGATTTTTTCATCGAAAACTCGAATTTTGTCGCAAACTCTTCCGACGACAAAGGAGGAGGAATGGCCTTGGCAGGAACGGTCCAGCCAAAGATCGTGAACACACTTATCCTTGGCAATAGTGCGGACACGGGTGGAGGTATCTTTACAGAGGGGAGTGCTTCTTTTGTCGGACTGCACGACACCTTCTCTCGGAATGCTTCATCTGTCGAGGGTAGTGCCATCTACATCACTAGTACTACTGTTTCAACTCTCGACAATAGCGTCGTTTGGGATAATGACGATCCGGTCTCAAAAAAGGAAATTGTTCAACCTTCAGGCACCGTGCAGTATTTGAATCTTCGCTATGACAACTATCAGGACACTCCGGCTTCCAACATCAAGACAAAAACATGCAGCAATGGTAACGTAGGAGGATTCGGCCTAGCTTGTGCGGTAGACGCAGACTGCGATACAAATCCCAGCAATCACTTTTGCACCATCACTCCAAACATCACAAGCAATCCTTCCTTCGTTGATGCGAATGGCGTGGATAATAATTCAGCAACGTTTGGAGATAATAATTACAGACTCAATACCGGGACGCCGTCTCCCGCGATCGACAGGGCAAACGACTTCAACGTCGTCGCTGACGAGATTGATCTTGACGAGGATTCGGACGTATCGGAACGCATCCCGATCGATCGCGACGGAAGGGCCAGATTCCAGGACGACGGCAACGCTTCCAACAGCGGGGTTGCAGATGGTCCCACCTATTCAGCGATAGCAGACATGGGGGCCTATGAATCTCCTGGCATTGCCTACCCGGTACCCAGTTCGTTCAGCGCAAGTCCCGCAGATGGAACCATCGACGCGCGGCATCCTCATCCCGAAGGTAGTAGTTCATTCGGTGGAAGACGGGGCATTGGAAGTCCAAATTCGTACACGGGAGGACCCGAGCCTATCACGATCACGCTCGGTGTGACCGGAGCGGATGACACATCCTATTGGGAGCTTTGCGAGACCGGGATCGAGGAGGTGAAGTCACCGACGTCGCCACTTTCCGCGAATTCCATAGACAGCGTGACCGAAATCTCGACAGGCGTTTATGAAATCTTGCTGGATCGTCCAATTTCTGCAGGAGCTTGGACGACAATTACGTACCTTGGAAGCGGCGATAGTGTTTCGTATGCATCCTTGCCAGGAGATGTTGATGCGAGCGGATCTGCAAGCGCTTCTGATATTGATGTGTTGATTGCATATCTGGGTAGTGGAGGACCAATTCCATTTGGGTCGTATAGTTGCGATGCGAACCATTCTGGGGCATGCAATCCATCTGACATTCTCCAGGTGATCGACTTACTAAATGGCGCTGGAACGTTTGTGGCGTGGGAAGGAAAGACTCGTGCGTTACGAAATGCCTGTACGGGGGCATTTGAAAACCTGGCGTGCGACGAAGAAATTACATCATGTGATGCCGAGTTTTCGCGAGCAAGTCTCGAGTATTCTGATGAGGGGTCGGGGGACACGGTCCTCAACCAAGAGGTGGCTGATTGGTTGGTGAATCATGTGACGACTACCCTCGGGAGTCCATACGAGCAAGTGCTGCTTGAGCGACTCGCGGCTTGGTACACGACCCAGCTTTCCGAAGAAGAGAGGTCCGACTTACTCAATCGTCTCGGTGATTCTGGACTTGAGTTTGCGAGCGAGTCCGGGTGCGACGCTGCTCAGCACTTGCTGGCAATGTTAGCATTCTAAGTGATTCCTGACATATGACTTTTGATCAAATGTTCGCGGCGCGTCAATTACGTTAGACGCGCTGCGAACAATAATAACGTAGTTGCTATGTGCTGCGTCTCGGCATGTTGTGACCGCGCTCGCACTGCATTGCAAGAAGCCTTCCTAATTCCGCAACAATACTGCCCTCAAACTACCCTCAAAACGCATCCCGAGACGGTAAAAAACCGTGGAGGAACAGAACATCACCCCTACTTCGCGGACCAAGTATACTCAAATGGTAGCTCTGGATCACACCAAAGCCAACTCCGGCTCAGCGTGATATTGATTCACCTCGATAAACTTATCTTCCGCGGCCATGAAGGCTTCGACCAAATCAGGATCGAAGTGCGAGCCTGAGTCCTTTAGGATGATGCTACGGGCGATATCGTGCGAGAAGGCCTGCTTATAAACACGCTTAGATGTCAGGGCATCGTAAACATCTGCGATTGCGACGATTCGCCCGGATAGCGGTATTTTGTCTCCAGCAAGTCCCTGGGGGTAACCGGACCCATCGAACCGCTCATGATGCGTCAGAGCGATTTCGCGAGCCATGTGCAGAAACCGCGCACTTGGGAATTGCCGTAGGGCCGCCTGAAGCGTGTCCGCTCCGATCGTCGTATGCGTTTTCATGATGTCGAATTCCCGGTCGCTCAGGCGGCCCGGTTTGAGAAGCACGCTGTCCGGAATGCCTACTTTGCCAATATCGTGAAGCGGACTAGAACCCATTTCAAAACTGCCGTAGTGCTATGAGAACGCAGGCCACGTGAAAAAACGCTTGATACACTGTGATTTTCCGCTCGTAGCGAACCACCAAGCGGCGGAAGTTGCTGAACCAGGCGATGGCTCGTTCGATC
>CAZCST010000037.1:0-66658 GCA_964501365.1 uncultured Phycisphaera sp. | reverse complement strand
GCTCGCGGCGCGTTTCGATCTCGCCAGCCAATTCGATCAATCGCTTCGATGACGTTTCCCACGTTGCACGCTCAGCCACTTCCTGTCGCAAAAATGTATCGATCACCGGCTTCATCTGAACAGCTACGTCGAAGTCGACGTTCGCGCCAGGCGCGTAGGCACCGACGTTGACCAAATCCTCAATGTCGCGCCATATGGCGATCACGCGGCGCAAGGTAGCCGCTGCTTTGCGATGCTCGTTGCTTACGACGTCGGTCATCACTCGGCTCACGCTCTCGAGCACGGAGACCGCCGGGTAGTGGCCGCGGTTCGCGAGGTCGCGCGATAGCCACACGTGACCGTCGAGGATGCCGCGAACGGCGTCGGAAATCGGTTCGTTGATGTCGTCGCCTTCGACGAGCACGGTGTACAGACCGGTGATGCTGCCGCGCTCGGTGCGGCCGCTGCGTTCGAGCAATCGCGGAAGCATGCTGAAAACGCTGGGTGGATAGCCTTTGCTTGTCGGCGGTTCACCGGCGGAGAGGCCGATCTGCCGCTGGGCCATGGCCATTCGCGTCGTCGAGTCCATGAGCAGGAGCACGTCTTTGCCCTGATCGCGAAAATATTCGGCGACGGCGGTGGCGGTGAACGCGGCGCGAACTCGCAGAACAGGAGATTCATCCGACGTGCTGACAACGAGCACGCTTCGCTTCAATCCCTCTTCGCCGAGGTCTTTCTTGAGAAAATCGCCCACCTCGCGGCCGCGCTCGCCGATGAGTCCCACGACGATGACATCGGCTGAGGTGTACCGCGCGATCATGCCCATGAGCACGCTCTTGCCGACGCCGGTCCCTGCGAAGATGCCGAGTCGCTGGCCGCAACCGATTGTGTGCATCGAGTCGATTGATCGCACACCAGTGGATAATGGTTCATCGATAGATGGTCGCGCGAGCGCGAGTGGTGCGTCGGCGAAGACCGGATAGTGTGATTCGATTGGAAAACTCTCGCGGCCGCCGATACAACGACCGAGGCCGTCGAGAATGCAGCCGAGCATTTTTCGACCGACGGGAACTTGTTCCTTTGAGGTCAAACTTGTGATGCGATTTCCAGCTCCCACGCCGAGCGGTTCCTGCAGCGTCATCAGGATTGATCGATCGCCCTGAACGCCAACGACTTGGGCGAGAATCGAGTCGCCGCCGCGCGTGTCGATTCGTCCCAATGAGCCGACAGGCAGCGGAAAACCCTCCGCGCCAATGGTCAATCCGGTCACTTCAGTGACACGGCCTGTCACTCGCAGGAAGGAGGCGCGGTCGATGGCGCGATCGGTCTGGACGAAGCGATCAAGCATCGCGCGACTCCGTGCCGGCCACGAGTGCGACCATCTCTTCAATTTGAGTTTCCAACGAGGCGTCGATGATGCTGTTAGCTGTTTCGACTACGCAACCGCCGGCAGCTATCGAATCGTCCGCTGTAATTTCAAGGACCTTCGCAGCCAAGGCTCGTTCCACAACGCCGGGTGCGTGATTATTAATGTGCTCCAGATCGCGCGGGTTCACGCGAATCTTCAAATCGGTGCGCGATTGCACCAGCGTGATACATCGCTGCAAATTGGCTTCGACAGTTTTGTGATCGATCGCGCCGATGGCGTGCGTCAGTTTCGATGCGAAGCGAACGGCGAAGTCAAGCAGGTGTTGTTCCGCGGAATGCTGCAGATCGCGGCGGGCGGTTTCCAAGTGCGTGACGATCTGATCGATCGCATCGACGGCGCGGAGCATGTGCTGGACGTTTTGCGCATTGGCTTGCTCGAAGTGTTCGAGACTTTCTCGACGGGCGTCGTCGCGGCCTATTTCTTTTCCCTCTTCGTAACCCTTCTTGTAGCCCGCCTTGTGCCCCAACTCGCGGGCGCGAGCGAACTCGCGATGAGATTCTTCCTTCGCCTGCTTCTCGGCGCGAGCGAACAGATCCGCAGCCTCAGCGCGTGCGTGCTCCAGCGCCGCCCGTGCTTCGGCGACGTGGTCGACGAGGCCGATGGGCGTCACCTTCGCACGAATGGCAGCGACGTCGCCTGCTTTGATGACTACGGGCATTGGTTCGACTCACGAAACAGTATCATGTTCAAGTATGTTCTGCTGATTTCTACTCTCGCTCTTTCAGAGCGAGTTGTTTTTGCTCAACCCGATTACCCAGGGCGATGCCCTGGGCTAATCGACGACGCACTTTCAGTGCGTTATCAGATGGCTTCACAATCCTTGTAACATCTTGATTAAGACGATCATTTCATTCTCATTAGGTGATCATTGCATTCTCATTAGGCGATCATTTCATCCTCAAACGATCATGTCCTTTTCGCCGCCGCGGCCGGAGATAATGATTTCGCCCGCGTCTTCGAGTCGCCGTACGACATCCACAATCTTTTGCTGTGCCTGTTCGACGTCGGCGACGCGCACCGGGCCCATGAACTCCATGTCTTCCTTGATGAGCTGCGCCGCACGCTCGGACATGTTGCGGAAAATCTTGTCCTTCAGCTCGGGCGTTGCGGTCTTCAACGCGAGCGTGAGGTCTTCCGTTTCGATTTCCTTCATCACCGACTGGATGCCCTTGTCGTTGACCAAAAGGATATCCTCGAACACGAACATCAGGCGGCGAATCTGTTCGACCAGTTCCGGGTCCTGCACGTCGAGTGCTTCGAGAATTCCCTTTTCCGTTGCGCGATCAGCCACATTGAGCATTTCGGCCACGCTTTCGACGCCGCCCACTTTCTGAAACGTCTGGGTCATGACACCCGAAAGCCGCATTTCCAGGCCGGACTCGACCTCGCGAATCACTTCAGGATTCGTGTTGTCCATCTTGGCAATCCGCGCCACAACTTCGAGTTGCTTATTCAACGGCAATCCCGAAAGGATTTCACCGGCGACCGTCGGGGTAAGGTGCGCGAGAATGAGCGCAATCGTCTGAGGGTGCTCGTCCTGAATAAAGGTCATCAGGTTTTCAGGATCGGTCTTGGCGAGAAAGGAAAATGGTTTGCGATAAATCTGATGCTCGATCAGCTTCATCACATGCGCGGCCTGGTCGGCGGGCAGCGCCTTTTGCAACAGCGCCTTGGCATACCCCACGCCGCCCTGCTTCGCATAGGAGCGCGCAAGCGAAAGGTTATAAAACTCCTCGATGACCTTTCCGCGTGCGTCCGAACCAACCAGATCGATTTTGGCGATCTCGCGGGTGATTTCCTCGACCACCTGCTCATCGAGATGCTTGAGGACCTGCGCCGCAACCTCACCCTCTAAGTTGAGCAGCAAAATCGCAGCTTTGGTGAGCCCCTTGATGGACGCGGAATCAGCGCCGCCTTGTGCCGCACTGCTGGTTGCTTCCGTAGAGCCCATCGTTTCACCCGGGTGGAATGTTTCCACTCAACAAGAATCGTCTATACCTCTTCAACCCAGCGTCGCAGCAGTGCCGCCGTCCCCTGCGGATCACTTTCCACAAGCTTGGAAACTTCCTCCCCTAACTCCTGGAATCGCAGCGTATCGTCATCCACTTCCCGCCCAGTCAGCACGCTGTCCGATGAAACCAGCGCCTGACCAATGGCCTGCGAACCCATGTTCAGCATTGGCTCGTCCGTCGCTGAGGTTGCCGACGTGGACATGGCGCGATACGCACTCGCGGACGTCGCCGAAGCCCGGTTGGCCAGCCGCGTCACGAAAAACAAACTCATCAGCGCCAGCAGGCCCATCCCCGCCTGAGGCCCGTAGGTACGCAAGAGACCAAACGCATCGAATCCTTCTGCGCCGGCCTGCACGACGGGGGGCGCGCCGGGCTGTCGGCTCCAACTGCCGCCCTCCGCGCTCCACTCCACGTCAGGGTACACGCCCACATCAACGTCATCGTTGCTTTTGGACATGACGATCCGCTCGACACTCGCCCTGATCCGCTTCACCTGCTCGTCGCGCAGGGAAATGAATTCAGGATCATCATCCTTCGGTTCGGTCTTGTCGGGGTAACGCAGCTTGAACACGCCGGCCACAAAGCTGCGTGGAATGCCGACCGCGGCCGTAACTTTCTTGACGGCAAACGGCGATTGCTCCACCGTCTCGGTCTGGCTCAGCTTCGGCTCAAAATTCTCCACTTTTGTATCTTCGGTTGTGGTGGATTGACCTGGCGGATTTTCCGCCACGGATTGACCCAGGTTCGCCTGAACTCCTGACTCCACTGCGCCGCCGCCGGTGGACGAATCGCTCGATTGTGTGGATTCTGTTTTCGGCTGTGGAGCATCGTGGCGGATTTTCTGGGTCACACGCTTGGCGGAATCGAGCTCCACTCGCACGGCCACCCGCACTCCCGGAACATCGGCGAGCGAGTTGAGAATTTTGGCCCGAAGGTGATCCTCCCGTTTCTTTTCCAGACTTAGCGCATCCAGACCCGCGGAGTCCTCCGGCGCAGGCACGCTGTACGATCGTCCCGTGCGAACATCGGTGATGGATACGTTTTGCGGCTTGAGTCCGGCTACCGCACCGGCCACGAGCTTTGCAAAACCCTCCACCATTCCGTCATTGATTTCCTGTCCGGGTTGCAGCGTCACGGCCACAGACGCCGTCGGCAAATCGGGGGCCGCTCCCAGGCGGCGCTTGGTTTTCTGGTTGAGCAATACCCGCGCCTCCCGAACAAATGGCGACGTGGCGATGATCTTGGCCAGCTCATTTCCCATCGCGTAGTTGTGCGCATATTCCCGCTGTTCGGGCGGCTGAAAGGGGTTTTGATTCGACACCGCAGCGGCCATGTCATACAGACTGCCCTCGGGAAGCGCGTTGGCGGTATGAAGCAATCGCAGCGCATTGTGACGATCCGCCTCGCGAACCAGCAGCGTCGTCCCGCTGGTTTCGAATGCGATTCCATTTGCGCGGAGCGCCTCCTCGGCCGCGGCCAATTCGGTGTAATTCAGTTCCCGTGCCACCAGGGGCGTCATCTCCGGGGTCGTGGACCATTGAAGCAGCCACAGGAACGAAATCGCAATCAATGCTGCGCACATTCCGATCGCGATGCGCTGCGAAAGCGTGAGCTTGCTCAGCCGCGTTTGAATGAGCGTCAGAAGATGTTTCAATCGATCCATGTCTAACTACCCCTTGCAAGAAGGGGAATACAGCGCGAGCGACCTTACACCCGCATCTGCTGAATCTCCTGATACGCGTCGTTGAGCTTGTTGCGAATCTCCATCAGGAGATCAAACGCAATCCCGGCCTTGTTCACTGCGGCCATGACCTCGGCCACGTTGTCGGTCTCACCTGTGATCATCCGCTGCACGCCCTGATCCGCCTCGGTCTGCAGCCGATTCACCTCGCCGAGCGAATTCAGCAACACGGATTTGAAGTCGCCTCCTTTATCGACGACTTCCAGTCGCTGCGGCCCTTCCGGGCCGATCGATTGCAGCGGAGCGAACTGACTATTGAATTCAACGGGATTCACTGCTTCTTACATCCTCATGCTTCAGGCGAGCAAAGTGAGCGACGTGCCCACCATCCGCTTGGCCATTTCCGCGACCGTCACATTCGCCTCGTACATCCGCGCCGCCACCATGGCGTTCACCATTTCCGTGTGATAGTCCACATTGGAGACCCGCACGTAACCTTTGTTTTCCCCTTCGCGAATCGCGTCCATGTGTCCCGGATCCCAGCGCAATCCAAACGGCGTGGAATCCTCGGCGATCTTGCTCACGCGCACCCCGGCGTGTTGACCGCGCTTCGTGTCATTGGCCGCAAACAATGCGACTTTGCGTCGGTAGGGAACCGATCGCCCGGCGTCATCCCGCGTGACATCGCGCATGGCAATATTGCCCGCGATCACATCGAGGTTTGTTCGCTGTGCAACCAGCGCCGACGTTGCAGTATCCAGAATGCCAAACATAAGTGGCTAACCTTCTCCAAGACTTTTCAGTTCCGCAGGCGCTGCAGTTCTGTCATTCTGAGCGAAGCGAAGAATCGATTGGACCTTTGCCACCCTCATCATGACGCAGCCTTACATTAAACAATCCCGCGTATTGCCTTTCGCAAACCGTCATACTCATTCCGCAAGAGCTTGCCCGCCATATCGTTCCATAATCCGACTTGAGCCAGATCGGCCATCTGCTGCTCAATGGAAACATTCGTCCCGTCATGAAACAGCACATTCTCCGCCGGCTCCTCTGACGGCGTGACGGTCAGATACCCAGCCTCGTCGGTCGAAACCTCGTGGCTGTGATGGATCTCAAGCTTTCCGTCCGTTCGATTGCCTCGTGCAACCAACGCTTCGCGAAGCGAATTCTGAAACCCGGCGACATCCAGTTGTTTCGTGCGATATCCCGGCGTTTGCGCATTGGCGATGTTCTCCGCGATCATTCGCAATCGCGATTCTTGAAAGGCCAGCGTCTTTTCCAGTGCCGGCCCCATCCCCTGATCTGTGACGTCATTTAGGAACATCGCAACTCCATCCTCCCGCTGCACACACCATGCCAACGCCGCCGACCCCGTCCTACGATACTGAAAACGCCGGTCCAACTCCGTTGCGACGCGCATTCTCCGCGCCATCGGCCAGCCTTGCGCCTGCAGAGCCTCCCTTCGCATGCCCAACCAACATGGTGCTTGTCGCACTGACCCTGCCCGGTATTTGTGCGGCAAGCGGACGGAGCGGACCCTCGGCTGAGGCCAGTGCGTGGCTCTCTTCACGCCATTGCTTGAGCTTCATCCCCAGCGTGCGAACACCCATACCCAGCGCCTTGGCCGTTTTCACCCGATGCCCATTGAATCGGGTAAGCGTTCGCGTGATCAATTGCCGCTCCATGTCTTCGAGCATGCGGCCATCGCGAAGCGTACCAACCTCATCCGTCGCGCCGGCCTCCGTACGCAGCCACGGGCCAATCAAGTCCGCGTCAATGATCTCGCTCGAACACAATGTCGCCGCCCGTCGACAAAGGTTTTCCAACTCCCGGACGTTTCCGGGCCAGGAATACTCGCAAAGCATCCGTAGAGCCGCCGGCGAAAACCCCTTGGCCTTGACGACTTCCTCGTGCCGCGTTTCGGTCAGAAAAAGATTGCAAAGCTCTTCGATGTCCTCGGCCCGTTCCCGCAGAGGCGGCACGCAAATCGGCAGTACATTCAATCGGTAATACAGGTCCCCGCGGAACCGCTTCCTGGCCACCCACTCTTCCAGATCGCGGTTGGTTGTCGCAATCACCCGCACATTCCCGCGGCGCGTCACGCTGCTGCCCACGCGCTCGTACTCTCCTTCCTGAAGTACGCGCAGCAATTTGGCCTGAAGTGGAAGCGCCATTTCGGAAATCTCATCCAGCAGCAGCGTCCCGCCGTCGGCCAGCTCAAACCGTCCTTTGCGCGTTCGGTCCGCACCCGTAAACGCGCCTCGCTCATGCCCGAACAATTCGCTTTCCAGCAGATTCGCCGACAACGCCGCACAGTTCAGGCACAGCATCGCCTCCTGCGCCCGGGGCGAACCCTGGTGGACATACGAGGCCACCAACTCCTTGCCGGTCCCGGATTCTCCGCAAATCAGCACCGTGGCGTGGCTGGCGGCAACGCGATCCAGCTCACGGCGTAGCGCTGTCATTTTCGCCCCGGACCCCACCAGCTCGCGACGGCGTCGCAAATCCTCCACGGAGGTGCGCAGCGCCTCGTTTTCACGGCGAAGTCGCGCATGTTCGAGTGCACGCTCCACCGCCATGATCGCGCTGTCGGCTTCAAAGGGCTTTTGCAGATAATCAAACGCACCCAATTTCATTGCTTCCACGGCCGTCGATACGCTGGCGAACGCCGTCATCATGATGACCGGGGCCTCGCACCCCGACGCACGGACCTCTCGAATGAACGTCAGCCCGTCCATGCGCGGCATTTTCAAATCAACCAGCACGGCATCGAATCGCTGCGACTTGACTTGCGCGACCGCCTCGACCGGATCGTCAAACGCCGTCACCGTGTGCTCCTCACGCGTGAGCGCCGTCGAAAGCGAGTCCCGCAGAATTTCCTTATCATCCACCACCGCTATGTGCGCCATGAATCTGCTCCTCTGAGTTTCTGCTCTCAATTCCCTGCGGCGTAGCCCTGCCATCGCCGTTTGTCATTCATTCCCTGTTCTTCTGCGTTCGCGCCGAGGGCAGCGCCAATTCAAACGAAGCCCCTCCTCCGGGACGGGCGCCGGCGCGAACGAATCCGCCGTGCGATTCGGCGATACTGTGAACAATCGCCAGCCCCAATCCTGTTCCGTCGTCCTTCGTCGTAAAAAATGGATGGAAGATTTTCTGCAAATTTGCCGGATCAATGCCCGGGCCGTTGTCTTCCACCAGGATCGAGACCAGTGCATCGTCTTTTTCCGCCCGGCTCACCCATACTTTTCCGCCGCGCCCTGCAGCCTCGATGGCGTTGAAGCAGAGATTCAGAAGCGCCCGCTCAATCCGGCCCGCATCGCCCCGCACGCACACACCTTCGAGATTGTCGCCCACTTGAAATTGAACGTCCGATTCCTGCACCCGCCGCTCCACCTGGGACAGGATGCTTTGCATCATGGCCTCCAGAAGGATCGGCTCGGATTTTTGCGTCCCATTCCCCGCAAACGCCAGGATATCCCGCACAATCTTTTCGAGATTCTGAACCCCCGCACTGATTCGACTCGCGATTTCCCGCTGCTCCGGACGATCGGCCAATTCCTTCTGCAAAACGGAAGCGTAAATGCCGATGCCGCCCAGCGGATTGCGTATTTCATGCGCCACGCCGGCGGCCATCTGTCCCAAAGCGGCAAGATGCTCGCGACGCTGCAATTCCCGGTTCTTTTCGTTCAATTCACCGCGCAGTCGATGGACTTCGCCGGCCAGGGCCTCGTGCGACAACTTGAGCCGTTCGGTCACGTCGTTGTAGACGCGAAGCACGGCGACGAGATCGTCAGGTTGAGCGGTCGCGGAAATCATTACTGTTCCTCGTCCAGTCGTCGGCCGCTGGACATTGCCGGTGCGCGATACGCCCCCACCGCCGTACTTTTTCGCTGGGACGTTTGCAGGTTTTCCTTCGCCATTTGTTTTCGAACGCCCAGACAGCGTGAATCCTGCTCGTCGCTCTCAATCACGCGTGACAAGGACCCGCGAGTCTCTTCCAGCAGAGCGGAAGCTTCCTCGCGCTCCGCGACCGTCAGCAATTCTCGAAACGAATCCCAGTGCTTTCGCACCGGCGCCAATCGTTGCGATACCTGGGCCAACTCCAGCGAAAGCCTCTGACGCTCCGCGAGCAGTGCCAGCAGCGGCCGCGTGTCTTCCTGCAGGACAAGCACCCGCTGCCGCCGCGCAAATCCCTCCAATCGGGAAAACAACGAGGCCTGCATGCGCAGCAGCGGAACGACATCCGCCGCCCCGCTTCCCGGCGATTCCGTCACACACAAGCCTTCCAATTCCGTTAGAACCACATCTTCACCCATGAACCCTTGAATCATCGAACGCTTGATTCCTGGTCGTCACGCTCTCCATCCGCTCACCTGGACATTTGGATTTTTGAAACCTTGGACGATTCACCAAAATACCTCCGACTGCCCCAGCCACTCAAAATACGATTTCCAATCCGCCCGTGATTCAGAGGCAACCCGATTGGAAAAAGCGACGTCGGGCATCGAATTTACAACGACGAGCGCACGGGCCAGCGCCGCCTTCGCCTCTCTCGTATTGCCCAAAAACACATGGCAATTGATCATCTGCACGTAGGCCGACAAACCTCTGGACGAATCTCGAAGATTGCCTGCCGCCTGTTCGTACAATTTCAGGGCGTCGGCGTATTCCTGCGTCTCAAAATAGCAGTCGGCCTCATAGAGATAGGAAAAACGCAAATACATCCGCGCCTGTTCATCGAGTTCGCTTGGCGCGCGAAATTCCAGCTCGTTAATCAATTTGCGATACACGGCCCGGGCTGCACGAAATCGTCCCACGCTCTCTTCGCCCGCCCGCTCCAGATCAACCGCCGCCTGCGACTCGCGACTCTTGGCCCGCATGGAAAGGGCGCTCTTCCGATACGCGCCACCCAGGAGGAATTGCCCCCTCGGGACTCTCGGATCACCCGGATAGCGATCCAGTGCCTCCTGAAGCGTTGCGATTGCCGGGCCATACCGTTCATCCCGCTCAAGCACGTCGCCCAGGAGAAACAGGCTCTCAACAAACTCACCTGCTTCCGGGGTAAACACGTCAGAATCTTCGAGAACTTCCCTCAGGACTCGCTCGGCCTCGCCAAACCGCTCCCGCCCCATGGCCAGATATGCCCGAGCCAACGGCACAAGAACCCGCGCCCCATCGAACGAGTGTGGAAATAGCCGGTGGCACTCTTCGAACGTGTCGACTGCCTGTGCAAGGTGGCCTCGGGAAAACTGGATTTGGCCGACGCGAATGAGCGCCGTGGGATTCCGATGGTCCTCGGGGCGCTCTGATACAAACGCTCGATATCGACGAATGGCCTCATCTGACGCACCGCCCTTTGCAAAGAGTTCTGCAGACTTCCAGCTGAATTCAGCACTGCGCGGTTCATCTTGAATGTTCAGATGAGAAAGCTCGTCGAAGTGCTTTGCCGCAGAGGTGTACAACCGTATTGCATCGGACGATCGACTCGCTTTGTCTGCATGGGAATCACGCTCACCTTGCACCACGGAATCGGTTTCATCGCCAGACAAGAGTCGATCCGCCCATTGCTCCTCCAGAAGGGCAAGCGGCTGGTAAAACAGTGTTTTTTCCGCGGCGGTCCCTGTCTCTGCGAGTCGAGCAGCAAGCGTGGCATACTCCACCGCATGTCCGAGATCGTCCTTTTGCCGAAGCACCTCGGCCGTCAACGCCAATGAACCGCGCAGCGCGGCAAGGTTGACCACTCGACTGTCCCCTATCGAGCTGAGTTGCTTGACCGCAGTGGAATACGCTGCGATCGCCTCGTCATGGCGGCCAAGTTTTGCCAGTGCGGCCCCCTGTCCGATCGAACTGGCCACCGCATAGGGCCCTTTCTTGCGTTGTTCCAACACATCCGTAAAGAAGGAAAGGGCTTCCTTCCATTTCGTTTCCGATCCCCCCGCAGCCAGTAGCGTCCCCAGCAGCCAGCCCGACATGCCGCTCACTTCACTCGAGGGATCAACCTGATTCCGCAACGCCCGAAGCCGCACCTCCGCCTCGTCCGTTCGCCCCAGCCCCACAAGCATTCGGCACTGCAGGAATTCGAATTGCGGTGCGTAATCTGACGTGCCAAAGACCGACGACTCCCTTTTCAGAAGCGATTCGCCCAGGTCGGTGTCGCCGAGTCGCTCCGCAAGGTCAAGCATTTCCTCCACACACCAGATGCGAACATCGAGCCGATGTTCGGCGATTTTCGACAACACTTCCTCAAGGCGACCCACAAGTGTCCGAGGCTCCTCCTCCAGCCGGTCGCGATAAACAAGGTAGATTTCCTTGCGCAGGTCATCCGCCTGCGCGTGCCCCAGCTCGATCGCCTTTTGAAAGTGCTCAAGGACGGTTTGATCGTCGCGCTGCCACTGGGCCAACCGACCAAGCGACACAAAGTCATCAGCCGTCAGGGGAGGCGACTCCAGACCGGGCGATGCGGCTCGAAAGTGACTGGCTACCTGACGTGCCACGCTGCTATTGGGTTGCGGGCCAGTTTTCAACGCGCCAAACCGCGCACGCCCCAGCCGTAGCTCGATTTGCGATCGCTGTACTGCTGTGAGATCTGTACGCGATCCAAGTTCACGACCCAGCCGAATTGCATCAAGAAAGCGACCTTCTATTAGATTTGCATCAACCCTTGCCAGCGCCTCAACGAAGGGAATGGGTGGAATTTCCGGGCGCGTGCGGTAGATCGTGCCCGCAAACAGGGCCAGCGATACCGCCAGCAAGGGTACCTGCCACTTGCCGGCGATCCGTGATCGTAGACTTGACCAGTCTTTCTTCGTGCTCATCCTGAGCCAACTCCACGCCGCCAGTCCAATGGCGGTCCTCACCACATCGGCAGTTCGTGCGAGTCCGCTTGATGGTGTCGGCCAGTCTTGCGCGACACCACTACCAGCACTAGGAAACGTGATCGCGGATCAGTCGGCTCTATGCTAAACACTGAAGAATGCAAGACTTGCGTCTGCGACGAAGGCGGCCCGATTTCGTCAAAAAAATTTTTGCTCCGCGCCTCAGGACGCGGATTCGCGCGCATTCAAAAGACTGGCCGATGCGTGAGTCTGCGTACAGATTTCTGCGAAGTCGAAACGGAAAAACGATTGCATGTGGCGCGATGGTGCGGTGAGCACTCAACAGTGGCAGCCTCCCCCTTTTGCTGAGGGGGGATACAGGGGGGTCAAAGCGAAACACCTGCCGTTACGTGTTCTATTCGGTAAGCAGCCGCATGGCTTCGCGGTACTTTGCCGCGGTGTTGGCAACAATCTCAGGAGGAAGCTCCGGGCCCGGCGGCGTCTTATTCCATTTTCCCGCCTGCACGAGCGTGGTGAGGTAATTGCGAACGTACTGTTTATCGAAGCTCTCCTGATCGCGCCCTGATGCGTATTTTTCAGCGGGCCAGAAGCGTGACGAATCCGGAGTTAATACTTCATCGATCAGCAGGAGCTCGCCGCCCCGCTCACCCCACTCAAACTTCGTATCGGCGATGATGATCCCGCGCGTCCGGGCATATTCGGCAGCCTTGTTGTAGATCGCGAGACTGCGGTCACGCAGTACCTTCATCGTTTTCGCGCCAACGATCTCACATGCCTGCTCAAACGAGATATTCTCATCGTGACCGGTCTCGGCCTTGGTGGCCGGTGTGAAAATCGGCTCCGGCAGCTTGTCGCACTGCTTGAGTCCCTTCGGCAGCTTCACGCCGCATACTGAGTCGGTTTTCTGATAGTCCGACCAGCCCGACCCCGCCAGGTATCCACGCACCACACACTCGATCGGCACGACCTTAGTCTTCTTGCACCGCATCGTTCGCCCGCGGAGCTGATCGAGGTACGCTTCGAGGCCGGCTGGAGCACTTGCCTCCACGACCTCGATCAAATGATGTGCCACATCCCGATCGAACATCTGAAACCAGAACTTCGATATTTGCGTGAGCATGGCCCCTTTGCCGGGAATGGCCGTCGGCAGGACCACGTCGTACGCACTAATCCGATCGGTGGCCACCAGAAGAACTTCGTCGCCAAGATCGTAGATGTCGCGCACCTTTCCCCGCCGTACCGGGTACTTGCCAATCTCCGTCCGGGTCACCACGCTTGCTTTCGTTTCCATGGCCACAGGATAAACGAACGGAAAAATCCGGCAAATTGTCACCCCCGAAAGCCAGGCAGCCGCCCGAACCGGTTCGCTCGACGCATTCGCCGCCGTCTGTCATAATCGACGGTTTGTCGGCCTGCGTTGGGACATCGCCGCCTCACGAAGTGCCATAGCAAGAACACGATGATCTCGTTTGCCGTCTACATGAATGGTCGCCTCGCCGAGAAGGTCAACCTGAACGGCGCCTACGTCGTCGGGAGCGACGACGTCCCCCTACGCGCAGAGATAACGTTCAAAAACGGCATCATCACATGCAAGAAGCGTGCCGCCGGGCCGGCCGGGCTGGCCCTGCTTTGGGAGGTCGAAGGAGCGGGAGTCCTGCTCCTCGAAACCATCCGTGTCCAGGAACGCGACCGCCCGTACATTCTTCAGGTGGAACTCGCGCGCGGGCGGCTCATGCGCGTCGCAAACAAAACCGAGGAATGGGGGCTTCTCGAATATGAGGGCACGCAGGAGCTTGCCGCTCGGATTGAGCAGGCGCGCGAACTCCTGATCCGCGCCCTCCAGGCGGATCAACTCGCCACCGCCGCACAATTGGCTCAAAACGCTTTGGCCTCTGCTGTGCAGGCAAGTGAAGACCTCGCCCAATTTCACGCCAGCGCAATGCTCTCGCGGCGCAAGCAGTCCGGGGGGATGAGTCGCAAAATCTTTGGGTCGTCATTCCCCCTCGAAAAGCCAACGGAAATCGCCCGCAAACGACTCACCGGAGCGTTCGATTTCGCCACGCTTCCGATCAACTGGCGAGAAATTGAACCCACCGAACAGGCCTTCAACTGGAAATCACTGGATGGCTGGGTCGAAGTGCTCTCTCGCGCAGCAACCGGCATCCCCCTCCGCGGCACGCCATTGCTTTGCTTCACGGAACGCCACATTCCCGACTGGCTCTACATCTGGGAGCATGATTTCGACACCATCCGCGATCTATCCTTCGAACACGTCCGCCGCGTGATCAATCGCTATGGTCAGCACATTCACACTTGGACAGTGATTCGAGGCATTCATGCGCCAACCTGCTTCGCCTTCAGCTTTGAACAGCTCATGGAACTGACCCGCATGGCCGCCGCCCTCTGCAAGCAGGTCAGCCCGCGCGGCACCGCCCTTGTTGAACTGGTATTTCCCTTCGGCGAGTATTACGCCAGAAATCAAAGGACCATACCACCGTTGTTGTATGCCGACATGGTCGTGCAAAGCGGGGTCAGCTTCGATGGATTTGGGCTGCGGTTTCAGATGGGCGCCCCGATCGACGGCATGTTTGCCCGCGATTTATTTGCGGTGTCCACGGTGCTCGACCTCTTTGCCAAGCTTGGGAAGCCGTTGCACGTCACCGGGGTTGAAGTGCCGTCCCAAACCTCTGCCAAAGGTGAAGGAGATGCAGACGCAGCTGCGGCAGCCGCCGGCTATTGGCATGCTCCATGGAACGAATCCATCCAGGCCGAATGGCTCCATCGGTTTTATGAGGTCGCCCTGAGCAAGCCGTTCGTCGAATCTGTCTGCTGGCAGAGTCTTTGGGATTCTTCCGCTGTTGCCTTGGATAAGGGCGGTCGAGCCGCGACTCCCGGAGCTATGGATTCCCTATCATCCGCTTTGCATGGTGGACTTCTGCGAAACGATCTGGCCCCCAAGGCTTCCTACAAGAAGCTCCTGGAGTTCAGACAATACGTTGGACTGCCGCCCACAGGTGCGGTGTAGTGTATTTCCGATCCGATGGATTTCGTAGCCGGGCAATCAAGGAATCCGTTTCCCGCATCGGCGGCAGGCAGACTTTTGCTGCTCTCATGGCTGATCGTTTTCACATCGACGGCGGAAGTCGCATGGCGAAATAGCGGCTCCGGCTCCCTTTCGAGTGCAAGTGCCCGCCTCGATCCAAACTCCGCCCCATGGTGGGAATTAACGGTGTTACCCGAGGTTGGACCGTCATTGGCCCGGCGGATTGTTGACTATCGTGACGAGTATCTTGCCAAGGGAAACACGAGCGCAGCAGTTCCAGCATTTCGTTCTGTGGATGATCTTGATGCAGTCAAGGGGATCGGGCCCAAAACCATTGCCCGGCTCTCGACTCATCTTCAATTCAAAGGAAGGGCTGATTTATCGAAACCAGCGGGAACGCCAGGCGACAACCGGAACTCCCAGAAGTAGAAACGCGATCACGGTTGGTTCAGGGACAACCATGCCTGCTGCCTCGCCGGTTCCCATGGAAGCAACCGGACTGAATTGGCCATCCGAAAACGGGCCGGCCATCACCTTGGCCAGTGCGTCAAAGGGATTTTCATTCCCCGATTGCTCGAACAACGGATCGGTAAGCACAACCAGCGCATCCGCAAAAACATTGCCCGAAACGTTGATCGGACCAAGGTCCGAATCCATCGTCTCACTATTGGTGACCCGACCTTCCCGATCCACGGTGTTGCGACTCGAAGTTGTCAGCGACAGGTCATAAAAACCCAGAGCGTTGATCGAGAAACTGCCGTCGACCAAAGTCGATCCGGATATCGTCGTCGTTGTCGGCCCGGTGTCCGTGGTAAGATTGTAATTCAGCGGGACAGCCTGATTGCGGTCATTGAACGCGGTCGTGAACGAAACATCCACCCCGGGAACCAATCTTCCCCCCGTGGATACTTGCATCGAAACCGGCCCCTGAAGTGCCAGCTCAGTCGCGCCAAAGTCGAAAACATTTCCGGTAAATTGGCGGTTAATCAGCAAATCGTATCCGCCGCTGAGCGGGTTGCGACTGCCGCGGGCGTCAAATCCCGCGTAGTCCAGCGCCGTCGCCACGTTGTGAATCGCATCAGCCCGAACCGACGACGCCGATACGGATGACAACACCAGAGCAACTGTAAAAACATTCACAATGCGTTTCATGGCTCATTCCTCATCAAGGACTGGCTTCATCAACGATTCAGCAGCTACAAATTATCCGCCAGTCCAACAGGCAGGCAAGACGTCAGCGCCCGCTTTCAATGATATCGACACGCGGGTCGCCACTTATTATTTCAACTACGGCTTCTCCAGCCATGCCTCCGAAGCCGGATAATTCAGTATGATCCGAAATTCCTTCAACACATTTCCCCCAATGGCCCCTATTACGGGCTTATCCATCCACTTCGAAAAATTTTCGCTGAAATTGTTATCCGGACGTTGCGTGAACCAGACATTAGTGACTTTGAAACCAGCAATCGTCAATTCCGGCACAAGAATCATCGGTTCGCCCGCGCCTTCCTCCGCGTTCGGCACAACCCGCCAATCCGGATGATCCTTCTTCCATTGCTCGAACGTGGTGGTCGCAATCAGGCTTGTAGCGCGAATCGAAGAACCACCCTCGTCAATCGCTTTCAATGCCTCCGCCGAAAGAGCAACCGACGATCCCGACGCAATCAACACATCAAGCGTTTGCCCGCTGACCACCACCTCGATTCGAGGGTAGTACGAGATTCGTTGCCCTTTTTCGTCCTTGCCGAAGCCCATCGCGAGCTTGTGTGCCTGCTCCGAATGTGTCGCTTTTCCATCCGGGTGATAAATCAACTTTCGTGCCGGATAATCCAGCGTCCAGACGCGTTCACCAAACCAACCCTGACCAAGGATTCCATCAATGTCCTTTTTGAGCCAGGACAGGTGCATCCGTACCGGCCCCGGAGCTAGCGGGACGACGTCGCCTTCTGTTTTTGGAATTGGTATCTCGCTGCCGGGTTCAAATTCGGGGAACTTTGCTGCCATTCCTTTGTATTCATTCAGCGAAACCCCGGACACGGGAAGTTTCAACCGCTGAGCTGAATCATCGAAGAAAAAGACGCCTCCTCCCGTATCCGCGAGAAGCCGCATCGTCTGCCCGCCGGCCACCACCGGAGTCACAATAAAGCGATCCTGTTCGTATTGCGCCTTCAGCACCTGGCCTTCAGCCGCAACACTTCGTGATTCGACCCAACCGGAAATCAAAACCAATACTGCAGCCGTCACTACGTTTCGCAATGGATCACGCAACATGAAAGTCCACCCCATCACCATGAACAAACCAACCCAAACATAAATTGGACCGACAAAATCTATAGACCCCCCCTTGGGCCGTCCAGAGGGCGGGCCGATCCGCCGACTATCGGACGAAAAACCATGTCCGAAAGTTGGTTCCCGCCCGTGCCGATAACCCGCAGGAGTACCTATGCCCGATTCGCCCTGATGCGGCGGAGGAGAATACGATGAAACGGACCCTGATCAATACGCTCGCCTGCGCGGGCATCGCCCTTGTCATCATTTTCGGATGCACCACCTCCGTCGATAACGGCGGCTCCGGCGGTTCTGGATCTTCCGGCAATGGCGGCAGCAGCGGTTTTGCCAATGTGGACAGCGATTTTTCCGATGCCGATCCATCACCGGGTGGAACCGGCGGAACGGACAACGGAGGCGGCAGTACTGGCGACCAGGATACTGGACCGGTTGATTTGCCCTCCCAGGAAACCCGCAGTTTCTTCACTGCGTTCCAGATTGACCCTGTGGAAGAAGATTCGGCCGGTCCCAAATTCGTTGTCCAGGGGGACGTGGATCAGGACGGGCTCATTGACCTGGTCAGCGCATGGAACCAATCCCAGCCGATCCAGCTCCACCTGCAGCGCCGCGATCCGGCCGGCAATATTTCTTTCCGCACCGTCACTCTAGCCGGTACGTCTCCGATTGCCGTGGTGTCCGGGCTTGAACTGGGTCAAATCAACGGCGACGGTTTTCTCGACATCGTCGTTCTCGTGAAAGCCACCGGCGTTGGCGGGTTCTGCCCCAAAGATCCGCCTGTTCAGGTGAGCCGGCTCGAAGGAGAAATTGTCATACTCTTCAACCCTGGCGATGCCGCCCAAATTCCTGACGGCGACCGCTGGAAAGAGGTCATTCTCCAGAATCCATACGTGAAGGATCGCTGGATTCACAACCAATTCCCCGGCAATGAAATCGTCGATTTCGATCAATCGAAAACAAAGCCGGAAGATTCCGGATTCACCGCCCTGGCTGTCGGAAACGTCGATGGTAAACCAGGCGACGAAATTGTCGTAGCGCTCAATCCCGCCGAGTGCGAGGAACTGGGCCAGAAGCCTGCCCTCAATACAGTCGACCTCTGGATCAATCCCGGCGGATCGCTTGCTGAAAATTCCACAAATTGGGGCGTGCCCTCCGGTATCGGGCTCTCGCGCGGCGTCCCCATCACCATCATGGCCGATGCTCCGGAAGTAAAGGACATCAAGCTCTATGACATCGATGGCGACTCCGACCTGGACGTCGTGGCCGCCTACAGCATCTCGATTTCTCGAAATGTGCGCTGGGCCCGCAACCCGTTGATGGAAACCGGTTCCGTGACGGTGTCCGATGGTGACAGTGACGGCGACATCGACCGCTGCGTCGGCGGCGCAGTCGAAGACGCTCCATGCAATGACGACGGCGACTGCCTGGGTATCCCGCAAGGGTCCTGCATGGGCAACGTATGCGTCGGTGGTGCGGATCCGGGAGCGGCCTGCACAGCCAGTGCCGACTGCCCCGCTACTCCCGACGGTCAGTGCACGGCCACCAGTTGGCATTTCAGATCCAGTACATGGGAAAACCGGCCCGTCGGCCAGATCGATACCGGCGCGGACAAACTCACGATCGGCGATGCCGACTCTGACGGTTTCACTGACGTAGCTGTGCGCTCCACTGCGGGCGGCATTATCCAGTGGTTCCGCCGCCCAAATACACTCGTGCTGCCTCCCGAATTTCCCCCGAGCGATCCGCTGCCCGACCGACAGGATTTCCCGTGGACTGTCTACACCATTACCGAGTTCACCGACCAGGAAATCCAGGCGATCGCGTTTGGCGACGTAACCGGCGACGGACAGGTGGAATTGATCGCTGCTGTCGGCGGCGGAGTCTATTGGTTCGATGCAACGGTCGGGACAACGGTATACGATCCGTGGTTCGGCAATACGATCATTCAGGATACGCAGGACGCCGGAGCGGGTACATCACAAGGCAGCTCGACTTCCACGGGAACAGGAACCGGCACGACAGACCCCAACGCCACGCCTGATCCCAACGCTACGCCAACCACTCCGGGCGGTACGGGCGTTGGCGTCAACGCTGTGGACGCCTCGACCTACATCAATGCCCTGCTCGTGGTTGACATTGATGGTGACGGCAAGAACGACGTAATTGGCACGCTGGACCGCCGCACGGGTTCGGGCCTCAGCGACGACCGCATCGTCTGGTATCGCAACACCAAGACCGACGACACGGCCGCCCCGGCCTCGGCGCCAAGAGTCATCGCTCATCCGAACGTCGCGCCAAAGCCTATCTCACCCACGACGGCCGCACCATAAGCAAGCCGAATATCTGACAAGCACGCCTTTCCAAACCCGCGGGCAATCGCTCGCGGGTTTTTTGTTTCACCGTGCAAGGACGTGAGTCTTACAAACCGACTTGTTCCGTGATTCTTACCGTCAGCTTTACTCCCATTTCTGCTCGCCCGACGCGCACACCGGTGGCGGGATCGCACCTCGAAAACACGCTATGCTTTTCAGTGACGGCTGACGATGGCGATGCCGGCTTTGTCGGCGGCGGCAATGGTGACTTCGCGGTCGAGTAGCACGGTCTTGCCCGCTTCAATGACCATCATGCGGGCGCCGTTCTTCATCAGGTTGGCGATCGTAGCCGGACCAACCGTGGGCACATCGAAGCGCATGTCCTGATCGGGCTTGGCGACTTTGACCAGCGTCCAGCCGCCGCGCGGGCAAAGCCCCCCCGCCCGCTCGATCATGCGGTCAGTCCCCTCGATGGCCTCGACGGCGATGACCTCGGTTTCCTTGACGGCCACCGACTGGCCGATGTCGAGACGACCCATCTCCTTCGCGATCTTCCAGCCGAATTCAGCGTCGCGCTGCTGCGAAGGCGTGGGCTGTGTCCGCGTAAGAACACCGACGGGTGCAAGGTGCTCCTGCGTATATTGCGTGCAATCCTGCATGGTAATTCCATGTCGGCCCAGCTCGTCGGCGACGGCCGCCAGCACCGCGTCGTTGCGTTTGTCCGAAAGGCGAACGAACCAGATTCTAAGGGCCGTAAGGTCGGGGAGAAACTTGAGCATCCGAAAGCGGCCATACATATCCGTTTTGCGGACCGCACCGGCAAGGATCACTTCGCGCGTACCATGCTTTTTGAGCAGCCGCTTCCACCGGCCCGGCCTCGCCAGCCCTGCCCAGTGGAAAACGTCGGCGTGGGCTGCAAGGGCGGGATCGGCAAATCCGCGCAGGGCAATGATGTTCACCCGGCGCCCTGCCGAGCGTGCGCCGTCGGCAACGAGGAAGGGGAAAGAACCCGATCCCGCTATGATCCCGACGGACGTGTTGGTGGACGAATCACTCATGCGGATGAAAACAATATAACGGACAAATGGAAAAGCGTCGCCCTATCCGACGAGGCGGTGAATATCGGGTATTGGTATGATTTGTTCAAACAATGCAGCGATCGCTACAACAAGTTGCATCAAACCGAGTGTTTGGCCCCGAAGGAGGCCACGGATCGTAGCCACGGGTGGAGCGAAGCGGAACCCGTGGTTTCCGGGCGCATTGGGAAACCCGCCCCGGAGCGGGCGGAGGATGGAAATCGCATTCGCACCATGCAATTTGTTGGTAAAGGAGCGGCCTTTTCTCTTGCATACGAGCGCGGCACGAAAAGAACCAGATGGAGGCACAGTCATGCAACCAGTTGCGGTGCAAAACAAATCGAAAGACCTTCAGCAATCGGTGGATCGTCTGGACCAGCGAATCGCCGGGTGGATGCGGCGGAACGGACCGCTGCTTGCGCGGGTCGCCCTGGCCATCGTGTTCATCTGGTTCGGCATCCTCAAACCGCTGGGGGTCAGTACGGCCAACGAGCTGGTGACGCGCACCGTGTACTGGGTCGATCCCAACTGGTTCATCCCGTTGCTGGGGTGGTGGGAGGTGGCCATCGGCGTCTGCATGTTGATCCGCCCACTGCTGCGACTGGCCATCCTGCTGCTATTCCTTCAAATGCCCGGCACGTTCCTCCCGCTGGTGCTATTGCCGCAGGTTTGCTTTGTATCTGTGCCCTTTGTGCCGAGCCTGGAGGGCCAATACATCATCAAGAATCTCGTGCTCATCGCCGCCGCCATCGTTGTCGGCGGAACCGTGCGAGAAAAACCCAATGTTTCCCGGTGATACGCCATTTACGGGCACGGCCCACCCTACTGCCAGCGGGTATGGTGCATCGACGTGTGATGCACCTTCCGGGTAGGGCGTGCATTGCTCGCGGCTCTGTGACACGGAGGGTGCCACTGCTCTGTGAGCAGTGCCTCCATCAAAATGCCTGGTAGGGCAGGTGCTGCTACCTTTCCGCACGGATGACGAAAGTAGCGCGGTGACCCCAGAGGGGTCAACGAACGTAGCCGGGGGTAAGCGCAGCGCCACCCCCGGATCGCGAAGCCACAAATTTACTCCCCTCTCCCCTTGGGAGAGGGGTCGGGGGTGAGGGGCTAAGCCGCCTGGGGCGTGCTATGCACGCCGCAACTCGAATGCGATGGCCCGGGCGGCGGGCGGAGCCCGCCCTACAATTCTGCGAAAAAAGTGGCTAAAATGAGCAGCCGGTAGCGGGGTACGCCTGATGTTCACGTTTTCCTTTTTTTTAGCGTTCGGAACGCGCGGCGGAGCGTGCAGCGTTGGGTGGCGCGCGTGGCTCCTCGTCGCCGTAACTCTGGTGGCGGGTCTTGGTGGGCCCGCTTCCGCGCAGGTGATTATTTACGAAGGGAACGTTTTTCCCGAGACACTGGGCTGGCAACGCCTCCCTTTCGGACCTCCACTGGGGAAGCGTTCGATCGAGCAGGGTTGCTTCATTCAGACGGTTCAAGGAAACGAGGAGAATTCTTCCTTCCGCATGACGTTGCATCCGTTTGTCGGAGTGAATCAGTTCTTTGTGGAATGGCGTGCGGTCACCGACAACCCTTCCTGGCTCATTGACCAGTGGCAGATCCCGGCAGTTGTAGCTGCTGGCGGGCGCGCAGCGTCGCTTTACCACACAGTAATGACCGAACCCGCAGCAGTGTTGTTGCGCGACGTTATAATTCCTCGTGTGATCGCGCCTATCTCGGTTGGCGAGTCGCACACGTATCGCATCGAAGTTTTCTCTGATGAATACATTTGGTTCGTCGACGGCACCGTCGCGGACAGCGGTGTTCCCGAAGGGCCCTATCCCGATGCGGACGCTGTGTTGATTTGGGGCGTTGAAGGGAACGACGGCGTTACGGCGACTACCGCCTGGGACTTTGTGAGGGCTGGGCGCATCCCCGTCGATGCGAGCGGCGATTACGACAACGACACCGCCGTGACGCTGATCGACCTGTACTTTTTTGACGACTGCCTGACCAAGGACGGTCCAGGCATTTTCGGCGGCCCGGACAACGACGCCGGCCCCGGCTGTCGCTTCGCCGACTTCGATGCCGACGGCGACGTGGACCTCCGCGACTTCGCCGCCTTCCAAAACATCTTCAGCGGGTAGGGTGCATCGCCATGTGATGCACCTTGCGAGTAGGGCGTGCTATGCACGCCGCAACTCGAATGCGATGGACCTGGCGGCTACAATTTTGCGGAAAAATAGCTAAAATGAGCAGCCGGTATCGGGGTACGCCTGATGTTCACGTGGTCTTTTGGTTCAGCGTCAAGAACGCGCGGCGGGGCGTGGAGCACATGGAGGTGCACGCGGCCTCTTGCAGCCGTAACTCTCGTTGCGAGTCTCAGTCTCCCTGCGCTCGCGCAGGTGATTACTTACGAAGGGAACGTACTTCCCGAAGTTCTTGGTTGGGAGCGCCTTCCTGCCGGAGCGAATGAGGGCAAGCGTAAGCTGGATAACGGGTGGTTCATTCAAACTCTCGAATTGCACGATCAGGACTCCTATCGAATGCCCCTGACGTCTTTTGCTGATTCCGAGAGTTTCTTCGTGGAATGGCGGATGATAACTGACAATCCCGCCTGGCTCATTGAAGAGTGGCAGGTTCCGACCGTGGTTGTTGCGGGCGGCAACGGTCCAGGTTTTTATCACACTGTCATGACCGCCGATCTGGTACGGCTGCTTCGAAGCTTGAGCCTTCCGCTCGTTTTCGCGGAGATCGAACCCGGCACTGCGCATGCTTATCGCCTTGAACTCTTCGGCGACCAACTGTACGTCATGTTTGTTGATGGAGAGATTGTCGAGACCGGTGTTCCAGAAGGTGCCTATCCCGATCCGACTGCACGGCTCCTTTGGGGCGCGGAGGTTACGCACGATGACGCCCCCAACGCTGCTTCGGCATGGGACTATGTGCGCGCGGGCCGTATTCCGCAGGATGCCAGCGGAGATTACAACAACGATGAGGCCCACACCCTCATCGATCACTACTTTATCGTGGATTGCTTGACCAAAGATGGGCCGGGCATCTTCGGCGGGCCGGGCAACGCCGCCGGACCGGGATGCCGGTTCGCGGACTTCGATTCCGACGCCGACGTGGATCTGCTCGACTTCGCCGCCTTCCAAAACACCTTCAGCGGGTAGGGTGCATCGCCGTGTGATGCACCTTCCGGGTAGGGCGTGCTATGCACGCCGCAACTCGAATGCGATGGCCCGAGCGGCGGGCGGAGCCCGCCCTACAATCCTGATTTCTGCAAGAATCGCCGTGGATTGCACCGTGCGGGAAAGGCCCGTCCGCGCCGTCACTGCCCGCACGCAGGGTCGATGACATCGTCGCCGTTGAAGCAGTTCTGCACTACCGCCGCATCGCGCAAATCGACATCGTTGTCGTTGTTGACATCGAAGTTACCAAAAGCGACCTGGCCGCAGCCTTCAGGGCGCAGACCGAAGGGGCCGTTGAGGCAATCCGCCAGCCCGTCCAAATCGACCTGATCGATTCTTCCATCGCAGTTGCCGTCGCCGTTGGGACACGTCACTGTCAGCGATGCCATGACACTGAGCGTGAAGCCAAAGGCGTTCTCCACTCTCACGCGATACGTTCCGGCCATTGCGGCGGTCACGGGACTGAGATTCAGTGTGGGCGTGTTCACGCCGCTGAAGCCACTGCCGTTGAGCAGGTCATTCCCGTTGCGGCTCCATTGGTAGGTAAACGTCGGAGTACCGAAGTTCTGGATGGAGAAGGTGGCGGGCTGACCGACAAGGACAGTCTTGTTTTCGGGCTGCTGCCAGATGTACGGCCCGACACCGCTGCTGAGCGCGAACGACGTCCCCCAGCCCGCGCCGACCGCCAGTGCGTTGAAGATGCCGGTAACAGGGAGCGGCCTGAGCGGCTCGGGGTACGGACGCGGCCCCAGTTCGCCGTACACGTTCCAGCCGGAGACCCAAACAGTCTTGTCGGCGCGCAGATACATGGTGTGGTAGTAGCCCCCCTGCACGTCGAGCACCGGGCCGATGTCGAGCGGTTGAACCGGTGCAAATGCCCGATCCATACTTCCATTTCCCAGCTTCCCACCGTTGTCTCCCCAGCCCCGTACGGTTCCATCTTGCAAGATCGCCAGGCTGTGCCACGTGCCGGCGCGAACCGCAGCCACATTGGTCAGACCTGGAACGGTCATGGGTGTGAAGCGTGTCGTTGTTGTCCCATCGCCAAGCTGACCCTCGTCGTTGCGGCCGAACGCCAGAACCGTTCCGTTGCCGCGCAGAACGAGTGTGTGATACCCGCCGGCAGCGACGGCCACGGCGTCGGAAATGCCCGGAACCTGGTGCGGCTTTGGAGAAGAGTGAAACGGCAAGCCGGTCGAATCCCATCCAAGTTGTTGGTAATAGCCATACCCCCAAGTCCAGACGGTTCCGTCGGACTTGACGGCAGCGGCGTGATAATCACCGGACGAAATTGAAACAATGCAGTCCAATTCAGGGATCTGGTAAGGGACATGGTAATATCCGTAGAAGTTGCCATCGCCTCTCTGGCCATAATCATTATCGCCCCAGGTGATGACTTTTCCATCGGCACGAAGGGCCATACTGCACAAAACCCCGTTGGCGACTTGAATGATGTTCGAGACTCCCTCGATAAGAATGGGCGTGTTCGAGCTGTAGAGTGTGAGGGGGTCTTTGCCGAGCTGGCCTTCGCTGTTGGCGCCCCATCCCCATACATCGCCGTTGGATTTGAGCGCGAGCTTGTGCCAGCCGTTGCCGCCCGACGAAATGGAAATCGCGTCACTCAGTACGATCATCGGTGCGGGTACGCCCGAACGATACTCGCCCGTCACATCAAAGACTCCGCGGCCAAGTTGCCCGAAGTTGTTGAGGCCCCATGATCCGCTCTTGGTCCCCGCGCCGCGCGCCGGCAATACGCTGACGCGAACGGGAAGACTCTGCACAGATTGCGACTGATCGCACGTCGAAATGGTGGCGCGATAGATGCCGGCGTCGGCGGGAGAAAGAGGATTAAGCGTCAACTGCGGACAGTGCGCGCCCGATACGTTCCCAATGTCATTCAGATCGACATTGAATTTCTGCCACTGGTATCGAAGCACGGACCCATTCCCAAAGGCTTCAATTGTGAGCGGATCGCCGGCCATGTTGATCTTGCATTCCATGGTCTGCGTCTTCACCTCGGGAGCGGGAACCGGAAAGGAATAGGCCGGTGCGACATTGTTGACCGTGGACCACAAGTCCTGATCGTATTCAGGAAACTTGGCCCGAAAGTCCTGGATGAACTCCAGCGGCGTGATCGGGTCATCATTTAGGGCGACATCGAAGATTTTGTTCGGCGGGACAGAAAGCGAGTCCCGCACGCAATCCAGCGACCCCACCGGAGCGGTGCAAACGTACGAACCTCCGCTGTGGTCATCGTCGGCGCCATCATCCATGTCGCGCAGGAGGGCGGCGATATAGCCCTCCGTAATAAGGGCGGAATAGGTCATTCCATCCTGACAGCAAGTTCCCGGTGTTTCCAGTGTGTAGCGGCTGTCGTTGGCGGAGAGTGCGGCGCGGCCGTAGGTCGATGGATATGTTCGAGTGACTACGCTCCCGAACCAATTGGGGAATCCTTCGTTCCATGCGTCGTGGTCCGTCTCGGGGCACCACAGGCAGTGCCCTTTCTTGTCGCAGTCGTCCCCGGCGGTGCATGACACCTCGCCGTCACAGAAATCATTGCAATAGTCTGGCGAGACATTTTCGGAGTAATTTTCCAGAAGATGGTGACCGTATTCGTGGATGATCGTGCCCTCGACCCACTGCTCGTTGGGACTAATGTGGATTTCCTCCCAGAAATCGGAATAGAAGGCTCCCGTGCCACTTTCGGGCCACTGCACTTCGACGCGCTCAAGGGCAATCCCGGTTACCGTTTGCAGATATCGATGGGCCCTGGTGATGTTGTTGTGAATGTGAATGGCGGGATGCTGGCCCGTGTCAGCGGGCATGACGACGCCAAAGTCCACATCGGACCCCGTGAAATCGTCGATGACGTTGTCTTCCGTGCTCCAACTGTAGTCTTCTTCGAGGATGTCGGACCGCTGCACAGCGAGGATTCCGTTGTCCAGTTCCCAGCGCAGGTAGATGTCTGGGTCGTCACAACCGCTGATGTCGCAGTCATCCCAGTTTACGACGACATCGAAGTTTCCATTCATGTCCGTCAGTCCGGCGTAGATCACTTCGTCGGAGATGTCGTCTTCGTCAACGACTTCGTAGTAAACGTTGTCGGCGCCGACAATGGTGTCCTGGGGGCCGCCCAAGGTGCTGGGGCTCATGTAGGCGATGGTTCCGTGGAGGCGGAGGATCTGACCGCCGGCCGTATTGGCACTCTCGTATTTCAAGGTCGGCGAAAAATTCCTTGCCCTGCCAAGCGCGTCGACATTTGCAATCTGATCTGATTTTCCGGCTTCGGCGAAAAGCCTGGGACTAAGGTCGATTTGTTTTTCAATGCGATTGTCGCCAAACATGACAGTGAAATTCAGCGGCGCCGAGGAATCAACCGGCGTTCCGCGGAATTCCACGAGGTACGAGTCCCCCGCGTTCACTTCGACGGGTTTCCCTGAATTCAAAAGCGTAACCTGCCAGCCCTCGCCGGAAAGCTGAAAATCGTCGAGCACGCCAGACGCACCCACGCTGACCTCCAACGCACCTTCGTACGGTTGTCCCGAAGTCGCCGGACGCAGACGCTCCGGGGGAACGGTAACCTTTACGGGAGGCCGTACGTCAGCCCGCGCGTGCGAGCCGAACCAAACGATGGCCAGAACTCCCAAACCCAACCCACTTGTTCTTCCGGTGGAACGCATTTGTCTGCTCCTCGAAATAGCCCCCGACCAATCCTCGCCCGTACGAGGCGCGCGAATTGGCCTGTCCTGAATCAAGCCGACAAAAACCGGGCATGTCCGCCAATTTTGGGCGGATTTTCTGGGGCGCAAATCCCGTTGAGATGGCAAGACGCTTTCCAGCCTGGATCACCCGTCTTTTTGGGCGGAGGAACAGGAGCCTGGGGCGACTGCCTGCCTGAGTTCGACCACTTCGCGTTCAAGCTCTTTGACCCGTTTGAGCAACGCGGGCAGCTTCTGCATGGCGAGCAGCATTCGTTTGGTGTCATCGGCCGGCATGGCTGGAGAACCCAGCACCCGCGATTTGGGTTCAATGTCTCCAATGATGCCCGATTGAGCACCCACCTGAACGTCGTCGCCGACGGTGATGTGCCCTGCAATTCCCACCTGGCCCGCAACGGTGACATGCCTCCCGACGGTCACGGAACCCGCAAGGCCGACAAGACCCACGAACATGCAATCGGGGCCAACCTTGGTCCCGTGACCGATCACGATAACGTTGCCGAATTTTGTGCCGGAGCCGATCTCCGAGCGTCCGAGCGTCGCACGATCAATTGCACAGTTCGCACCAATCTCGACGTCATCGCCCAATTGCACACGACCGACTTGCGGAATTTTCAGCCATTTCTCGCCGATCGGAGCATATCCCAGCCCGTCTTCACCAACGACCGAACCGGCATGAATCGTTACACGGTTTCCAATGATGGCGCCGTCGTACACGACGACATTCGGAAATGCGAGAAAGTCGTCGCCAATCTGGGAGTCATCGCCGAGATAGCACCCCGGATAGAGCGTGCAACGATCTCCCAGCGTCACCCCCCGGCCGACCGTAACTCCGGCGGCAATGTTGGCATTTTTTCCAATCTTTGCCGTTGGATCAATCACCGCCAGCCTGCTTACCCCCCATTGAGGATGCTTTCGGTAGCCGTGAAGCGTGATGATCGCACCGGTAATTGCGGCGTAGGGGTCAGGACTGCGGACTGCGGACAGCCGTTGGGGCCTTTCAATGCCGTGCCCAATGATGACTGCGGATGCTTTCGTAGTAAGCAGTCTGGAAAGGTACTTGGGATTGGAAAGGAATGTGATCTCACCTTCGCCGGCATCTTCCAGCGTATTGGCGGCTCGAATTTCGAGATCAGGGCCTTCCAGGGCGGTCGAAAGGCCGTTTTTATTGAGCACCTCGCAAAGGTCGCTAAGCCGCACGCGGCCTCCTATCTACGATTCAAAAGGAAAATAAAAGGCAATGTCAATCGAGCTAAGATTGTGAAACCGGGCGGGAAATCTGTCAAAGGATGAAGAAATCCTTTGTTCTTACGAATACCGTTCCAATGGGTGTCAAAACGAAGGTGCGACTAGCGTTTCGTGAGGGAATCTTTACACTACCCGCCTGCTGTTTCGACAGGCAACGGAATTGTCTGAATCGGGAACTGGGGTTCACGCGGCGCGGCGGGCGAATCCGGTGCCCTTCGTGACATAGAATCGTCCAGCCAGCCTTGGTGGACGGCAACTGATTCCTACGGGCCTATGAGAGACTCTTGCAAGTGATTCTTTTTTGGGTTTGTCTTGCCGCATTCCTCGTTTCGACAATTGCGCTGGCGGTTTACGGCATCCATTTGTACGTGCTGCTCATCCTTTTTCGCTCGAAGGCCAAAAAACGACGGGCCGATCAAGCAGCGATCATCGCCTCGTACACCAGGGCCCGAGCTGCGGACGACTGGCCGATGGTTACGACCCAGATCCCCATTTACAACGAAAAGGACGTCATATTACGCATCCTTCACGCGACAGCGGCCATCGATTATCCACCCGGGCGGCATGAAATTCAGGTGCTCGACGACAGCGATGACGATACGCGAGCGCTGGTGGACGACATCGCCTCACGAATGCGCACCCGCGGCGTGGACATTACCGTGGTGCGGCGAGTCACGCGCGACGGCTATAAGGCCGGCGCGCTCGCTCACGGCTTGCTGACGGCAAAGGGCAAGTACGTGGCGATTTTTGACGCGGATTTTGTCCCGCCGCCGGAATTCTTGCGGACCTCGGTTCCGCTGATCGATTCGCGCGACGACCTGGCCTGCCTCCAAGGCCGATGGGCACACCTCAACCAGGATGAATCGTGGTTGACGGAGGCACAATCACTGGGGATCGATGGACACTTTGCCATCGAGCAAGGGGCACGGGCCTGGAACGGCCTGATGATGAATTTCAACGGAACGGCCGGTCTGTGGCGAAAGGCGGCCATCGATGATCCAAACGTCGGCGGTTGGAGCGGCGATACGCTCACCGAGGACCTGGATCTTTCGTACCGGGCGCAGCTCGCGGGATGGAAGCTGGATTATTGTCTGGACCTGGCCTGTCCGGCGGAACTGCCGGGCACAGTTAACGCGCTCAAGAGCCAGCAGCGCCGCTGGGCGACGGGATCGATTCAGGTAGCGCGGAAGCTGCTGCCACGCATCTGGCGTTCGCCGGTTTCCCTTGGCGAAAAAATCGAGGCGACTTTACATCTGACGCACTACTCGGTTTCGCTCTGGATGTTGCTGCTGGCACTGGTGGCACGCCCGATGCTTTTTGTGTTTGCCGATGCGCGGCTGTTCGCGGAATGGGCGTGGTTCGCGTGGGGGCTGATTTATTTCGCGGCGCTGGCGCCGTCGCTGGTCTACATCTACGCGCGGCACAGCCTTGGCGGGAAATGGACGGGCCTGCGCACGATTCCGGGAATGATGATTCTGGGTTGCGGGCTATGCGTGAATAACACGCTGGCGGTGTTGCGCGGGATCACGCTGCGCGGCGGCGAATTCATCCGCACGCCCAAGTCGGGAAGCGTCGGGGTACTTTCTCGCGCGTCAAGTTACAACGCACTGCACTCCAAGATGTGGATCATCGAAATCGGGCTTGGACTCTACTCGCTGGCCTCGTTCATTTTCTACATGACCGCCGAGTATCACGCGTTCAGCGTGTTTTTGCTGCTCTATGCCGTGGGTCTGTGTCTTGCGGGGTGGATGTCGCGGCCAGTCCGATTCCGCACCCCATCCATCGTCAGCGAACTCTCCACGGAAGCCGCCACGCTCCGCCCCGCGGTCTACGAACCACAATAATCGTAGATACCAAAAACATTTCATAGAAAATCATTGCCTTCTTGCATGTTTCGTAGTATAACTTTAATAAGAGCGGCCTTGTAAATATTATCAAAGAGGTCATATGAAAATTGGACGCGATTTCTTGAAATATTCATGCCTGTGTTTGCTCTCTTCTCAGGCCCATGCTGCGATCAGCGACCGAGTCAGTTCCAACTCAAAAGACAACGACTTGCCTTTGCAACTGCAGTCTGACGATGGAGTGCTTGTCGTCAATCAGGCAGCCGTACCAATTACCAGTACAAGACGAGACGACGGTTTCCTCGTGTGGTGGCGCGGATCCAAAGACGATCAGCTTCACGTCTATTCTGAGATTGTTTTCGACCTGCCCGGGCTAAGTGTCGCGCTCCTGGATATGCCCGCTGACTTTAGAATCGAACTCAACGAGTTGGTTCGCTCTGTTCCCGCTCTACATCGACTCCTCGAACAAAACAGTTTCAAATCAGACGGCCCCCGGCCATGGCTTACCGCCACGCGCAACACGGCATTGGCGATCATGGGCTTTCACATGGTCCCTGATCGTACGACGAATCTCATTCCTCCTGATTTTATCTATCAAATTGGCCCCGGAGGCTGCGAAGATGATCACCGAGCCATTGAAGCTCTACCCAGGCATCGCGGGCGCTGGGCCGTCTGGCTTGTCATACACCAAGCACTTTCAGCTCTGTGCGGTGGTGGCGGAGGCGGAGGATCCTGTACGTGCTGCTGCGCATTCCGTGAAGGAGACGATAAAAATGAAGGGGGCGTGGCGGCGAACTGTTGCCAGGGCAGTTGCAATGATCATGATCCCTGTACAGTAACCGATCTTTGTGGCAACCCGGCGGTGCAAGGCTGCGTTTGTGGATTTTGCTGCGGGACTCCAAAGAACTGCGACGACGGAAATGTTTGCACAAATGACTCCTGCGTGAATGGCGTATGCCAGCATCCCACCATCAGTTGTAGCGACAACCAACTCTGCACAACCGATGGATGCACGAACCCCGGAGGGTGCTTCAACAACCAGAAGGACTGCAATGACGGTAACGTTTGTACGACGGATACCTGCAACAGCGCAACCGGGGAATGCCTGCATCCTCCAAGTTGCGGTAGCAATACCTGCTGCCCGAACGGAAGTGAGTATTTTTGCTGCAATGCGGCGGGTATGGCTTGCTGTTCGAATCATGAACACTGTTGCGATACACAAGCTCAGTGTTGCGGGTCCGGCTGTTGCCCGTCGGACGAACCCCAGTGCTGCCCGGATGCACACTGCTGCGCAGCTGATCAGACCTGTTGCGGCACGGAGTGTTGCAACTTCGAGGAGTCATGTTGCGATGGCCAATGTGGATTGAAAGGCGCTTGTTGTTTCTTCGAATCGGGATCGTGTTCCGAGTTGACCGCTGCGTGCTGTGCTCAACAGAATGGCACTTACCAAGGCGATGGGACCACTTGCACACCCGGCGATTTGTGCAAGCCTAAGTGCGAGAATTGTCATCCAGTCATTTCAACATTTTACGAATGCGGACATTCTTTGGGGGATCCGTGGGGGGGGTTGGGGCCATGCGATCAATCTAGTTGCCATGAGCTTGTCATGAACACGGCATCGTGTGATTCATTTCCACACCGAAAGGGTCCGGCCAGATGTGACACTTTTCCAGTAGTCGGCGTAGAGGAGGTGCGTCTTCGCGTGTACACGTTGTCGACCCCGGAGATTTGTACGGCCACTGACGAGGGCGGGATGCACCTATGGCAGGAGCTTTATTTCGGCTGCGGGCCAGCTTGTGATCCGCTTAACCCCCCGCACAGAGTCCGATGCGACACCGGCCCTTGCGGCGGACTTTATTTTCCCGGAGCGGATGAGCCTCGCGGAACGAAGAAAGCGTGCGGGTGCCCGTGATAGAAAAAGAATAGGACCGGTCTTGCAAAAGTACGGCATGAATTCGAAGAAAGGGGTCCAGACGATGAGAAGAATCGATTGGAGGCGGGGAGTAAGAGTCTTCGTCGCCGGAGCTCTCACATACGCGACCTATATTTTCGCAGAGGAGTCAGGGGCCCAGCCCGCGCTGACTAAAGTGCGACAGGCAAGTCTTGATGCTTTTACCATGGAGGTCGAAATTGAACGACCCACCTCAGTTCTCCGGCCGAGTCAGGGCAATATGACCTTGGTCATGCGAGTGACTGTCGATAGCGGTGTAACCGCGATCGTTTGGAAGGCCTCCAAGCTGCCGACCCCCAAGTTTTTTCCGCTCGGTACTAATGGCTATGAGGGGATTGACTATGACTCCGATGGCAACCTCATCTTGTGGATGGGATCGGAGGGTGCGACGATGTATGGACAGAACATCCATGAGGAGTATTCCGAGAACACGCAGTTCTTTGTTGCGCCGAGCGGGACGGTTGTCCACCAGGGTTCTGGCGCCACGTTGGATCGTTACCTCTCCTCAAATACGAATACACCCGGCATGGCCAACTTGCGAACTATTCGCTGGGCGTTGGGACGGCCCCCGGCGGAAGATCTAAATGAGTTGGAAACGGAAGGCTCGAACCCGGACGGGACTCGTGCTCTTCGTGTGAGCGGACAGAATTCGTCCTATTCAGGACCCGGTGTTTGGAGTTTGGTTATCGATCCCGCAAATGGACATCTCGTACGGCAGGCCAGCTTCGGCGGAAGAGGACTAGAGCCTCGCTCGAAGTGGTTGAGCGAAGGAACGCGCTGGTTTGGGAACATCGCCATCGCTCAGCGAGGTGAATACATTTATGACCCTCCGCTATCTCAGCATATCGAAGTTCGTCTGCTCTCCTTCAAGCCCGTGCTCGACCCCGACGTCGTCGCCGAGGCTCGCAAGATCATCTCGAAAGCCCAAGCCCGCAGGGTTCAGGTGTATGATTACCGCGATGATTCCAGTCATCCCAATGTGAAACTTTACCAAGTCGGCGAATTGGACAAAGAAAAATAATAATTAAACGCTCTTACGACTCAAATATTGAGTTCGAGTCGTGCGGCTTCGGACATGCGCTCGATGGACCAGGGCGGGTCCCAGACTACTTCGACCTTCGCCTCAACCACGCCGTCGATGGCCTTGATCTTGCGTTCGACTTCGGGCGGGAGCGTCCCCGCGACAGGACAGGCCGGCGACGTAAGCGTCATTTTGATATGCACTTTGCCACCCGGCTGAACGTCCACGCCGTAGATCAGGCCGAGCTCATAGATGTTGACAGGCACTTCCGGGTCGTAGCAGGTGCGAATGACCTCGATGATGGTTGACTCCAGCGCCTGCGCCTGAAGTTGCTCGACAGGGGATTCGATCGCGGGAGTTTCGGACATCACTCTTTCCATTCCGCCACTGCTCAAGAGCCGCGGCACGGATCATCATTCCGTTGAAACAGTATCGGCCTTTCCGTCCAGCGCCGATTTCACCGCGTGCCACACCAGCGACGCGCATTTTACCCGGGCCGGGTATTTCGAGACGCCGGAAAACACTTCGAGCTTGCCCAAGGGCACGTCCTCGCAGCAATCATGCTCGCCGGTGACAAGATCGTGAAAGCAGCGAAACAAGGACGCCGCCTGGGCCAGCGTCTTGCCCTTCAGCGTTTCGGTCATGAGCGATGCAGAGGCCGTTGAGATGGCGCACCCCTTGCCCTCGAAGGCCACGTCCTTGATCACATCGCCGTCCAGCGTGACGTACACCGTAACCCGGTCGCCGCAGAGCGGGTTGTAGCCGGAGGCCTGTCGGTCGGCGTTTTCGATCTTGCGGCGGTTGCGCGGATGACGATTGTGGTCAACGATGAGTTCCTGATAAAGGTCCTGGAGATCGCTCATGACAAAATCAATGCGGAATGGGGAATGCGGAATGCGGAACAGATCCATTCATCATTCCGCATTCAGCATTTCGCATTATCCCAGCACCTCCACAACCCTCCGAATGCCTGCCGCGAGGGCATCAAGCTCTTCTTTCGTATTGTAAAACGCCAGCGAGGCGCGGACCGTGGAATCCAGTCCGAATCGCTCGATGCAGGGCTGGGCACAGTGAAACCCCGTGCGGACGGCTATCCCATCGCCGTCCAGGATGGTTCCGATGTCGTGCGGGTGGATGCCGTCGATGGTGAGCGAAAATACGGCCGCCTTCTCGCGGGCCGTGCCGACAAGTCGAACCTGCGGGATCGCCGAAAGCACCCGCGTACCGTATTCGACAAGCTCATGTTCGCAGGCGGCGATGCGGTCCAGGCCGACGTTCCCGACATAGTCGATGGCCGCACCGAACGCGACGACATCTGCGATATTGGGAGTGCCGGCCTCGAACTTGTGCGGCACGTCGTTGTAAATGATTTCGCTGAGCGTGACCGACTTGATCATCTCTCCGCCGCCCTGATACGGGGGCATTTTATCGAGCAAATCAAACCGGCCCCAGAGCACGCCGACCCCGGTTGGTCCGAACACTTTGTGGCTGGATAACGCGTAGAAATCACATCCGATCGCATGCACATCGATGGCCATATGCGGAGCGGCCTGAGCGCCATCGACTATCACCGTTGCGCCGCGGCCCTTGGCGATTTGCGTGAGTTCGGCCACTGGGTTGATGGTTCCCAGCGCATTCGACACGTGCGCAAAAGAGACGATTTTCGTGCGCGGGCCAACCAGTTTCTGGAACTCATCAATGATGATTTCGCCGGCGTCGTTGATCGGAGCAACTCTCAGCGTCGCGCCGGTTTGCTCGCATACCAACCGCCACGGCACGATGTTGGAATGGTGCTCCAGAATCGTGATGAGCACTTCGTCGCCCGGCTTGAGCAACGGGCGGGCGTACGCCTGGGCCACCAGGTTGATCGCTTCCGTCGTGCCGCGCACGAAGATAATCTCCTCGCTGCGCGGCGCGTTGATGAACCGCGCGGCCTTGCGGCGAGTGTCCTCATAACCCTGGGTGGCACGAACGCTGAGCATGTGTACGCCGCGATGAATGTTCGCGTTGGAATGAAGGTAATATTCGGCAAGTGCGTCGATGACGGCCTTTGGCTTTTGTGAAGTGGCCGCATTATCGAGGTAGACCAGCGTCTTGCCGTTCACCCTTTCCTGCAGGATCGGGAAGTCGCGGCGAAGTCGGTATACATCAAGGGTGCGGTCCGTGCTCTTGGCGCTGGACTTGACGGCCGAGAGTGTCATCCCTGCTCCCCGACGTGGTACGACTCGGGCAGTCGGTCGATGACGATGCGTTCGAGCTGCTGTCGCAGGGGCTCGACCTTTACGCGCTGAAGCACGTCGTTGGCGAAGGCAAACACGAGCAGGCCCCGGGCGCTATTCTCATCGATGCCGCGCGTTTGAAGGTAAAAAATCGCCTCCTCGTTCATCTGACCGATGGTCGCGCCGTGCGTGCACTTCACGTCGTCGGCAAAGATTTCGAGTTGCGGTTTGCTTTCGACCTGGGCGTCGCGCGACAAAAGCAGCGACGAATTGGTCTGCTTGGCGTCGGTCTTCTGCGCACCGGGCTTGACGATGATCTTGCCGCTGAAAATCCCCTTGCCTTTGCCGTCCAGAACGCCCTTGAAGTATTCGCGGCTGTCGCAGTGCGGCTGGGCATGCGTGACCACGAGGTGGTTATCCACGTGCTGCTGACCATCGACCATGTAGAGACCGTTCAGGCCGCAGTCGCAGCCTTCGCCGTCAAGCACCGTGTTGATGTCGTGGCGTACGAGGCCGCCGCCAAACGTGCCCGCGAAGGCATGTACGTTGCTCCCGCGCTGCTGCTGAAGCTGGAGCGTGCCGATGTGGGACGTCTGATCGCCTTCGCGTGTGATCTTGTAGTAATCAACGATGGCGGAATCCTGAGCGATGATTTCGGTGACAACATTGTGAAACTGACCGCCCGCGTCCTCGCTGATGTAGGTTTCAATGACCGTGGATTGAGAATTCGCCCCGCAAACGATCAGGTTGCGTGCGTGGCACATTTGCGGCCCGTTGCCGCGCGTCAGCATGTGAATGACATGCAGGGGACGCTCGACGATCGCTCCGGCTGCGATTTCCAGAAACATGCCATCCTCGAAAAGCGCAGTATTCAGCGCCGTGAAGGGATGTTCCATGTGTCGCGCGTGCCGGGCCAGATGACCACGGACGGCCGGGTCTTCCTGTTCCATGGCCAGCCGCAGGCTGCCAAAGCGAACGCCCTGCGGCAGAGTTCGGATGGACGAAAGTTTCTGCGAGACACGGCCATTCACAACGATAAGGAGCGGCGCATCGGGTGCGATGCGCAGCGGCTCGATGATCTGAGCCAGGGCGGATTCGTTGGCCGGCTTGGACGCAACGAACGCCGTCTCCGCGACGCCGGCCACATTCGTATAGCGCCAATCTTCGTCAGCGGTGGTTGGGAAGCCAAGCTCCATGAATCGGGCCATGGCGGCCTTGCGCACCGGAACGAACCATGCACCGGGTCCACTGATGTTTTCGAACTTCTCAAACAGATTGAGATATTGATCTGTCATGTCGGCGACTTCAATCATGTCTTATCCCATCGTGCTGCGAACTTTGGTTCGCACGGATTTTCAATTTTGCACACCGCTCCCCGCCATGGGCGGTCTCTGGCCCGACCGTCGCGGCCTTGATTGTGTGAGTCCAATTAGATTGCAAGGGCCTCGCGCTTTTTGCTGGTTGAGCCTTCATAGCCCGCGTAGCCTTTTTGCTCCAATTCCAGGGCCAGTTCCTTGCCGCCGGACTTCACAATCCTGCCATCGACAAGAACATGCACTCGATCGGGCACAATGTAATTCAACAGGCGCTGGTAGTGCGTGATGACAAGAAACGCACGGTCGGGCGAACGAAGTCGGTTCACGCCGTTGGATACAATCTTAAGCGCATCGATGTCGAGGCCCGAATCTGTTTCGTCCATCACCGCGAGCCTGGGCTCAAGCACGGCCATCTGGAACACTTCGTTGCGTTTTTTCTCACCGCCGGAGAAGCCCTCGTTGACAGCCCGCTTGAACATTTCCTCATCGATGTCCACAAGCTTGGCCTTTTCGCGGACGAGTTTGAGAAAATCGACGGCGTCAAGCTCGGGCTGGCCGCGATACTTGCGAACCGAGTTCAGCGCGGTCTTCAGAAAGTAGTTCATGTTTACGCCGGGAATTTCGACCGGATATTGAAACGCGAGGAACATGCCTTCGCAGGCCCGCTCCTCAGGGCTCATGTCGAGCAAATCCTTGCCATTGTAGAGCACCTGCCCCTCGGTCACTTCGTAGCTTTCCCGACCCGCCAGAACTTGTGCAAGCGTACTCTTCCCGGAACCGTTGGGCCCCATGATCGAATGCACTTCGCCGGCGTTAATCGTGAGATTCACACCCTTGAGGATCTCGCGGCCTTCGACAGACGCATGCAGATTACGAATTTCAAGCATTTTTGACTCCGAACGATTTACTCCGCCGCATCCAAGTGGCGATGTGGCGATTGGATGATATGGCGATGTATTTTACGCCTTTTCCGATACTTTGGTCGCCCGCGCCCGGATCTTTGCAGTGTGTCGCATCCGGGAAAAAATGGCGACCAGCTCCTCAGTTTCCTTTCTTAACGACTCCAACTTTTGACTCGGCATCAACCCGCCTTCACAAGCCAATTCGAGCCAGTGCGCCGTTTCGTCAGCCTCTTCGACAACAATTCCAATCTTGGCGATGAACTCCTTCTTGCTTCGGGCTCGTCTCGCAGCCCGGTAGTTAGCCGAAACTGACATTCCCGATCGTAAAAGCTGATTGGCGAGCACCCTACCGGCAGCGGACGAAGTCAAGGCATCAGTCAGTTTCATGACTCGCAGTGACAGCAGCTTAGTTCTCGTTTGCAATTCGTCCGACGTCACTCAGTCGTGCCTTTCAGTCACCACATCACCATATCACCACATTAGCCTACGCTTCCTTCCAGGCTTACTTCCAAAAGCTTTTGCGCCTCCACTGCGAATTCCATTGGCAACTCCTTGAATACCTGGCGGCAGAAGCCGTTGACGATCATGTTCACTGCGTCTTCCTTGGAGATGCCGCGCTGGTTGCAATAGAAAAGCTGGTCTTCGCCGATTTTCGACGTGCTGGCCTCATGCTCCATGTGGGCCGTACTGTTCTTCACTTCGATGTACGGAAACGTATGCGCCCCGCACTTGTCGCCGATCAGCATCGAGTCGCACTGCGTGTAATTGCGGGCGTCGTCGGCGCCTTTCAAAATCTTCACGCCGCCGCGATAGGTGTTCTGACCCTTGCCGGCCGAAATGCCCTTCGACACAATCGTGCTTCGTGTATTCTTTCCAATGTGGATCATCTTCGTGCCGGTGTCGGCCTGCTGGCGGTGATTGGTCATGGCGACGGAATAAAACTCGCCGACCGAATTATCACCCTGCAGGATGCAACTCGGATATTTCCAGGTGATCGCTGAACCGGTCTCCACCTGCGTCCAGGAAATGTGCGAGTTGCGGCCCTGACACTTGCCGCGCTTGGTGACGAAGTTATAGATGCCGCCCCGGCCTTCCGCATCGCCGGGATACCAATTCTGAATCGTCGAGTACTTGATCGTCGCATTGTCCAGCGCGACAAGCTCCACCACCGCTGCGTGCAACTGGTTTTCATCGCGCATCGGAGCCGTGCAGCCTTCCAGATAGCTCACGTACGCTCCTTCGTCTGCGATGATGAGCGTTCGCTCGAACTGCCCTGTCGCGGACGCGTTGATGCGAAAATACGTTGAGAGTTCCATCGGGCAGCGCACCCCCTTGGGCACGTAGACAAACGACCCGTCGGTAAACACGGCCGAATTGAGCGTCGCGAAGAAGTTGTCGGAATAAGGAACGACGGAACCGAGCCATTTTTGGATCAAGTCCGGATGATTCTTCACCGCCTCGGAGAACGAACAGAAGATGATGCCCAGTTCGCCGAGTTTTTCCTTGAACGTCGTCGCAACAGAAACGCTATCGAACACCGCGTCCACGGCCACACCGGCCAGCGCGGCGCGTTCCGCAAGTGGAATTCCAAGCTTCGCATAGGTTTCCAGCAACTTGGGGTCAACCTCATCGAGGCTCTTGAGGCCCTTCTTTTGCTTGGGCGCCGAATAGTAAATGATCTGCTGATAGTCGATCGGCGGATACTTGATGTTGGCCCAGGTCGGCTCCTTCATGGTGAGCCAGTGGCGATAGGCCTTCAGCCGGTAGTCCAGCATGAACTGCGGCTCGCCCTTTTTGGATGAGATCAGTCGGATGACTTCCTCATTCAATCCGGGCGGTACGCTATCCGTTTCGATGTCGGTGACGAAGCCGTACTTGTACTGCTCCTTCTCCCAACGATCGAGCGTTGTTTCCGTTGCTGTTGTCATACCAAATCCTCTAAAGACTGAATATAGAAGTGAGAAGATAGAAGCTTGCTTCTATCTTCAGTCTTCTAATTTCTCACTTCTGCATCAGGCTGAGAAGCTCGAGCCGCAGCCGCAGGTGCTGGTTGCATTGGGATTCTGGAATACGAACCCGCGCCCCATCACCTCGTCCTTGAAGTCGATCTTCGTGCCATCGAGATACAGCAGGCTCTTGCTGTCGCAGACGATGTCCACGCCATCCTGCTGCCAGTGCTCGTCAACCTCTTCGTTCATGCTCTCGGTCAGGTCGAGCGAATAGCTGAATCCGCTGCATCCGCCGCCTTTGACGCCCACGCGCAGGTAAAGCGGCTTGGGTTCGGCGCCGTCCTTGCGAGCGGCTTCGTGCTGCTGCTCGACGATGTTCCTGACCTCCTTGGCGGCCGTTTCTGTAAGAATAACTGCCATGTGTTTCACTCCTTGGTTAGATCTCTTGCCCGAATGGACAACATTCAAAATCTAAATTCTAAATCGTTCCGGTCTTTCTTGTTTCCAATCGCACCGGAACCATGTCAAAAGCGATCTGGGCCAGCACGATTTTGCTCATAAACTCCAATAACCCTTGGTGCACTCGTTGCATCGGACCCGTAATTCGGCACTTGGACTCAAGCGTGCATGGATCGTTGTGCTCGTGAGGAGGCGACGAAGAACAGCATTGCGTCAGCCGCGGCACGCCATCGACAGCCTCTACCACATCGACAAGACTGATCGCGTTGGCCGACCGTGCCAGCCGGTAGCCACCCTGAACCCCGCGCACCGAGACCACCAACTCATGATGGACAAGCTGGCTGAGCACCCCCGACAGGACCGGCAACGGAATGCTGGTCAGGTCTGCCAATTTACGTGCGCAAAGCGTGTCGGGAGCATGCCGGGCAAGCTCCGACAATGCCACCAACGCGTAATCTGCTTTTCGGGTCAGTGCGAGCAATCAAGCCTCACAGTTCCGGACCAACCGGGCCCGGTAACTAATATACGACCAAATCGGTCCACTTTCAAAGTTAAAACATACCAATTTGGTAACTTTTTGTCTTTTTCACGTGCTTTCGCTGAATGGAAGGCTTGATATAGTCCATTTGATGGACTGGGGCCTGCAAAACCGTCTGAATTCGATCATTTCGCCGAAAACCGGTCGATGCGTCATGCTGGCCGTGGATCATGGGTATTTTCAGGGGCCTACCACAGGCCTTGAGCAGCCCGCTGAGACCATCCGTCCCCTGCTTCCCTATGCCGATTCGCTGATGGTGACGCGCGGCGTGTTGCGGACCAGTGTTGACCCGGCCAACCGCACACCCATTGTGCTTCGGGTTTCAGGCGGAACGAGTGTCTTGAAAGAAGACCTTTCCGACGAAGAAATTACGGTTTCCATTGAGGACGCCATCCGGCTCAACGCGGCCTGTCTGGCCATTTCCATTTTCGTTGGCTCCGCGAATGAGAAGCAAACACTGGCAAGCCTCGCCAGGCTCTGCGACGAGGGTCAGAAATACGGCATCCCTGTACTGGCCGTCACGGCAGTCGGCAAGGAGATGGTCCGCGACGCACGCTACCTGGGACTCGCTTGCCGTATCGCCGCCGAACTCGGCGCACACATCGTCAAGACCTACTACTGCGAAGGCTTTGATAAAGTCGTCGCCGGATGCCCGGTCCCGATCGTGGTGGCTGGCGGAAAGAAAGTCGAAGAGCGCGACGCGCTCAAGCTCACCTACAACTCCGTCTCCGCCGGCGCCGTCGGCGTGGATATGGGTCGCAACATCTTCCAATCCAAGTGGCCTGTCCCGATGATCCGCGCGGTTCGTCAAATCGTCCACGAAAAGAAGACGGACGTACAAGCCTGGGACGAGCTTCATCCTTTGATCAGATAACAAGCGGATTTATCCACAGAGGACACAGAGTGCACAGAGAATTGTGTTGGCGAATCCGCGACGAAAATCCGAGACCATAAAGTGTACACAGAGAACAATTCTCAAGCTCATAACGAAGCGAACAGTAACGAAACAGACCCGCAAACGGCGGCCATCATTGGAGCCGCCATCGACATGCACCGAATATTGAGTCCGGGATTTCTGGAGCAGGTTTACCAGGAGGCTTTGGCGATCGAGCTGTCAGAGCGTCGTGTTCCATTCGTCCGAGAGGCGCAAGTGCCCATTACTTACAAGGGCCATCGCCTTGCATGCCCTTATCGAGCCGATTTTATCTGCTTTGAAAACATTGTGCTTGAGTTGAAGGCAGCGTCATCCATCACGCCCGTGGATCACGCACAAGTGATTAACTACCTGAAAGCTACTGGGTTTCGACGCGGGCTGCTTTTGAATTTTGGAACGCCTCGTGTCGGCCTCAAACGTCTTGTACTTGATTGATTCTCCCCAACTCGCAAACCACTGATACACCTTCTGTGTACTCTGTGTCCTCGGTGGATAATTACTTGATCTGATCGGCGTAGACTGCAAGTTCGGATTCAAAGCTGCGCATGCGAATTCCGAAGGCGCGTTCGGCGATGCCAGGATCGCAGACGCTGTCCTCCTGCGACATTTGAACCTGACCCACGTCGAAACGAAACAGCCCGGCGGACTTGATAAATGTCTCGGCCAGCGCCATCAGCGGTGTGCTCGCTACAGCGATTGCCTTGGCAACCGGCACGGGCTGAGACACAAGCGGCCTCCATTTCCTGGCGCCGGGAATTAGCGCGCGACAAGTCTCATAAAGATCGATCCACGAATAAGGGTGCGGCCCGCCCAGCGGAATCACCTGGCCCGTGGTTTCAGGCTTGAACAGCGATTCCACAAAACAATGGGCCACGTCCTTGACCGAAACCGGCTGCAGCCTCGCCCTGCCGCTTCCGAAGTACGGAATCACCGGCGGCAGGAGACCGCACATGAAACGCTTCATCAGCTGCATGAACTCCCCTTCAGGCCCATGAATGATGCTGGGGCGAAAGATCGTCCAATCGAGTCCACTTTTGCGCACCAGTTCCTCGGCGTCCCATTTCGTCTGATGGTAGGTCGAAACTGCGCCCGCGCGAGTGCCAAGGGCTGACATATGCAGGTAGCGCCGAATGCCGCGATCCCGGCATGCGTTTAATACATGGTGCGTGCCTTGGACGTGGATTCGATGAAACGTCTGGCCGCGAAGCGGACGTGCGATGATGATTCCCACGAGGTGTATCGCCGCCTGGCTGAATTCCAACGCAGCATGAACCGCCTTGGCGTCGAAAAGGTCGCCCGTCACAGCGACCAGGCGATCAGCGTTCACTTCCCGATGCTGGGAACGGAGCTTTTCCGGTGATCGAACCAGACACACCGGAGTAATGCCGCGCGACAGTAGTTCACGAACGACGGCTCGACCAACGAATCCCGTGGCCCCAGTTACGAAAACGCTCGTTATTTCCGGCTTGTCTACCAAAGTGTCCTCCAGACTTTCGATCGCAATTCAATCGTAGAAGTGAGTTCGCGAAGCGTAAAGCACTGGAGTTTTCAAAAAAAACGCAACGCAACGGTATGGTGACGGGTTCAGCAGCAAAGCGCTACCCTTCCAGCATTGACGCGATTTCCTCCGTCGTCGGGGCGGCCGGAATGCGCTGGATTGGCTCATTGTGTTCGTCGAGCCGGAGGACGCGCGGCTTGTGTTTGCCTTCACGTACCGTGGACTCATCGAGCCAGCAGAAGGACATGATGATGATGCGATCACCCACGCACGCATGACGCGCGGCCGCGCCGTTCATGATGATGCGGCGCGACCCAAACGGCTCCGGAATGATGTACGTCTCCAGACGCGATCCGTTGTTGATATTCGTGACCAGGATTTTCTCGTAGGGGTAAAATCCGACGGCCTCAATGAGTTCGATATCGATGCCCAGGCTGCCCTCGTAATGAAGGTCCGCGTGCGTGACACAGGCCTGGTGGAGCTTGGACTTGAGCAGTTCGATCTTCATGGCCGCTGTTCCTCAAATGGAAGAAACGTGTTATCCGATACATCTCAACTGGCCGCATCCTTGCTACCTGATTTTGTCGGGGCTTGTGCCGATTGTCAAAGAATCTTTGAAAAATGCCCGAAGGAATGATAGCTCTGCTGACGGGCATGGAGACGCCGCCGGACTTGCGGCCTAGAATAAGCATGGACGGGGCCTATTGCACTCTTCTGTGATTCAACAAATGGAGGTCACATGCTGAAACTACTGCTTGCCGCGCTCGTGCCGATCACCGGCGTGGGACTCTGCATCGGGTATTGCTGAGGACATCCCATGCGCATGCTCGGTACGGGCATGGTGGTTGCGGGGATTCCGCTGGTGGCACTGGCGTTTCCAAATCGACGAAAGCCAAAGTAACCGCAAGAAGCGGGCCTCTGAGAATTGCGATGAACTCCGGCTGGCCGTGGATGCCCGTTCAATGGCTCACGGGAGGTTGGAAGTAACCGTTGCACAGTTATCAGCCGCTACACACGCTGTATTAGTGACTTGTTCCTCGGAAAGTGTCGTAAGTGCGTACATCTTGATGACCGCGCTCTCCGTCGGCGCGATCGTTCCCACTGTGCACGTCACCGCCCTTCCATCGTGAGTGCAGGCCCCCTGCGTGCTGCTCAAGCCGCGAACAAGAAGACCCTGCGGCAGTGTATCTTCAACGACAACATCGTCCGCCGGGGCATCGCCGTCGTTCCCCACAGTGACCGTATAGGTAATCATCCGCGTGATGCGGCCGCGAGTGACGGAACCATTCATGTCGATCGTCAGATGTGGCTGTGGTGGCTCCGCACCACAGGAAGGTGTAAGGCAGATCAACGACAAACCATAATCGCCGGTCGCTGCGTCGCCGAAATCCTTAATCACGATGGTGTGAAGGCCGGACTCGTCGAGATTGCAATCCATGTTTCCAAAACCCGCGCCGCACAGAACCGACCCGTCCGGGCGGCGCATTTCGTAATCACCCAGAAACCCGCCGGGGATCTCCGAAATACTGACCCGGGCACCGTCGCCACTCGAACCCCGGAATGAGTAGCACGCACCGGCCCCCGGCTGGCTTATCGTTCCGGTGACCGTCTGTCCGTAATGAATCGGAGCGCAGGTGGTTTCCAGGACTGCTCGCGAAGTCGTTCCGACTGTCTCCGTGTCCAGAGTCGCGGGGAAGTTTCCGGCTCCATCCGTGTGCACGTAGACCGCAGCGGGATCAACCGACACCGGGCAGGGAATCGCAGTATGCCCCTGCGTCCAGAAGTTATTCGCCAGCAACTCCCTGGAGACAATGCTTCCGTCTTGCGCAAAGGTGACTGTCCAGCAGGCAAGGTGATATTGATTCGGCGAACCGCGCCCGCTCCCGTGACACGTGGTGCTTACTTTCACCAGCGTCACGGCGTTGGCCTCGTCATCGAACCCAGTGGCGATTTCATTGACCTGCTGGCCGCCGCACCAGTAATTGAGATAGTCGGTCCCCGGGCCCGGATTGAGCACCGTGGTCGCTCCGCTTGCCTTCGCTGCGATCGTCGTGGTCAGGATGGAAACGATCATCACGCGGTTCAGGATTTGTGTGCTCATGGCGTTCCCCCTTGGTCGTAGCCGCACGTCGGTATGAAGCCTGCAACACGAGTCTCACAACATGCCGACAATCGACTCAACAGCAATGATAACCATTTGCGACTCCACAAGTCGAGTGGCCGACTGAATATCCTGTCCGAATTCGCGATCGCGGTCTGCAGCGGAAATGTGCCTGCGAACCATTTCAAGGGTGCTGCGAATCGCCGGAGCAAGCTCAGCTGGCGAAGAAAATTCCAGGGCCTGGGCCGCAAGCAGCAATTCGATGGCCAGCACACGCTCGACGTTGTCCACAATCTGCCGGCATTTTACGGCCGAGGTGGCTCCCATACTGACGTGATCTTCCTGGCCGCCGGACGTCGGGATGGAATCGACGCTGGCCGGATGGCACAGCACCTTGTTCTCAGCCACGAGCGCCGCCGACGTGTACTGTGCGATCATGAATCCACTGTTGAGGCCGCTCCCCATGACCAAAGTGGGCGGCAGACCGTATTGCGAATCGTTGACCAAGAGATATTGCCTTCGCTCCGAGATGCTGGCCAGTTCCGCCGCTGCCATGGCCAGATAATCGAGCGTGAGCGCGAGCGACTGGCCGTGAAAATTCCCGCCGCTGAGAATTGCGTTTTCAAAGACCAGTGGATTGTCCGTCACGCTATTGACCTCGCGATAGGTGACCTGCTCCACATGGTCAATGGCGTCGCGCGACGCGCCATGTACGGCGGGCACGCAGCGCAGCGAATACGGGTCCTGCACGCGAGCGCCGTAGGGCTTACTCGTTGCCGCGGGTCGATTTGCCAGCAAATTCCGCATGTTCGCCGCAACGGTCACCGCCCCCGGGTGAGGCCGGGCGGCATGAATGCGAGCGTCAAAGGGCTCCATGCGTCCGCGAACCGCCTCCAGCGACATGGCCGCTACTACGTCCGCCAGCTTGCAAAGACGTCGGGCGCGCAGGCAAAGCGCCGCCGCGTGGGCTGACATGAACTGCGTGCCATTGATGAGCGCCAGCCCTTCCTTCGCAGCGAGCGTAATCGGCTGGATTTTTGCCGTAGCCAATCCCTCCGCAGCCTTCACGGCTTGATCACCGGCACGAACCACTCCAAGCCCAATCAAGGGAAGCGCCATGTGCGCCAATGGCGCAAGGTCGCCGCTGGCTCCAAGCGAACCCTTGGACGGAACAACGGGTAAGAGGTCGGCAGAAAGCAATCGAGCGAGTGTTTCCAGCGTCTGTGGCCGGACGCCGCTGTGCCCCAGCGAGAGCGAATGGATTTTGAAGAGCAGCATTAACCGGACGATTTCGTCGGCCACCGGCTCGCCGACGCCGACCGCGTGCGACATGAGAAGGTTCTTCTGGAGCGTCTCCAGTTGGTCGGGCGAAATTTTGCGGTCGCAAAGTACACCGAAGCCGGTATTGATTCCGTAGAAGGGCCGATCCTGCGTGATGAGCGATTCGAGCTGCCGGCGATTCTCGGCCACGCGGGCCAGCACCGAGGCCGCGACCTGTACGCGAATCGGGCTCCCAAACGCGTGCTCTACAACAGCAGGCGTGAGGTCCTTTCCATCCAACGGTACGGTGATCGTGTTCTTGTCCATGGGCGATTCCAGAAAGCTGGATGATCCTAAGTCGAATCCCGTTCCGCCGGAAGTCGAGCTGAACCGAGCCGCGATCAAAAGGTCTCGGACTCTCCGTGGAGAGGAGCGGGCCTTCCCACCTACTTATTCTGCGCGGCGGGCCAATCTTTAGCGGTGCCGACCATTGTGCATCGACCGCACTCTACGTCACCGTTTCAGGTCGCTTCAGCGACCTTTCCCCGCTGAAAGCGGGCTTAGGCCAGGCGTTTACGCCTGGTCAGGGAAGCCAAATCCCATCCTTGCCACAGCCCGTTTCAACGGGCTTATCTCTCGACCCTTCGTAGCCCCCGTGAACGGCACTGGTGGCATATTAAGAAATACCTCGCTTGGATGACGTAGAATTTCTTGTTATCTCGCTTGATCCGGCTTATGATCAATCAGCGTCCTTCGTCAGGAATGAGTCCTTTCCTTTGGGAGGATTTCATCATGCCAGCCATCCGGGTCATGCCATGTTGTGTGGTACTTATTGCGTCAACGGCTCAGGCAGGCGCCCTGATCACGCTTTTCCCAACGAATCCCGGCCCATATGCGGGCGGAGAAACTTTTCCAGTGGATGTTCTCGTAACCACGGACCGAACGATTGATTTCCGACTGTTAGGCTTCGATTTTTCGCAAACGGATGCTGGTATTCAATTGTTAGGACCGGACGGAGGTGACGCCGACACAACCCCGGAATTCATATTCGATTTTCCCATTTGGGGAATGACGTTGTATGCCCAATTTCCAAATTTTCCCACGCCAAAAGCGGTATATTCCAGTATGGACCCTGTCCCTGGGTATATCTACACCATGAGCGCGGGAGTTCCATACCATGCCGGGAGTCTCTACATACGTCTCCCAAACGAGCCGGGAACGTACACTCTCGACGCCGCCAACTATCTAGCCATAGACGTCAACTATGGCGCGTCTATCTACTTCGATTTCGCTAACACGCAGATCTGGTCCACCGTGTCGGACGGCAATGTGGAAATCACCGGCGGACAGTTCGATTTCACGGTGATTCCCGAACCCACCACACTCATCTTGCTGACCTTCGGCGGACTCGCTGTTCCCTCATTTCGTTTTCGCAGAAATAGGCAGGCCAGGCTGGTGACACCGTCTGTGTACCACCGTGTTAAAGCAATGCAAATGCCGTGTGTCCCACCAATCGCGCCAGCGACCGGCTCTTCACATTGTTGTAGTTGATTCACAATTTTCCCAAATCGTAGCCCCAGCGGGGCGATGGTTGGTAGCCGGGGGCGGGAGCCCCCGGACTCGAACGCATGCAGATTCAAAGCCCCGTAAGGGGCGACAGAGTCGTTTCGTAGTGCGCTCGATACGGGCGCGCTGTCATCTTTCGCCCCGCTGGGGCTCAAATTGAGATTGCGACAATATTCCGGGGGCTCGCGCCCCCGGCTACCAACTTGCGCCCCTCATAGGGGCTGATTGTGCATGATGACTACTCGCCAACTACCACTTCGCGCTGATCCAATTTTTTCAACCAAATGCGCGCGCCTCGCATGTTCTTTTCAATGATGCGCGAAGGACTGGACATTCAATGCAGACTCAGCCACATCGAAAAGGGCGTGGACCAAGTCATCCACTATATGTTGTGGTCGCCCACGAAAGGGCACAACACACGAACAGCAAATTTCCAAACGAACCGGGTTGTAAGTCAGACTCGAAAAATCACGCCCGGAGAAAGTATTCCATGAGCTCGTGGCCAAGGTCGATGGCGAGGTCGCTTTCGGCGGCGTTGGATTCGCTGAAGGGGCGTTTGAGGACGGCGTGGACGCGGTGGCCGGCCATGCAGAACGGCGGAGGCGCGTCGGTGTGGACGCGCTTGCCCACCGGCGTGGGATGGTCGGGCGAGACGAGGATTCGCCATTCGTCAAAGGAACGAAGCTTTGCCAGCACCGGCCCAACGACATGTTTGTCAATTTGTTCCAGGGCCTCGACCTTTGCATCCACATCGCCAAGGTGGCCCGCTTCGTCGGGGGCTTCAACATGAACGACGACAAGGTCATACGCATCGAGCGCGGCCACGGCCGCCGCACCTTTGCCCGCGTAGTTGGTGTCGAGGTAACCCGTTGCGCCCTCCACGTCGAGCACGGTCATTCCGGCCGTCTTGGCCAGTCCGCGAATCAGATCGACCGCGGCGATGACCGCGCCGCGGGCGCGGTAACGCTTCTCAAAGGGTTCGAGAGGCTTCGACCGCCCCTGCCCCCACAGCCAGATGTCCGTCGCGGGATTTTCGCCCAGGTCGCGGCGGACGAGATTCACGTCGTGCCGGGCGAGGATTTCGCGGGCCTGCTTCATCACGCCCGTCACCCAGTCGGCCCCCGTTCCGTGCGGCATGTACTCGACGATCTTGCGATTGGGAATGTCATGCGGCGGCGTGCATTGCAGCTTCCCCTCCGTTGCGTCGTGCGCAACCATGAGATTGCGATAGGAGACGCCGGTGTGGAACCGAAGGCTGCGACCGCCGAGTTTTTCGTTCAGGTCGGCGATGAGCAGGTCGGCCTCGCGCTGCGAGATGTGCCCCGCCGTGAAGTCCTCCATCACTTCATCGACGATGGTGACGAAGTTGCATCGGAAGACGAGTTCGTCGGCGGCGACTTCGATGTTGCGGGCGGCGGCCTCCAGCGGAGCCCGTCCGGTGTATTCGATCTTGGGGTCATAGCCCAGGAGCGAAAGGGTGGCCACGTCGCTGCCCGGGGAGAACCCCGGCGGAATGGTGTAGACGAGCCCCTGCCGGCCGTTTGCGGCGATCCAGTCGATATTGGGCTTGTGCGCGGCTTCGAGGGGCGTGCGTCCGTCCAGCGATTGCACCGGTTCGTCCGCTGCGCCGTCGGGTAAAATGATTGCGTATTTCATGGCTGCGTTGCATCCGTGCTTGCTTGTCAGTGTACCCTTGACCCGGGAATCCGCCAAACGATCGGACCGGTCAGAATTATGCGAGCGAAACAGGATCAACGTCGATGGTGAGCTGCGCGGATTTGACTCGAAGGGCGCGCTCGCCCCGGAGCTGATCCAACACCATTCGCAAGTCGGAGGCTGTGGCGGTTCGAAGCAGCAAATCGTAACGGTACTGTCCGCGCAGTCGCGACAGCGGTGCGTGCGTGGGTCCAAGCACGTCAGCATGATTCGCGCCGACGGTCGCCAGCGCTGCGCGAACGCGGCCAGCGAGAATTTCTGATTCCTGCCGGGCCTGCTCGTCTCGCGTATGAGACACGATGAACCGCGCCAAACGGCGAAACGGCGGGAACCCGATGCGAGCCCGCATGGCAAGTTCGTGTGCAGCGAATGCAGGATAGTCATGGGTGAGCGCAAATGTCAGCGCGGGCAGTTCCGGCATGAGCGTTTGAATGACGACCTCCCCCTCCGCGCTGGCTCGCCCCGCCCGCCCGGCGACCTGCGTGACCAGTTGAAACAGCCGCTCGTGGGCGCGAAAGTCGGCGGCAAACCCCTCCGAATCCGTGTGAATCATGCCCACAAACGAAACGTGCGGGAAGTCCAGACCCTTCGCAATCATTTGCGTCCCTACGAGAACATCCACGCGGCGCTGCTCGAAGTCGGCGATCAGTTGTTCGTATTCCGCGCGGCGGTGAACGGTGTCGCTGTCGACACGCTGGATGCGGGCCTTCGGAAACCGCTGACCCATCAGCTGTTCGATTTTCTGCGTTCCCGTTCCCACGTGTATAAGCGTGCCGCCGCAGCCCAGTTGCGGACAGATCGTGGGCGTCACGATTCGAGTGCGGCAGTAATGGCAGACGGACTGGCCCGACGTTGCGTGCACGACCATGCTGGAACTGCAATTCGAACAGGTCAGGCGCGATTTGCACTGTGGGCAGAACGCGCGATGAGCGAATCCGCGGCGATTTACCAGGATGAGCGCCTGCTCCCCGCGATCCAGCGTTTCACCAAGCAAACGCTCCAGCGTGCGCGAGAGCAATACGGGCTTCTTCACCTCCAGAAGCTCGTCGCGCATGTCCACGACGTGGACGCGCGGCATCGGCAAGTCCATCACGCGGCGCGGCATCTTGACCAGGCGGTAGTCCGGACGGGTTTGAGCGCGGTGCCAGGTCTCCAGCGACGGGGTGGCCGACCCCAACACGATGGGAATTCCAAGCAGGCTGGCCCGCATGATGGCCACATCACGGACGTGGAATCGCGGGGCTTGCAGGTTTTTGTAGCTCGTCTCCTGCTCTTCATCGACGATGATGAGACCGAGGCGGGGACACGGGGCGAAGACTGCACTGCGAGTCCCGACGATCACTGTTTTTTCGCCGGCCGCAATTTGCCGCCAGATCACCGCGCGATGGGCCTCCGAGAGACCGCTATGCTGGATGGCCACGTTTGGAAATCGCGCAGCGAGTCGGTTCGAAAGTTGAGTGGTAAGCACGATTTCGGGCACCAGGAAAATCGCCTGCCGTCCGGTCTTCACGACTTCGCGGATGGCGCGGATGTACACCTCCGTCTTGCCCGAACCGCTGACGCCAAAGAGCACCAGAACTCGAAACAGCTCTTCCTGCACCGCTCTCAGCGTCTCATCAAGCGCGTTTTGCTGATCGGCATTCAAATCGAAGGCGGGCTCGATGGTTGGCGCGACCACATCGCCGATGCCGGAGTCTCCGGGCACTTCTCTGACCGTGACTTCGAGAAGTCCCTTCTTGATCATCCCACGCAAGACCGCCGGCGAAGCGCCGGTTTCCACCATAAGAAAAGTAATTTCCACTGCGTCGGTTTTGTCGGAGAGATAGGTGATTACGGTCGTCTGCTTTTTGCTCAGCCGTGCTGCGGCCGCGACCTTTGCTTGATTCAGATGTACATAGCGGATGCGCACCAGTCCGCGCCGATCGCGTACGGCCTGCGGCGTCATGGCCTTGAGCGTGGCCCCCAATGGACAGCAATAGTGGGTACTGATCTGCCGTCCGAGTTCGATCAATTCGGGATTGAGGAAGCTTACATCATCGACGACGGAGTGGATGGCTCGAAGCGTGCTGTCCCATCGCCCGCGATCCAGCCGCACAACGAAGCCCGTGGCCAGCGTTCCGCTTTTGCGCAGCGGAACCTGAACACGCTGCCCCAGCCGCAAATTCGCGGCCAGCTCGGCAGGCACAGCGAAAGTGTACGTCTTGTCGATCCGCAGTACCGGCGCAACCTCTGCCACCGGCCCTTCCACTTCTGCCCCCTCTTCGACCCATAAGAAGTTTGAAGAAGTCATATTTGGATCAAACATGATCGATTTAACGTTTACGATTTTGTGGAGGCTCTAAATGTAAGGCGGCCATCACCTGCTTCAAATCATCCCAGGTTTTGCCCTTGTCGCCGGGAGTTCGCAGTAAATAGGCCGGGTGGTACGTAGGCATGACGGGGACGGCCGGGCCGACGCCGGGCTGGCCGGACAAATAGTAATCGTGAAACCGGCCCCGAAGGCGGCCGATGGGAATGCCGGTATTGAGCAGCGTTTGCGATGCCGGTGCACCCAACGTGACGATCATTTCCGGCCCGATGATTTCCAGTTGCTCGCGGAGATACGGATTGCACGCCTGAATTTCCTCCGGCGTCGGCGTGCGATTTTGCGGTGGACGGCATTTTACGACATTGCAGATGTACACCTCGTCGCGAGTCAAACCCATCGCGCCGATCATCTTGGTCAAGAGCTGGCCCGCCGGACCGACAAACGCCAATCCTTGCTTATCTTCTTCAAACCCCGGCCCCTCGCCGACGAAAACGAGTCTCGCCGAAGCGCTACCCTGGCCGAAGACCGTCTGGGTGCGAGATGAACAAAGCCCGCATCGTCGGCAACTCCGCACCTGCGTTTCGTCCAGCGTCACCAGCCGCCTTTGTCTTGTCGCCAGGTCCGTGGAACGATCAGAAAGCGCTCCGCCCACCGGAACTGCAGGGACTTTCGATTCCGCATGGGGCGCAATCGGAACGCCGAGTCGTGCAATGGCGTCGATAGACTGCGGCGACAAAGGAAGAAACCGCAGACCAAGGAGAAAGTCCGTTCGGAGTTGTTGCTGGAATGCGGATAGGGATTCGGACGCTTCCATAGGGAACCAGTATAACCGCAAGCGACCTGGCGTTCACGACCTCTTAGTCGGATCGATGATCGGATCTGCAATTCCCGGGAGTTCGTCGAGTTGGGAAATGAAACGATCAAGCGTAGCGTGGAACCTGCATATTGTCCGCGCGAACGGAAGTCTGCGGCTCGCGACACACGCTTCTGAGCATCAACCGGCGGTGCTGAAACGTTCGCCGGCCGGCGCGGAAAGATTGGGCTCGACCGGAGCGCCGGATTGGCGGGCCTTATTGACCTTTTCCACGAGCATCTGCCACGTTTCGCGCTCCACTCGCAACACGCGCACGGCATCGTCCACGCATTCCGCCTGCCGCTGAACGCAGGCATCCACCAGCTTGCGGTAGATGAAATTGTAAATGGACGCCATCCGCTTGCAGAGCTCGGCATTGACCTCGTAGTTCAGGCCGTTGAGCATTTCCATCACGATGTTCTGGGCACGGGTGAGCCGGAGATAGGCCGTCTCGTGATCCTTCTTCACGATCGCATCGCGTCCCTGCAGGGCAAAGCGAATCGCCCCATCGTACAGCATGAGCTGCAACTGTTCCGGGGTGGCCGTGAGCACGGCGTCGCGAAGATAGGGATTTGGAGCGGTGGCGGTCATGATGCCCTACCTATCGGAAGTAGCCGCGCGCCTCTTCATTTCGCTGAGCCTGATTGTTCCAATAATTATTGACTTGCCAGAGCTGCGAGTGCTGAAAGCGAATTCTGCTCTCCCTGCAAGGCGGCCAGGGCCGATTCCAGCCCTGCAAACTGCGATTCCAGCCGTTTGCGCTTCGCGTCCAGCAGGATATTCAAACTCTCAATCCGGTCATTGAGGACATCCTGTTGATCGGAAAGAAGATTGTCTTTCCGAGCGAGGACGCCATCGAAACTTCGGGTAAGGTCGCCGAGGCTCTTTTCCAGACGTGCACCAAAGCCCGTTTCCGCCTTGGTGAACAACTCCTCCACCGCCGCCGGCGCGGCGTCATAGGCGTCGCGGAATCGTTCTTCGTTGAACTCCAACTGGTTGTTGCCGACCTGACGAATTCCGATCGAGGAGAGTCGCGATACGCGGGAATCGACATCCTGAAACGACCGATTGACGGCGGCCTGCAACCGCGTTCGAACCAGGGAAATGGTGGAATCGCCCAGCAGCGGACCGCGCGCGCTGGTTTCCTGGTTGAATGACGTGTTCTTGTCAATGGCGTCCTGCGCTTCGTTGTAGGCGTCCACGAATCCCTTCAGCGCTTCCACCATGGAATCAACATCCTGATCCGTGGTCACGGTAACGTCGGAATCGCTTTCGGAAAGAAGATTGAGCGTGACGCCGGGGATCACGTTGTCCAGCGTGTTGGTTGGGTTCGTGACCAGCATGGCCGTTCCTCCGCCGCTCTGTCCGACGCTGACGATGGCATCATGCGCCCGGGTGATGGTTGAGAGACCCAGATCAAGATTTCCGGAATCGACGATGAGTTCTCCGCGACGCCCTGTGACTCGCGATGCGATGGTCAGCGCAAAGGGATTGGTGCTACCGCCGTCGTTCAACACGGTGGCGGAAAATCCTCCTTTGAGCGAATTGATTTTCACGGCGATATCATTCAACGTATCGCTGGCGTTGACATCGACGGAAAGCTCAAGACTGCCGTCGATGAACTTCGATCCCGACCTGGCCGTGCCGGCCAGGCGCAGATCGGCCGCGATCGTGCCGCCGCCGCTATCTTCTATCTTCAAGGCCTGTGTTCCCGTGGATGCATCGGTGACCACGATGCCATCACCCGTCGCATTGATCTTTGCATGTATCGTATCGGGCCTGACGGCATTGATGCGGTCGATGATCTGCCCCACGGTCTTGTAGCTGTCATCAAACTTCATGTCATACACGGCACCGTTTGAGTCTGTAATGCTCATGGTGCCGGGGCTGATGCCCGCCCCCCCGTTGAGTGAAGCAAGGGTCGTCTGACGCGAAATATATTGCCGCTGAAGGTTTGTGCCCGTGATGGCGTCGGTCGAAGCCGCGCTAAATTGACCGGCAATACCCAGGCCCGCGGCAAGGGTTCCGCTCACATCGCTTATCGTTACCGTTCCGCCGCCGGCGGATTCGTCCTGAAGTGTAATGCCATTGCCGACGGCATTGATCGAGGCGGAGAGTCCCAGGCCCTGGTCTGCGTTGATGATGTCAATCACGTCCTGCAACGTGTGAGCCGGGGAAAAGTCGATTTGAGACGTGCGGCCTGCTCCATCCGTAAAGGAAATGACGCCTCCGGCCAATCCGCTGCCTCCGCCGAGGCTTCCCAACAACACCGTGTTCAGCCCTCCAATCAGCGGGCGTGAGGTGAACTCCTGCCCGCTCGTGAATGTTGCGTTCAGCAGGCCCAGATCTTCGGCGGCTTCTGAGACTCGGGCGTTCGAATCGCGGGCAGGTATGACGCTGACAGTGTCTCCGGCGCTCAGCGCCCGCAGGGTGATTCCCGTGCCATCCGCTGACACTGACGCTTCCACCAGATTGTTATTACCCGAGGCAAGATTGATCGCACGAACCAGGTCGCCCACCGACTTCATGCGATACACTTCCCGGCCTGTAATCGCCTTGCCATCGATCTCCTGAGCCAGTCCGAGATCAGCCGCGGCGAAACCGCTGACATCCTCCACCTTGAGCGACTTCAACTCCGGCTCCGGCACGGGGAGATCGTTCGGATTACTGGGCGTCGTGGTTGTGGCAGGCGGCGTTACCGTAGTATCCGTAATAATGAACTTGGAATTCGAGTAGGTGACGCTGATTTTCAAACCTGTCGCACTGAGAGCTTCGTGAATGTCACCGACAGTCGTCGCCTGCGAAAGATCTACGTCAGCGCTCGCACCACTGCGATCGGTAATCCGAATCACACCCAGCCGCACGCCATTTCCAGCGTTCAGGGATTGCACGCTGGTCAACTCATTCATCGCGTCGCTTAGCGAAACGTTGAATTCGCCCAACGTGCTATGGAAGCCCAAGTCCGCGTTTCCGAGTCCTTGCGCGAGTCGATCGACACCATTGCCGTCATTGAGCGCGGACAGCAGCGTCGATTCCGACAGTCGGTAGACATCCGCCCCGTCAATCCGCGAGCTGGCCACGTTTGCGGCGATCCCGAGGTCCTTCGCAGTAAACCCGCCGTTCTTGTCCGCGACCACCAGCGACCCCGCCCCGCCGCTTGCGTCCTCAATCACGATGCGATCACCCTGCGCACCATTCGACGCCACGCCAGTAACATAGGCCCGCACATTGATCTTCGAGTTTGAATTGATTGCCTCCAGCACGTCGCTCACCGTAAACGCCATCGAGAGGTCAATGTCCGCTGTCGCACCCGACCGATCCTTGATAGAAATGACGCCCCGCCGTACTCCTCTGCCACCGTTGAGTTCGTCGAGGTCCGTCGACTTGTCCACCCGGGCGGCCGCGCTTTCGAGATGAATGGTCCCAATGCCTATGGGTGTCCGGTCGGCGTCTGCAAAGCCCCGACTCGCCAGCGCATGCGTCGTGACCAGGGAGTGGACACGGAGCGTCGTGCTTCCCACGGTCGCGGACGTGCCGGCCACCGCGTTGATGACGTTTTCATCGCTGCTCTTGGACGTGAACTGCCGGAAGAACGAAATCTTCTTGAAATTGGAGGCCGCGTTCTGCACGGCGAGAAGCTGCGCAGCGATCGACGAAAAGGCCGCGCGCTGAACATCCAGATCTTTCCCTCGCGCTTGCAAACTGGTGACGGGCCGGGACTCAATGGCCATCAACTGCTCGATCAATTGGGCAGTGTTGATGCCGGAAATCAAGCCTACGCCGGTGGAAATGCCGCTCATAGCAGACCTCTGTCGTTGATTCGTAGAGCGGGGCGGCGCAGACCTTCCGCGCGAGCCCTGCACGAAACTTATCGGTCTGCGTTGTCAGCCTGCTCGACCCGGATGAACGCGAACAAATGCGCAATTCTGTTCCAGGATCGGCAATTATTGCAGTAGGTTCAGCACCATTGTTGGAAGTGAATTCGCTATTTTCAGCGAGCTCTGCGTACTTTGCACCAGAATCTGTGCCCGCGTCAGGCCTGAAACCTCCTCGGCCACATCTGCGTCGCGTATGGCGGATTCCGCCGCAGTAATGTTTTCGAGCGCCACGCCCTGCGAATTGATATTGGTCTCAATCTGATTTCGTTGCATGTTTCCGATGCGCCCGCGCAAGGATGCCACCTGGCTGATTGCCTCATCCACGATGCGCTGCGCCCGGTCGAAATTCTTGCTGACCAGGTCGTTGTCCTCTCCCGTGCCCAGTGTGTGAAGCAGGCCGACCTCTGCATTGCCCAGCTGCGCGGCGTACATCGGGTTGAATGCGAAGTCGACCTGACCGTTGGAATTCACCAGCGGCGTGATCTGAAACACGCCCCCGCCATCAACGGCATCAAACGTGGCCGACGACAGGGTTTGTGCGAATGTTGATGTCAATATCAGGTGGGCGTCGATAAGCCCCCCTCGCACATTCGCCTCCAGACCGTTGCCCGCCGCTCGTTGTCCGTTCACCAGCAATCCTACGTCCACGCCTTCATCGCGACGCGCTGCGCCGGCGGCTGTTGAAAGGAACTGCCCGTCGATGGCTTCGACCGAAACGAAGGCGTTGGACCCGTAGGTCGTGCTGCGAAGCACCAGAGCGCTGGCGACTCCTCCCACCGATGCGGTTGATACGGTGGCTTGCACTCCGGTCTGTGCCGTGATTGAGTTGATTGCCGCTTGAATCTCCGCCAGGGTGGTCCCCGATCCGAATGAGATTGTATCCGCACCAAAGTTTCCGCGTATCTGAATCGTGCTCGCGGAAGTCGTGGAGACCCCGCCGCTGTTACTGCCTACGAAATCCAGCCGCGCCGTCTGAGCCGACTGCGTAACGTCAACGGTGAGAGACCGCGTCGCCCCCTGCGGCAGATGCAACGAAAACAAACTCACCGTTGTAAATGCCGCGGCCGGAACGCCCGAGAGCTGATAGGCAAAATCCCCATTCAGCAGCTTGCGGCCCGCGAATGTCGTGTTGTTCGCGATGCGATCGATGCTCTGCAGGATCGAATCAATCTGAAGCTGATTGGCGGCAACTTCCGCGTCCGTAAGTCCGGCCTGGTTGGCAGACTCGACGACCAGGCCCTGCAAATCCAGGAGCAATGCATTGACTTCCTGAAGCGCCCCTTCTGCAGTCGCCAATACGTTGACCGCGCGCTGAGAATTCTTGATGGCCTGCCCGATCGTGTGAATTTCGCTGCGGAGGCGTTCGGAGGCGATCAGCCCGGCGGGATCGTCGGCCCCGCGATTGATGCGGAGACCCGTACTGAGTCGCTGAAGATGTATGCGCAGATCTTCGTTGTTGCGCGACAAGTGTCGCGTCGCGGTCATCGCGGAGATGTTGCTGTTGATCCGACTCATGCCGTCATCCGTGACGTAGGCGCCTTCCTACTTGAAGGCGCTATCCTGAGCGAAGCGGAGCATCCTGCCGACTTTTGAAGTCATCGCCCTTCGCTGCACCCAGAGTGACAAGAACGCCCGGGGTGCTCATGCCACCCCAACCGTCCCTGTCATCGAATGGTCTACTGCAACAGCGACAGCGCCGACTGCGGCTGCGAGTTCGCAAGTTGCAAGATCGAGGTCGAGGAGCTGACCAGAATCTGTGCGCGGGTCAGGTTCGATGTTTCGGCTGCGAAGTCTGCGTCGCGGATCGCGCTTTCGGCGGCAGTCAGGTTTTCGCGGGCTACTTGCAGCGAGTTAATCGTGGTGACAAGCGTATCCTTCTGGAACGCGCCCAAGCGACCCCGCAAGCTCGCCACCTGGTTGATGGCCGAACGGACAACCCGCTGGGCGGACGCGAAATTCTTGCTGGCCAGGTCATTGGACAACCCTGACTTGAGCGTAGAGAGGAAGCCATCGGTCGAATTTCCGAGTCTTGAAGCCGAAACTTCCGAAAGACCGATCGACTCCTGCCCCGAAAGTCCCACAGTCGGCGAGATGGAGAATACGGCTCCGCCGCCGGTGACCTGGAAACTCGACGTGCTGCCCGTCGTGCTGCCGAATGGAGCGGTCATGGTGAGGTCCAGGGATAGACCCGCCGTACGCACCGACGCATCCAACCCGTGAACCACGGCGTTCGCACCATTCACAGTCACGATGCCATCCACGCCTTCATCCGAGTCCGTGGCCGCCTGCGATACAAACGCGGTCGACGCATTCTGGAGAATCGATACAGAGACCATGGCATCGGATCCGTATCCGGTGCTTTGGAGCACGAGCGATGCAGGGCCGCCGGTCGAAGCCGAAGCGGTAGCCGACACGCCGGTCAATTCTTTGGAGGAATTGATGCTGGTGACGAGGTCGGCCGTGGTGGCTCCGGACGCAAAACTGATCGTATCTGTTCCGTAAGCGCCGGTGATTTGGATCGTCGTCGCGCCATTCAATGTACCATTGCGAACGCCCGAGCCGTCCGTTCCCGCCAATACCGTGCTAAGCATTGCGACTTCCGACTTTTGCACGACATTGATGTTGACGTTTCGGTAGGCACCGTTGGGAATCTTTGCCGCATTCACATGTACGCTGGCCAGGTGGTTGACCGACGCGCCGGTTGATTGAGTGATGTTGACACCCGAAGTTGTGAAATCCATCGATCCATTGAGCAGCTTCTTGTTACCAAACGCAGTCGATGTGGCCAGACGGTCGATCGACACCAGGATCGCGTCAATCTGATCCTGATTGGCCTTGGTTTCTTCCGGAGTGAGTCCCGCCGTGCTGGAGCTCTGGTCTACAAGGTTTTCGAGTTCCAACAGAAGGGAACTGACTTCCTGCAATCCACCCTCCGCGACGGCGACAATGGTGTCAGCCCGGTTCGCGTTGTCGATTGCGCTGGAAACGGCGCGGATGCCCGAGCGCAGCGTCTCTGAGGCAATCAGACCGGCCGGATCGTCCTTGCCCGAATTGATGCGCAGACCCGTGCTCAGACGGAGAAGAGCTTCGTTGAGCGATCGGTTGTTGATACCGATGGCGCGACGGGCAATCAGTGACGTAACGTTTGTATTAATCCGGCTCATCTGTTTCGTGCCTCCAAAGGTTCCATCAGCCCGATCGCCATCGCCCCGGAAGAACACGTCCGGGCAACGCGATTGTCTTTTGGAACCGTGCGACGTTTTGTCGCGGGCTCGTGCGGTTTTATTCGGCGGCTTCGTTTCGGAAATGCCGGGACGCTCCCGACATCAGATTTTCCTGGACGAAACAACTCAGCCGACTACCGTTCTTCGTGACCATCGTCCGACTGGCGAAGTGCCTTTAGAACTTTCGGACGCCCACTTTCAATACTGCGGAATTACTTTTGCATCTGACCGATAATCAGAGCCATCCGGTAATTGTTCGAGCGAATTTGCCTGCATCCCCTTCTGACAAGAGGGGATAAAGATTGACGATTTTGCGAAATTATTTTCCGGCTGCCCTGTAAGGGCGGATCGTCAGCTTGCCACGGCCGCCAGTTTTTCTTCCATGATCCGGGCCACCATGCCATAAGAACTGCCCTGCATGATGTTGATTTTGAGGGCGTCGGCCATCTCCTGAATATCTTCCTCGATCGACGGAAGCAGGCGCAGCAGCTCGCTCTCATCCAGCCCAGTGAATTCCAACGCACTGGTGCAGGTCTCGACGATCTTCTCCGGCGTGGGTGATCCGCACAGCAGCGCCGCGATGCGATCAGCGGAATTCAAAATTCGCGCAATAGTCGCCACATCACCCGTTCCGGGCGTAGGGGAATGTTGCATGTTGACCGCATTCGTAACACTGTCGGGCACCGTCCAGTGAGTCAGCACCATCGCGGAAACCTGGGCATGCGTAACTTCCACCGCCTCCAATTCCTGTTCGGGCGTAATGGATGCGCCGTCCGGGCGTAATTGAGCCGCAAGCGGGCCATAGTCTTCTGGAAACGCCTCCGCCAGAATCGGAATGCCAATATCCGCGAGAAGTCCGGCAATAAATGCCTCATCCTGTGCCCGCGGAACCAGCTTTTGGGCAAATCGCGAGGCAATCACCGAGCCTGTCAGTGACCGTCGCCAGAAGTAGTTCATATCCAGATTCTGCGGCCTGCCTTTGGACATCGAATCCACGAGATAGCGTCCGAGAAGAAGCGATCGCGTTCTTTTCGGTCCCAGTAAGGTGAGAGCCTGCTTCGTGGAAATGACTTTGTTGCGCACGCCAAACAGCGCGGAATTTGCCAGGCGAAGCAGCTCGCCGACCGTACCGGGATCCGCGGACAGCGCCTTCACCAGGTGATCATATTCAAAGTTCGGGTCCTGCATGATTTGCAGAAATCGCAGGACCACCTGCGGCATGGAAGGCACGGCCGCTGATTTCTTCAGGGTTTCCAGGACATTTGCTTTCATGGTGGGTCTCCGGTTTTGTTGAGGCCGCGCACGGCAGGCGCACTACTTTCCGCTGCAATGGAATTCGGACTTTTCCAAAGTCCTTTCCCTGTTTGATCGGCGGAGTGGCCTCCAGAAAAAAGAAAACACATCGAACTTCGGTAGATTCCCGCGTGTGCGATTCAGCCTTGTTGTTATCACGGACCCATTCATCCTTATAGGACAAACCTCACACCATTCGTGACAACGTGGTGACTGGAACCGTGGCGGCTCGGCTTCGTCCAAGGAATCGGTGTTGGGCGATGTGCCTCACACAACGGGAACCATTATTGGGAGAAAGATCATGGCACGCCGATTTCACCTAGGAGCTTGTTTGAGTGCGATCATGGTTGGGGCAACAGGCGGAGCGTCGGTAGTACAAGCAGGCGGCGCGGCATGCGATCCGATCGCGTCCTCCACCTGCCCGGCCCGTCCCATCGACCTGGTCATATGTCTCGACACATCCGGCAGCATGGAAGCGCTCATCGATTCGGCCAGGGCCAGGCTCTGGGATATCGTGAACTCGCTTTCTTCGGTCCGCCCCACGCCGGTGCTTCGCGTAGGCCTCATTACCTATGGTTCTCCCAATCGATCAACGGCCTCGCAGGGCTGGGTTGTCGTACAACGTGATCTCACCACCGATCTCGACAGCGTCTATGCGAAAATGATGGAGTTTCGCACCGACGGCGGGGATGAATTCGTCGGGTGGGCGTTGAATGACGCCGTCACGAGAATGAGCTGGTCGTCAGATCCCAAAGCGCTCAAACTCATTTTCGTGGCGGGCAATGAGTCGGCGGACCAGGCCCGCGAAGTCTTTGACTTCCGAAGCGTGGCGAGCAGCGCGAGAGGCCGCGGCATCATCATCAATGCCATCTATGCCGGAGATCGAAGCGCCGGGACCAATGAACACTGGAACGAAGTCGCATCGTGCGGCGGCGGAAATTACACGTCGATCGACATGAAATGCGGTACTGTTCAGATCGACGCACCACAGGACAAGATACTCCTTGAACTAAATATGAAACTGAACGCTACCTATGTCCCCTATGGCGACGCGGGACACGAAGGCGCTGCCAATCAAATCGCTCAGGACGCCAACGCAGGAAGGATGGGGCCGGCATCCGTTTCCAGTCGCGCGGCCGCCAAGGCCACCGGGCTCTATCGCAACGAGCGATGGGACCTCGTTGACGCGGTGGCGAAGGGCGAGAAAAGGGTGGGTGATGTAAAAGAGGCCGATCTGCCCGCTCCGATGCAGGCCATGAACAATGCCGAGCGCGAGCAATACGTCCAGCGCATGCAGAAGGACCGAGCCGACCTGCAAAAGCAAATTGAGGAGGTCGGCAAGGAACGCGACAAGTTCGTGCGAGCATGGCGGGCCAAAGCCAGCGAAGGCAAAACGGCTCTCGACGACGCGATGCTCGCGGCCATCCGCGAACAGGCCAGGCAGCAGGGGTTTGAATTTAAGGAGTAGGGTATCGGGCATATGGGTTAGGGGATACGTTGAGCGCGATCGGCGGTCCCCTAATTCCAAGTCCCTAACGATATGCGGCCGCGATGGGAAAACGACGACCAGTGCCGAAGGCGCGGCTGGTAACCTTCAGGCCCACGGGCGCTTGCTTTCGTTTGTGCTCGCTGGTGCGGACCATTCGAGCGACCCGCTCAACGATTTCGCGATCAAACCCCATGGCTACAATCTCATCAGGCGAGCGGTCTTGCTCCACATATTGTTCGAGGATGGGGTCGAGCACTTCGTAGGGCGGCAGCGTGTCCTGATCCGTCTGATTGTCTCGCAACTCCGCTGTTGGCGCCCGCTCTATGGTGCGGCGCGGAATCAACTCCCGTCCGGCGGTGGCGTTGATCTGCCGCGCCAGTTCATAGACTGCCGTCTTGGGAACGTCGCTCAGCATTGCCAACCCGCCGCACATGTCCCCATAGAGCGTGCAATACCCGACGGCCAGTTCGCTCTTGTTCCCCGTGGTCAGCAGCATCCAGCCAAACTTATTCGACAGCGCCATCAGAATTCCGCCGCGAATCCGCGACTGTACATTTTCTTCCGTCACATCCGGTTTGCGCCCCGAGAATGATTCGCTGAGCGTCTGCTCCATCGCCCAATGCGCGGCCTCAATAGGCACAACGCGGAATTCCACGCACAGATTCTTCGCAAGCAGCTTCGCATCTTCCAAACTATGCGGACTGCTGAACCGCGAGGGCATGGCTACTCCGTGCACGCGCGCCGCCCCCAACGCCTCGACGGCCAGCGCCGCTGTCACCGCCGAATCGATCCCACCCGAAAGTCCCAGCACGACTTCGCCAAAGCCACATTTCTTCACGTAATCGCGCGTGCCCAGCACCAGCGCCTTGCGAACGCCATCCAGGAAATCGGGTTGCGGCTCGATGCGATTCGCCGCTGTGTTGCCGAAGTCGGCCACGAGAAAATCCTCTTCAAATGCCTTCGCCCGCGCGATCACTGTTCCGCCCGCGTCCATCACCATGCTCGCGCCGTCAAAGACCAGATCGTCGTTGCCGGAAACCTGATTGACGTACACCAGCGGAATGCGGTGCTCGCGCATTTGCGCGGAGAAGAGCCCCTCGCGCCGCGGTTCGACGCCCGCCCGATATGGCGACGCCGACAGATTGAACAGCAAATTCGCCCCGGCCTTGGCCGTGATATCCACCGGATCGATCCCGTACACCTGCCGTCCCTCGAATTGCTGGTTGTTCCACAGATCCTCGCAAATGGTGATCCCCGCCCGCACACTCTGCCCGCCGGCCGTCAAATCAAACACGCAGGCCTCCCGCCCCGTGCTGAAATACCGTCCCTCGTCGAATACGTCATACGTCGGCAGCAGCATCTTTGCGTACCACGTTTCCAACCGCCCGCCGCGACACACTCCGGCCGCATTGAGCACGCCCTTGCCCGTGCCCGTCGGATCGGGATGAGCATACCCCACCAACGCCGTCACCCGCGTGCAGGCTGCCGCGATGCGCTGCACGGCCTCGAAATTCTCCCGGACTATATCCTTTCGCAGGACGAGGTCCTTGGGCGGATACCCAAACACCGCCAGCTCCGGAAAGACGACGACGTCGGCCCGCTCGCCTTCCGCACGGGAAATGCACTCCAATATCCTGGCCGTGTTCCCCGCTATATCCCCCACCGTCGGATTGATCTGTGCCAGCGCGATTCGCATGGCCGAATGGTACGGCGTCACCCAATTGATTCAAACTTCCTGTCATCCATCAGGGTTTTTCTGTTGGCGAAATAAAGCCGGGCCACAACTTGGGTTCGTTTTGACAAGTACTATTCTTCGCGTTGTGGTAGGTATTCGTTCTGGTACTACGTATAGCGCCCTGTCCTCGTCCGGAAGCGCGAAGGCGAAGTGATTGGCGCTTTTCGTCCATCACCCTTCATAACATGCGCGGCGCGCGCATTTTCTCGACAAGCTACGATCAACGCATTGGGATAACTGATGGCCCTACCGTCTCTACGGCTGACGATGGGCCACACGGTCAAGAAGGTGCATCAGGATGGACCCTACCCGGCTGCTCTTGACCAGTGATTCGTGGGAGTCGAAGAATCCCGCTGCTTGCGTCGCGCGCCCGCACCCAACAGCAAACAAAATGTGCCGGCGGCCCCCTCCGAAACCGCCGGTGCGCTTTCAATGTAACTGACCGCTTGCTCGATTATTTCCCATTACCGGCGGTCGGGTTGCTATTGCCCGCCGTCAGTTCGGACCGCGTCGCGGCCGAGTTGGCATAGGCCTGGCCAGGCTCTCGCTTGAACCAGCTTGTCACGCGGTTCCAGAACCCGCGGATTTCTTCACTTGCCCCCGGCTGATCGGTCCGTCCGGCCATGCGCTCGATCTCATCCTGTAGCTTCTTGATCTTGGGATGATCATCCTGGCCGACCAGCGTGCGATAGGTGTCAAGCTGGAGCTTTGCCAGCTTCAGGTTTTCATCAGCGGCCTGATGCCGTCCCTGGCGGGTCATTTGCTCAGCAAATGCAATGGCTGCCTGCGCTTTCACCAGCGGATCGTCCTGCTTATTGATCACGAAGTGAATTCCCTGCCCGTTGGCGAACCAAAGCTGAGCCATTGCGTCCTTGGGTTCCGAATTCATCAGCGACAGGGCACGAGCGATCTTACGCTCCACATAGGGAAGATCCACCAATGCGGCCGTATGAATCACTTCTGCATCGGCAAGGCGCATGCCTTGAAGCGCGGCCTGCTCTTTGTTCTGATCCACAATGGCCTGGAGGACATTCACGGCGACCATGCTGTCAAAGATCGGAATCTGATCGTCTTGGGTCGTCTGCATGTTTCGATACACCTCCTTGCCGTTGGCCTGGGTAACGATAGTCGTCACCGTTGTGCGCGGAAGGATGTCCCGGATGACGCCAATCAGCGTTTGTGCTTGTTCCAGTTCCTGCCGGGCTTGGGCTTTGTTGTCGTCTACCAGGTATTTGGTCGAATTTTCCACATGCAGGAGCACTTGGGCGCCCAGCGTGGAGACCTGTCGGAAATCCTCCGACGAAAGCTCACCTACAGTTGATCGTTCGACTTTCGTGACATACTTGGTCGAGGCTAAGGTGGCCTTTGCAGGAGGCTGCGGCTGTGTTGCAGGCTGAGAATCTCCAGCTACCGCCCAGGGCGGCAATGCGCCAACCCAAAGAAGCGTAACCGCAGCGAACAGCCCTCTGCGCCAGTTCAAGCAATGGTTAGGATGCATATGCAATTTCCTCCTTTCTTAATAACTTTCCCTTGTGTAACTTACGAACGATGCGGACCAATGTTAGGTATTTGGTCCCACTTGGCGGTTTATACGTCGGGCCCAAGGGCGGGTTCGATGGCCAATTCGAAAGCTTACACGAGAGATACAAATTGGTTGGGCCAAATAACTAGAACCCATTTCAAAACTGCCGTAGTGCTATGAGAACGCAGGCCACGTGAAAAAACGCTTGATACACTGTGATTTTCCGCTCGTAGCGAACCACCAAGCGGCGGAAGTTGCTGAACCAGGCGATGGCTCGTTCGATCT
>CAZCST010000036.1:0-50812 GCA_964501365.1 uncultured Phycisphaera sp. | reverse complement strand
TAGGTGGGGTGTCAGGCGTCGGGTGAAATCCCTCGGCTCAACCGAGGAACTGCCTGGCGAACCGACATTCTTGAGGCAGGTAGAGGTGGCTGGAACGACGGGTGGAGCGGTGAAATGCGTAGATATCCGTTGGAACGCCGGCGGCGAAAGCGAGCCACTGGGCCTGTCCTGACACTGAGATGCGAAAGCGTGGGGAGCAAACAGGATTAGATACCCTGGTAGTCCACGCCGTAAACGATGCGCACTAGGTATGAGAGGTTTTAACGCCGATTGTGCCGGAGCAAAAGTGCTAAGTGCGCCGCCTGGGGAGTACGGCCGCAAGGCTAAAACTCAAAGGAATTGACGGGGGCTCACACAAGCGGTGGAGCATGTGGATTAATTCGAAGCAACGCGAAGAACCTTACCTGGGTTTGACATGCTAGGATGCCCTTCTGGAAACAGGAGTAAGCTGCCTTCGGGTGAAACTAGCACAGGTGCTGCATGGCTGTCGTCAGCTCGTGCTGTGAAGTGTCGGGTTAAGTCCTCTAACGAGCGAAACCCCTATCGTTAGTTGCCAACGGGTCATGCCGGGAACTCTAACGAGACCGCCGGCGTCAAGCCGGAGGAAGGCGGGGACGACGTCAAGTCATCATGGCCTTTATGCCCAGGGTGTCACACGTGCTACAATGGTCGGTACAGAGCGAAGCGAGATCGCGAGATGGAGCAAATCGCACAAAGCCGTCCTCAGTTCAGATCGGAGTCTGCAACCCGACTCCGTGAAGCTGGAATCGCTAGTAATCGCGAATCAGCCACGTCGCGGTGAATGTGTTCCTGAGCCTTGTACACACCGCCCGTCAAGTCATGGGAGTTGGGAGTACCCGAAGTCCGCTTAGCTAACTGCAAAGAAGCGGCGGCCGACGGTAAGCCCGATGACTGGGACTAAGTCGTAACAAGGTAGCCGTAGGGGAACCTGCGGCTGGATCACCTCCTTTCTAGAGGATAATCTAGAGTCTGCTCCGGGGCTTGCTCCGGACAGATCAAAGTTAACGCATTTTCGGTCCCGACCTCGGTCGGGACGATTTTCCGAGCAATCGGATTCCGATGACAAACCTGTTTAACTTATAAAGACGCCCGGTGTGCTTCGGCATGCCGGGCGTTCTTTTTTGATTTTGAAACTCGAGACTCTTCCCTTGCATCGCATTTCACGGGAAGCCACAATTGGTTCTGGAGAACTCAACATGACCAAGCTTGTTCAAGGCGTCCTGAGCATCGTACACGGCCTTAGTCCGAGAGATCGCAAGCAGCTTGTCCGTGGAATGTTGGACGCCGGCTTACTATCTGAGGATGAGCAGGATCGGATCGTGATTGAGTCGCGCCGCCGCGACCGCACCCGTCCTCTGTCAGATTTCGTCAAGGAAATGAAACAAAAGGGCCGCCTGCGTTGAGCTGGCGCGTCGAACTCTCCAAACAGGCGCAAAAGGAGCTCGCCCGCCTGCCGGCGGTTGCGTATGATGTGGTACCCACGGTCACAAAATCCGGGTTCAGAACGTGGATTGCGCGGTGAGAACCCGTCACGCGTTCGCCGGCGCGAAAATTGGGAGGAGGCGCACGATGAATATCCTGTTGTGGGTCCTGCAGGTTCTTACTGCGCTCCTGTATGTTGCGTCGGGCATCATGAAGGTCTTCATGCTGGACAAGGTACGCGAGGGGGTCCGGTCGTTTGATGCGTTGCCGCGGGAAGCATGGAAGGCCCTCGGCATCCTCGAACTCGTCTGCACAGTCGGGTTGATCGTGCCCGCCGCCTTTCACTGGCAGCCGAAGCTCACGGTGGTGGCCGCCACGGTTCTGGCGATCGAGAGCCTCGTGTTCATCGGGGTGCACGTTAAATACCGCGAGATCGCGCCTATTATCATGAGCGGTGTGCTGGGACTCATCATGGCGTTCATCGCGTACGGTCGGATGGTCTTGAAACCAATCATCTAAACGGCGGGCCGACGCCGGCCGAACTGTAGTCGTGACCGTGAAATCTGCGTTTCATTCTCGCTCATCTGCGGCCCGTCCCTTCCTTTTCTAATCTCTATGCCCTATGCCCTAATCTCTAATCCCTGCCTTTACCCTGATCACAATTCGCAACAATTCTGCGCGCGCCCGGCATGTTCTATAAGCTGATGATCAAGTGTCCGGGACATTCACTGCTTTTGCCTGCCACTTCGCGCGGACTTCTATCCCTGGTCCCCAATCGAAAATCGCAAATCGACAATCGACAATGCTCAGTCCCCGCCCCTGTGTCCCGCCTTCGTGGACCCTTCGCCGCGCCTGCCGCGAAGCCCTTGCGAAGGAATGCACCCGCGTTTGCAGACGAATATCGCGGTTTTGGCCTCCCGCAGACCGAGATACAAAAATGCTGGAACGAACCCATCCTGCAGGAGTGCATGAGTTCCTGTGTGGAGAAGATGATCGATGTACCCTATGCTTGAGCCTCGCACAAACGTTGTTTTGGAGAACTGAATTGACCAAATTCCGCAAAGCCATTTTTGTCTTTTTCATCCCAATTGCGCTTACTGGGTGCGCCCCGCGTGTCATCCCCCGCTCGCCCGGCGAGCTCGCCGCGCACCGCGAAGAGTTCATCCGGGAAGTGAACGAAGGCCGCGCGGCCATCAGCCGAAGCGTCGTCCAGCGCGTCGTCGATGAACAGGAACAGGCGCTCGCCGCTCACGCTCCGCCACCAACCTTTGACATCCTGATCCTCTCCGGCGGCGGAGACAAAGGCGCGTTCGGCGCTGGAGTGCTGGAAGGCTGGGGCTCGATCAAGCAGGGTGAATTCCAGCGGCCGCAGTTCGACGTGGTCACCGGGGTGAGCACCGGGGCGCTGATCGCTCCATATGCGTTCGTCGGGACGGATGAGGCCTACAAGAAAGCCTATTTCGCCTATAAGAAGCCCAAGAAGGAGTGGTTCCGCCTTCGCAATCTGCTTTCCATTCTCACGCTTCGTGGCGATTCGTTCGTCGATAACACCGGCCTCAGCAACGACATCAAGGCGGCGATGGATGATTCCCTTTTGCGTGCGATCTCCGAAGGCCGCCGCCAGAACCGCGTACTGCTTATCGGAACGACCAATCTCGATCTGGGCATGATGACCATGTGGAACGCCACACGGCTTGCGGATGAGGCGGTCTCCGGTGAAAGAACGCGCGAGACGTTTGACAATGTCATCCTGGCCTCCACGGCCATCCCTGCCGTGTTTCCACCGGTCAGGATCGAGGGCGACTTGTATGTGGACGGCGGCGTCACCCGGAATATCGCTTACACGACGGACCAGGATTTTGATCAAAGTGCGGTGAACATCTGGATGCGTGAACAGCCCACGCGCCCTCTGCCTCGGACCCGCGTCTGGGTGATCATCAACAATCAGCTTTGTGCGCCGCCGGCGCAGCTGGAGGTTGGCTGGCCAGGTGTGGTGGGACGATCACTGGACCTCTTCATTCAGTACTCGACGGTGAACTGCCTGAAATCCCTGGCAGTTTCGCTCGCGTATCTGAAACTGCGTACCGGGCTCGACATCGAGATGCACTACCTGGCCATCCCCAACGAATGGCGTCCGCCCGTCAAAGGTACATTCAAAAAGGAGACCATGAACGCGCTCGCCGAACTCGGTCGCAAACTCGGCGCGGACCCCGCCGCTTGGAAGACTTCCGTCCCCAATCCCGAATCACCAGAGCCTTGACTGACGGAGAATCCTGTGTGAATGATCCCCGGTTCTTACGGGGCGAAGTCGGAGGTCTTGGTGTATCCTTGCGGGACGACTAGCGCGAAGGGGTCTTTTTCGAGCTTGGGATCGACCTTGAGGTTGAGAATGGTGACCTGGCTGCCTCCCTCGTTGCCCTTGGTGTCCTTAAAGGTGAATACCGCGCGCCGCGGAAGAAAATCCGATTTCGAAATGTACCAGTCCATGTACGGTTTGCTCAGCGCCGATTTGAAGACCAACACCCAGCAATCCTGCCCGCTGACCGATTCGTCACGCAGGTATTTGATGTCTCCGCTTTTGAGCGCATCGTCAAACGGATGGGCCATCCCAAATTCCGGCGTCAGCGCAAAGTCGATGCCGTCGCGCTGCTTGCCCATGACCTGCGGATCGATGTCCGCGTAGACGATTTTTTTTGCATCGTCGAAGAGGTAATAGGTTGTGCCGTCTGCGCCGGCCGTGACTTCCTTGACGTCAGCCGAACCAGGCTGCTGGATCTTCACTTTGCACGAAAACCGCTTGGCGCCGTCCGGCGATTCCTTCCCCAGGATCACATGCCCGTTGATGCTCGGCAGAAACATTTCGAAGAACCCGGAGCACTTGAATTCAATGTCGTAGGCCACGACCTTCAACTTCCCGATCGCGTCCGCGGACTTCTGGACAATCGCCTTGACGTCGGGAGCGTTGGCGGAAGGCTTGGCCGGGTCCTCGGCATTTGCCACGGTTGAAAGCACTGAGATTATGGTCACGGACAGAACTCGTAATTTTCTCACGGACGAACCTCCTCATTCAAACTACTGCGCGATGGTAAACGCATCATAGGTCGCCTGGGGACCAATCTCGCCCACAAATGTCGACTGGCCGGTGCGCAGCTCAATTGTGTAAAGTGACCAATACTGTGGTTTGCCTTGCCTATTGCGGCCTTGCGATTTATCCCCTTGAACGGTGTCCTGTGGCCTATCTCGCTCCGCGTCATTTTCGGCGGAAGCTTGGGCGGCCGCGCGCTCGATGCCTTGACGATACACAAGATACATCATTCGAGTGGAAGGATCGTAGTCGAGTGCGCCGCAGCCGTTTCCGCCGCCTTTTCCGTCGAACCCGACGTTTGTGTACCCAATTGAGGTGAACTTCCCCGTGGCCGTGTCGATGGTGCCGAACTCCTGCGGCGGGTCGCCTGTTCCACCGCGCACCGCATACAGCATTTCGCCCGCAAAAGCGATTCCGTTGTAACTCGCGTCGGACGGCAACTCCACGTTTGACAGTTCGGCTCCCGTGACCGGGTCGTAGCTGCACAGCCGCTGCTCACGCATATTGACGATCCAGAAGCGGCCCTGGGCATCGAAGTCGCCCGCAAAAACTCCAGAGAGCTTTCGTTCTGCCGTCGACTTCAAGGTCGCTTCCGCCGTTCGCACGTCAACCGTATAGAAACTCAGACGGTCGTCCCGAGCACTCGCGGCCCACAGCACTCCCTGCCAGATGTCCATGGCTCCAACTTGCGTCAGCGCCGTATTCCCGATAACGACGCCCTTATCGGGATGATCAAGGTAAAAGGCAACGAGATCGCCAACTTCGTTTCCCGTCTGCCCACCTTTGTTGCGAATAATCGCATACCCGACTCCGGCCTGACGGGGCGCCGCTGCTGCTGCTTCGAAGAGCATGAAAGCAAACAAGAAACCCCGTCGAATTTTCATAATGGAGTTTTCCACACACATAATTCTAGCTCAACTCGTCAAACTCGCCACCAAGAAAGCACCATCGTAGGAAGGATTATCCGAATTCGGCTTTATCAACCGTGGGTGCTTATGCCGCGCAGGCCCATCACCAAAGTTTCCGGTTTATCTGTATTGATCTTCGGTAGGCTTGGCGTCAATTTTCCTGAACTTGGCGTTCTCACGCACTCCATGTGCCTCGGGAATTAAGTCCGAGGTTGACGAGGCGCTGGAGGAGTTTTTCATAGGAGAGCCCGGCGGCCTGGGCAGAGTCCGCGAAATCTTCAGCGTGGGCGAGTTGCGGATTGGGGTTGGATTCGAGCAGATATACCTGGCCGTCGGGCGTCAGGCGAAGGTCCATGCGGGCGTATCCGGTCTGCCCCAGCGCGCGGTAAATGCGTTTGCAAATGTTGGAGATGGATTTCTCAGCGCCGGGTGGGAGGTCGGTCGCGGCCCGGGTGGTAACGCCGGTGCGCTCCTGATAGTCCACATCCCATTTCATTTTCGCGGTGACGATTCGCGGGGCGCCCTCGGCAAGTTTCTCGAAGAAGATCTCCCAGATCGGCAGCGCCTGGAGTCGGTTGTTCCCCATGACGCCGACATAGAGCTCGCGGCCCTCAATGTACTGCTCGACGATGACGTCGGTGGCCAGTTGCTCCTGAATAAAGCTCACGCGATCGACAAGCTTCTGCTCGTCTGCGACGACAGAGGCCTGAGCGATGCCTACCGAGCCGTGCGACGTGGCCGACTTGACGATCAGCGGATAGGCGATTCGTGGCGGCAGTGGCATCTTTGTCCCCAGTGGGACGACGACGAACTCCGGCGTACGAATGCGGTGGTAGCGGAGGATTTTTTTTGTGAGTCCTTTGTTGCAGGCGATCATCATCCCGCGCGGGTTGCAGCCGGTGTAAAGTTGCTTCGCCAACTCGAGATAACCAAGCACGAAGGGAACGTGAGTATCCACGCCGGCGAATTCCTCGAGGAGATTGAACATGATGTCGGGCTTGAAGTTCTTGAGATTTGCACGGATGGGTGCGAGGTCGTCGCCAATGCCCAGCGGGATGACTTCGTGACCCAGCGCGCGAAGCCCGGTGGTTACGTCGTACTCGGTTTTGAACGGGGCGATTTCTTTCTTGTCGAGTCCTTCGATGGTAGCCGGCGGCACGAACCGTTCGTGCATCAGGATGGAAATGCGAAGCTTGTTCATAACTGGAGCCGGTGATACCCGGCATGCAGATAGTTCATCGTCTGAACGCTCAGGAGTACTGTAGCTTCGAGTTTGGCCTGCTCTTCCGGGCGGTCGAGGCAGAGGCGGAGTTCCTCGCAGCGCTTGATCATCTGCTTGATCACCTGATCGATGGTGTATTGATGCTCGTCTGTCCAGCGGGCCACGAGGCGGCGAAGCTCAGGGCGGATTCGCCGAAGGAATCTGGCGGCCCGTTCACTGGTGGCAAACTCCGGGGAGTCAGAAAAGAGGCGTCGCAAGTCACGGTCATAGAACTCGGGATATCGCCCGCCGTAGGTGGCGCGTTTTTGTTCGTAGTATTCGCCCAGCGTGAGGTCGATTTTGTCGAGGGGATCGACTTTTCGTCGAGAGCGGACAAGGGGCCTAGTCCCCGAAATCTCGGTCATCAGGGCATCCACATATTCGAGCTTCTTGAGTGCCGGCCAGCCGGCGTAGCGCTTCCGCCAGTTGGAATTCGGCGTGAGCCAGACGGCGAAAGTTTCTGCGAAATCCTCAGCGGGGTGGCTCTGGCCATACCAGTCTTCCAGGTGCAGTACGAAGCGCTTGCTGTAGGGCTTGGGCTGATAGAACGTCGGGTATTTCTGCGAGTATCGCCCGAAGTGCTTTCGCCATTCCGAACGATCGTGAATGCGGAAGGCATTGTCGATGGCGTGGCCGACTTCGTGGCGCAGAATTTTGAGACACCACCAAGGCGTTCCGCCTTCGACTTCGAGCATCATTTTCTTCTCGAGCCGTTGCAATCGCGGGTGGGCGAGAAAAAACGAAACGGCGATGCCAGGGACGTTGTCCGGCGTGAACCATTCGGTCGAGAGCCAGTAGTGGGGCCGGAAGCGGATGTGCCTCTCCGCGAGTTCGGCCTGAACCTGGGCGATGTGGCCTTCCAGCCGGGTCCCCTCAATTCCCAACTCAAGATCGCACAAGCGCATCTTCAGAAGTCTTTTCTCGGTGTACCGTTCCCATTTGCGCTTGAGCGAACGAATTGCGGCGGCGGGGGGAGGAGTAAGAATTGGAGGCACCGGCGCAGTGGGTTGTAGTTCGACCTTGTCGGTCTGCGGCGTGTCGGCCGGCTGCGGCTCGGACACCAGACTGGAAAGTTGTGATTGGTCTGTGTTCATTGTAGGAGCAATGGTTGGTATTTTGTTGGGGATTTGCCGGTTGGCAAGGAGGCGGATTAATAAGAGATTTCTTTCGCAGGCCTCGTTATTGGGGGTCCTGCAAATAGGCTTGCAAGGCGGCCAGGTCTTTGGCGTCGATATCACCGTCGTCGTCGAGATCGAAGCGGCTCAGGCAGGTTTCGTCGGGGGTGATGGCCAAGGGTGCGGATCCCGAAAAGCAGCCGGCGAATCTGGCGAAGTCGTACAGGTCACGGTCGGCATCGCCATCGTAGTCGCCGGGCAAACAGCCGTCGCGGCAGGTCGAATTGGGGCAGGGGGGCCCGAAACAAAAGCCGGGGGAGCCGCAGTACGGAACTCCGCCGAGCGATATACACAGACTCCTGGAAAAATCGAAACAACCACCAGAGAAAAGACAAGACACCTGCTCGGGCGGCGCGCAGCCTCCGGGCGGCGTGGTGAATGGGCACTGATCAATGCAATCCGGAACTCCGTCAAAATCAGAGTCCGGGTTGGTTTCGCAGTCATCAGGAATACCATCTTCATCGCAGTCGGCGTCACATTCATCCGGAACGCCGTTGTTGTTGCAATCCGCGCTGGTCTGGCCAATGTCGCAGCCGTCCGGCACGCCGTTGCCATTGCAGTCGGTTTCGCACTCATCGGGCAGGCCGTTGGCGTTGCAGTCGGCACTTTGTCCGCACGGCTGCGGACAGTTCGTGGCGGCACAATTCACGTCACAGGCGTCGAGTCGGCCGTTCGCGTTGCAGTCCATGAATCCCAGGGCGGGTCCAATGGTCTGAAATTCGACTTGCGACGGACTGCCGGGTTTGAACAGACCGATGATGGCTGTTGTGGGGGAGGGGCCAACGTTGGCGTCGAATCGGAAATTGTACATTGTGCTCCAGCGCAGTGCGTTGGCATTCACATTCGTCGAGAAGTTTTCCGTCGACCAGACGAGTGCGTCGCTGAGGAGTGTGACGGTCCAGTCCGTGCCGACCTGCGGCTCGCCGCTTTGGTAGTCCACGTCATGAAATCCGATGTTCTGGATCAGCGCGCCATTGGGGAATGGGACCCGGAACGACTGGCCTGCGCGGTCGGAGTTGAGATTTTCGACCGCATATTCGTAGTGCCAGAGTCCGCCGCCGATGGTGGTGGCCTTGGCGGCGACGATGAACAGACCCTCGTTGTGCACGCGGACGTTCGTCACGGTGACGGATGCATCTGCGTCCTGCCAGGCCAGTACGGCGGGCTTGGTCTGTCCGTGGTTCAGCGCGGGTGAAGTAATCGTCATGACATAAGTACCGGTGCCGGGGTCTGACAGCGTGACGCGAGCGAACGTGGCGTTGTTCTCTCCGTTGCCAGCGGCGGCGTCGCCGGGGTGAATGTAGTGTGCTTCGACGAAATAGCTCGCGCCGGGGTTTAGGGCCGGGTTAAGATCGGAGTGGTGCACCTGGATGCGCTGCGCGATCGTCCCTTCGGGATAAAAGTACATTCCCGGTTGTGGGAACTCGCCAGTGAAAGCGTTGACTTCAGAAGCACGGCTGGTGTGTACGCGGTCGCCGTTGAGGCCGGCGCTGTTGGCGTCGGTGCAGCCGGGGCGCAGCTCCTGTCCAACAACGTTGGGGTTGGTACATTCGAGTCCGCACGTGCCCGGCTCATTGGACATGGGGTAGACGTGCTTGACCCACGAGGTACCGATTTGCTCGAAACGGCCGGCCTTGAGCCGGAACATTCCCTGGCGGAGGACAAAGTGTTGATTGTCGTTGTCATGAGCGGGAAGAATGGTGTCGCCTGCGTTGCAGCAAATGGTCCCGACGGAGAAGGCGTCGATGGGTTCTGATGCTCCGGCTGGCGTTTCGCTGTCGTAGTTGAGGACGCCGGGGATGGCGGTGACGATAACGTCCTGGCCGGCAGAGGCCCCACTAGTCTCGTCGGCAAGGCCACGGGAAGGCGTCCCACACCATGCGAAAGCGCAGGCGCAGAGCGCGAACCGGAATTGGTTGTGAAATTTGCGAAACACCCCTGTTTCCCCCCTCGAAAGTTCGATTAGTGACTATAGCGAAATTGCCCGGCAAAATCAAAAGATTTGCGGACGCAAGGCCGCGGAAAGAATAAAAGGCGGAATTTATTCGGGAAGTAGTTTTCGGGCCTCGGCAAGAAACTCAGCGGCCTGTTGAATCAGAGTCTCCGCATCCCCGCGAACTAAAACCTCGTCCACGTCGTAATCGCTCTTGATCCGTTTGTCGAATGCATCCAGAAGCCAGCGGTGAAACTTGGGTTCGAGGATGCCGGTCTTGGCAAAAGCTTCCCCAAACGCCGAGTGAACGCCTGAATGCTTTCGGAAACGGCGACCCTGTTCCGAAAGAAGGGCCTGTGCGACGTAGAACATTGCATAATAAGCTCGTGATGCAGCGAACTCCGCGTAACCGTCAAGCACGAGGTGCTCAGCGGCGGCGATGGATTGCTGGCCCTTCTCCAGGAATTTGCGGGCCGTTTCCTTCAAAGCGGAATCGCCTCCTCGCGGACATTTAGCACAAACGCCGAATCGCCATCGTGCCATTCCTCTTCGGAGAGGAAGACGCGGCTGATGCTTACATCAAATTGTAATGAGAGTTCGCTCGTGATTTTGCTAGTGCGATCCACTTCAGCGGCGTAGTGGTTTACGCGATCCAGAACAATCAGTACGTCGAGGTCTGATTCTGCATCGGCCTCATCGCGTGCGTAGGAACCAAAAAAAAGGCAGTATTTCATACGATGACCGTAAAGCTCCGAAAGCAATTGCCGCATCGCTTTCCCAATTTCTTGAAAGGGCACCCTTTGCGACTTGCCTGCCGTAATCGTTTTCATTGAGGCAATTTCTCCACATGCCATTGTACCCCAAACCTGATTTTGGAGAACAACAATTTGGGGCATTCTGGTTGATTGAAGTCGCTCCGGCTATGGTGCGCTGGGGCAGGGCGGCAGGGTTTTGCCGTTCTGCACTGGGTATCCGCTCGCGCCATTGAGCAGGTCCACTTCAGCAACGAGATCGGCCGGAGAACAAACACTGCTGTGATCAATGTCGCACATATTTTTCGGATATGGGGGGTTGCGCAAACCGTTGAGGTTGTCCACCAGATCGATGATATCAATTGGCAATGCGGTGCGATCGCCGTTCACGTCGCCGGGCAGGTAGCCAATACATCTTTCCGTGTTGGTCGCGATATGCTTGATGCACGTCCATTTGTTGGGCTGAATGGGAGCGCTGAAATTCAAGGTTACTGTGTTGCCCGGGCCCTGTGTTACGCTCGCGACCGTTGGGGGTACGGGTGGGGTTGTGGGAGGAACCTGCCTGACGGTGAAGTCGTTGGGGGCGTCTTCGGTGGCACCGGGAAATTGCGAAAATGTCCAGATTTGCGAGGTAATGCCTTGGCGTTGAGCAGGTGTGCCCGGCGGGAATGGCCTGCGGGCATCGATAATGCAGTTCGCGGGCGAAATTAACGTTGGAATTGGATCAGAAACGACGCAGGGCGGATCGATCGTTGCGCAAGTTGAACCGGCGCCCCCGAACCGTTGATTCTGTTCCATGCAATCATCGGGACAAATGTTGTTCGTACAAATACCCAGGTCTGAAGTGCAGCATGCGCCGGCGGGGCCGGAACAGCCGCATGGCGGATTGAGATGAGCGCAGGTTGAGCCGATGCCACCGAATCGTTGGTTGGGATCCTGGCAATCCTCCAGGCAGGCGGTTTCACAATGAAATGAAGTTGCGTCATCCGTGCAACAGGCTCCCCAAGAAGGAGCGCATGGAGTTGGAACCGTTAGCGTGAGTCCCTGGATCATGGGCAAGAAGGGAACCGGAGTTTGCCACGAGAAAATATAGGTTTTGTTGACGTCCGCATAGAAAGTGAATGTAAAAGTTCCGCACACCGCCGAACCAACTTTCAAATACAATGTTCCCAAATAGGATTGGAAATTCTGATTGCAGGTTCCACCCGGGCAATCGGCATTTACGATACAAGACTGTCCCGCTGAGGCGCCACCAGAACAACGGCTTGCGGTTTGACCGTCCATTGTGGTGATGTCACCGAACCAATGGAGGTCGAGCGTAGGAGGGGATGGATGGCCGAGTTCATCAAACCCTGCAAAAATGTAATCACTCCGTGACCGGTTCGTCGACGCCATCTGATTGGGTTGGTGATTAGGGCCGACGCAGCCGTAGGTGGTGTGGCATATCGAGAAGCATGGGTTGTCGCACGGACAAGGGTCTTTTTCGAGAGGAGCGTCCCAACCGAGCGGAAGGACGTACTCGTTATTGCAATATCCACATGCTCCCGAACTTTGGGCTCCCGCCTTACCTGCTAGCGTTACCTGGTATCCACTGACGAGTCCAGATCCGCCGTCGAAGGGTGGAGAATTCCACTCGGAAAGGTAAATCTCCGCAGTAACAAGGTCGTTCGGTGAGATTAACAAGAGATTCGTTGGGGTGATCGGGACGCCGTTCTTCGCGACGGCCTTTAGCGAGACGGTCGCCTCGGCATGGACAAGAGTCGGAACAAGTACCATTGGGAATGCAAACCAGCGGACGCGCAGCATGGCATTCTCCTCAAGTGGGGAAGACTTCTCGATTGTATCTCCGCCATCGCGAAGATTCCAACTCACGGCAATCAAAAAGCTAAGGTATGTGCACTCCGCGTTCGCGGCCGACTTCAATTGCCTTTTCGTAGCCTGCGTCGGCGTGACGGAAGATGCCGGTGGCCGGGTCGGCGGTGAGGACGCGTTGGAGGCGGGCGGCGGCCTGCGGCGTGCCGTCGGCGACGATGACCTGTCCCGCGTGGATGGCGTAGCCGATGCCCACGCCGCCGCCGTGGTGGACGGAAACCCAAGTGGCCCCGCAGGCGGTATTGATGAGGGCGTTAAGGATTGGCCAGTCTGCGATTGCGTCGGAGCCGTCTTTCATGCCTTCGGTTTCGCGGTTGGGAGAGGCCACGCTGCCGCAGTCGAGATGGTCGCGGCCAATGACGATTGGAGCGGAGATTTCGCCGCGGGCGACGAGATCGTTGAAGACGAGACCCATTTTCGCCCGTTCACCGTAGCCCAGCCAGCAGATGCGGGCGGGCAGGCCTTGAAAAGCGATCCGCTCGGCGGCGAGGCGAATCCAGCGGCAGAGGTGTTCGTTATGAGGGAAAGTTTCGAGCACGGCGCGGTCGGTGCGGGCGATGTCCTTGGGATCACCGGAAAGGGCGGCCCAGCGGAAGGGGCCCTGGCCTTCGCAAAAGAGCGGTCGGATGAAGAGCGGTACGAAGCCCTGAAAGTCAAATGCGTTTTCGACGCCAGCATTCTTCGCCTGCTGGCGGATGTTGTTGCCGTAGTCGAAGGTGAGGGCGCCGCGTTTCTGCAATTCGAGCATGGCGCGGACGTGCTCGGCCATCGTGCGCATGGATTCGGCGATGTAACGCTTCGGGTCGGATTTGCGCAAGGCTAGAGCGGCGTCGTAGCTCATACGATTGGGGACGTAGCCGTCGAGGGCGTCGTGAGCGGAAGTCTGGTCGGTGAGCAGGTCCGGCGTAATGTTGCGGCGAATCAGTTCCGGCAGGACGTCTGCGCAATTGGCGAGCAGGCCGACTGAGAGCGGCTCCTTTTTCTTCTTTGCATCGTCGATCCAGCGAAGGGCTTCATCGAGATTCGACGTCCACTTGTCCAGATATCGCGTGTTGATGCGGCGCTCGATGCGCGATTGGTCGACTTCGATGCACAGACAAACGCCTTCGTTCATGGTAGCTGCGAGTGGCTGAGCCCCGCCCATGCCGCCGAGGCCTCCGGTGACGACGAGACGTCCGCGAAGGGAGCCGCCGAAGTGTTCGCGGGCGGCCGCTCCGAAGGTCTCGTATGTGCCTTGCAGGATTCCCTGTGTGCCGATGTAGATCCAACTGCCCGCGGTCATCTGGCCGTACATGGTGAGGCCCATTGCTTCGAGGCGGCGGAATTCGTCCCAGTTGCCCCAGTGCGGCACGATCATGGCGTTGGAGATGAGGGCACGCGGGGCGTCGGCGTGCGTCTTGACGATGCCGACGGCACGGCCCGATTGCACCAGCAGCGTTTCGTCGGACTCGAGCGACCGAAGCGAGGCGACAATGCGGTCAAAATCGGCCCAGGTGCGTGCGGCCTTGCCGGAGCCGCCGTAGACGATGAGTTCGTCAGGCTTCTCGGCCACTTCGGGGTCGAGGTTGTTCATCAACATGCGGAGGGCAGCTTCCTGCTGCCAGCCTTTGCAGGACAGCACCTTCCCGCGCGGAGCGCGAATGGTACGCGGTTGTCCCATTGCGGTGTGGCCAGGAGGTGGTTGCGCGGCTAGGGTCATGTCAGTCTCCAAATCCGGGGGAATTTGCCTACGATTGTAGCGTCAGTCCCCTCAATGTCGCAAAACCATCAGCTTGATTTCGGTCATTTCCTCGATGGCGTAGCGGACGCCTTCGCGGCCGAAGCCGGAGTCCTTGATTCCGCCGTAGGGCATGTTGTCCACGCGAAAGCTGGGGATGTCATTGATGATGACGCCGCCGACTTCGAGTTCGTGGAAGGCCTGCCATGCGTGCTGGAGGTTGTTGGTGAAGACGCCGGCCTGCAATCCAAACGCGCTGTCGTTTGCAGTTCGAATCGCATCGGCGAAATCCGAGAACGGTTGAAGGGTGGCGACCGGGCCGAAGACTTCTACGCAGTTTACATTCATTGGGGGTTTGACGTTTTCCAGAATCGTGGCGTCGTAAAATGCGCCGTTACGCCTGCCGCCGCACAGAATTTTCGCGCCGCCGCTGACTGCTTCGCCCACCCATTGTTCGATCCGCTCGGCGTCGGCCTGCGAAATGAGTGGACCGAGAAATGTTTTTTCGTCCAGAGGGTCACCGACGTCCAGTTTTTCTGCGCGCTCCACAAGTGCGGTGCGCAGTGATTCGTACAGGGTTTCGTGAGCCAGAATTCGCTGCACACTGATACAACTCTGCCCGGATTGATAGAACGCTCCGAAGATGAGCCTGTCGGCGACCGCGAATACGTTTGAGCCTTCATCCACGATGCAGGCCGCGTTGCCTCCAAGTTCGAGAACGACCTTCTTTTTACCTGCCTGCGATTTCATGGCCCAGCCAACTTGTGGCGATCCGGTGAAGCTCAGAAGCTTGATCCGTTCGTCGGTGATCAGGGCTTGTGCCGATTGCGACTTACAGGGCAGGACACTGAATGCCGCTTTCGGCCAATCGGTTTCCGAGAGGATTTCAGCGAGCACGAGGGCGCTAATCGGCGTGGCGCTTGCGGGCTTGAGTATGAACGGGCATCCCGCGGCGATGGCCGGAGCAACCTTGTGCGCCACCAGGTTCAGCGGAAAATTGAACGGCGTGATAAACGCGCATGGTCCGATCGGGAACCGCCGCGAAATTCCCTCGAATCCCTTCGCGCGTGGGCTAATATCCAAGGGGAGAACCTCGCCGCCTATGCGAACCGATTCCTCCGCGGCCACCTGAAACGTGTCGATGAGGCGAGTGACTTCGGCACGTGAATCCTTGATTGGTTTTCCCGCTTCGATGGTTACGATGCGCGCCAGCTCCTCGCGGCGCTGATCCACACGCGAGATCACCTGCTTCAACACCGCCTGCCGCGCGAAGCTGGGCATTCGTCGCGTTTCGTCAAACGCCTTCGCCGACGCTGCGATCGCTCGATCAACGGCCGTCGCGTCAGCCAGCGCACACCGATACGCCACCTCGCCGGTGAACTTATTCTCAACCACGAGATTGCTATTTGGCAGCGCTGCCTCCCCCGCCAGGTAATAAGGCCACACCTTCGATTCCATGCCCGAATCTTAGGCGGAATTGATCTTTCTCGACATGGAGGGGTCGCGGGGCAACGACGAGCCGACGAAGAGGGTCCGCCGGCGCTTCTTACTTGGTGAACTTGTTAAAGAAAGAAACGATCGCGTCGTAAACCTCGCCGGATTGCAGGGTGATGACTTCGTGTCCGCCTTGGGTCACAACCTTCAGTTCGACCGTCTTTTTCGCTCTTTCGAGATTGGCCTTGAGTTTCATGGCTGCGTCCAGTGGGACAATCTGGTCACTTTCGCCGTGAACCAGAATCACGGGAGCGGAAACTTTCTCGTAGTCCACGCCGTCCTTGGGTAGCATTCCGCCGCCGGTGAGGGCGATTGCCCGCAGTTTGTTGGTGCCCGCCGCGTAGGAAAGCGTCACCATGGCCCCGGCCCCGTTTCCATACATAAAGATCTGCTTCGCATCAAAACGATCATCATGCTGAAGGATTTCCATGCAGGCGGAAATGCGGCGATTGATGTCAGTCCAATCACTCTCCTCGGCCTTGGCAGCGTATTTCAATTCCAATGTGACGGCTGCGTATCCGCGATCGACGAATTTTGGGGCATAATTGTATGCGGCCTGCTTAGCGTTACCGATGGGGCTGTGGTTTACAATCACGACGCGAAAAGGACCGATCCCCTTGGGGAAAGCGAAAAAGCCGGTAATGGGCTCCTTGGATTCGTCGTACTTGTACTCGTATTTGAAGTGGTTCGAATCCGCAGTCGGAGTCAACGTCAGCCCTTTCAGGGGCTCTGCCTGGACGACCGTACACCAACAAGCGCCGAGTATTCCGGCCACCGTGAAAGTCTTGAGGTCTATTTTGGTCATGCCAAATTTTTTCTGAAACATCCACTTCTCCTTGATCTCGGCGTCGCTCTCCAAGCACTGCCTCCGAGACTACTCTGTCCGACCCGGCTGAATCAAGCCGTGGGATGCGCAATAGCGTAACAGTTTGTTCATGTTGACACCGGGAATCCCGACGTTTAGCCTTCATACTCTACTAACGTACCATTCTTTCGTTTTGCTGGAGGGCATGCAATGGCCAATGTGTACCAAGACATTACGGCGGCAATTGGGCGAACCCCGTTGGTCAAAATCAACCGAATTATCAATTCGCCGGCCACAGTGGTTGCGAAACTTGAATTTGGCAATCCGCTTTCGAGCGTCAAGGATCGCATTGGGGCGGCCATGATCGAGACGGCGGAAAAGGACGGCCGAATCAACAAGCAGACGTCGATCATCGAACCCACGTCCGGCAATACAGGAATCGCCCTTGCATTCGTGTGTGCGGCCAAGGGGTACCGACTCACGCTCACCATGCCGGAGAGCATGTCGATGGAGCGTCGTACGATCCTGAAGGCCCTCGGCGCGACACTGGTGCTCACTCCCGCGACGGATGGAATGAAAGGCGCGATCGCGGCTGCGGAAAAATTGGTCAAGGAAACCACCAATTCCTTCATGCCACAGCAATTTGAAAACCCCGCCAATCCTGAAGTTCACCGCCGTACAACTGCACAAGAGATCTGGAACGATACCGACGGCAAGGCGGACATTCTTGTGTCAGGCATTGGCACGGGCGGAACCATCACCGGCGTTGGCGAAGTGATGAAGTCCAAGAAGTCGTCATTCAAGTGTTACGCCATCGAACCGGAGACCTCTCCAGTCATCACGCAAAAGCGCGCGGGGCAGCCGCTTCAACCGGGCCGGCACATGATTCAAGGAATCGGTGCGGGGTTTATTCCCGGCATCCTGAATCTTGAAATCATTGACGATGTCGTCCGCGTGACCAATGAAGACTCCTTCGCCTGGGCCCGGCGGGCCGCACGCGAAGAGGGGATCTTCTGCGGGATTTCGTCGGGCGCGGCGCTGTGTGCGGCGAACAAGGTCGCACAAATGCCGGAGAACAAGGGCAAACTCATCGTTGCTGTTCTGCCGAGCGGGGGCGATCGCTATTTGTCCACGCCGCTCTTTGCGGAATAGGTACGGACTTCGTTGCCCTCTTCCCGCTCCGAGCCTGTGGTTGTTCGTACGTGGGACGTATCCGCGCGCGGCTGGCCTGAACGACTTTCGGGATTGCGCATCGCCCACGTTTCCGATTTTCATTTTCGGGGATGGTCGCGCACGATGAGGCACGCGCAGCGCCTGCTGCAAACCCTTGATTACGATTTGCTGCTCGTGACCGGAGATTTCGGGAATTTCCACCGGCATTGGCGTCACGCAGCCGGGATGACTGGCGAGTTTTTTGGTCCGATTGCCGGTCGCGCTCCGACGTACGCCGTGCTGGGCAACCATGACCATCCACTGCTGCCGACGGCGGGAGGTCTGCCGCTGAAGTTTCTTCGCAATGAGTCAGAGAAAGTGCCATGGAATGGCACTACTGTAACGGTGGCGGGCATTGAGCAGACTGTACCGCGAGGCGGCGACTTACGGCAGACGCTGGATCATGGTGATGCCAACGGCCCGACGATCCTCCTGGCACATTACCCATCGACGGCGTTCCAAATAACTGAAAAAAATGTGAGCCTGGTTCTGTCGGGTCATACGCACGGGGGGCAGATTCGACTTCCCTGGTTGGGGTGCATCTGGCCCAACGACCGGATCCCCCGAAGAATGTCCAGCGGTTTGCATGTGGTGAACGATTTGCACATTCACGTGAGCGCAGGAATCGGCGTTTCGTTGCCGCTTCGGATGCGGATCAATTGCCCGCCGGAAATCGCCATCCTCACGATGCGCAGCCCTCTCTGAACAACGACAGACGCAGGAGGAATGGATCATTCATCCTTGGCATCGTCCGGTTCCGCACCTTCCGAACCATCAAGGATCCTGGATCGGATATCACCGCCTTGGGTGAGACGGAGTTCCAGCACCTGGTGCGTGCGTGAACATGTCATGGCAATCGTGGTTTCCGGCATGTCAAAGGAATGAGATCCGTGACAAGCAGGGCAATCAAATCGTACAAGCATCGTTACTCAATCGACTCCTTTGCGTCACACTCTCCAGTTCGTCAACGTGATCCGTAGAAGGAATTAAAGGAAAATCAACGTAACGACAAGGAAGAGGGGAATCAAGATTCCCAAACTAAACTTCATATAGCCGAAAAACCCGGGCATTTGTACGCCGGATTGCTCGGCAATGCTCTTGACCATGAAGTTGGGCCCATTTCCGATGTAGGTGTTGGCTCCCATGAATACCGCGCCCAGGGAAATCGCAATCAATAAGTCTGTGCGAATGTAGTTGCCGTCGAGCAATTGGAAGACGCCCGGACCTGCCTGGTTCGTCATCGAGTTTGCCACTTCAAAGAAGACGATATAGGTCGGCGCGTTGTCGAGGAAACTCGACAGCCCGCCCGTCACCCAGAAGAATTTCGATGGGGCATCCAGCACCTTGCCGATTTCCTCTCCGGAGGCGTGCAAGATTTCGAGCGGCGGCTGCATGGCGACAAAAATGCCGATGAAAATGGCCGCAACTTCGAGAATGGCTGTGTAGTTGAATTGATTCTGTATCCGAACCGCCCGCGGCGTCATGAGCAGTGAAAGAACGGCAAACAACAATGTGACCATCTCGCGCAGAAATGGAAAGGCCTGTACAGAAGTACCCGGAAGCGGTTTACCCGGTTTGATAAGAGCCATGGTGAGGACCGCGCCGAGTAGAAACAGGAAATTGATCTTGCCTTCCAGGCGGAGTGGGCTGATGAATATCTCATCGGCGGCAATGTGCGGCGGATCCTCGCGCCGGTACATCCGGCTATCCCAAACGTAATAAATAATGAGCAGGATCGTGCAAAGGAAGGCCCATTCCTTCCAAAGCTGGAGGGTCCACAAAAAGGGTACGCCACGCAGGTAGCCGAGAAACAATGGCGGGTCGCCGATGGGAAGCAGGCAGCCCCCAATATTACTCACGAGGAAGATAAAAAAGATGACCGTGTGCCGAACGTGTTGGCGTTCGGAATTGGTCTGCAACAGCGGGCGGATCAGTAGCATGCTTGCCCCTGTCGTGCCGACAAAGCTGGCCATCACCGTTCCGACCGCAAGAAATGCCGTATTGGTGGCCGGATGTGCAGCGAGGTCGCCCTTCAGTCTAATGCCTCCACTGATCACGTACAGACAGAAGAGGTACGCAATAAATGGGACATATTCTTCGAAAAGAGCGTGGTTGAAAACATGAACGCTCGTTGAAACGTCGTAGGCAAAGGCGTAGTAACACAGGGTCAAGCTGGCAAACGCCACGGAAACCATCAGTTTGTTTCGATTCCGTTCCCACCAGTGCGCAGTGGCCGGAATGAGCGGCAAGATCGCAATAGCCAGCAAGACGCCGACAAAGGGAATGCTTGCCCATTGAGCCGGGACAGTGTGCGTGGAAACGGATCCGAGCATCATAGTGGTTTCGATGCACTAGGCCTGCTTGCGGACCCACATCATGTAATCGAGTTCCGGGGGCAAAGCACCCAGGCGGCGAAAGACGTTGACGGCCTGGGCACGGTGGTGTGTTGAGTGCGTACTCATCTGGATCATCATGTCGCCGAGCGTGGCGGAAAACAGACTGCCTTTGGAGTCGCGGTAGACAATGGCACGCGAGGTTTCTTCGGGCTTGAGCCCAGCGAGAAAGCGATCGCGCTGAGCAGAAACTTCGGCAAACCTTGCCTGGATGGTTGCGGGTGGGACCAGGTCGTCTTCATTGGGCCACGGCGTGTCGCGCCGGCCCTGCCAGCGCTGCAACCATACAGTTTCACCGGCCAGAATATGCAAGAGTATTCTGCGCATCGTGCCCAGCCCGATATCAAAGGTCTTGTCGAGGCTCTCGGGCGATAAGTTGGAGGCAGCCAGCGCGAGTTGTCCGTTTGCCCAGTCGCTGTAACCCAGCAGTTTTTTGATCGTGGTCAAGTCGCCCATACGAAGATTATACGCGAAGGGGCCTTATGCGCAAATTCTTTCGCCTTTACGTCCGATCCGGCGTGAGAATCCCGCATTCATTTCATGGGTCCGCAATGATAATGAGTGGCGTGACGGGAGTTCCATCCGACAAGTATCCCATGAATCGCTGCTGGGTAGTGTTGCCAAAACCCAAATCCAGGTTCTCCCCGCGGTAGGTCGCGTCGAGCAGGGAGTCCCCAATTTTCCAGAATCCAAAATAATCGAGGGCGTCCAAAGCATAGCGATCCTGTCGACGTTCGCGAAAATACTCGCGCAGCGGACCTCCCGATAGCTCCATGTCGCCGCCGGTAATGTGGGCGGGCGGAAAACCGTCGGCGACGCCGAGTGGCGCAAAATGATCGGCGACTAATGCGGGGTGTGATCGGCTGTCAGACCGCATTTCCACAATTTCCAACCGCCGTTCGGGTTCCCCGGATAGTGCGCCACGGATCGCCTTCGCTCCGGTTTCGCCCGCAAGCGAATCCTTGTCTCCGGTGATGACCTCGATGATTGCATCGGCGGGAATCGAACGAATGTCACCCAAAGGTACAACATCGCCGCCCGGCTCAACGAGCAGAAGCGCCCCGGCCGGCGGCAGACCCAAGGCCGCAGAAGTAGCCGCCAAGTTTGCCGAAATCATGCATCCCAGGGAATGGCCAAACCATACGAGTTTGTCCGTTTGCGGATGCACGGGGCCCTGGGTAATCAGCAGATTCCATGCGTCCTGCACGGCCTTTCCGGCCCCGGCGAGCATGACGTCCCCGGGAGTGCGGATCTTTCCGGAAAGTTGGTATCGCGGGAAAATGACGATGTTCCCTTTGCGGACGAGGTGTTGAAGCCACGCGCCATAGGCCCTGGGATGAACCGCTCCCCAGCCGTGCATGAAAATGACCACTGGGGCAGTTTCAGGCCTTGGGTCTGCGGGAGTGAAAACCCAGAATTCGCTCGGTCCGTCGCCCATTCGTAGCGCTTCGACAGCGGCGTGCCTGTAATCCGCACCACCGGGGCCAGAGACGGGCTGGCCGGGAGGTCGGGGTCCCGCCTGCGTGCCACAGCTCGTGGCGCAAAAGCAAATAAGGGCCAGGAGCCTTAATTGAGTCTGTCGAACGGGAAAATCCGCGCGAACCAAGGAACGCGGTTCGCTAGGAATGGAATTTTTCACGGCGCACCCTCCGCGAGATGGTGGGAAAGGACACCCATCTCAAGGAGAATAATAGGGGAACAACAAGCAGGAGGAAATGCGCACCCACACCGCATGCAGTCGGGGCGGATCCAGGATCGGTGGGCTGGCCTGGTTCGGGTTCCGGGGTCGGCGAGGTGGAGGATTCGCAGGCATCGCCGATGCCGTCGTGGTCACTGTCTGCCTGATCCTCATTCCGCTTGCCGACGCAGTTGTCGAAGTGGTCAGGGATTCCGTCACCATCGGTGTCTGCTTCGCCGTCTGCGCCGTCAAAATTCGCGGCAAGGGCCGGTGTTTGGCACTCATCGCCGTGTCCGTCGCCGTTCGCATCGTACTGGCTGAGATTCCATGTTTGCGGACAGTTGTCCTCGGCATCGGGTGTTCCGTCACCGTCGTAATCGAATCCCTCGGGCTGACCCAGCCATAACTTAAATCCGAAGAACGGATTGGCCGCGCCGGCAAACAAGCCGAAGGGAGTGGATACAAAATTGCGGATTCCGTAACTGTACCAGTCGCCGAAACCGGTTCGCGACACGCGGGTCCAGTTCTTGCCATCGGTGGTTCCCCACAGGTCGAACCCGCCTTCGATGGCCGCGATGATGTCGCCGATCTCGTCGGGGTTCCGATTCTCCACAAAGGGAAGCAGATTGGGATAACGATCGAAAACGCCGGCCGCCTTGATCTGGTCAATGCTGACGTCTTGAAAAAACTGCGTGAAAGCGGACAGGTCAAACGTGCTCATGTAGAGCACGCCCTGGTGCTCAACCATTCGCCATATATATCCCGAGAAGAAATTACCACAGCCTGCATTCATTCCTGTGATGGGGTCCTTGTGTCCCACGGGCGTATTGCGGGCATCGCCGCAGACCAGCTCCCAGCGATCGTTTGCGTCGACTCGAATCAATTCGGCCGGTGCGGGACTGACATCGGGGAAATAATCGAGGCCCACGAAGTTAATTCCGCTTCCAACGTAGAGGTAATCCTTGAATGGGTACAGGCTGACGACATTCTGATTGGACGCACCGCGATACGCACCCTTGACCAGTACTTTTTGGAATACGTAGGGCGGTGGGCCTGACGCCTGAGTCTTGAGCAGTTGATAGCCGTCCGAGGCGGTGGCCGTTCCGACGTACAAATATCCCTTGAATACTTCAAGTTCGAACGCGCCGGAGTTAACGGGATCACCGAAAAATGGCGGGCTGACCACCTGAAATATTCCGGTGGCGGGGTCGCTGGATTCGAGCAGGGCGGTGCGATCCAGCGCCCGTCCAATCGCCAGCACGTAGAGCTTGCCGTTGAACGAAGTCAGGGAGCGGTACGATGTATAGGTAGTATTGTTGGAGACCGTTCCGGGGAGCGGCTCAAACGAGCGGCCATCGACCGAACGAAGGATGCGCGGCGGGGGACCGGGAATTTCGCCGCTGATGAAACTGCCAGTATAAATCGCCTCGGTTCCGTCGGGCTCGGTGAACACGACCATGGTGCGGTAGCCAAGATCGACGGGCACATCGACGCGCGATCCGTCAGACGCCAGGACGTTGACCGTCGGCGAGATGTAGACCAGCTCGATCACCTCGGTCACGGGATCGTAAGAGTAGATTCGTCCGCGAAAATCGTTGGCGTAAAAATCGGGATTGCAGCTGTCAGGGATTTCCGGGTTCACGCCCGCATCGCCGGTGTCGCGGATGGATCGGGTCAGGCAGAGGAAATTGTGATTCGTGCCGATGTAGAGCTTGTCCTTGAACCAGACCATGGCCCACGGGTAGCTGTTGGCCGAGTCGCCAAAGCCCTGGGCGCCGATCTTTCGAAATTCCTTTTCGGTCAGGATGTGCCCCGACTCGGCGTGAACCGGCATGGAAAAGGATCCAACAGCCAGCGCCGATAGAGCAAGCAGGAAGCGGCTACCATTAGTCCAGCGAAACAACATACCCCCAAACCCCCCTTTGGTGTTCCTTATTCTTACCTCGAAGAACACGAAGGTCACGAAGAAAATACATTATAGATTACCGGAAGTGTCTATAAAAGCGGCCCCGTTTATTGAATCCTCCACTACGTCCCTTTGTCGAAATGGCTGCTCGATATCGAGTGGAATGAAGCGCCGTCGACGCAAGTCAGAACTTCGATGTTTCAAGGCCGCGCAGCTGCCGAATGTAACCATGGTGCCTAGGGGGGCACGGTCCGCAACATTGGATCCCTCGCCCCACAATAAGGGCGATCAGGCGGTAGCGGCCATCGGACTCTGGATGGTGAGCGGGATGGCATCCACGTTGATCATCGAGCGCACCTGCCCGCGCATCTCCTGCTCTACTGCGACCAGTACGGCCGAGAGAAACTTCGCCGATTGGACCTGCTCCCGTTTGGGCACGGAGCCGACCAGCCGGCCAAGTCCGTCGTTGGCGGAGCCCAGGCCGCTCTTGTTGTTGAAACGCTGCACATGGCGGTCGCACAATTCATGGACATAGACCATGTGATAATCCTCGAACTGCTTGAACGAGGGTCCCCAGCGGATGAGAAAATCCTTGAGGAGGGCGACCATCGCTTCGGGCATATCCGGCAGATGGTGCATTTCTGCCGCGAAGCGGTCGTAGATGGTCGGCATGACGCCGCGCAGCGCGGCCTGGAATCCTTCGGGGATCATGCCGGCCGATGGGTCGGGGGCGAGCTTTAACTTGCCGGATTTGGTTTTTTCAATCTGGCGCTGGATGACTTCCGCGTGGTAGGGGAGCAGCGCGTGGTCCATGGCGTGCTGCATGGTCAGCACACCGACATGTTCGATCATGTGCGGAGCGGTCTGCAACGTGTGCATGATCAATTCCGTGATGGCGTTACGCGCCTCTTCAGGCAGCCAGTTCAACGCTTCGCGGGCTTTGGCGATCTTTTCCATGCGCTGTGCACGAATCTTCGGCGACGGCGGGGCCACGTTGGCCTTTCGCGTAATTCCGGAAAGGAAGGCCTTCATGCGCTTGATATAACTGGGCCACGAACGAACCTCGGTAATGAGGCGCAGGTATCCTTCGAGCAATTCCACCCGGGTCATCCCTTTGGGGATGATGTTGGTGACCACCTTGGGCGAATCGTCGTAGATGTCCTCGACGTCCACGACGCGGTTTTCGCGCTGGAGACGCACCCAAAGTGGAGTGCCGGGATAGGCCTTCATGGTGTTGATGCTGGTGATGGGGATGTGCGCGTCTTCGACAAAGCGAATCTGCTCGTCGAAGACCTTGGTGTCGTCGTTGTCGAATCCCACGATGAGGGCCGCCTTTACGGCGATGCCGTAGGAGTGAATCTTGCGGCAGTCTTCGACGAGATTGCCCCGTAGATTTTGAATCTTGTTGGTTTCCTCGAGGCTGGCGACGCGTGGAGTCTCGATGCCGATGAGCGCCTGGGTGAAATTGCAGTCGGCCATCAGCTCCATCAACTCTTCATCGTGCGCCAGATCAATGGTGAGCTGGGTTGAGAAGGTCAGCGGCGGATCGAACGAGTTGTTCACTGGGATCAACGCCCGGAGGAGTTCCTTGGCGTATTTCTTGTCGCCGATGAAGTCATCGTCGCATATGAAAATCCGCTGGGTGCCGAGCTTCTGCAAAGCGATGACTTCGTCGACGACGCAGGAGATGGGCTTGTGGCGTGGTTGCCGCCCGAAAAGGTGAATCACGTCGCAGAATTCGCAGTCGTACGGGCATCCCCGCGTCGTCTGCACACCGGCCAGGCGATATCGCTGCACGTCCGCCGCCACGCTGTCCCACCGCGGTCGAGGCGAATTCGTCAAATCAGGGCGCTCCACCTGGCGGTACTCATTGCGATGAATCCCCTGCGTCCATTCGCTAAGGAAACGAGGCCAGGTGATTTCAGCCTCTCCGAGAAAGACAACGTCAAAGACGCCGCGGCAGGTCTCCGGCGAGCCGGAAACGCCCGGACCGCCGATGACCACGGGGATGCCGCGTTTGCGGAAAACGTTTGCGATTTCGATGGCGCGGGGAATGTGAGCGATATAGCCGGTGACTCCGACGAGATCGTATTTGTGGCCCAGGTCGGTCTGGTCATCGATTTCGCCGCGAGCGCCCTCATCCCAGATATCCACCTGGAATTCCGGCGGAGTCAGCGCCGCGATGGTAGCCAGGTGTAGCGGTACCATCAGCGATTGCACGGCATCTCCATTGACTTCGACCTTGGCCATCTGGCGTGCCATGGCAAACTCAGAGTCGAATTTCGGTGAGACCAATAGAATTCGGGACATGTTGTTCTCTCCATTCCTCACGGGCTGTGGGTGATTGTCAGCCTGATGTTTTATGGGAGCGTCGGGCAAAGAATCTTTGTGCTTCGGTGGGTCGTTGTTGTTGAGGGGGCCCGCCAGTCGCGGGTCGGGACGATCGGGTGTTTTTGTGACGCCAATCATCGGTCGGCTTGCAATGTCGCCGGCTGGGTCGGCCAGAAACGGCGTAATCGTGTCGATGAAGAGGTCCACATTTTCCAGAAGATAAAAGTGGCCCGTGCCGGGGACCAAAACAGCCCGGCAATTGGGCATGACTTCCGTGAGTCTGGCGGCCATCTTCTGGTAGGGTGACGTCTCGCCATAGACGGCCAGGACCGGCGTCTTGACGTGCGGCAGCAGGTCTTCAGTCATGCCGGAAACTTCGCGGAATTCTGCGGCGATGTTGGTCTCTTCGATGAGCTTGCGCAGGCGCGGCGTGCCCACCAGTCCGCCCTTGCGAGCGCCATAGGGCTGCTTCATGTCATAGCTTTTGCGGATTACGTTTCGGACGTCGGTGGCCTCGGCTTCGACGAACCAGTCATAGGTAATGCCGTACTTGGTGATGCGGTCCTTGTACATCTCCCAGCCGGGCCAATCCTGGATTGTGCGCAGATAACGCAGACAGGCGACGCCGGTGTCGCCGAGTACGACGCCCTCGACGCGCTCGGGGTGCAACATGGCTAGATGAAGCGCGATGGAACCGCCAAAGCTGTGACCTACCAGGCGCGCCTTTTCAATGTTCAAATGATCGAGAAGCGCCAGCAGATCGTCGGCCATGGCTTGCGACGTATAACCGGTGGGCGTGGGGTCTGAATAACCGTGGCCGCGAAGGTCGTAGGCAGTAACGCGGAACTTGTGGGCCAGTTCGGGCATGACCTTGGCGTACCAGATAGCGAGGCTGGAGGTCACGCCGTGGAGCATGACCACGTCGGGGCCTTCACCCTTGACCTGGTAGTGGACGTTGATTCCGTTGAGCAGCGCCTTGGCCATGAACTCCCCTTACTCGATGTACCCCAACGCCTTGAGGCGCATCATGATCTGTTCCTGAGATTCGGCGTCCTGATAGCCCTCGTCGGTTTCGGTTTGCGATGAGGAAGGCGTATTCGCGGATCTTGCGGCCGCCGAATGGCGGACCTTGTGTGAGTGGAGAAACTCGTCGGTAAACATGGCGGAGGGCATCGTGCCTTCGAGGTCGTCGGGAACCGGTTGACCTAATAGGTGTAGCGTAGTCGGGGCGACGTCGAGCAGGTCCATCGCATCAAGTCGAGCGCCGGGCCGAACGCCGGGACCGCAGGCCGCGAAGACGCCGCTGGGGTGGTGTGTGCCCATGACGACCGGGCGTTTCTTCAGCATCGACGCTCCGCGCAGCACGGAAAAGAATCCGAAATCACGAAGCTCCAGTGTCAGGTCCGGCGCAAGGTCCATCGCCGATCCCGAGAAGGCCTCTTCACGGGTCCAGACGCGTTTGACGATCGGATCGCTGGTGACGGGATCGACGCAGCGTGTCAGCAGCGCGTCGATCAATTCTGCACGAAAACTCTCGTAGTCCTCGGGCGCGATTCCGTGCGGGCCTTTCCTGCCGCGAACCTGGATGTTGATCCCATTTGTGCTGGCGAGAACCGCATAGGCCTGCGTTTTTTCGAGATCGAAAAACGTGAGGTGATAGGGTCGTGCGCGGCCCAGTTCCGCAGACTCCTCGTTTTGCACGGCGGTTGCGTCGGACCATCTGAGATAACCCTGTTGCTCGAGCCAATTGTTGATGTAAACGACTTCGTCGCTGCCCGTGAAGCCGTGATCGGAGACGACAAGAACGTGGGCGTCGGAGCCTACGATCTGCACAGTTTCCTTGAGGAAATCGTCGATCTGGCGGAAGTAATCCCAGCAACGGCGCTGGATGCGCAGGAACGATTCATCGGGCTTCGCGGGTGTCAACGCCGGATCGATATAAGGCCAGCAAAGATGCTGAAGCTTGTCTACGCCATCGAAGACCACGGCCTCCAAGTCGCACGGCTCGTGGAGCATCTGGTGCCGCATAATGTTAAACCATTGCCGCTCCCGGCGGATGTGCATGTTGATCCATGGTTCGTAGTCCGACAGCGATGCACCCTGGATGGCCTTGCGCTCCTCGCTGAAGTCCATGCCGAGGTCCTTGATGTCGAGCTCCGGCACGGCCGCGCACATGCGATCGAGGAAGCCTTCGGGATGCGAATATTTCTTGATCCAGCGAAACGTCACCCAGCCGGGCACGACGTAGCCGTTGTATTTTGGCGGCGGGTTGTGGGCGATGAGGTTGAGGCAGCCCGCGCGAAGTCCGGCCTGCGAAAGCAGGGACATGACCGTACGTACGCGCACCTCTCGGGAGGTTACGACTCGAATATACTTGGATTCCGCTGACTCGAACTGCAAAAAGTTGGTGATGCCGTGGTTGCCGGGCGAACGGCCAGTGAAGAGCGTGGTCCACGCCGGAGGCGTGAGCGGCGGCACAGTGGACATCAGCGGGGCGCGGCTTCCTCGCGACATGAATTCGCCGAGATAGGGCATGACGCCTCGTTGCACGAGGTGGTCGAGCACAGAGAAGGCCCCGCCGTCGAGACCGAAGATGACTACGCGCGGTTTCACTTGGCAGTCCCCTGCGTTGGCTTCAGATGTAGCAGCATGAAATCGAGCAGTTCAGCAATGGTAATGTCATTGGCCTGTCGCTCGTACGCCTTGGCCAGAAACTCCGCAAACGGCAGCGACTGATTGAAATGCTCTTCAATGGCCGATCCGAGGGCGACTGCGTCGATGGACTCGAAGCCCATGTCGCTGAACAGTCCAGTCTTCTCGGTAATCTCATCCGAGAAGTCCCAGTCGTCCCGAAGGTTCGTCAATATCTTGAGCAACTCGGCGCGAACCGCATTGCGATCGTTACCCGGCATGTCCATTCCTTTCCTGCACCGCGATGGCCACGATGTAATCGCCGTCGCGAATGCTGTGTACAACAAAACGTCCCCTGTTCGATTTTCCGGAGGCGACCGTCGCCGTGGTTCCGCAGGCGACCAGCATGGCGCCCGCGTCCTGATCCAATTCCCGTACAACCATGGTGGCCGGTCCGTCAATCAACCCGACTCCCATGGCCTTTCCGGCTGCCTCTTTGGCACACCAGGCGCGCGTCACCCATTCGTCACGATGTTCGCCCTTGAGCCGTTCCAGTAGTCTGCGCTCATGGTCGTCAAAAGCAACGGAATGAAATGCCTCGTCGCGCGTAGCGACGTGCTCCAGGTCCACGCCAAGAAGCCCGTTGCCCGCGGCGGCTACAGCATAAGCGCCCTTGTGCGCAATCGAGACGCGCGGAACGCCGGCAATTTGCGTCGTCCAAGCACCGGTGGCGTGTGGCCGGCCACGTTCGTCTGAAACGATCTCCACGTCGGCGGGGAACAGGTCGAGTCCGTGATGGCGTTTTACCCACGAGCGTATGGCGTCCTTGGCTGCGGCGCGGCCAAAAATCCATTCTGTGCGGCGCGGGCCGTCCTTCATCGATTTGTACTCGCGGAGTTCCCCCTGGCTCAAGATCAGATGCGCGCCTAGATTCTCCCAAATGCTCGTTCCGACCTCACCCATCGGCGCAATGCGACGGAACTCGATATCACCGCTTCCCTCTGGCAGGGTAAGCTCTACGCGCTCGCATACGGTTCCCAGGTTCGGGAAGCGCCAGAAGTCGTAGAACGAACGGTCCCAGTAGAACCGCCAGTCAGTCCAGCCGTTCACGCGCATCCAGAGTTTGCCGTCGTCGCCGATCACGTCGAAATCCGCGCGAACTTGGCGCTGACCGATGTCGCGGATTTTCACGTGGCACTCGGCGCGGCGACCGGGCGGGGGCGGCTCGCCGTATACGATGATTTCTTGAATCTGGATGGGAAACATCATGAAGCCTTCCTCGAGATGCTCCGTAGGCCAGTAGCCCACCATCTGCCCGGCCGCGTCGAGCAGTACCGGGTCGATCCAGAACCTTGGCTGCGAGTCGCCTGCAATCAAGTGATTGCGCGGCAATACCTGTAATCCCGCGATCAGGCCGTCCTCACCAATGGAGCTGAATTCCACGACCCCCTGGAATCGAGGACCGTGGAACATGCGCCGCTCGGCATAGAGTGTCGTCGCATCGCACCACGGCGTTCGCGGGTTTGCGGGCCTCCACGGCGGTATCAATGGCATGGCCGGATATTCCGCCGCGAAAGCAATGGTCGATTCGGCGAGCGCAGGCGAAGGCTTGCCGATTTCGGCAGCCTCCTGCCGCCTAATCCAGACCCGGACTTCGTCTGTGTTCTCGACGCGCGACGCGGATATGGTCAGCGGTACAGCGCCCTCGGAGCGGTGGACTTCGATCCATTTGCTGGCGTGCATATTTTTCGCGCCAATGACTCGTAGACCAGGCATCAGCAAGGACGCGACCTCGGCCATCATTTCCAGACTTACCGTCATGGGAATGACATGCAATCGGTCGCGTTTCAGATCCCATTGCGAGGCGGGCGGATCGAAGCAGTGATCGAGAAGGTACAAATCTTCATCAAGGGTGACGCTGCGTGTTACCACCACTTCCTTGCCTGGCGTGATCCGTGCCACAATCCCGGGAAAGGTCAATCCAGCCGTCGAACGATCCGTCGCCTTCGGGCGATCAGTCTGAGCCCTTGGGAGTTTCGGCGTTTCAGAGTTCTCCTTTGCATTGATGAAATTTGCGATTTGCCGCAGCGTCTTGAGCTTCGCCACGGCTTCCATGTCGATGTTACCGTCTGCCGGGACGGCGCTGTCCATTTGTTGCAGGGCGCCAAGCACTTCAATCCGCTTGATGGAGTCAATGCCGAGATCCGCTTCCATGTCGAGATCGAGGTCGAGCATTTCTGGAGGGTAGCCGGTCTTGTCGGACACTATACGAACAAGAATGGTTTCGATGCTCTCTGCGGTTGCTACGGCTTCTGCCTTCTGAATGTTTTCTGCGACCACAGGGGTGCTCGAAACCGGTCGAACTTCACGGGCGCTAACGGTCTGCTGAGCGAATTGGTCGTTGGCATGTCCCACGATTGCCGATTGTTCGGGAGTCGGGATGGTCGGATCGATGACCCGACCTATGTGCTGTGTTGTCGGCGGCGATGCCACAGCGCCGCCCATGTACGCCTGCATAATCTGCTCGTGGGTCTGGAGGAAATCAGCCATAAGTTGGGTGTGGGCTTGCAAAAGCGAGGCGGCCTCGGGCAGATGCGCTCCTCTAGTCTCCCCTGCGAGGGGGGGCGGCTGCGCGAGCCTCGCGTCAATGGTCCGATCGACGTCACGGATTGTCGGGTCGATAACGCCACTTACATGCTGCGAGGCTTCGGGAACAATGCGCGGAGCAAATTCATCGACGGGGGTCGATTGGTGAGTCAATGCACGCCACTTCTCCGGATCGGCCAGTGTCAGTTGGGGGTAGGAAAGTGGAATTTGCATCGTCCCCGGTTCTTTGTCGGGATCGACCAGTCGGTCCGCCTTGGCGTCCCACTGAAGCTTACGCGGTGAGCGGCGCTCGTAGAGCGGCTTGAGGTCCATCGGGACTTGCAGCGCCGCCAGCATGGCGAGACAGTGATGCAGCGTGGTCACCCCGGACTTCTTCTGCTTGTTCATCGCGATCGAAGTATGCGGCCGGCCGCGAAGGATGTCGTCTACGAAGCCGGTAAGCAGTCCGCGCGGGCCCACCTCCAGGAAAATCCTCGCTCCATCGTTGTACATGGCTTCGATGGTGTCGCGGAACAGCAGGGGCCTCGCAAACGTCTCGGAGACGAGCTGCAATATGTCCTTTGGTTTTTTCGGATACGGTCGTGCCGTCGTTGATGAGTAAAGCAGCGACTTGGGCGAACTGATCTTAAGCGACGAAAAATAGTCGTGCAGCGGTTCACAGATGTAAGTGAACACCGGTGTGTGGTAGCCGCGATCATAGGGAAGCCGTTCGACGAAAATGCCGCGCGCCTGCAGGTGCTTCATCACCGGCCCGGCGTCGGCCAGCTCGACGACGATAACCACCTGGTGGGGGCAATTGTCGTTGGCAATGTGTACGGTCCGCTCAATCTGAGCGACGAGCTTGATGACTTCCTCGCGCCCCGCGCCGACAGCAAGCATGGCCGCCCTTGGGATTTCGCGGTTGCCTGATAGTCCTCCATACACCGCCGAAAGTCGGGGCGCGCTGGCCACGAACTCATCGAAATCCAGAATTCCGGAGGCCGCCATCGCAACCCATTCGCCGGCGCTGTGTCCCGTGATCATGTCGGGCTTGATGCCGAGCTGTTGCAACAGCGTGTACATCGCGCCGTCGGCGGTGAGCACCGCTTCGGTGGCGCGTTCGATCTGCCAGAGCCGTTCCTCGGCCAGCTTCGTCTCCTCTTCGGACATGAGCGGTGGCGGAAATACGTCCGCGCTGAGCGGGTAGCGCCCCGTGCCGCCCACGGCCCGATCAGCGGAATCGAAGAACGACCGCACCGGCGGAAAGTGAATGCAAAGGTCGCCCAGCATATTGAGGTACTGCGCGCCTTCGCCGGGGAACAGGAATGCGAGTCGGCCGCCCTTGCTGGATGCCTCGCCGAAATAATAAATTCCCTTGGGGTCCTTGATCTGTGCTGTTTTTTCGTCGGATAGAAGCGTGGCGGCGCGTGTAAGCTTCGCGGCCAGATCGTCCTTGGATGCGGCCACAACACCCAACACATGCGAACGACCGTTACGTGAGTGCGCCAGTGTAGAGGCAATATCTCGCAGCTCCGGCGTTCCCGAGCCGTGGAGCGACTGCAAGTAATTGCGAATTCGCTCGACCTCGCCACGCAGCGCCGAACGGCTGTCCGCTTCCAGGACAATCAATTCGCTATCGAACTCGCGCATCAGCGTGGGCCGGGCGGGTCCTTCCACGAAGTCTTCGAGAACGACATGGGCGTTCACGCCGCCGAAGCCGAACGCGTTGACTCCTGCGCGGCGGGGGGATTCTTCGCCGCCGTGAATCCATGGTCGTAGCTGGGTATTTACGTAGAGCGGACAATCGTCGTTCTGCAATTCTGGAAGCGGCTGAGTGCAATTGAGCGACGGCGGTAGCACGCGATGGTACAGGGATAGCGCAGTCTTGATGATGCCCGCCACACCGGCCGCTGGCATGGTGTGTCCGATCATCGACTTGACCGAGCCCAGCGCACACGTCCGTGGCCCGCCCTTGCGCGAGCCAAAAACCTTGCGCAGCGCTTCTACTTCGGTTGGATCACCCACCGGCGTGCCCGTTCCGTGGGCTTCGATCAGGCCAACGGTATCGGGCGAAAAGCCGCACATATCGTACGCCCGACGAAGGGCCAGCTCTTCGCCTTCCAGTCGCGGGGCGGTCACACCCTTGGCCTTGCCGTCGCTGCTTGCACCGACGCCCTTGATCACCGCGTAAACACGGTCTCCGTCGCGCCGTGCGTCGGAGAGTCGCTTCAGCACAATGATGCCCACGCCCTCTCCCGCCAGCGTGCCGTCGGCATGCTTGTCAAAAGGTCGAATGGTCGAATCACGCGACAGCGCACCCATGGCTGCGAATACCTGCAGGAAGGGGACTTCGCAGCAGATGTGACATCCTCCTGCCAGCATCAAGTCGAATCGCCCGCTTGCCAGATCACGCACGGCGATGTCGGTCGCGAGCAGCGACGAGGCACACGCGGCGTCGATGGTGAACGTCGGACCCATCATGTCGAGTCGATTCGCGACACGGCCTGTGGTGATATTCGGGATCAGGCCCGGCGCCGATTCGGCGGCGAACCCGGGAAGCTGCGAGCGGATGCACTTCTTCAACGCGGCCATTTGGTCGTCGGTGAATTCCGGGTGCATCATGCGAATGATGTGCAGTGTCTGCTCGGTCATCATGCCGCGCTGCAGCAGGCCGCCGACACCAGCGCCGATGTAATTTCCGCGTCCAAGGACAAAGGCCGATCGCTCGCCGGGGATATCGCGGTGGAGGTATCCAGCGTCCTCCATTGCCTCGTGCACGGTGCGGAGTACGAGAAATTGATCGGGCTCTGCGCCCTCCACCGCACGCGGCATTGTCCCATATTTAAGCGGATTGAACGCAAACGAAGTGCCGAGAAATCCGCCCTTGCGGGTATAGACGCGGTCTTCGAAATTGCCGTTTGGATCGTGGAATACGTCTGGGTTCCAGCGCTCCGGTGGTACGTCGATAATGCAGTTCACGCCGCCGGTGATGTTGCGCCAGAATTCATTCAGGTTTCGCGCGCCGGGGTACGTGCAGGCCATACCGATAATGGCTACATCGCATCTATCCGCCATGTTGGGGGCGGCTTGCGATTTGGAGGCCGGGCGTTTCATTTTTGCTCCACCACCTGACCACTACGAGCTTCCGCGAGTCGGTTGAGGGCCTTACTGCACGTTCCCTCCAGGCCTTCAAGCCAGCCGACCAGTTTTCCGGTTGCGTCAATGAAGCGGAAGTCCGCATGGATGATTGGCGTTCCCTTCGTGTGACGCACCGTCGCCTCACAGCGGACAGGCTCTTTGATCGGTCCGGCGAAGCGATGGTAACAGGTGAGCCGCGCCGGCAACGGAGTCATATCGATGTACGCTCTTGCCCACAGAATAATTAACTGTAATGCCGAATCCACCATCACCGGATCAATCAACCAGTCGCCCGCGGGGGACTGGGCCAGGCAGCGCCTGGGCGTTGAAGGAGCCAATTGGGCGATGACGCCGTTCTCGCCGATTGCTTCGACTTCGACAATGCCCGCGAAAATCGGACCATGGAACAGCCATTGCTCATACGCCTCCCCGACACTGAGCGGCAACGGCCGTGGATGAACCAGTTGCAAGGGGATGTAGGATGCAGGATTCGGCAATTGCTTGTGAAGTTCGATTTCGGCAGTGTCGAATACCTGCCCTTGATCGCCGACTTCGGTCTGCAGCCTGACTTTGACAGAAGACTCTGATTCATGCGCAGGCGACGCGGTTACGTGGATTCCGCGGGGGCCTTTTTCAAAGGAGATCCCGCGCAGCACACGCAAGTCTCGCACAAAACTCACCTGCCAGCCCGGGCGAATCAGCGAGGCCGTCTCGGCGAACAATTCCTGCATCATGGCCATCGGCATGACCGGACGCCCATCGAGCTGATGATCACTCAGGTAGATGTCGGAGGCCGGATCGACATGCCGCATAACCTCAATGGTCCCATCCGGCCGTCGCGCCACCTTCGAATGTACACGCAGCAAGGGAGTGTCATGAGTTGGCACGATTAATTCATTTGTGCCGGGCGCGGCAGGCGTCCGAGGGAGCGACACATCGAGGGGACCGCCGAAGACAACTTCCGCCTCATCCTTGCGGCCCAGCAGGATTTCATCGACGACGGCCTTCCTGCCCTCGTTTCGTGAAATGATGTGGATTCCCGCCTTGGCGAATTGCTTCGCCAGTTCCGCCGAAACCATTCCGCCCGTGGACTCCCACGGGCCCCACAGCAGGGCAGCAACACGTGCCTTCCACTTCGCATTCAGCGAGAGGGCCAGCTTGTCGAGCACTTCGTTGGCGGCAGCATAGTCGGCCTGCCCGCGGTTGCCGTAGCGACCCGAAACAGAGGAGAAGAACATCATGAATTTGAGTGTGGCTGGCTGCAATTTCGCCGCGAGCGTGAATGCTCCGCAAATCTTTGGCTCGCATACGCGGCGGAACGATTCCAGTGTCTTGTCGCGGATCAATTTGTCTTCGATGACGCCGGCCCCATGAATGACGCCATCGATTCGCCCGTGCCGTTGATAGACGTCATCGATCAGCCTGCCAAAGTTCTGTGCATCCGCCACGTCAACGGCATGGTACTCAACCGTCGAACCCGCAGTCCGCATGGCCGCAAGATTCTCCCGCGTTTCGCGCTCACGCATCAGCCGGGCATAAGCGGCTTCGATCTTTGCCGGCGTGACCTTGTCGCCTGATGATTCCAGCGCCTTGTGCAGAACTGCCTTGAGCTGCTTAGCATCAGCGATGCCGGCGGTTTCACGCGGTTCGGCTTCCGAGGGTAGCCCGGCGCGCCCGACCAGGATCAGTGTGCACGCAAAACGACGCGACAGTTCCATCGCCGCTTCGGCCGTGATCCCGCGCGCTCCGCCGGTGATCAATACGACGGATTTGCGATCCAGCGAAATGGATTCTTTCCGTCCGGACAGTGATTCTAAGCCCGGCAGCAAAGCGACTCGCCGATCGCTCACGTAACCAACTTCGCCGGATCGATCGTCGCTTCGAAGCTCTTTTAAGACAATCTCGGCAATCGTACGAATTGACTCCTCGCGGCCGACATCAATCACGCGGCTGATCGCCTCGGGCCATTCGCGGGCCAATGTCTTGACCAGCCCGCATACGCCGCCCGCGCCGGGCCAGAACTCGTTGCCGAAAGGTGCAACCGAGCCGAACGAACCGTCAATCCGTGTAACCGCGAGTACCCTGCCGTTAGACTCGCGAAGGTCCTTTTCGGCGGTCTGCACGAGGTTGAACAGGCTGTGCAATTCGATTTCCAGTGGCTCAATCCAGCGGATCGGGTCTATCTGCCTGGACAGCTCCGCGTTGGCCAATGGCAGTAGATCAATCACCGCACCGATGCGGCCGTGCGTTTTCCGCACATGCTCGCACCATTCCTTTGCCACCTTGGGATCGGCCAGGTCCACGCGCGGCTGGCTTCCATTGTGCTCCGCGCCACGAACCAGGTGGGCTATTTCGACTCGGAGTTTCGCCTTGCGCAGTGCATCGGCGACCAGCGGAGCAACGCCTTGTTCGTCATCGATGATGATGACAGCCCCGGTAATTGCCCCCAATTCGCGTGAAATTTCCAGTGGATGATCGACCGCTCGCAGCGTCATGCGCGGCACGGGCTGGATAGTGGGCGCGGTTGCCGATTGAGGGGTGGATTTTGTTCCTGAGGTCGGCTCAGGTTGTTGGATCGATTGAGCCGTCGCAGGTGGGGGAGGGTCGCCGCCTTCCATCTTTTGGCAAAGCCAGTCTACGATTCCGCGCAGGCTCTTGACTTTGGACAGCGTTTCCATGTCGCCCGCGACGGATTGGCCGGGAAGCGACGAACCATTCTGCAAGGCCCCCAGGATTTCGACGCGCTTGATCGAGTCGATTCCCAAATCCGCCTCAAGGTCCATGTCTAACCCGAGCATGTCCGGTGGATAGCCTGTTCGGTCGGCCACGATGGTCACCAGTGCCTGAGTGAGTTTTTCGCGAGCAGAAACGGTCGGTGCAGCGGTGCTCTCGCTGGACGCTGCAATTGTCAGTTGTGGCGCCTTGCCGCTTGATTGCCGTGCCGATTCATCAATGGCACGGGGCGCCGTGATAGTTGTGGTAACAACTTCAGTAGTTGCCTGCGCGGGCACAGGCGTCTCGATCGCAACCGGAGCTGCGGGGATGGTCTGCTGACTCAGATTCGGATGACCCTGCACTACACCTGCTAACGTCGTATTCTGTCCGAGCAAACCCAGCATGACATTCTTGTGCGTATCCAGGAAGCGAGCCATCAACTTCTGATGGGCGGCCATGATGGAATCGACATGACCCGCCGGCACGGCGCGGGTTCCAATTTGATGGTTTGGGCTTGCGGCGAGTGGCGCAGATGCACGAGTTGGCGCGGCAGGCTTCGGAGCAGAGGTGGACGCAAGTGATTGCGCAATTTGTGGTTCGTTTGTAGGAGTCGTTGGCACTCTTGATGCATGTTGCGGCCGGGCCACGGGCTCCGACAACGCCTGATTTGCCGCCGTTTTGAGCGGAGCGGTCGTGCCGTTGCCGTTGAGGGTCGCACCCGGACCGGGGTGCAAAGGCACAGACTTGGCCCCACTGATCATCCATGTCGTCTTGGATAGTTCTGCCGGACGAGTCTGTTCAAGCAGTTTTGCAAGATCAATGTCGCATGTGGTCCGATCCTGCGTGAGTGGTGTTGCGTCGAATTGGATTCCCGTCGCCACAATTTGTCCAAGACCGTGCAGTAGAGAAGGAATCGAATCGCGGCCCCAGCCGTTTAACGCAATCGCAGCGAAAGGCTTGCCTTTCAGCGTCTGCTCAACGAGTCCGGTGAGCACGCGCCCCGGGCCCACTTCGATAAACACCTGAACTCCATCGCCATGCATCGCTCGAATTTGATCCGCGAATCGCACCGGCTCGGTGATATGCTTCACAAGCTGTTGCTTGATGGCCACTGCGCCATTCGCGTGCGGTCGTGCCGTCGTATTTGAGTAGACCGGCACGCGCGGCACGGCAAAGGCCGCGGCCTCAAGTGCCGTCGCAAACTTCACGGTTGCTTCTTCCACCAGCGGACTGTGGAACGCACATGACACCTTGATCTTTCGCGCGGCGATCTTTGCAGCGGAACATCGCTCCAGAGCTTTTTCAATTCCCGCTTCGGTTCCGGATATCACCGTCTGGTTCGGTGAATTGAAATTCGCGCACCAGACGCCTTCAATGCCTGCAATCAGTGCGTCGACCGTCGCTTCGTCACTGCTGACGGCGGCCATTGTGCCACCCGCCTTGGCGCCCGCTTCGCCGATGATTCTCCCTCGCGCTTCGGACACGCGCATCATATCGTCGAACGATACGACGCCGGCTGCGTACAACGCCACATATTCGCCGAAGCTGTGGCCTCCCACGCAATCTGCTGTAATCCCTAAATCTCCAAGCAAGTGCAGCAGCGACGCGTCGCTTGCGCCCAGTGCTGGCTGGGCGATCTGTGTCTGCGTGAGCGCCCTTTCGGTGGTGCTGCGCTCTTCGTCGCTGAAACTCGGCCGCGGGAAAATAAAGCTGGAAAGCCTTTGTCCGAGGCGATCGCCCAGGACATGATCCGCCCGCTCGAAAGTCTTTCGCACCCGCGGCGATGCGATGCTCAGCTCGCGGAGCATGTTGACCGATTGGGAACCCTGGCCTGGGAACAGAAAAGCCGTCTTCGCGCCGGGAGGCGCGGCCTGTGACGCATAATAGACCCCGCTCGGGTCGGATGCGGTTGCACCCTTGGCTAGGATTCCCTTTGCGGTGAGGAGTTTGGCCGCCAAATCATCCAACGAATTTGCCACGATCGCGAGTGACACGTTTGTTTTGCTCGATGACTGTCTGGCCTGACGAGCTAGTGCCGCCGCAAGGTCACGGAGCAGCGGCGTAGCGCCTTGAGCAATGGCTTCAATGATGGTTTCCACAGATTCCAGGATTTCGACCGGCCTGCTCCCTCGCCAGATCAGCAATTCAGCGGGCCATTCCTGTCGGCCGGGAGCGCAAGTTGCAGCGTTACCGTCGATGCTCTCCGTTTGCACATGGTACTCTTCCAGCACAGCGTGAAAATTCGTCCCGCCAAATCCAAAGGCGCTGACGCCCGCCCGGCGCGGAGTGCCCTGACCATTTCCAAGCCACGGTCGTGCCTCGGAGTTTACATACAGCGGACTCTGATCAAACTTGGCCTTGGGATTTGGCTGCGTAACACCGATCGTGGGGGGGAGGACCTTGTGATGCAGGGCGAGGGCGGCCTTGAGCAGGCCCGCAACTCCCGCGGTACATTTGGTGTGCCCCAACATGCTCTTGACCGATCCAAGCGCGCAGCTTTGCCGCGCCGCGCCCGCTGCAGTCAGCGCCTTGGTCAGCGATTCTGCCTCACTCTGATCGCCGACGACCGTGCCGGTACCGTGAGCTTCAAATAGCCCGACGGTGTCCGGCGCAAATCCCGCCTTTTCGTAGGCCCGCTCCAGCGCCCGAATCTGTCCGGCGGGTCGCGGTGCGGTCAATCCCTTGTCCTTGCCGTCGCTCGATGAACCTACGCCTTTGATTACGGCATAAACTCGGTCGCCGTCGCGCTCGGCATCTTCCAGTCGTTTGAGCACCGCGATGGCGATACCTTCGCTGATGACGATTCCGTCTGCCGAGGCATCGAACGGTCGGGAGACACCGGTGGGGGAGAGCGCCTGGGTATTGCTGAAGCAAAGGTAGGCGAAGGGACTTTGCATGGTGTCCGCTCCACCGACAATCGCCATGTTGCTTGAGCCGCTTTCGAGTTCTTCAACAGCCAGCCGCACGGCCGCCAGCGATGACGCACACGCCGCATCCACCGTGTAGTTTGTCCCGCCCAAATCGAATCGATTGGCCACGCGTCCCGCAGCCACGTTCAGCAACAACCCGGCGAACGAATCTTCCGTCCACTCGGGAATCTTTCCGCTCAGCCGCTCAAGCATCGCGTGGACTTCATCCACTTCTGTTCCCGCCGCGGTGAGGTAGTGCAGGGCCATCGAGCGGAAACCGTATCCCAGTCCGTGCTCGCCGACTCCACCGCCCGCACCGAGGATGACCGAGGTGTTTTCGCGGTCAAAGGGCTTGTCCCTGTATCCGGCGTCTTCCAGTGCGTGCCGCACGGCTTCGAGCACGAGCAGTTGCAATGGCTCGACTGAGGGGATGGAGTTGGGTGGCATTCCGTAACGCATGGGGTCGAACGCAACGGGATCAATGAATCCGCCCCATTTGGAGTAGCAATTGTCGCGGGCACGCCGGTCGCTGGTGAAATAAAGTTCCGAGTCCCATCGTTCGAGCGGGACTTCGCCGGTGCAGCGCACGCCGTTGAGAATGTTCTCCCAGAATCTGGTCTTGTCTGAAGCTTTCGGCAGCAGGCAGGACATGCCAATGATCGCGATATCGCTGGGACCGCTTTGGCGTGGTCCGCGCGATGTGGCAGCAGGCGCGGCGAATTCATTCAGCAATTCCACACCGCCTGCGCTTACGTCGCTGTGGAGCTCTTCGATGGTGCATGTCCGATTGCGCAGCGCAGCGACCTGGCCGATCATGTACATGCCTTCGCGCTTCTGACCCGAGTCATCGAGGGCTACGTATGCGGGCTTTGCTTTTTCGCCGTCAAACGAGTCGTCGCGCATGATCGCCTTCGAGGCGATGCGCAGGCGGCCCAGGTTTAATCGTTCCAACGCCTCGCGTATCTCGTCCTTCGATTTCCCTTCCCGAACGAGGCGCTTCTTTTCATCGAGAAAGGTTTTGCCGAATTCCGTATCCGCACACCGCGTCGCGTGTCCTACGCCTGATTCGAGCAGAATAGTCTGGTTGCACTTGAGCGCTTCGGTCTGAAATCCTTCGACAATCGCACCGCTTTTCACCGCCTCGTGCGTGAACAGATACGCAGTGCCGATCAACACGCCGACGCGCACACCCCGCTGCGTCAGGCCAGCGGACATGGCCGCGACCATCGCCGCCGAGCGCGCGTCGTGAATTCCGCCGGCGAATACCACATGGTAGGCGTCGCCCGAGTCTCCGCTCGCCTGCAAGTGCTCGATGATCACCTGGATCATCGATTCCCAGAGAACGAAGCTGCTGCGGGGACCTACGTGCCCGCCACACTCGCGTCCTTCAAAGATCACCCGCCGAGCCCCGCTCTTGAGGAACATGCTCAGTAGCCCCGGCGAGGGGACATGCAGGTACGTGGCGATGCCTTCGCGCTCAAGCTCCAGCGCCTGGTCGGGTCGTCCGCCTGCGATGATGGCAAACGGCGGCGGATGTTTGCGCACCTCGGCCAGTTGTTCATCGCGAAGTTCCTTGGGGACAAATCCGAGAATTCCCACGCCCCATGGCTTGCCTGCGAGCTTATGTTTCGTTTCTTCCAGCAGCTTGTCCACTTGCGGACCGCGAAGCAGCGCGAGCGCAAGGAAGGGAAGACCTCCTCCAGCGGCAACCGCGTCGGCGAAGTCGGCCACGTCGCTGACGCGGGTCATTGGACCCTGCAGAATCGGGTATCGTGTGCCGTGTGACGATGCGAGTGGCCCGCCAGGGCAAAGTGCCTTTTGCTTCGCGGCCAGCCGGGCCAGTCGCAGAGATTCGCGTTTGAGCGCGTCACAGATCTTTGCGGCTGATCCGTATTGTTTGGCCAGCGATGCAGCAAAAGTCGCGTCCTGGCTGATCAGCAATACTCGCGATGTGCCTTGGTCCCCACAAACTCGTTGTTCTACTTCGTTGCGCCATTTGGCTAATTCTGCACGGTCCGTACAGAGATCGAGTGCAAGCCGGTCCTCGATGTCCCGCAATTCATTGAATCCGGTTTCGCCGGCACGCGTAAAGGCCCGGTACCGAAGCGTGCAGCCCTGACCAAGAATGGCCGTCTCGCTGCCGTCCATGCGGGAGATGCGGGCCTTAACTTCTTCGGGAAGCTCTGACTCGTTACAAAGCGCGAGCTGCCAGTCAAGCACGATGCCAGTTGCTCCACCTACGACGCAGGCGGCCGCTGTATTTACACCGACTCCGCCGCGAACCCAGATGGGTAGGGCAACTTGTGTCCGAACGCGCTGCAATAGGATGAACGAAGTCTCTTCGCCGACGCGCCCGCCCGACTCGTTGCCTTTGACGACAATGGCGTCCGCACCGGCAACCTCCGCCGCGCGAGCCTCGTCAACAGTGACAACTTGCACAAAGGTCTGGACTCCCAGTTCGCGCAGGGTTTGGATAACGCTGCGAAGCGAATCCATCATGATGTCGCAAACGATGACTCGCGTCAGGCCTTGAACGTGGAATTTCTTAATCGTTGAAATGAGTCTTGAATCATCTTGCGAAACGCTGATGCACCATTGGGTCGCGGCCTGGCCTGCCTTTTCCAGCACCCCAGTTGCAGTACGAAGTTCCCCATGTTCCAGAGCGATGCCACCTTGCGGCTCGCCGTTGCGCAACGCACGGACCATGCCCGCTCCGACAAACCCTGGCGGACTCAGGCAGATGATTTCTAACGCTTTGGGCACAGCTTGCGCTCCCCTCGACCTTGCAAAAGCCTTCGGGTTTGGTTTCAACCCCGGACCCTTCGTTCGATAACCGACCGTTAATTTTCTTGCTCACCCACCCAAAAGAGGTGAATCACATTCCGATCTGGGTCAGGCCATGATTCGAACGTATGGCAGAACTGACTCGATCTGTCGAAGTCCTGTCCATTGACGCACGCCTTCGGACTCCGTACGCCCGCCACTACCCCATCATGACGTTTCTGCAGCAGACGCCCCGAAATACCCAAATGCGACGTGTCCCGAACCCTGCGGAAACCCGAACCGTTGGACGGAACAAAAACCCTAAACTTTTTTCCATCAACAGGTTGTACTCAAACCACTCCCTGTCGATGTTGCGAAACATCATGGACTTTCGGAGGCTCTCTTTTAACTATTTTCGCGTCGTCCGTCAAGCGAAACGACCCATAATCACCAGCCACTACGTCCTTAAGAATACACCGGCTGCCCAGTAGCGGGTCATCTTACTCCTTCGGCAACTTTCGACGGAAACTACCACCAATATCGATCGACCTGCGTCGCCACACAAGCGGAAGGCAAAACGCTGGCAATAATCCGACAAACCCTGCCCCACAAAGGCGACCGGATCCCGTACTGCCATTCGGATTGATCCGTACCAGGACGGCCTGAGTTAATGTGATATTTCCTGCCCCATTTTGCTGTGTGTACGTTGCAACAATGGTCCCGATTCGCACAGCAGTTGATCCTGATGCACGAAAAATACCGTTTTCAATGGTTCCAACATCCGGCGGGGCGATCGTCCACTCCGCAAGGTCCGATACATCATTGGCGGTACCGTCGTCGAAATGCGCGGTCGCCTGGAATATTCCCGATGCGCCCGAATTGACTTCTTCAGGACCTTGCACGTCAAGCGACTCCAGGGCTCCCGGCAATCCGCCGCCCCCATCATCAAGTTCGGAAATCTGGAAGTAGTCGAACGACGCGGGAATGGGCACATCGCAGGCAGGTCCGCAGGTTTCACTGTCGCCGTTGGCTGCCCCAAGTCCCACGCTGATTTGCGAAGGCAGGGCGTTTGTCACCGTTCCGAGTTCCCGATACGAGATTCCGTCGGAGCTGTAGGCCCCTACGAATTGGTCGCCTCGTCGGAGGAGCCGGAGAAATATGACGTCAGGCTGTTCCGTGTTGGATTCATCATACTTGGAGGCGGGTCGATTCGTGGCATCGACGTTGTCACCCACATTGAGCATGATGACCCCGCGAAATACTCCCCGATCACCCGACACATACACAAGACCGACAGATACCGCGTGTGCGTCGTCGAGATATACGAGCAATCCAGCGAATGGCTGCCCGTCGCGCGGATTGAATTCCAGCCTGGTGTCCAGAATGAAATCACCTGTAATGGGTCGCACCAGCAGATTCTTGGCGGTGCCCTCCGCTCCGAGCAGTCCGCGCACCGTGAGTATGCGAAAAAACCCAGGCGCAGACGTCAGGCTGTACGTGTCAGGATCAGGTCGGATGATCGTCCATCCGGCCTGGAGGGACGATTCGCTGAAATCGTCGCGGAACAGAATATTTGCACCATCAGCGGCTGTCGCAAAGAAGACAACCGCGATCGTGCAAGCAAGAATTCGTTGAAGTGGGGTCATGGGCGCTCAGCCAGCCGCTCTCAAGAATGATTGATGTCAGTTGGCGACGCCTCTGATAGTTCGGTTCATTTCCATGGTGACGAACAAAGTTGCACGGAATCAAGGAAACTCTGGTCTAGTGTCGTTTCGACATGAATGCCAGCGACGCCCACCCCAGAAACATTCCGGCCAATCCGATCATTCCCGCCGCTCCGCAAGTCGAGCCGCTGCCTGAAGGTGTCGGGTGATCCACAGGAACGTCGGAAGTGGCTTCAAACACTGCGCGGACCGTCCGATTCGCATCCATCAAAACAGTGGCAGTCAACTCAGTTCCTGATGCGTCTTCTTCCCAACGAACAAACTTCGAGTTCACGGTTGGCGTTGCAATGACCGTGACCGTTGCCCCCTTCACATAGTTGCCGCCGTTGGGAGTAACCAATCCGTCACCCTGAATATCGACGATCAGTTTCGCCACGTTCGGGTTGCCGGGGTCGCCTTCGCCTGGATCGCCGCTGCCTGGATCTTCGCCCGAAGCAAAGGTCGCAGTGATAACGGTGTCACCGGTCAGCGTAATGGAAAGAGAATCAGTCGTGCCGCCGGAGGCACCTCCCCAGCCGGAAAAATGGAACCCGGAACCAGGGACAGCCGTCAAGATCACGGTCATTCCGGCAGCATACGCGGGGAGGTCGGGTTCCACGGTGACCGTACCATTGCCTTCCACATTTACCTCAAATGCAATCGCCGGCTCAAACCGTGCGGAAATGACCCGCTCGCGATCCATCAGAACAGTGAGAGGATTGCTCAATTCCTTGCCCTGAGGAACATTTCCGCTCCAGCCACGGAATGTGGACCCTGCATCGGCGTCAGCGAAAAGTTGCACGGTTGTGCCGTTGGTGTAGCTCGCCTCCAGTGCGTTATCGATTTCCGCGCCAGTGGGTTCCATGTTGATGGTTCCGGTACCGCCGCCGACCGTACTCAGAGTCAGTTTTCGCAGAATGGGTGCAATGAGTGCACCAAGACTCTTGGAGGCGTCCATTGGAAGAATAAGCGGATTGACCAGTTGGGAGTCTTCCGGAAAATCACCAGCCCAGCCTCGGAATTCATATCCATCGCCGGGCGACGCCGTGACCACAACCACTTCACCAAAGTTGAATGTCAACCGTTTCGTCGTCACCGTGGATCCGGAGGCCACCGTACCTTCCGGTGCGGTCGTAACGGCTCCGCCAATCGCCGGAGTCGAAAGCGTGAGAACAGGATTGGCCACAACGTGGACAACCCGCGTGGCAAACGCAACCCCCAGGAATTCGCCCGTGGTTAATGTCGTGACTGATTGAAACGTTGCGGTTGCGGCCGCCGTTCCGGGTGGCAATGTTTGCACGGCCGCGTTTACGCGAATCGTGACTACTTTCTCATCCAGTCCGCCTGGGACGCCATCTGAAGGAGCAAGATCGCCGGACGCCGGGCTTACAGAAATCCATGGATCGCTGACGATGGCGCTCCAGCGAACGGATCGCTCCCCGTCATTGACAATCGTGGATTGTTGACTCAGAAGTGGCAATCCTGCAACGGGTCCTAAGACTTCGATGTCTTCGTCCGGCTTGAGCGAAACCGAACTGGCGCCGCTGGACTTGATCGTCAAGGCCACCGGAACCGTGCGCGAACCAGCGCCGTTGGTCGTGTTTTCGATTTCGATGGCGTTGGTGTACGTACTGGGGGTCAGGCCTGCAATGTTAAATGAAATGATGAAAGTGTCCGTGCCGCCGCCAGGAACCGTGCCGCCGGACTTGCTCACAGTGAGCCACGGTTGATCCAGCCAGTCAAGTTGGTAATTAAGTGTTGAGGTCCCGCTATTGGTCAGCGTGACTGTTTTGTCGGACGGATTCGTTCCGTTCACAGCCACCGACACGTTTACAAACGCGGGAGTGACACTGAAGTTGGCCGGCGCGACTTGAAGTCGTACGGTTCGCTGCGTGTCGCCGTTTCCATTCGTAACGTTCTTGAATGAGACAGTGGCGGTATAAACTCCGGCAACAAGGGCCTCTGCCTCCGCGGTATCAAGCGTAGCCTCAATGGAAATAGGATTGTTCACTACTCCGCCCAGGTTTCCCTGAAACGGATTTACCTTCAGCCACGGCTGATTGCTCGTAATCACATATGCGGCGTCTTGCGCGTCGGTATTTTCCATTGCCCATTGGGTTACGGATTGCGGCAGGAACGGTCCACCTTCGGGACCAGAGAAAGAAATGATGGTCGCATCGCTCGGGGTGACGTCGATCTGCTGTCCAAAAGAGGGGACAGTCAGCGTGAGAAACGCCAATGCGCAGCAAAAGGCCTGGCTTCGTAACCCCCGTCGGTACGGGTGGTTGGAGAGTCCGCTCCCCGTCAATTGGACCATGGATTTCCCCCTTTTCCCCAAGTTTTGAAATTGAATCGAAATACGATGATCTATGGTATGTCCTTAGACCGTCCTGTCAAGGTCGAGATACATTCTCGGACCCTGTAAACAGTGACAGAATGGATAGTCCGGGGGGAGAAAATTGGCTCCATTCTCATTCATACGAGAATGTGCGAGGTGCACAAAAGTGGAATAGGACGTTGGGGCCACAAACCTGGCTCGAAACGACCCGAGGTATGGGGGTAAGTTAGCGCCCGGAAAATGAGTCCCATCGCCGATTCGCGGCCAGCTCGCGATATTGGTCGGGAGCCCCTTGGTCAAGAACGCCTCCTTTTGAATAGGGCAGGTGTCGCCTACGGGTTTGTACTTGAGATTTGCGAATCGTTTTTGCCGATTCGTTACACATGCGAACTTCGATATGATGACCGGGCGTGTCCAGCGACAAAGCTAAGCCCGATCAAAAATTTCGTAAGCACGAGCGCATCCGTTTGCGAAGCGACTTCGACCGCATTTACGCCGCCCGGAGATTTGCATCCAACCATCGGCTTACTGTTTTTGTTTTGGAAAACGGATTCGACCATGCCCGTCTCGGACTGAGCGTCAGCCGAAAAGTCGGCGGGGCTGTCGTTCGCAATCTGATTCGCCGTCGAATCAAGGAAGGGTTTCGAATGAACAAATCCGACTTGCCCGTGGGACTCGATCTGCTCTGCGTCGTGAAGCCGGGACCTCCCGGCACTATGCAACAATATGCAGACGATCTGCGGGAACTCATTCCCAAGGCGGCAACTCGCCGATCTTCTCCAGCCTCGACAAAGTGAGCAGGAGTGATATTGCGCGGAATGAAATAGACTGTACGACGGATGGGTAACGTCTACGGCAGGGGGTTGCGGTGCCGAGGCGGCCACTCCACCGGACGAATCGGTCCGGCGGGGACCCAACCCGTTGGCGGCTCGCTGCGGGCAGGTTGGTCGCTCACGATCAATGTATGAAGTGCCTGATATGCGAGCTTCTCAAACTTCTTGCGTACCAAAGCCCGTGAATCAGTTTCCCACGGATTGGCCGGTTCCTTTTTTTCATTCAAGGTCACAACGGACTGCGCGTGGGCATGGATGGTCGCCACCGGCTTGCCCGCCTCGGTGTCGTACAACGCCCCGAACATCTCCGACTCAGTCTGGCTCAGTTCGTTCACCGCGTAAATCAAACCGAGTCGCGCGTGCAGGCCACGAAATGCGGCAAGAATCTGTGCCGGCTCGGCCATGCCTCCTCCAAGATCACGCTGATCGATGGGAAACACTTCGCTGATTGCCATCTGATCATCGAAGGCGCGATTCCATTGCAGAAATTCATTTCGCGGATCGGCAAAGAGCATCGGATCGCCGCTCTGCTCCTCTTCCTCGGAGATGGCCACGCGGGTCACCGCCAGATTTGCAGGAAACAGTCCAACCGTCGGCGTTGCGGCGACGATTTGAAATCCGTCGCGCGGCACGGGTACGCTGCCGACCGCAACCCGATTCCAGGGCACCGGCGTTCGCTGCGTCCAGCAGGGCGTTTCCACCTTCTTTGAACTTGCGCACCCCGCGGTGGTGAACGAAAATGCGACGGCCAGTAGCGATAAGAAACGCAACACCCTGTTGGAAACCGACGAAACAGAACTGCCAAGGCGGACCATGGAGAGCTGATGTCCCAATAGTTGAACCGATATCAAAGTTTGCACGTCAACAATATCGGGCATTCGCGCGCCAGGCTGGTCCAAAAAGGACTACAACATCAGCGATTTCGAGGCTCGCACTTGTTATCGGTCGAATGGAAAAGAGTTCGGCGAATGACCGTCCATACCGATAACTCACCGTTTTGTATTCAAATTCCGATGCAACCAATGATGGGAAGGCCTGCGGGCAGGGGTGCAGGCCGGCCACGGGATAAGATGGAGACTTCGACTCTACAAGCGCGTGACTTCGTCCGACACTGGGAATCGTGCAAACAATGAACGCCAGCATTACAGGACAGGATGCCGTCATTGCGCCCCCTATTTCCGGATTGTTTCCGGCGCGAAGCGTGACAACGCGCTCGCTGGCAGATCTCTGGCAGCAGACCGTGGTCATGTTGGGTCGCTCGCTTGTGTCGCTGCCGCCCTCCACGTGGCTGCTCGTGGATATCGCATTGCTTGCCGGCGCGGTGGCATTGGGTTTCTATGTTTTTCCTCCGCCGCAACTCATTGACACGCCGCACGTGCTTCTCTGGCAGGCAGTTGCTGTTTTCGTGTTTGCCGGCCTCATCTCCAGCCTTGTCTTCGGGTTGTACGAACGAGAGACGGTTCACTCCCGCTCTCGAATCCTTACGCGCTTGCTGCTCACCATTGTGACCTCGTCAATCATTGCCTACACCGTCATCTATGTCATCATGTACTCGACGGTCAGCCGTCGCATCGCGTTTCTGGCGCTGCTGACCTTTTTCTTCAGCGGCGCGACGGTCCGGCTCGGCGCGTGGTGGGCACTCCGCAAGATTCATCGCGGCCTGCTCATCGTTGGCTCGCGAAACCTGTACGAGTCATTTGTGAAAGCCCAGGGCGAGGGGTTCATTCACGAATATCAGCTCATCGGTTACATGTCAGCGACCGATCGCGCAGAGAATCCGCCGGATGATCCGTTTTATCTGGGCTCCATCGGCGCACAGTTGAGCACGCTTCGCAGTCGCCGCGTAACGGAACTGGTGGTGGGGGACTCGGCCGCCCGCGATTCCGCCGCGATGACCTGGCTTGCTCCCTGCTTGCAGGGCGGCTGCCGTGTCACCAATGAGGCCACCTTTTACGAGACCGCCACCGGTCAGATTCTCGTGGACGAAATCACCCCCGACTGGTTTCTATTCGCCGACCTCAAGGTCCATTGCGATCAGCGCGCCACTCTGAAGCGCCTACTCGACCTTGTTACCGCCGCACTGGGTCTCCTGATTACCGCGCCGATCTGGCCACTCATCGCCCTGGCCGTGAAGCTCTGCGACGGCGGGCCGGTCTTCTATTCGCAGGATCGCGTGGGACAGGGCGGCAAGCCCTTCCGCCTTCACAAGTTTCGCACCATGCGCACCGACGCCGAAAACGGAAAAAGCATCTGGGCCTGCCCCAACGACCCGCGCGTGACAGCCGTTGGACGCTTTCTGCGTCAAAGTCGCCTTGATGAACTCCCGCAACTCTACAATGTGCTCGTGGGAGAAATGTCGGTTGTCGGCCCGCGCCCCGAGCGACCCGACATCGTGAGCGACCTCGAGCAGGCGGTGCCTTACTACGCTCAGCGACACCTCGTGAAACCAGGCATTACCGGCTGGGCGCAGATCAGCTTCCGCTACGGCGCCAGCGTCGAAGACGCCCGGCGCAAACTTCAATTCGACCTCTACTATCTCAAGCACATGTCCTTCGAACTCGACACCATCATCCTCTTCCGCACCCTGGGTACCTTCCTTCGCGGGGCGTGCTAGCACAAAACGCGCAATTGCCGGAATACTGAAAAAGGCAACGAGGCGACAAGGCAACCAGCAAAGCAGAAAGTGGAAAGCAGAAAGCGTAAATGGGGGAGGATAATTGGCAAAGTCGTGCTGGAAAGCAGGTTCGTTTGGAAATTTTGCTGTCTTCGCGTTGCGGTCGGGGACGATCTGGCGACTGAATTTTGCGGCATTGGTCCAACCGGCACGGTGCATGGGAACAGGGTGCGCGGTTATTTCCATTACCCATGATAACATGCGCGGCGCGCGGAGATTTGTTGCGAATTGCGATCAGGGGGTCTGGGGATTCGAGATTGATGACCGAGGGTCGGATACTACTTGGACCTGGACATCTGGCCTATGCGGTATGGCGGTCTTTCTATGGCGCGACGTACGCGCGCTGGAGGTAGGCGTAGTCGGTCAGGTCAATGTGGCCATCATGATCGGCGTCGAAAAGCTGGCTGCAATCACCTTCAGGATTGCCGAGCGGGCCGGAGAGGGCGGCAGCGAGCAAATTGTAATCGCCCAGCGTCGTCAGCCCGTCGCCGTCAATGTCCACACGGTACTCGCACTCGTCGGGCACGTCATTGCCGTTGCAGTCCTTCGACGTGGCC
>CAZCST010000035.1:0-52753 GCA_964501365.1 uncultured Phycisphaera sp. | reverse complement strand
CTTACGGTAATCACGGCTGTCCTCCTGCTCTTGGCGTGAAACAACGCCGTCTGATTTGGCCCGGCCGGACGCCACAAACGCCCGGCACCGAGGCCGTACAGTACGCGACCGCGTACCGGAGGACAGCCTCTTCATGACATTAAGTCCGGTGCGGCTGGACATGGGCCACCCGACCAACGATAGATAACATGAGGGGCGCGCGCATTTTGAAGGGTATTTGCGATCAGGGGGGAGGAGAAGAAAGGCGAAAACTCTTGCGACGCAGCAACGCCTAGCCAAGTTGCGTCAAGTTGCACCATAAGAGGCTGGTTACGAATTCGAGATTTTCGTCGCATAACACCAGATCACAATTATTGCAACGTACCAACTCATAATGGTTGCCACGAGTGCCGGCAGATAGTTTAACTTTCGTCTTCGTGTTTGAATGGTGACCGCAAGTCCACCTAAACCCAGCAAGACAACGAACGCAAACAAGAGTGCTTGGAATCCAAGCGAACGTAAGGAAAAGACGGGGGAGAAAGGGACGAGAAGCGATATCCACGCCAATAATGAGATCACGATGTATGCTCGCCGCGGAATGACAAGAAATTTTGCAGGGATCTCTGATCTGCTTACGTTTGCCGATTCGGTAGATCCTCCACTGGAGGGCATGACTGCCAATTCCTCGACAACACCGCACACCAAACGGTGTTTGCACATACGCCAAGTGATGCACAGACAAGCAATTGTGCTGCACAAATAACCGAGAAACAATGGAAATTCGCGAGGAGAAAGGGGAACGAATGCCCAGAACAGGAGAAGCGTCACCCCCGGAATCGCCCCGCCAAGAGCGGCCATGACTGTGAGTTTTCGCCGGTATGCACGCGATGCAGCGGAACGCGATGAGACCTTGCTGGCCGAAAGTGCGGATGCCTCAATGGGTAACGGAAGCGTGATCAACGGAAAGGTAATGACCACAATGAGTAGCATGGCGCGCGCATCACGGCCAGGAAGCGGTGAGGCAATGGAAATAAGGCAAACTGCCGATACGGAAGCGCCTAACAAGTAAGCCAGCCAAAGTTTGCGATTTCGGAAGTCTCGGCTCATCGATTCGTCGATTGAATCAAGAACGACTCTTTCGTGGTCGGCACCGGCAACGAAAAAGATTACCGGCGCGCCCGACCTATCTTACTTCCGACCGATATTCCATAGCTTTTTCGGCCATGCCGATTTGGATCGCTTCGGATTCGCTGACGGCGAGTTTGGCCGCGTAGTCGCGGACGTCCTGGGTGATTTTCATGGAGCAGAACTGCGGGCCGCACATTGAACAGAAGTGGGCGACTTTGGCGCCGTCCTGCGGGAGCGTTTCGTCGTGGAACTCGCGGGCGCGGTCGGGGTCGAGCGATAAATTGAACTGGTCCTCCCAGCGGAACTCGAAGCGGGCCTTGCTCAGCACGTCGTCGCGGAGCTGGGCACCGGGATGGCCCTTGGCCAGGTCGGCGGCGTGGGCGGCGATTTTGTAGGCGATCACTCCCTCGCGGACGTCGTCGCGGTCGGGCAGGCCCAAGTGTTCCTTGGGGGTGACGTAGCAGAGCATCGCCGTGCCGAACCAGCCGATCATGGCCGCCCCGATCGCACTGGTGATATGGTCGTAGCCGGGAGCGATGTCAGTGGTGAGCGGGCCGAGGGTGTAGAACGGGGCTTCGCCGCAAACGGCAAGCTGGCGGTCCATATTTTCCTTGATCATGTGCATGGGAACGTGGCCGGGGCCTTCGATCATGGTCTGCACGTCGTGTTTCCAGGCGATTTGCGTGAGTTCACCGAGGGTATCGAGCTCGCCGAACTGCGCAGCGTCGTTGGCGTCGGCAATGCAGCCGGGGCGAAGTCCGTCGCCCAGCGAGAAACACACGTCGTACGCCTTCATGATTTCGCAGATGTCCTCGAAATGCGTGTAAAGGAAATTCTCCTGATGGTGGGAGAGGCACCACTTGGCCATGATCGAGCCGCCGCGAGAGACGATGCCGGTCACGCGTTTTGCGGTCAATGGCACATATCGGAGCAGCACGCCGGCGTGGATTGTGAAGTAATCGACCCCCTGCTCAGCCTGTTCGATAAGCGTCTGGCGGAAAATGTCCCAGCTGAGTTCCTCGGCCTTGCCGCCGACTTTTTCGAGGGCCTGATAGATCGGAACAGTCCCGATGGGTACGGGCGAATTGCGGAGAATCCACTCGCGAGTCTCGTGAATATTCTTGCCGGTGGAGAGGTCCATGACGGTGTCGCCCCCCCAGCGGATGGCCCAGACCATTTTTTCGACTTCTTCGTCAATCGAGGAACCGAGGGCGGAGTTGCCGATGTTGGCGTTGATTTTCACCAGAAAGTTGCGGCCAATGATCATTGGTTCGGATTCGGGGTGATTGATGTTGGCGGGGATGATCGCCCGGCCACGGGCGACCTCGTCGCGGACGAATTCCGGCGTGATTTCGCGGGGAATGGCCGCACCGTAGCTTTCGCCCGCGTGTTGTTTCGCGACAAGTTCGCGATATGCGTCGCAGCGCTGCGATTCGCGGATGGCGACGAATTCCATTTCGGGAGTGATGATGCCCTTCCGCGCGTAGTGCATCTGAGAGACGTTGCGACCCAGCTTGGCGCGGAGCGGTTGATGGTCGATTGTCGATTGTCGATTGATTCGACATCTCCGCGCTGAATGATCCATTGACGACGAAGCGGCGAAAGCCCTCTCTCATAGTCGATCGCCACATCTGGGTCGGTGTACGGTCCTGAAGTATCGTAGACAGTCGGCGACGGATTTGCGGTTGCATGTCCGTTTCCGGCGGCTTGGACGGCCTGCGAGGGCGTCAAGGCAATTTCTCGCATAGGCACACGGATATCGGAGTGAATGCGACCCGGAACGTAGATTTTTCGCGAACCGGTAAACGCGCCGATAGTAGTCAGCGGCGGTTGTTCCGACTTGGGGCGTTTTGTTTTCGTCGTGGTCGGCATTTCAAAACTCCAATGTAAAAGTTTGAAGCTCAAGGTTCAAAAAAAGCAGTGAAAAGGAGGAACCTGGGGAAACGGCGGCGGATTTTGAACTTTGCGCTGTATTGTGTGAGACTTGCATTCGTCGCTTCCCTCCGCAGGTCGTCTCGCAGCATCGCCGCAAAAACTGCCTGATCAGGTTCGTAGGCACTCTCTCAGCCCGCCACGCCGGCGAGCACACCTAGCGACACGCCCGCATTATACGAGCCGCACGCCAAAGTCAAAATCACTGCCCACTCCGGATCTCCGGCAAGACTTGGAGGGCTTTGTGCATCTTGCCGCGTTGAAAGCCCTTGGGTACGCTTCCGCGACCTTGCGTCGAATCGCTGAATCAGTTGAACACGACGAGAATTCCTTGAGCCCCTCCACGGATTGAACTGCGTATGGCGAGTCGATTATTTCGCACAAAGAGTCTCGACGCGATTCTGGCCACCGCGGATCATCAGCAGACCACGCTACGTCGTTCGCTCGGGGCGTTTCACATAACGCTCCTGGGGATCGGCGGAATCATCGGCGCAGGAATCTTTGCAACCGTCGGCACGGCCGCAGCGGGGGACGCAGTGCGACTTGGCGCCGGCCCATCGCTTACTCTTTCGTTCGTCATCACTGCGGCGGTGTGCGGGTTGACGGCGCTGTGTTACGCCGAATTCGCCTCGATGGTGCCGATTTCAGGATCGGCATACACCTATTCCTATGCAACGCTGGGCGAATTTGTTGCCTGGATCATCGGCTGGGACCTGATCCTCGAATACGCCATCGGCAACGTGGCGGTCGCCATCAGCTGGGCCAATTATTTTCGCACGTTTCTCGGCGATATTGGGATCAACTTTCCACAGTGGCTGGCGGTAGACTATCGAACGGCCGCCAAAATCCCCGGGCTGCTCGAAAGCGCCCCCCATATTTTTGGCGTACCCATCGTTTGCAACGTCCTTGCATTCATTATCGTGATGTCCATCACGGCCGTCCTTGTGTGGGGTATTCGTGAATCCGCCCGCTTCAACGCGGTCATGGTCGGCATCAAGATTCTCGTTCTCGCGTTTTTCGTGGCGTTGGCATTCTATTTCGTATCGCCGGGGAAGATGGTGGAGAACTGGACGCCGTTTCAGCCCAATGGCTGGACGGGAACTCTGGCGGGCGCGGCCGTGGTGTTTTTCGCGTACATCGGCTTTGACGCCGTATCCACCGTCGCCGAGGAATCGCGCAATCCGTCACGAGACCTTCCCATCGGCATTATTGCATCCCTCATCATCTGCACGGTCATATACGTAGCCGTCGCGGCTGTATTTACCGGAATCATGCCCTACGCCGAGCTTCGCACGCGACTAGCCACCGAACAGGCTGAGCCGCTCACACTGGCGCTCAATCATGTGGCTCCGCAAGCCAATTGGGCCTCGGCCATTGTCGCGTTCGGGTCTGTGGTGGCCCACACGGCCGTCTTACTGGTCTTTCAGATGGGGCAGCCGCGCATTTTTTTCGCCATGGCCCGCGATGGATTGCTGCCCGCCCCGTTTGCAAAGGTCCATCCACGATTTCGCACTCCGTATGTGACGACGATCATCACAGGCCTGATTGTTGGAATTCTGGCCTCGTTTTCCAGCATCGACGAAATGGTGGACCTGACCAACATCGGCACGCTGTTTGCGTTTGTCCTTGTCTGTACCGGAATCATCATCCTTCGATTTCGTGATCCGCTACGGCGCCGCCCGTTTCGGGTTCCGGGAGGCCCGGTGCTGCTTCCCAGCCTTGGAGCGGCATCCTGCCTGGGCTTGATTTACTATTTGCCTCCGGCGTCATGGTGGCGATTCGTCGGCTGGCTCGTCTTGGGAATGTCGGTGTACACGTCGTATGGATTTCAACACAGCGGACTGCGGGCCAGCGGTGCGGCGCGGCGATCGTCGATGTGGCTTAAGCTGGCCGCACTGGGCATGGTCGCCATTGCGGTCGGGATGATCATCCTCCCCCACGGACTGGGACTCGAAAAACTGCTGGATGCTACCCGGAGTGGAACTGAAACCTATGATGTGCGCGCGTTTTATGGCGTCTATGGCATCGCGGCCGGCTTAGTAGTCACTGCGCTGGGCTTCGTGGCGCAAGCAGTAACTCGTCGTGCGGATGCAAGGCCCTGATGCGCTGTCGCCGTTGCTGGATGATGCCATTCTTAACTCTCGATTCCGAGAAAATGCTGGACTTCCAGGTCATTTGGCGGCGGAACATCGCTAAGCCATCCCGCAAGAACCAACCAGCACCCGATAGGTGTTCCATTGAACTGGCGCACTTTTTCAGATCCTACTACGAACCCCCTATTTGCACGCAAGTCAAGCAAGAGCGGCGTTGTAGCCGGAGTACAACGAAACGAATCAACCCGACTGCCGAACCGACGTATTCGGCGGCAAAGCAATGCACCCGGAGCAACCCACCAACGATTTTCGGTGAAAATGCCGGAGTAAAGGGTTATCGCACCCAAGAGGACGAAACAGACCACAAGAATAGGATTGGGCGCACTCCCACGAAGTAGAGGAGAAAACAAAAAGTGGAAGAAAAACCACACCACCCCAAGGCCATTCAACAAACTCAAGAATACCGGCAAGATCGATTTACGTATTTTCGCCGGTGATGAAAGTTCTTGCACGTCGGAATATGTTCCATCGGGATCGAAAAGCTGTTCACATAGATGCATGGCGCGCTCGCTTGCGCCCAAAAGCTCGATTGGCTCAAAGGCGAGATTTCTTCGAAGCGGGCGAGGCGCCTGTTCGCCGCGCCGTGGAGCGATGACAATACAATGCTCTTTTGCAATGGAAGCGAAGAACTGGGCCACTCTTCGGTCGCTCCGAGGAGTCTCTCGTAAGAAGTACTCGATCCAACGATGAGGCAAACGCTCGCGGGCTTTCGGATGCTGGATAACCCTGGTTAATCGATCCGTGCGATATTGCGTGGGTTTCATAGCGCGCTTGTGGCGCATTGAGTTGTAGGCGTACATCCAAATCACCGGTCCTACGAGGATGGCCAACACAAACGGTCCGATCTTGATGGCGTCACTCACTTTATCCGGCAGAGGGATGGGTATCAGAAGACTCGGAACCCCCAGAAGCACTGCACTCAAGATCGCCGAAACCACAACGCCTGCCGCGAGTCCGACGAGATGAAAAAAACCCGGCGCGGCGATTGGAATGTAGATTACTCTGACGAATCGTTGCTGGATTGGACGCGACGTTACATCACCGCAATCAACCACCTAGCCGACCTCGCGGGTTTGGAAGAGCGCGATGGCGACGGAGAGAATTCCGATCGTCAGCAGCGCGGCGTAGAGCGTCGTGTAGCCCACGTAATTCCACGGCACGATCGTCGCCGCGGAGCCGGCTTGCAAACCCTCCAGCACCCAAAACGGCCCGACATTGGGCACAAGGTGATACGCAGCCGAAGCCAGCCACGAGTCGTCCGCCCGCCGCCCAAATGCATAATCGCTGACGATGCCCAGCCCCAGCACACCGGTGCAAATCAACAGCGTAACCAGTTGCCGACACCGGGTTGAAGCCGCCACTGCGACCGCAACAATGACAATCACGATGAGCATCACAAGATAGGCGGCGATGACCACCTGTCCGCCAACGAAATTGCTTCCAAAGGGAATGACGGCCCACTTCTCGCTGAACTTCCCGACCAGAATCACGGCGATGGTCAGAAGCGGTCCGACAAACGCCATAACGGTCGTGGGAAAGTCGGCCCCATAAAAGTAATTGCAAAATGCCGCGGCAAGCACCCCGAGCACAAGGCTTCCAAAACCGAAGGTAAGCACAGGCCAATCCCAAGGGGAAGTGGTGGTTTGCAAGACTCCATGCCGCTGCGCCAGGACGAAAACCAGAAAGCTGAGGTAATAGGCCAGTACCAATGCCGCGAGCAACCCCAAAAACTTACCCAGAATGAAAACAGGGCGGCTGATCGGCTTGGTAATCACGCTTAGAACGGTCTTGTTCTCGATTTCCCGGCTGATCACCCCGGCGGCGCTGAAGGCTGCCAAGAACAATCCGCTCAGCAGGAGCGTAGAGAGTCCCAGGTCCAGCAGCAGCTTGTCGTCATCGTCCAGCGTGAAGGCGGCCAGCGAAACGTTGAAGATCATCAGGGCCGCTGTGACCAGCAGAATGACTCCGTAGATGGGTTGTCGAATTGTCTCGACAAAGGTGTTGGCCGCCAGGGTGTAGAGTCGTCGGAACATGATCACTCAGCTACGGTGGCACACATTGGCACTGGAAACATCCTACTGTAAGCTTGGCGTTTTCAAACGCCAGGCTGAGAGCTTACATTCGATACGAGCGTGCCGGACCCTGGTTCATTGAGCAAACGGAACAGTTGGAAAAAGCATGAGTCAGACCATTCCCACCGGCGATCGACGTGCAAGGCATATTGCTGCGGTGGGATTCCTTCTTCAACTGACCTCCTTTGGAGCCATGCTCGGATTGGGGCTTTGGTCCAAATCCGATGCCGCCATCGCGCTCTCCCGGTGGATGCTCGCCGGACTCCCCATCTGGGCCATTTCTTATTTGGTTTTCAAGCAACTGGGCCGCGTCGGTGCTGAGGAATTGGAAACCGCCGAACTTCGCCGGGCACGCGAATCCGGCGCCGCCGACTCCATCTTTGAGGTTGACGACGAGGCCTTGCTGCTGGAGCGTAACCGACTTCGCTGGATGATCAAATGGATGCTGCCGGGTGTGACAGTCCTGGTGGCGATCCTGCTGATTGTCGGACAGTTTTTCTTCTGGCCGTGGACGCTGGCACAGGCCTGGGAACCCGTTGGCGGCGTTCGTAAGGCCGCGAATCCCACGCTCATCATGTGGTTCGTCGTCGCGGTGGGATTCTTTTCCTTTCTTGCCGCGCATTACTGCGTTGTGCTTTCCCGAATACCGGCGTTTCGCCTCCTCCATGCCGGGGGAAGCTTCATGGCGGGCAACGCCGTTTTCTGTCTTGCCCTGGCGATCGCGCTTGGCGCGACCGACAACATCACCTGGGCTCAACCGCTGGTAGCCTACGCAATTCGAGTGTCGCTGCTGGTAGTCGGAATTGAACTTGCCATCAATTTTGCCTTGGATTTCTATCGGCCCCGAGTTCCCGGAACTGTTCCGCGACCCTCCTTCGACAGTCGCATTCTCTCGTTGATTGCCGATCCGGGCGGAATCGCCAAATCCATTGCTGAGACGATCAATTACCAGTTCGGATTTGAAGTCAGTTCCACGTGGTTTTACAAGCTGTTGCAGCAGTGGCTCCTTCCGATTGTCGTCTGCACTCTGGTGATCGTCCTTGCATTGACGAGCATTGTCATCGTGGACGCGGGCGAGGCCGTCGTCGTCGAGCGATTCGGCCGACCGATCACCATCCCCCCCACCGTGCTTGAGCCGGGATTGCATTTGAAGCTGCCCTTCCCGGTCGACATCGCCTATCGCGCCCCCGCCAGACATATCCGCGAGTCCGTTCTCGGTGATATCAGCACCAAGAAAGATGAACATTCGAAGGACGCCATCGTATGGACAGAGGAACATAACGCCGCCCCGGAACTGATGCTGCTCGTCGGGTCGCCGCGGACCGAAGACGAGGCCGCGTCTCGGGCGGCCAGGCCGGCTGAACGACCATCCAAAGGCGACTCGCAGAGCGTGGCCGTGAGCCTGCTCATGGTATCCGTGCCCATCGCCTATCGCGTGAACGATCCGGTCAAGTTTCTCAATAACTACAACAATCCTGTAGGACTGATGGAAAGCGTTGGCTACCAGATACTTTCCGATTTCGCAGCCAGCACGGATATCGACAACCTGATGGGCCCGGGTCGCTCCGAGTTCAACCAGACATTCAAGGGTCATTTGCAACAACAATTAGACAAACTCCAAGTTGGCATTGAAATCGTCTCCGCCGGGATTCGCGATGCGCACCCTCCGGCACAAGATGATGTGGCAAAGACTTTTCTGGCTGTGGTCAATGCGCAGTCTCAGCGTTCCGCCACCATTGAAACGGCTGAAGGCGAAGCACGGAAAACCCTGATTTCTGTTGCGGGTACCGAGTCCCGGGCTCTGGCGTTGAACGAAGCCATCGAAAAGCGCGACACACTCCGACATCAGTCCAAGCCGTCGCCGCAGGCACTGGCCGAGGCAGATCAGCAAGTCAATGACCTGTTGTTGGGCAACGCAGCGAAAGCAATTCCTCCGCTGAGTGGAAAAGCGGCGGCCGAAATGGCCAACGCCAAGGCGGACGCCATCCAGAAGATCGCCATGGCCGCCTCCAAGGCCCGTGCCTTCGGAACTGACGTGGCTGCGTTTGAAGCGGCTCCCGACTTGATGCGGCAGCGAAAATTTCTGGAAATGTATCGGAATCTGTCCGAACCGCGCAAGTTTTTGATCGTCGGCGATCCTTCCAACGTCATCGTCGAATATGAAACCGCCGCCCAGGGAGGTCTGGATCGCGTCCTCGACGAAGCAACGAGCAAGACGAAACAATAGGAAACCATGACGAGAATTCTCACGATGAACAGGAAAGACCTTTCGGTGGGAGGCAAACAGTGAAAAACTTCGGAACGATCATTGCGGCCTCCTTCCTGACTGCCGTACTAGTCCTCTACATGTGTACGTTTCAGGTTCGCTTCACCGAAGTCGCAATCCGCAAGACGTGGGGCAGCCCGGCCAAGGACGCAATCACGCAGCCGGGGCTTTACTTCAAGTGGCCTGCCCCGATCCAAAGCGTAGTCCGCTATGACAAGCGCATTCAGACACTTGAAGACAAGACCGAAGAAACGCGAACGGTGGACGGGAAGAATCTGCTGCTGACCACATTCACGCTGTGGAAAATCACCGATCCGTCGAGATTCCATACCAACTTTCCTGGCGGCGAGCAGGATGGAGAACGCAAACTTCGCACGACCATCGTGACACAACGCCAGGCGGTCATCGGCCGGCACTCGTTCGACGAATTGGTCACCACGGACCCGGCGCGACGCAAATTGCGGGAGATCGAACAGGAAATCAGCGCTGCCGTGGCCAGAGACGTTTCTGCCGAGTACGGAATTGAAATCGTTGGCTTTGGCATCAAGAAGCTCGGCCTGCCCCAATCTGTGACCGGCGCGATATTCAGCAGCATGAAAGCCCACGAACAGGCCAAGGCCGCCCGTTACATCGCCGAGGGCGACGCCCGCGCCAACGACATTCTCGCAGAGGCCTCGGCAGCGCAGTCGCGCATCCTCGCTGCCGCCGAGGAAAAAGTCGGAACGATCCGCGCGGAGGCTGAGGCCGTGGTCGGCGAGTATTACAAGGAATTCACCAAGCACCCCGAATTGCGGATTTTCCTCGACAAATTGCGCACCGTGGCTGAGGCGCTGCGGGAACGCACCACGTTGATTCTGGACGCCGGCGAACCGCCGTGGGACGTCTTCGACGCCGATGCGAGAGCGCGCGTTGTCCCGGGTTCAGCGCCTCAACCGCTGAACATGGGAGTTGTTCCCGGTCAGAAGTATGACGCCCCCGCTACACCGAAGAAAGACTAAACGTGCACCAACACGACGACCATCATCATTCTCACGATCATGATCACGACCATGACCACGGTCATGATCACGATCATCACGGGCATCGCAATCCGGACCTGCCCGAGGAGCCGCTCGACGCTGCGAACCAATCGCTGGCCGACGCCCTGCGATCGAGCTTTGGCATCCTCAAAGCGATCATGGCGCTGCTGGTTATTCTCTATCTCTTTTCCAATGTGCGGCGCGTCGATAGTCACGAGCAGGCGTTGATGCTTCGCCTTGGCAGCCTTCAGCCGCGCACCATCGAATCCGGACTGGTCTGGGCACTGCCCTACCCAATCGACGAAATCATTCCCCTCCCGACGAAAAAGAGCAACGAACTCAAAGTCAAAAGTCAGACGTTCTTCCGTCGTCCCGAAGAGGAAGGCAAGCCGCTGGCCATGATCATCCGCAGCAGCGACGGCCTGCATCCCGCCCTCGATGGCGCACTGGTCACATCTGACGGAGGGCTGGTCCATGTGCAATGGAAGGTCACATACAAAATTGACGACGTGCGCTCCTACATTTCCACGATCAAAACGAAGGAGCTCGAGGCTGCTGAAGATTTGATCCAACTCATGGTTGAAACGTCGGCGATTCAGATTGCCAGTGAAATGACAGCCGAAGAGCTGATCCGCACCAACGTGGATCACGTTCAAATCGAAATGGCGCTGCGCACCAATGAACGACTCGCCGAATTGAAGACCGGCCTCAAGGTCGCGCGGGTAGAAATGTTCGAGACCACGCCGCCCATTCCGGTGCGCGACGCGTTCGACAACACGCAGCGTGCCGAGAATGCAAAACAATCCCGCATTCGCGACGCCGAACAAAAGCGCACGACGATTCTCAACGAGGCCGCCGGTGCGGCTCATGCCCGACTCATCGAGGTTTTAGATGCAATCGATGCGGCCAGACAGGAAAAGGAACCAATCGACGCCCTGAAGAAGGAACTCGATACGCTGTTGACGAGCAACGTCGAGGGCCATGCCGGACGAAAAATCAAGGATGCAGGCGCGTACCAGGCGGTCGCCGTGGGACAGATGAAAGCCGACGTTGAACTGTACAACACGCTGACCCCTGAATTCGAACGAAACCCGCAATTACTCGTCGGGCGCTTATGGGAAGAAACTTTCCAGACCATCCTGCGATACCCTGGCGTGACCAAGATGTACCGGCCCGGCAAGAGCCAGTTTCGGCTGCACGTACCGCTTGACCCCGAACAAACTCGAATAGAGGAATCGAAAAAACTTCGGGCCAAGGAATTCGACGCAACGAAGCTCAGGCCGGAAAAACTCGTTCCGCTGGGGCCCGACGACGAGAATTAGGATGCAGGGTGGGACCGATCCACCCAATCAATCATGACTCGCACCATGGATCAACCTGTCGTCCAAACAGCGGGCCTGTGCAAGACTTTCCGCGACTTCTGGAAGCGTCCGCGCGTCGAGGCCGTCAAAGACCTCAATCTTGAAATCCGCCCCGGCGAAATCTTCGGACTGCTGGGACCCAACGGCTCGGGCAAGACAACCACCATCAAAATGCTGCTGGGGCTGCTCTACCCGACCAAGGGTCGAATCTCAGTCTTCGGCAAGCCGCCGACTGATGTGTCCGTAAAGAGCCGCATCGGTTTCCTTCCCGAGGAATCGTACCTCTACCGTTTCCTCGTCGCCCATGAAACGCTGGACTTCTTCGGACGGCTATTCCATCTGCCGGCACGAATCCGCCGCGACCGGTCCGAACGACTGCTCGACATGGTTGGCCTGCGGCATGAGTCCCGCCGCCGCATCGGCGAGTACAGCAAGGGCATGCAGCGTCGAATCGGCCTGGCGCAGGCGCTCATCAACGATCCGGAATTTCTGATTCTTGATGAACCCACCAGCGGCCTTGACCCCGTCGGGGCAAGACAGATCAAGGACGTCATCCGCGATCTGGGCCGGAAGGGTAAAACCATCCTGCTTTCCAGCCACATCCTGGCCGACGTAGAGGATGTGTGCGATCGCGTTGCGATTCTCTACGGTGGTCAGGAGCGTGCTGCCGGCAGGATTGACGATCTGCTGGACGAAAAGGATGTCACCCAAATCACCACCCCACCGCTCAGCGACGAGACGCTCAAGCAGGTTCGGGCATTGATCCAGCGGCTCGAAGCCAAGGAGGTTGTCGGAGTGTGGCACCCTCGCGTCCGACTCGAAGACTTCTTCCTCAAAATCATCGAAGAAGCCCAGGCCGCCAATCTGCGGACGTCCGGCGCACGAAAAGGCGGGGAAATCCCCGACTTTCTTCAGAAGCCGACCGAACCCACGCGCGGCATCGTGGACGAGCTGATGGTTGCATCACGGCAAACTCAAGCCGTCAGGCCCAGCGCGCCGCCGTCCGCAACCAAGGAGTCTGTCGAGCGCAAGCTGATCGAGGAGCTGCTCCCCGATCGCGCGGCAAAACAACCAGAACCTCCCCCATCCGCAGCGCCGTCACCATTGCGAAAGCCAGCGGCTCCGAGAGAACGCCCCGCCGCCGACCGCAATGTCATCGACTCGCTGCTGAAAAAACCGATTGATGATGACCCGTATGCAGGAGCAGACCGAGATTGAGTCGCATCTGGGCTGTCGCAAGGCAAATGATTTCGGAAGGCATCCGCATGAAAATCGCGGTCGTCTTCCTGGCCTTCATCGCCATCATCGTGCTGGGCCTTCCGTTTTTCATATCCGGTGACGCTACGCTCACCGGCGCCGTCCAAAGCTTCATGACCTACGGACTGGCCGGCACCGGGCTTGCACTTGGGTTTCTCACGATATTCCTTTCGCGGTCCATTTCCGACGACATCACCACCCGTCAGATTTATCTCGTCGCCACGAAACCCATCGCCCGCTGGGAATATATTGTGGGGAAATGGCTGGGAATCTCACTGCTCAATGCATGGTTTCTCGCGGGGGCGGGACTGGCCGTCTATGGCATGGTTCATTACATCAAACGCACTCATCCGCCGCTTGAGCCGCGATTTGACGCACTGGAACTGGAAAACGAAGTGCTCGTCGCCCGTCACGCGGGCAAAATGATCGTCCCGGATTTCTCGGAAGATGCCGAACTGGAATTCCAGACCAACCTCGAAGGCGGCGAATACGCCAATCGCCCCGATTTCGACGCCGCGGCGGAAAAGCGCCGACTGGCCGCCAAGTATGAAGCCCGCTGGCGAGTCGTGGGACCTACGAATACGCGAACCTTCGATTTCGAAAACATCCTCGTCGATCGTTCCCCGGAGAATTTCATCCAGCTACGCTACAAGACGGAGGTCAGTCAGTATCCGCCCGACGAAATCTTCCGCGCTGTATGGCAATTCGGTGATCCGTTCAAGGGTACGCCCACCTATACGGCCAAAGTGCGGCATATCGTAGGACGCTATCACACCGTCCGTTCCGCCGCCGATGCCGTTGCGGAGGACCACACGCTCAAAGTCAAGTTTGCCAACGCCAATCTCTTTCCCAACGAACAGACCTGGCCCAACATCATCGAGTTTCGCGCCTCGGATCCCATTGAAATCCTTTTCACCGTCGGCTCCTTCGAGGGCAACCTCTTCCGTCTGCTCATTCTCATCTATTGCAAACTGATGTTCCTGGCGGCGGTTGCGGTCTTGGCCGTCACCGTGTTTTCGTTCCCCGTCGCATGCCTCGTCTCCTTCACGGTCTTCGTCCTTGCGGGATTGCATGGCTTTCTTATCGATGCCCTCGACATGGCCTCAGCCGATCAGGTTGGCATGTTTACATCGCTCAAGGAATTCATTGTTCAATCAGTCACGATGGTGTTCAACGGCCTGTACTGGATCATCCCCGACTTTTCCCGCTACGACGCCATTGAGCAACTCGTCACCGGCCGCAACGTCAGCCTCGTATGGGTCCTCCAGGCCATCACCGACCTCACATTGATTCGTACCCTGGTCGTCCTGGGCCTGGCCATCCTCCTCTTTCACCGGCGCGAACTCGCAGAAGTTTCCGTTTGACGCAGATTGTCATGGCGTTGGAGATGTGAGGACCGATCAGTGCAGCAGCTCTACGCTGCATCGGATCGCGGCCTGGGAAAACCCCAACTGGAGGCAAGCGTGTCTGCTGCGACCTCAGGGTCCATGACATCGCCCCACCCACCGTTGCGCAAAAAGGCGTGGGCAAGTTCATGGGCAATGACGTAGCATGCAAACCCTTCCGGGCAATGTGCGAGTTTGGGTTTTAACACCACGCACCGGCTTCCGTTTCCGGCGGGTTCCGGAGTAGCCAGCCAGACCGTCCGCCCTTTACCCGGAACAAAATCGTCCAGGGCAATTCGAAACTTAGGGTCTTCAAGAAGATCCATTTGCACGGCCTTCGGAAGCGCGCGAAGCACCGCCAACAAGCGCCGGCATAAGGGCGCAAGTTCCACAAACGGTTCCAGATGATTTGCAATCGTTTGAAATACCGGGGTTCCTGATGTGCTCCATTCCACAGCCATTGGTCTGGACGTTGTTTTTTGCGTTCTTTCCATCGAAACTGATTGTATCTCGCCGCAGCTGATTTGCACTCATAAACAAACACCGCCTATGCTCATCAATGCCCGGCCATGCAATACCACGAACTACTCAATCAAGGTTGGTTGATCCAGGGTTGCAGTAGACCCCATCCAGAAATACGATCGCTACAGCATTGCCTGATCTTGCATACTTGCCCAAATTGGTAAGATGAACTGACGCCTACTCAATTCTTTCGCTTGAAGGGGATATTTTTTCGAAACTAACTCACGAATTCGGAGTACCCACCGCACCGGAAACGCCCAATGAGGCTACTGCGGGTTGACCCATGGCGTGACACGGACACAATGGTGGCAAGCCGGGCTTGGGCTGAGGGGCGGATCGGCCCGCAATGGTGAAGGGCACATTGGACTGGCCAAGACTTGAACCGTGGTTTCCAATTGGCTTTTCGAGCATAGATCAGTCGGCGCATCGGTGCGCCTTCATTCTCAAGAGTTGGAACTTTTTTGGAGATTAATCATGAAATCGTTGATGAGAGGTTTTGTGTTGGTGGCGTCCGTTGCGATCAGTGGTTGCAATATTTTCGCTCCCGCGCCGAATCCTGCGGCTGTACTAGAAGGCACCTGGCAGGCCGAATTCGCCGTGCCGGGCGACTTGGAAGGGTACGATGTTCGGCTGACGTTTGATTCGTCCGGCCAATTGACGGAGATCACAGCGACAGCACCAGCGGGTGCAGTAGCCACCTTTGATGGAACCGGCGCGACGACCGAAGTGAGCGGCGATCAGGTAACCGTCACCGTTCCTGCACTTGTAGGCACAAGCGTTTTTGAAGGCACGCTGTCCGCTGATGAAAACACGATTGATGGCTCACTTTCTCAGAACATCGAATTTCAAAATGGAAGCGTCACGCTCCCAAGCGGCGATCTGACGCTAACGCGAGTGGCTGAATAGGCTTCAACGAGCCACATTCGGGGCACCGATACAATTCGAATTGAGCCGAAAGACGAGGGCAGGTATGCGATGCGTACCTGCCCTCATTCCCATCGTGGGACTTCGAAAGAACCTGATCAAGGTCGCATTATTGTAATCTGCGATGAGTAAGAAACTTTCACGAACAACCCCGCGTCAGCCAGTTAGAAAGTTGGCCATGCCATTTGTAGTCATGCTGGCGGCCGTGCTTGGTTATTTTAGCTTGGGTCCCTATCTCCGGTCACCCAAGGAAACTGGCACTGGTTCGGCAACGCGGAGAGTCGAAACTGTGCATGCCGGCGATGAGTTGCAGCCTACTCACCCCAACGCGAATCAACCACCGGGCGCGGCACCGGACGGAATGGTGTGGATCCCGGGTGGCGAGTTTGGGATGGGCAGTGACGAATCCGGGGAGTCCCTGTGCGGCCTGCCGGGCGTCACACGCGATGCGCAACCCATTCACCGCGTTTACGTTGACGGGTTCTGGATGGACAAGACCGAAGTCACCAACTCCCAATTCCTGGAATTCGTGAAGGCCACCGGTTATGTCACCATCGCGGAGCTTACACCCAAGGCGGAGGATTTCCCCGAAGCTCCGCCTGAAAATCTGGTCGCCGGCTCGGTGGTGTTTGCGCCAACGAAGAATCCTGTACCGCTCAACGATCATTTTCAGTGGTGGAGCTACGTGAAGGGCGCCAATTGGCGGCACCCACTCGGTCCGGACAGCGATCTGACGGGACATGAACAGTACGCGGTCGTTCATGTCGCCTACCCGGATGCGATGGCTTATGCCGCCTGGGCACAGAAACGGCTTCCCACAGAGGCAGAATGGGAATTCGCAGCGCGCGGCGGCGCCGAAGGAAAACTCTATGCCTGGGGCAACGAGTTCCGCCCCCACGGCAAGTTTATGGCCAACATCTATCAAGGAACGTTTCCCGTCACGGATACCGGCGAGGACGGTTTTGCCGGCATCGCTCCGGTCGGGCAGTTCCCGCCCAATGGTTACGGCCTCTTTGACGTGGCGGGCAACGTATGGGAATGGTGCAGCGACTGGTACCGGCCGGACTACTTTGCGCTTCTGGCGGCGTCAGGCAGTGTGGCCCGCAATCCAAAGGGGCCCGACACGCCTTTTGATCCTTCGGAACCTGCCGAGAAGAAACGAGTCCACCGTGGCGGGTCGTTCCTGTGCACCGACCAATATTGCACGCGGTACATGGTCGGCACCCGGGGCAAGGGCGAAGTCAATACCGGGACAAATCATCTGGGGTTCCGTTGCGTGCGCACAGCCAAGTGAGGAAAATAGACCTGCACGGGTTCGAACTCTTAAAGGGAGAATATATGAGAACAACTCTTCGAGTGATTCTGCTGGCGGTGTTTGCCTTTGGTGCCGGCGCCGTTCTGCGAAGCTATGCGCAGGCTCCTGCCAGCGGTGCGACCACAAAGAAACCTCCCAACATCGTCATCATCTGGGGTGACGATATTGGACAGTCTGACATCAGCGCCTACACGATGGGATTGATGGGCTTCAGGACGCCCAACATTGATCGTGTCGCCAAAGAAGGGATGATCTTCACCGACTACTACGCTGAGCAAAGCTGCACGGCAGGGCGGGCGTCGTTCATCACTGGACAGCACGGCTTACGCACCGGGCTCACGAAAGTGGGACTCCCCGGCGCGACGCTCGGACTGCAAAAAGAAGACCCCACCATTGCCGAGATGCTCAAGCCGCTGGGATATGCGACCGGGCAGTTTGGCAAGAACCATCTTGGCGACCGAAATGAATTCCTGCCCACGGTCCACGGGTTTGATGAGTTTTTCGGCAATCTTTACCACCTCAACGCCGAGGAAGAACCGGAACTCCCGGACTATCCGAAGGACCCGGCGTTCCGGGCGAAATACGGACCGCGCGGCGTTTTGGACTGTAAGGCGAGCGACAAGGACGACGCGACGGTCGATCCACGCTTCGGCAAAGTGGGGAGGCAAGTATGCACGGACACCGGCCCACTGACGAAGAAGCGGATGGAGACGATCGACGACGATGTTGCCAATCGAGCTGTGGACTTCATCCAGCGGCAGAATAAGGCCGGCAAGCCAATCTTTGTCTGGGTGAACTTCAGCCACATGCATCTCCGCACGCACACCAAGCCGGAGAGCATTGGACAGGCTGGACGCTGGCAGAGTCCGTATCACGACACCATGATCGACCACGACAAGAACGTCGGCACTGTCCTCAAAGCACTGGATGACTTGGGCATCGCGGATAACACTTTTGTCATGTACTCCACCGACAACGGCCCGCACATGAACAGCTGGCCGGACGGAGCCATGACCCCATTCCGCAATGAGAAGAATTCGAACTGGGAAGGTGCCTACCGGGTACCGTGCATGGTTCGCTGGCCGGGCAAGATCAAGCCGGGGAGCGTCTCCAACGAGATCGTCGGCCATCACGACTGGTTGCCGACCCTTGCCGCCATCGGAGGTGACTCCGAAGTGAAGGACAAGTTGCTCAAGGGCTACAAGGTGGGTGACATGACCTACAAGGTCCACCTCGACGGGGACAACCTTGTCCCCTATTTGACCGGTCAAGTGGCCAAGAGTCCGCGCGAATCATTTATTTATTGCAACGACGACCAGCAAGTCACTGCCCTGCGATATGACAACTGGAAGCTCGTGTTCATGGAACAGCGGGTCCAGGGAACACTGCGCGTTTGGGCGGAGCCGTTCGTGAGTTTGCGGCTTCCCAAGATTTTCAACCTACGAACCGACCCATATGAGCGAGCAGACATCACGTCGAACACGTACTACGACTGGTGCATGGACCACGTCTTTCTGCTTGTCCCCGCCCAAGATTATGTGGGCAAGTTCCTAATGACGTTCAAGGAGTTTCCGCAGCGTCAGAAAGCGGCCAGCTTCAACCTCGACGAAGTGATGGAAAAGCTGAGGGAGACCAGCTCCAAGTAGGCCTTGGAGACCGTAACAACGGGCGGCCCACAAGGGCCGCCTGACTTTTTATATTGATAAACCGCGCCGTTTGCTGTAAGTGCAGGCGGCCGTGTTTTTAAAAAAGATGGAACGGAGATTTATCATGAGAGTCCCACGAACGCTGATGATCGCCGCGGTGCTCATCGGTACCATAGCCGTTGCCATCCTCGGGCCAGTCCCGGCCACGGCTCAGGAGCCCGCCTCAGCCGGCAACGAGGCCCAGGACCGTGGCTGGCCTCGCCAGTTTGAGGCTCAGGGGCACGAGGTCGTGGTTCACGCGCCGCAAGTGGACGAGTGGCCGAAATTCGAGCGCATCACGTTTCGCGCGGCAATTTCCGTTGCAGCCAAGGGCAGCGAGGACCGCAGTTGGGGCGTCCTACGGGTGAGCGCAAATACACAGATTGCCCTAGACGACCGACTGGTCATTCTGACGGACCGCAAGCTCGAGGGGCTGACTTTCTCCGGTGTCGAGCCAGCCGAGGTTGAACGACTCAAAGGCATCGTCATCGCAGCCATGCCTGCCGAACGCCCGCAGACCGTCTCGCTTGACCGGCTCGTCGCCGCGTTGGACCCATCCAAAGTCGATGTCCGAAAAGTCGATGTCAATCTTGCACCCCCGAAGATCATGACAAGCGACAAGCCCGCGATCCTGGTCATATTCATGGGCAAGCCGCGCTTCAAGCCGGTGCCGAACAACGATCTATTGTTCGCCATCAACACAAACTGGGATGTGTTCCTTGATCCCGCCGCCAATAAATATTATTTGCTCAACGACAAATCCTGGCTGGTTACGGCCGATGTCGACAAGGGCCCCTGGAGTTCCGCCTCCTCGCTCCCTCCCTCACTGTCAACGCTTCCGTCGGATGAGAATTGGAATGACGTCCGCGCCGCGATTCCCGGCGCACCGTCGAAAGACGTTCCCATGGTGTACGTGACTCACGAGCCCGCCGAACTGATCGTCACCAATGGCGAACCCGAGCTTGAGCCGATCGCAGGGACGAGTCTCATGGCCGTGGCGAACACCGAAAGCACACTCTTTTACCACACGCGAGAAAAGGAGTTCTACCTTCTCGCGGCCGGACGATGGTTTAAGTCTGGCGCCGTCGCCGGTCCATGGTCCGCTGCAAGCGGCTCGCTGCCCACGGACTTCAAAAAGATTCCGGAAGACTCGGACAACGCCGATGTTCTCGTAGCCGTGCCAGGCACCGCGGCGGCAAATGAAGCTATCATCATGGCTTCGATTCCGCAGAAGGCCACGATTCATCGCGCCGACGTCAAAGTTGATGTGACTTACGACGGTCCGCCCAAGTTTCAGCCCATCGAATCCACGACCGTTCAGTATGCATACAATTCGCCCTTCAACGTATTCCTGGTCGGGGGCAAGTACTATTGCTGCTACAACGCCGTTTGGTTCGAGGCCCCGACTCCCAACGGCGACTGGACCGTCTGCGATTCAGTACCGAAGGCCATCTACACCATTCCACCCACCAGCCCAATGTACAACGTCACTTACGTCACTGTGTACGAATCCACGCCCACAACCGTCGTCACCGGCTACACGGCCGGCTACAGCGGCGCGACGGTGGCGGCGACTGGAGCGGTCATGTTCGGACTCGGCATTGCGGTGGGCGCGGCGCTGGACGACAACTACTCCGCCTACCTATACAGCCCCTGTTTCTTCTCCTACGGGTGTGGAGCTGTTTATCATGGCGGGTATGGGGGGTACATCAGTGGCAGCAGGTACTACGGGCCCTACGGGGGCGCTGGACATGCCGCTGCGTACAACCCTTCCACCGGCGTTTACTCGCGTGCAGGCTACGCCTACGGTCCCAATGGAGCGGCCGGATACCGTACTGCGTACAATCCGGTTACGGGAAATGGCGCCGCGCGAGCCGGCGGAACGAGTCCGTATGGCTCCTGGGGTGCATCTGCCGTTACCAACGGTGACAAGTGGGCCACCGCCAGCCACCGGACCACTGCAGCCGGCACCACGGGTAGAGTTCAGACTTCAAGCGGCGCGGCTGCGGCCACTGCACAAGGCAGATACGGTAACGGCGCAACTGTCGCCAGGAGCCAGAGTGGCGATTACTACGCGTCACACGACGGAAACGTATACAAAAATACGGGCAGCGGCTGGGAACAGGCGAACAAAGGCACTTCAGGCGCAGCGCGCCCACAAGGGAATGGTGCAGCCAATCAGGCAGAGAGGTTCAATTCTGCGGAACTTCAGCAGCAGGCGGAAGCCCGCAACCGCGGCGAACAAAACGCCGCCCGAACCAATGAGTTTCAGAGCGGCGGTGCCCGCTTTGCGCCAACGAGAGGAGGCGGCAGGAGACGGTAGTTACCCGGGGTCACACCTTATTGTTGAGAGTGGCTCATGAGTGCGAATCCATCGGACGCTGCCGATCAGATGCAGACCGAAACCAATGACACAGATGCGTTGCTGCGCCGAGTGCTCGCTGCAGTGGAGAAGGATAACCGTCGCGGTCGCCTTGAGCTCGCGCTGGCCATCATCCTTTCCCTGGCCACTCTTGCTTCCACCTGGTGCGGTTATCAAGCGAGGCAATGGGGAGGAATCCAGAACACCAAGCAGGCATCTGCGGACACTGCCGAGCGACAGGCGGCCGAAGATACGATCGTCGGGCTTCAGTTGCGCACGTTTGACGGAATCGTACTGTTGAACTACTGGTCCGCGCTTCGGGAGAAGGACACGCAGACCAGTGACGCACTCATCGCGCGCATGCGCCCTCAGTTGCGCAAGGCGATTGAGGCCAGCCTCGCCGCCGGCGTGCTGACAGACCCCCAAGTAGCCGGGCCACTCCAGAGGCCCGAGTACGTTCTTGCGGAGGAGCAGAGCGCCGAGCGACTTCGGAAGGATGCGAGCCTGTTGAATATGGAGGCTCAGGTGGCCGGGCAGGCATGCAGCAAATATGTCTTGCTTACGCTCATGTTCGCGTCCGTACTTTTCTTCGGCGGCATCACCGGAACCTTTTCTTCGCGGCGCGTCCGAAACGGACTGGGGTGTGTGGCGTTGATTGTTTTCGTCGTTACCATGAGCTTACTCATAGGACTGCCGGTATGTAACGGCTAGGTGCTGGAGTCGCGCTTTCCCGCGTCTGAGGATGTCCAATGACGCTTCGACGCAGAAAGGGTTGAGCCAGTTCACAAGGCTGCATCCACTCAATCGGGTGCGACACAGTCTTATCAACATCCACAAAGAGGAGACGAACCATGTTTTGGACTGCATTATTGGGTTTTTTGGGCGGCGGTGCATTCGTGATCTTTCTCGAGGTTCAAGGACTGCATTCGCTGCTGGCACCATATTTCGACCTTATCTCGTTTCTGTTTCCGAAATCCTGAAAGAGTGGCGATGCGATTGTTACGAGGAGAACCCATGAATAAGACTCTCAAGAGCATGAACAGAAGCAGACTCGCAGCGATTATTCTGTGCGTATTGTTCCTGTGGACTGGGATTGGTTGCAGCCATTACTACCGCGTGACTGATCCGGCTACCAGAAAGGCCTACTATACGCGCAAAGTGGAACACAGCCGGCGCCGGGGATTTGTCGAGTTTAAGGATGAACAGTCGAACTCGAAGGTCACCCTGCAATCGTCCGAGATCACGAAGATATCCAGGCGCGAATACGAACACGACACGTTTGAGTCCGGAAAATAGGTGAATCGGCCAGAACGCACCGAAAGGGTCCGGCCATGAACAACGCGCACAAACACCCACTGCTCGTCGCCGCACTGATCAGTCCGTTCGCATTTGTGACAGGCGTTGCGCAGGCAGCTGACGCTTTGCCATCGTGGAATGATGGCCGAGCCAAACAATCCATTGTAGATTTCGTTGCGAAAGTCACGAAGGAAGGCTCGCCGGAATTCGTTCCGGTCGCCGAGCGCATCGCTGTCTTCGACAACGATGGCACGCTCTGGGCGGAGCAGCCGATGTATTTCCAATTCTTCTTCGCAATTGATCGCGTCAAGGCGCTCGCGCCGCAGCACCCGGAGTGGAAGGAGAAGGAGCCATTCGCCTCCCTGATCAAGGGTGACGCGAAGGCCGCCCTGGCCGGTGGTGAAAAGGCAATGATCGAAATCGTACTGGCCACCCACGCCGGCATGACCACCGACGAGTTTGAAAAGATCGTGACCGAATGGATCACCACCGCGAAGCATCCCAAGACCGGGCGACTCTATACAGACATGGTGTATCAGCCGATGCTCGAACTGCTCGCCTACTTGCGCGCGAATGGCTTCAAAACGTTCATCGTTTCCGGTGGCGGCGTCGAGTTCATGCGGCCGTGGGTTGAGAAAGCCTATGGAATTCCACCGGAACAGGTCGTGGGCAGCATGGGCAAGCTCAAGTTGGAAATGCACAACGGCAAGCCTGTCCTGGTCAAACTTCCGGACATAGATTTTGTGGATGACAAGGAAGGCAAGCCGGTGGGCATCCAGAAGTTCATAGGTCGCCGCCCCATTGCCGCATTTGGAAATTCCGATGGCGATCTGCAAATGCTTCAGTGGACCTCCGCCGGCTCCGGACCGCGTTTCTGCCTTTACGTCCATCACACCGACGAGGTGCGTGAGTTCGCCTATGACCGAGAATCGCCCATCGGCAAGCTCGACAAGGGTCTCGATGAAGCAAGTGCAAGGGGCTGGACCGTGGTGGATATGAAAAGCGATTGGAAGTCTGTATTTCCTTCCGGTAAATAAAGAAACAACGCAAATGCAATGAGCCGATTCTTTTGTTAAATCCGGGGTGGTCATGAGCATGGCACCGGCACCAAAAGCCACTCCCCTCGTGGCGAAAAAGGAACCAGACGATTCTTATGAAACTTCGCCACAAGATGATCCTGTTGATTGCCGGGCCGACGCTGTTGATCTACGTCGTGATTCTTGGCCTGGCAGGAATAAACCTGCACGAACAGTCGCGAGCGGAGGCCGAGAGAGCCATGTCCCGCCTGGCGGCGAGCTATTCGGCGCGTCTGGATGGTTATCTTCGGGAGGCCGCGCGGGTCGCGGAGACAGCAGCAGGATTCATGGAGTCGGCGGATCGTTTGACCGACGAAGAAGTTTACCGACAACTGGAAAAAAACGTCGGGCAAATGGATCTCATCTATGGCGCCTGCGCGGCCTTCGAGCCCGGAACGCGCAAGCCGGAGGGAGAGCTGTTCGCGCCCTATGTGTGTCGAAACGCGAATGGGTTGCGCCGAGTCAACATTGACAGGTCGGTATACGACTGGTTCGGAGACCCGCAATACACCTGGTACAGCAAGCCAAAGCAACTCGGACATGGCGTTTGGAGTGATCCCTACTTCGATGAAGGAGCGGGCAACATCCTGATGAGCACGTATTCCGTGCCCTTCAAGGCTGGCGGTGCGTTCGGCGGAGTCTGTACAGTTGACATCGACCTGCCGAGCTTACGCATGACTGTCGGCAAGGAACTTGATGAAAATCTTGACTTCGTCATCCTGGCATCCGACGGCCGTTACGTCTACCACCCCGACTCCACTCGAATCATGGCGCGAACGATTCTTGAATACGCGAGAGATTCCGGGCAGTCCGACGTAGCCGCATTCGTGCCGCGGCTGCTCTCCGGAACGTCCGGCGCGGCCTGGTTCGACGAGTGGGATACCCATGAGCCACTGGGAGTATTTTTCACTCCCGTTCCATCCACAAAATGGATATTTGCCTGCCGAATGCCCACCGAAATCGTCCTGGGAGATGTCCGGCATCGAATGATCGTGGGAGGTTCTGCACTGGTCATTGCACTACTGCTCATGGGCATTTGCATATACCTGGTTGCCGGGAAAATCGCGGCACCCATTGCTTCATTGGAACAGAAAGTCAGCGAAGTTGGCCGTGGCAACCTGGACGCTCGCATTGACGAGTCTGACACCACTTTTGAAATCCAAAGGCTGGCACGAACGTTTAATGCCATGACGGCGGATCTGAGAGCCAACGTCCAGCGCCTGGCGGTCGAAAAGGCGGCACGGCAACGGATCGAGCGCGACATGGACATCGCCCGCGAGATTCAACAGGGATTACTTCCCACAACGAAACCAGACATTCCCGGCTACGAAATTGCCGGATGGAGCAAGCCGGCGGACAAGACCGGCGGCGACTACTATGACTGGCAGCTCCTGCCTGATGGACGACTTGCCGTAGTGATCGCAGACGTAACGGGTCACGGAATCGGCCCAGCGCTGCTCATGGCCGTGTGTCGCGCGTACGCACGGGCGAGCGTTCCGAATGTGGATCCGCTGCAAGAAGCGGTCATGCAACTGAATCGGCTGGTGAGTCAGGATTTTGGCGACGGTCGTTTCGTCACTCTTGCCGTTGCCTTGTTGAGTCCCGATCACAACGAAATCGAGTTGCTCTCGGCAGGGCATGGGCCAACTCTCGTGTGTCGCCGGACCGGAGGTGCGATGGAGACATTCGATGGCGATGGTCCACCATTGGGCATCGTGCCGGAAGCAGACTTTACGGAGCCACAGCGAATCCGCCTGGCCACCGGTGACATATTGCTTCTGATCACCGATGGGTTCGTGGAAGCGCACGATTCGTCCGGCGAACTTTTTGGTGATTCCCGGCTTTCCGCTTCTCTTACTGCCCACGCGGAGGGACCCATCACGGAAATTGTGCCGCGCATCGACGCCGACGTACGAAAGTTTGCCGGATCGCAGCCACAAGCCGACGACATGACCGCCGTTATCATTCGACGAACGACGTAATCGGGTTTTGGATTTCTGACCACCATTGCCTAGTTCGTGATTCTCGTTCACTATGCCAGCCTTAACGCCTGATTCCATACAAGCTGGCGGGGGCTGGTGTCGAACGGGCAACAATAACGATGCAATCCAACGGAGAATGGAAATGATCGTGAAATTGAGCCGCGATGAAGCCCTGTTCCTGTTCTTGGCCGCACTGTTTTGCGTATTCCCAGCAAGCGTGCGAGCTCAGACGGACATGGGCGCTACTGAGAAACAGGCCGAACCTCCGGCCGCTGCCTCCAAGGAAAGCCCCAAGCTGCTCTCACTGATCCCAGAACTCCCGGACTACACGGGCGATCTGGCCAGCCGTAAATATTTGACAGGCGATTGGGGCGGAACTCGCACGGAGCTTGCGGAAAAAGGAATCTTGATTGACCTAGAATTGAACCAGGTCTTTCAGGGAAATGCCCATGGCGGAAAGAACACGTCGGACGCCGCGGAATATTCAGGATCGTACGACCTCACGCTGAGATTTGACACCGCACGTATGGGACTCTGGCCGGGCGGATTGTTTACGCTTCGGGCTGAGACCTGGTTTGGTCACAACCTCGCCGGCGATGCGGGTTCAATCATGTCCGTGAATGCCGACAATCTCTTTCCCGTTCCGGACGATTCCGGCAAAACAACCCTTTCCGAGTTCTACTTCACCCAGGCGCTTTCAGAGAAGTTTGCGTTCCAGGCAGGTAAAGTGGATCTCTCGCGCCAGTTAGACCAGAACGCCTTTGCATCCAACGAACGAACTCAATTCATGAATCTTGGGCTGCGAACGAATCCTATCCTCCTCCCCTTTGCGCCTTACACCTGCATGGCGCTGGGGGCGGTCTACATGCCAACAAAATGGTTAAAGATTTCAACGGGAGTGAATGACAACGACCCCGACGGCGCGGTTACCAAGACAGGCTTCAACACTGCGTTTCATGGCCGGGATTGGTATACCATCGGGCAGGAATATGAAATCACCATCAAGCCCTGGGTAAAGGAGGGCCATCAGCGATTTGGGTGGGCGTGGACTTCACGGGACTTTGTCGCACTTGAAAACGATGGCCGCCTCGGACTTGACCTGGGGCCGGGCCGCAGGGCATTTCGGCTGCTAAGTCGGGCGATCGGGTTGCGCGAGCCGGTAACATCCTCCGATAGTTATGTCTTATACTATAACTTCGATCAATACATCTTTGCCGAGGCCGACGATCCCAAGCAGGGCTTCGGACTGTTCGGCCGGTTCGGCTACTCCACAGGCGAATCGAATCCTGTCGAGCAGTTCTACAGCATCGGCGTCGGCGGTCGGGGCATTGTGCCCGAGCGAGACAAGGACACGTATGGATTGGGCTACTATTTTGTGAAAATGACAGACGAGATTCCCGACAGGCTCAATATCGATTCCGAACAAGGCGTCGAAATGTATTACAGCTTCGAAGTGACCCCCTGGTTTCATCTGACGCCTGACCTGCAAGTAATCGTCAATCCCGGCGGCGGCATTGGCGATCGTGATGTGGCGGTCGTCTATGGAATTCGTGGCCAAATGAGTTTCTAAAAAGGGGAATCCAACAGGGGGTAACAGAGATAACAGAGTCCGATTTTGAACTCTACAATCCTTCTGTGGCTCGCTGTCCAAAACGTATGCACGCATTGATTCAAACAGCGTGCGGATGAACCGAGACTATCCTGGCAGCCGCCATCGAAGTGCATGCGATTCGTGGTTACGTTTCTGTTCCCCAAGTAAGCCAGCCATTATGATGTAGAATGGTTCGATTTATCGATATTGGCTAAATAACTGACTATAGGAAACCTATCCATGCGACAACAGGTGCATCGTACCAACCCTGGTTGCGGACCTACAACCGTGATCCGAATATTCGTCCTGGCCTCTGGAATCGCATTGAGTTCCTGTGCTTCGACCGTACGTCGTCCCGCCGTTCCGGAAGCGCTCGCCGATCACTCCGTGATTCCTGGAATGGTCGCCGTTCGAACCTGGAGTGACGAACTCAACGACGAATTCAAAGCGGAAATCTTGACGGCCGCGAAACGCGAAATCGAGGTAAGGAAGGCAGAGGGCAACGTCGGTTCGCTGCCGCGGGCAGATTTCCTGGCGATTTCCGGCGGCGGTGCAAATGGGGCATTTGGCGCCGGATTGCTCTGCGGCTGGACGGCGGCCGGAACTCGCCCTGAGTTCAAGGTGGTCACCGGCATCAGCACCGGCGCGCTTTCTGCACCGTTCGTGTTCCTTGGTTCCGCCTACGACGAGTCGCTAAAAGAAGTCTACACACGCACAAGAACACGTGACCTGATCAAGTCCCGGGGAATGCTGGCCGGGCTGTTTTCCGACGCGCTCATGGATAGCAGGCCAATGTGGCAAATGTCGCGAAAATATTTCAACGAGGAAATGCTCTCCGCAATCGCCAGAGAGTACGCCCGCGGGCGAATCCTTTTGATCGGGACGACAAACCTCGACTCTCAACGAGGCGTGATCTGGAATATCGGGGCAATCGCCGCCAGCGGCGACCCGCGCGCGCTGGAGCTGTTTCGAAGCATCTTGATTGCCTCGGCGGCCATACCTGCAGCGTTTCCGCCGGTGATGATCGATGTCGAAGCGGGTGGAAAATCTTACCAGGAAATGCACGTGGACGGCGGCGCGATGGTTCAGGTTTTTCTTTATCCGCCCTCGTTTAGCGTCAATTCAGGCGAAATCCAGCGGGATCGACGAGTTTATATCATCCGAAACGCCCGACTGGACCCCAATTGGGCTGACGTACAACGACGAACGCTCAAAATCGCCGCGCGTGCCATTGATTCCCTGATTCAAATGCAGGGCATTGGGGATCTCTATCGAATGTACCTGACTTCCCTGCGCGACAAGGTAGACTTCAACCTCGCGTTCATTCCGCCGGAATTCTCACTCAAGCCAAAAGAGGGATTCGATCCCGTCTACATGGGACAACTCTTCGATCTGGCGTATCGAATGGCAAGCGAAGGATACCCCTGGTCAAAGACACCACCCGGCTACGTCCTGGGAAATACCACCGGGAGTGAGCAAAACTGACATTTCTCGATACGTCCACAAATTTGTGGGGAGATTTGCGAGAAGGCGGACCTGGCCAGGTACTTGAACGGCATGGAGCATCGTTTCTTCATTGTTACATGCCAAGTACCTGTTGAGCCGATAGAATGCGTATTCGGGCTTACGTGTTCCTTATCCGGGTAACATTGTATTTGAAGTTAGTCTTTGGTGCCCATGAACCGTCGCATGTGGATGATCTGTCTTCCAGTCTGGGCCTTGGTGGTGCTTCCTGCGCTATGCACGGCAGGCATCATGACTCACCCGTGCCAGTCGGACGATTGCGAGCAATCCACTTCCCATTCGGATCACGAAAGCGGCGGCTGTACGCATGAGTCGGAGTGCTCGGACGATCCGTGCAGCTCACTGACGGTGCGAATTGATCGCGACGACGTGCAGATACTAATTCCGACCCCACAAGCCGTCCTTCTCCGTTCGATGATTCTGCCAGTCGATATCGGCGAGCGTCAAGGCACGCTGTCACCGCGTTGCTTGTTTGAACCGGACGTGCTGACTCTTGCCTGCCCTGAAAGCCTCCTTCCTCTATTGATCTAAACCCCACCGCAAATTAACGAATTCGTTCTCCTCGTTGGTTAAGACATTCGATGCGCTGAAACGGCTGCGCTCACGCGCGGCCTATTGGCATTCTTTCTGGAATGGGACATGCACAACGTATATTCACTACATGACGAACAGGTTGTCTTGCCCTCCTCAACCACCCCTCGCCTCAGCGGGAGGCAAGGAGGTGTGCGCTACATTCAACTGGCGCAAACGCTGATTTCACTCTTTGCAATGCTTGTATTCGCCGGTTGCGCAACGGTTGATCCTCGACCCGACCTTGAACGCACATCGCAATACGTTCAGGCGGCTGCCGGACAGACGTTGCCGCAGATCGAAGAAGATGTGGCCACACGCGATGCACTCGTCGCGAAGCTTCTTGCGGACGGCCTCAATGTGGAGGCGGCCGTCAAGGTGGCACTTTTGAACAATGGACAGGTCCGTGCCGCACTGGCACGGGTTGGAATGGGGCGAGCCGATGCAGTGCAGGCAGGGTTATTCTCAAATCCTACTTTAGGGCTTTCGTTTCGATTTCCTGAAGGTGGCGGGCGATCGAACCTGGAAGCCGGTCTTGCCCAGAATATTGCGGATCTTTGGCTCATTCCGCCACGCAAGCGCGCCGCCGAACGTGATCTGGACCGCACGATCCTCGAAGTGGCGCGAGAGATCGTCGCCCTTACCATCGATACGAGGACTGCCTACTACAACGTTGTCGCCGCCGATCAGGCGCTTCGGATTGCGCAAGATAACGTCGATCTGACGAAGAAGCTCCTGGAAGTCACCGAAGCTCGGCTGGAGGCGGGTGCGGTCGGTGCTCTCGACGTCAATTTCGCCCAGGGACAGGCACTTCGGGCCGAAGTCGAATTTCGGACGGCGAGGCTTGAAGCAGCATCGGCCCGGCGATCCCTGGCAAAAGCGCTGGCACTCACGACACTGGCCGACGACCTCTCGCTCACGGACTCACTGCCATCGGTGCAGGTCCACATCATCGACGCCGAACGACTTGTAGGCATGGCCCGGGAATCCCGGCTCGATCTCCGTGCAGCGCGGGAAAACGCCCTCGCGGCCGAAGCCCGGGTGAAGGCGGAATACGCAAAGATATTCCCCAACCTGGACATCGGGCTGGATCTTGAGCGGCCCGAACGCCGCGCGTTGCCCGGCCGAAATGTACTCGCTGACACAGCACGCGCCTCCATCGCAAATGGTGGTTTGACGGCGCCGGATATCGAGTCTCGCGGGGAACGCAACCAGGCACGGAGTCAGGAAATTGATCTGTTGATGGGCCCGTCCCTGGGCATCACGCTTCCGATCTTTGACCAGAATCAGGCTCAAATCGCAAATGCCCGTTTCGCCTATGAGCAGGCGATCGCCCTGCTCGACGCAATCGACCGTTCCATTGTTCAGGAGACGCGGGAAGCAACCGACCGGGCCACAACCGCCTGGAACGTCGCCAGTCTCTACGATCGTGAGTTATTGCCCCAGGCACGAAATACACTGGACATTTCAGAGGCGGCCTATCAAGCGGGAAACACGCCGATTCTCAATGTCATCGATGCTCAGCGATCTCTCTTAGAATCAAGGCGGGGATACATCGCAGCCCTTCAGGCCGCAGCCAATGCGTTCGTCGAATTGGAACGCGTGGTGGCCAGGCCAATTGATGTGATCCTCGCACCATCAGAGCCACCAAACACCGCAACACCCCATCCATCAGACAAGGAAAATCCTGAAGGAGGTCAACCATGAGTGCCGTTATGAATCAACGCAAACGTGTCCATACGCTCAACATCGTAATCATAAGCACAATTGCTCTTGTCCTCGGTTGCAAGGACAAGGAGGGTCCGAATACGGCCGGCAAGCCGACGCATGCGCATGCACACGACGATGAACATGAAGGACACGGTCACGGTGATGAAGGGCACAATCACGCCGAAGACGAGCACGTCGGCGAAGTAAGACTGACCAGTGACGCCATTACACGCTATGGAATCAAAGTTGAGTCCGCATCGCTCCGGAAGCTTCAACCGGCGTTCCTGGCGCCAGCCCGCGTGGCGTTCAATGCCGAAACAATGGCTCACGTGGGTTCCCCCCTGCCAGGCCGCGTTGTTGAGCTTCCCGTCCGGCTGGGCGACAAGGTCCCAAAGGGCGAGGTGCTTCTCCAGGTGGAAAGCCCGCAACTGGGCGAAGCGCAGAGCGAATTCCTTCAGAAACGCATACAGGCCCAGACGGCCGCTCCTGCCGTGGACCTTGCAAAGAATGCCCTGGATCGTGCGACCAAACTCTTCGATCAGAATCGCGGCATCGCGCTCGATGAGGTTCAGAAGAGAGAGGCAGAATATCGAATGGCCATGGCCGCGCAAAAATCGGCCGAGTCGGCTGTGGTCGCCTCGGAGAACAAGCTTCATTTACTGGGCATGGACCAGACCTCCGTCGAACGCCTCATCGAGAGTGGTGAGGTGCAATCCCGGTTTTCGATCCGCGCACCTACTCCTGGTACGGTTGTCGAGCGCGAAGTTACACTTGGCGAACTTGTAAGCCCTGAAAAAGAAGCACTTCTCGTACTCGCGGACACGGAGACGGTGTGGGTTCTGGCCGACGTGCCCGAGGCAAGGCTGCCCAGCGTGGTGCTCGGCGCGGCCGCGTGGCTCAAAACAAGCAGACTGGAGACCCACAAACACGAAGGCTCTGTCTCGTACATCGCGCCCATGGTCGACGCCCGAACTCGAACGGCGCAAGTCCGCATCGCCGTCAAATGCGAACACGGTTCGTTATGGCCGGGAATGTTCGTTCAAGTTGAGATCATCGCAACAAACCGCGACAACCCGGACCCACCTCCTGTCATTGCAGTCCCCGAAGAGGCGATTCAGACCATTGATCGCCACTTCGTAATCTTCGTTCCGGTTCCCAATGAGGAAAACACATTCGTCCCACGTACGGTGAGTGTTGACAAGTCTGTATCGGGATTGGTGCCGATCCACAGCGGACTGGTGGAAGGAGAGCGGTACGTCGCAGCAGGCAGCTTCATCCTCAAAGCGGAACTTGGCAAAGGCTCGGCCGCCCACGAGCACTAACCCCCGACGGAGCTGATATTCATGCTTGAACAAGTCCTTCATTTTTCGATACGCAACCGATGGTTGATCGTGATCCTTACTGTGGCGGCAGCCGCCATCGGCGCTTATTCACTGCAAAGCCTGCCGATCGACGCTGTGCCGGACATCACCAACAACCAAGTGCAGATTAACGCTCTGGCACCGTCACTCTCGCCCATCGAAGTTGAAAAACAAGTCACGTTCACGATCGAGAACGCCCTGGCAGGAATTCCCGGCTTGCAGTCCACGCGTTCGCTGTCCCGCAATGGTTTTGCGCAGGTGACGGCGGTATTTGAGGATGAGATCAACGTCTACTTTGCCCGCCAACAGGTCGCGGAGCGCCTCGGCGAGGCCAAGGAATCACTTCCACCCGGCGTTGAGCCGATCATGGGACCGATCGCTACAGGCCTCGGCGAGATTTACATGTACACCGTCGAGTATGACCACCCCCACGGGCACGGTGCGAAAATATTGGACGGTGAGGCGGGTTGGCAGAGTGACGGATCCTATCTCACTTCGGAAGGACAAAGGCTCACAAATGACCTGGAGCGGGCCGCTTATCTACGTGAAGTACAGGACTGGATAATCCGTCCGCAGCTCAAGGGCGTGAAGGAAATGGCCGGCATCGACGCCATCGGCGGCTACGTCAAACAGTATCACGTTCAGCCTGACCCGATGAAGCTCGTTTCTTATGGGCTGACCTTTCATGAAGTCATCGACGCTTTGGAGCGCAACAACGTCAGCACGGGGGCGGGATACATTGAGCACAAGGGGGAGTCCTATCTCGTACGCGCCACCGGACGGATCGAATCCATCGACCAGATTGAGCGCATCGTGGTCGGCACCCGCAACGGCGTGCCCATCTATGTTCGCGACATCGTTCCGGAGGATGGCGTTGGTATTGGCCGCGAGCTGCGCACCGGCTCGGCAAGTGAGAACGGCGAGGAAGTGGTCGTCGGTACCGCCATTATGCTTCTGGGAGCAAACAGCCGTACCGTCGCGGCCGCGGTCGACAACAAGATGCCCGAGATTCAGCGCAGCCTGCCCCCCGACATCCGGGCCAAAACAGTGCTCAACCGTACCAAGCTGGTTGACGCGACGATCCAGACTGTTCAGAAGAACTTGATCGAGGGCGCCATCCTCGTCATCGTCGTACTTCTGTTGATGCTGGGCAACATCCGGGCTGCCTTCATTTGCGCGTCCGCCATTCCGCTCTCGATGCTCATGACAGCTACTGGCATGGTGCATGGAAAAATCAGCGGAAATCTCATGTCGCTTGGAGCAATCGATTTTGGTCTGATCGTCGATGGCGCGGTCATCATCGTCGAGAACTGTCTCCGCCGATTGGCCGAGGAACAGCATGAAAAAGGCAGGTTGTTGACCCTGCAGGAACGGCTCCACACGGTTTTTGATGCAAGCAAGGAAGTCCGACAAGCCACTGCATTCGGAGAGGCAATCATCATCACCGTCTACCTGCCAATCCTTGCGTTAACGGGTGTCGAAGGAAAGATGTTCCACCCGATGGCGATAACCGTGATCTTTGCGTTGATAGGCGCCTTCATTCTCTCTCTTACCTTCATTCCCGCAATGGTGGCCATTCTGGTCAGAGGAAGGGTGAAGGAAACGGAAATGTTTCTCGTGCGCTGGGCAAAGGCCCTGTACGAACCTGTGGTGCGCTGGGCCGTGCGCCTTCGCTTCGTTGTGGTCGGCGCGGCGATCCTTGCCTTTGTTGCCTCCGTCGCGCTGTTCAACACGCTCGGTCAGGAGTTCGTCCCCACACTCGACGAGAAAGACATCGCCATGCACGCCATGCGCATCCCTTCCACCGGAATCACGCAATCGCAGACCATGCAATTCGACGTGGAGCGAACCGTCTCTGCATTTCCTGAGGTGGCATTTGTCTTTTCGAAAACCGGAACCGCAGAGCTGGCCTCGGACCCCATGCCTCCCAACGTTTCCGACACCTTTATCATCCTCAAACCGCAGGAACAATGGCGCAGCGAATCCGAACTCGACAAGCTCATTGCTGAAAAATCCCAGGTGCTTGAGGGAATAGGTACACAAGGTGAGGAGCATGGACATGGCCACGGTGAAGAAGATGAGCACGAGAATGGCGAGATTAGAACTGAAGGACACAAGGGCAAGCTCATCAAGCTGATCGAACTATCGCTACAGGCTGTGCCCGGCAACAATTACGAATTCACGCAGCCCATTCAGATGCGATTTAATGAATTGATCGCCGGAGTTCGTGGCGACGTGGCGATTAAAGTTTACGGCGACAACTTTGACAGGATGCGGCAGACCGCCGAGCAAATCCTTGAAGTGCTGCAGACCATTCATGGGGCCGCCGATGCCAAAGTTGAACAGACCACCGGATTGCCCGTGCTTACGGTGGACATCGACCGTGATGCGGTGGCCCGATACGGGCTGAGCATGGCGGATGTGCAGGATGTAGTCGCCGCCGCGATGGGAGGCCGCGAAGCCGGGTTGGTCTTCGAGGGCGATCGCAGATTTGATTTGGTTGTGCGTCTACCCGAGACACTTCGAGGCAATCTTCAGATCCTGGAATCGCTTCCCATCCCCCTGCCACGAAGCGAGGAAACCGGACAAAGTGTTCACCTCGCCTCACAGCGACTTGGAGGCGGAACAGAAAACAGCGAAATGGGCTTCATTCCTCTGAGCGATATTGCCAGTGTCTCCATCGCGGAAGGCACAAACCAGATCAGTCGCGAGAATGGCAAACGACGAATTGTCGTTCAGAGTAACGTGCGCGGTCGCGACCTGGGCTCTTTTGCGCAAGAAGCTCAGGCGAAAATGGCAAAGGTTCAACTGCCGCCCGGCGGTTGGCTGGTATGGGGCGGCACCTACGAAAACCTGGTTGCCGCCAAGCAACGACTCTCCGTGGTCGTGCCCGTATGCTTCTTCCTTATCTTCCTACTCTTGTTCGCTACATTCAAAAGCGTGAAGTATTCTCTGCTGGTGTTCAGCGCAGTGCCACTTGGGCTTACGGGCGGAATCGTATCGCTTTGGCTTCGCGACCTGCCCTTCTCGATCTCAGCCGCCGTGGGTTTTATCGCCCTTTCCGGGGTCGCCGTGCTAAACGGGCTGGTCATGGTTACGTTTATCAATCAACTGCGCCGCGAGGGTGTCCCGCGCGATGAGGCAATCCACAACGGCGCGATCACGCGACTTCGCCCGGTACTCATGACGGCGCTCGTCGCGTCGCTCGGTTTCGTCCCAATGGCTGTCGCCACAGGAACAGGCGCGGAAGTCCAGCGCCCGCTTGCGACCGTCGTGATCGGAGGCCTCATCACCAGCACGTTTTTGACACTTCTCGTGCTGCCAGCTCTTTACCGGATATTCACCGGCTGGGACCCGACCGGGCTCCCAATTCCGGTCGAACAGCCATGGGAACAGCGCGACTCGGATCCCAGGAACGAAGCGACGTTGACGGCCGGCAACAAGCCCAAGACCGCCCAACACGAGTAGCTTGCAGAGCGATCAATCGTAAACCGATCGCGTAGTCGCTTACCCATGCACCTGAATGGGCCCGGTGGAAGGAACCGGCGCGGATTGCATCACTTGCGACAATCACGGACCGGCGAACTCCGACTGAAACTCGGCCACGTCGCGAAGATCCACGTCACCATCGCCGTCAAAGTCCATGCAGGTGCAGGACGAAGGTACATTCGGCGAATTCGGGCCCTCGGCGCACTCCTCGAAAATCGCCGTGTCGTAAAGAGTAACGGCGCCGTCGAGCACACAATCCCCCGGCGAGTGCTCAAACCAAAATCCGCCGGTAAGGCTGAGAGTTTGCCCTTCGCTCCGGCCGGCATCGAATTGTCCGATGGAGCCGGAGACCTCGAAATGCATGCTGGCGGATCGCATTGCCCCCCCACCGTCCACAGTGCGCCATTCCAGGCCCCACTCGGCCATTGCAAAGGACACGGTCACCAGCGCAAACGCCGACGACAAGATCATGCTCGTATTCTTCATAACATCACCTCTATTTATTGCATAAGAGAAATTGTGGATTTTCGTTCACTCAATTTCCGATGGTGACAATTCCAACCGGGGCTTCGAGGGTCATGGCCTTGTTGCCCGTGCCTGCGGTAAACGTATTGCCATCCGACGCCGGATATGATCCTTCCACGATGCTCACCACGCCGCCATTGGCCACGACTCCAACACCCAGGGCCACAGTCTCGTATGGTCTGAACACCGTGCCGAGGGGAATGGCGATGTTTCGGGCCACATCCACGTAGATCGCGTTGGCGCCGCGCAAATCATTGATCCACCCGGCCAGGGCAGGATTTGCAAAGTGCGTGCCGAAATTGTTGTAACCTGCTCCGAAACTGTCGCATCCGCCGGCGGTGTGAATTCCGATGGCCGTACCATTTGACTCCCAAATGATCGGGCTGCCCGAGTTTGCTGGAAGCGTGTCTACCTCGTGTTCAATGTCATAGCCCTCGATGTCATCGAGGCGCCCTGTGTGCGTCTGCTGCGTGAGGGAATCGGAGTTGCAATTGTATTCGCACACATCGTCGTTTGTAGAGTCGCAGCATTGGGCATTTCCGCCGCCGGTTCCTTCGGGCATATTGTCGAGGCCATAACCGGTGACGCGCAGCGTGGTATCGACAGCGGGGGAGCTGTCAGTCAGCCTGAAGAAGCCCTGTGCAATGTGGGCTCGCAGGCCTGTCTCGGTGTTTGCGCCAACGCGGAACTGCGCCCAATCGTCGCCGATGCCGTTATTGTGGTACGCCGTGCTGCCGGCAATGACCGGATATTGATCCTCCGGATCGGCGGCAACACTTCTCCCGTTGGAGGTGGACTGCGGGACGTTGAATTCAAGCACGCCGCCGATGTTTCCATTTTCATCAGTGCAGTGTCCGGCGGTCAGCACTCCGCTATTGGAAATGAGCCATCCTGTACACCCACCATGGAACATCCGCCCTACGCGAGAATCATGGGATGAAGTGCGGTTGTCGCTGTTTCCGCAGATGCTGGCCACGCCGTCGCGAGGAACGGGGACATGAAACGTGTCGTCGGGTTCGCCGAAGGCTACTGAATCAATGGCGATGAACACGCCCGCATCCCCGGGGGCCACGTGCAAGGCGACTTCGACCGCGTCGCCATTGAAGACTGCACTCCAGTTGTCCCACTCCGGGAGCGTCGTGGCGGAATGGTGCTGGATTTTCCCATCGAGAAGCGACATTGTTGTGATGTAACTATTTTCGCCCAGATCATGATCGCCGAGGCGAATTCGAATCCAGGGGGCGCCCGGCCGCTCGACGACTTGCCGGTAAACTTCCTGGATTTCCACACCATCTCCGTCGTAAGCGGCACTCACGGTTGCCACCGGCTCGATGATGATTTTTGTGGAATCAGGCACGCGGGCTGAGACTGGAGTTCCGTTTGCATACGCGACAACAGCAAAGGTCACCGCGAAAACCGTTTTTGATTTCTTCATGATCATTACTCCTTTGCTCAATCGTGAACGTCTTACTGCAAACTAACCAAAACCAGTACCAGGCCGCGCTCACCCTGGGGAAGCGACGACATCGCCTTGCCGATGATCGCGCCGGCTGCACGATTGTGGTCGGTGACCTTCATGGCGTGGCCAGGCAGTTCGGCGGTGGTCAGCAAGTCGCCGGGCTGCACGCCCATGGTGGTGGCGTCAACCCAACAGTAGACGCGTCCGGTTAGTGCCACAGCGTGTCCCCCATCGGCGACGGTTCCCTCCTGGCTCATGGTCATGCCGGTCTTAACCCCGCCGGCCCCGCTGATGATCCCTGCAACGGTGCGGTCATAGGCTCCGGTTGAGAGTTGCAGACGTCCTGGGTTATGCGGATCAATGGCCACGACCATGCCTGGCTCAATTCTGTCGCCCGTCACCTCAAAGTTTTCCGAAAGGTCGGCGCCGCCAGTGATTTGCAGAACGTTCACGCGAGCCGTGCCATTCACATGTAGAAGTTGAGCCGGCGCTGTCGTGCCGATACCCACGCGACCATTCGACTTGCACGTGAGAACGTCCACTGCGGCACTTCCCGACTTCGACCGCAACTGCAAATCAATGTTGCTCGTCGTGCTGTCGTCGCGAGCCTGAACGAACGCCGTGCCGGACGCCCCATCACCTTCGTATGCATACAGATAGAGATGCCCACGCCCGTAGTAATCGCCGTTGACGTGAATTTTTCCCTTGGGGCTGGAGGTTCCCACACCGAGATTGCCCGATCCATTTTGGGAAACAATGACGTTGCCGCCGTCGGCGTTCAAGGAAAGTGCGGCGGTTGTTCCACCATTGCGGGCCATGATTTCGTTGTTGTCGATGGAGAGGTTTGCACCGGTAACGCTTCCAAACACCGCGTAGCCCCCGCCTGACGGTTCAGAATCGGAACCGCCGATGACGGAAAGCGGTGCATCGGTGGCGGCATCCGTGGCGGTCAGGCTTCCGCTCACCCGCAGTGCAGGACCACCATTCTTCATGATGGTCACCGCGGGATTCGTGTTGCCTTGATGGCTTTCGAATACCGCGGCCCGCCCCGAACCGTATGTAACGCTGTAGAGTGCCGAATCGCTGTCGGTGTTCGGTACGTTGACATGAAGGCGGAAGGACGAGCTCGGGTTTGTCCCGATTCCGACGCTGCCGCCTTCAAGGTTGATGGTAAGCGGGGCTGTCGCTCCTGCATTGCGTGACATGATCTCATTGCCGTCGAAGGCAAGATTGGCGGATGAGGTGGCTCCCAGAACGAGGACGCCCCCAGAGCCGGGAGTCAGGTCGGTATTGTCATTGATTTGCAGCATGGATACTGGAGTCGATGTTCCGATTCCCAACCGACCCGTGTCGGTGAGTGTCATCTGATCGGTGAAGAATTGGGAGTTGGGAGCTGTTTCGACGGCAAATCGAAAATCTGAACCTGAATCCCTCCTGATTCGATGAGCAGTTGTAGCCACGTTCAGGCAGGCCCAATGCGGCACAGGACTCCCTACCGTTCCAGTGAAATACAATCCGCCCAATGTTACATTGGATGGGTCGTCTTGAGAGAGAATCGGCCCGCGGGAAGCTTGAATATCAAAATCATTGCTGTCGAGATTGAGTTTGACCGGCCCCGAAGAGATTCCTCCGGAAACATTCAATCCGCCCGCGCCGGCGATTGAAACCGCGCCCGAATCCGCTGTGATCGTGCGCCCTGCACCGGGTCCTCCGAAATCGTACGCCTGGTCAAGGGTTCCTCCGGAGCCGCCGCCTCCACCATTAAGAGCATAGAGGGCATAGGGCGCCGCGCGAATGGCCTGGCGAGGCGACAGTGTTTCGTAGGCGTTAGCCGACCCCGCCGGGCTGCGCACCTGGATTCCAAGCCAGTGTGCCTGACTGAAAGACGACGCCGGGAAATCCAACTCGACCGTAAACAATCCGTTCACGACTTCAACATTGAGGCGATCCTTGACCGGCGGGTTGGCAGCGTTTGCAACGGCGTCGTCCCAGAGCGTGACTTTCAAATCGACGAACCCGCTCAAAGGGACGCCATCCTGCTTCAATTGCCCTTGATAGGTAATGACCTCCGCCGGAACCGCTGCAAACGCGGGGGCGATAACCAAGGTGCACGTCAATCCCAAAACCCACTTTGAACACCGCATTTTAAGCCTCCATTCCAACACTTAGCCGCTAACATGGCACGGCAAACCTGTTTCTCAACCAAATAACGCAAAGCAGGAGCGGATCCCTTAAAGAATTTCAGACCGGCAATTTGGTGAAACCGATTTGGGTTTGGGATTGGACGGCCCAAATCGTTAAGATGGGCTTGGATCGAGTTTTTTGGGGAACTATGTGGAGATACCCTCGCAGAACGCTACCGCAATCCTATCAGACCTTGAAAAGGGAGATGAGGCGGCAGCCCAACGACTCCTGCCGCTCGTCTACGCCGAGCTGCGCGGGCTGGCCGGGAGTTTTTTCCGCAATCAGCGGAAGGACCAGACGCTCCAACCAACTGCCCTTGTACACGAAGCGTTTCTCCGACTGATCGACCAGACAAATGTCGAATGGATTAGTCGCGCCCATTTCATGGCCGTCGCGTCGCTAGCAATGCGCCAGATTCTGGCAGACCACGCGCGCCGCCGCGGGGCCGCCAAACGCGGCGGCAATTGGGCCCGCATGTCCCTTGACGATGCGGTGACTCTCGATGCCGGGTCAGAAATCGACATGGAACAGCTTGACGCCGCCCTAAGCAAGTTGGAGGCATTGGACGAGCGCCGACACCGGGTTGTTATCCTTCGATTCTTCGGAGGTCTCACCGTGGAGGATGCGGCCCAAGTCATGGGTGTATCAGCGTCAACCGTGGAGGGTGACTGGCGGGCCGCTCGAGCATGGCTGAGCATGGAACTCTCGCGAGGAGGGGCACACGATGGATCGTAGCCGCTATCAGCGAATCATGGAGATATTCGATCGCGTGCGCGACATGGATCCTGACCGTCGCGCAAAGACCCTTACGGATGCCTGCGAGGGTGACGCAAAGCTTCGTGCCGAAGTTGAGGAGCTCCTGCGCCACGACCAGCGTCCTGTTGGAATTCTCCGCACAACGTCCGACGGTGGTGGAGTGGCGCTGCTGGCGGATTCAATTCAACGGAACGACGCAGCGACCGGCGCAATCCCCCGACGCATCGGACGATATGCAATCACCCGCCTGATCGGCGAAGGCGGCATGGGCACCGTGTACGAGGCTCAACAGGAACAACCCCGCCGCACCGTGGCGTTGAAAATGCTGCGCGGAGGGCTTGCCTCTCCAAGTCTGCTTAAGCGGTTCGGCTACGAGGCCCAGGTTTTGGGGCGACTTCAGCATCCGGGAATCGCACAAATCATTGAATTCGGCGTGGCCAGCACCGAATCCGGCGACCAGCCCTTCCTGGTCATGGAATTTGTAAGCGGCCAGCGACTCGACGACTATGTCAAACGTCACGATCTCTCGATTTGTGAACGACTGCAGCTATTTCTCAAAGTCTGCGACGCCGTACAGCACGCCCATCAAAAGGGGGTCATCCATCGCGATTTGAAGCCGGCCAACATCCTGGTGATGTCCCTGGAGTCCTCGTCGCGTGGAGTGTCAACGGATGGCACTGGATCACATGTGCGCGACGCCGTCGTCGGACAGCCCAAAGTGCTGGATTTCGGGTTGGCAAAAATTGTGGAATCCGACGTTACCCTGACCGCCATGGCGACCGAGGCAGGTCGCGTGCAGGGAACGCTTGCCTATATGAGCCCGGAGCAGGCCAAGGGTCGATCCGACGAAATCGATGTGCGCAGCGACGTCTATTCACTAGGAGTGATCCTGTACGAATTGCTTGCCGGCCAGCTGCCATACGACGTAAGCCGCATGACCCTGCCGGAAGCAGTGCGAGTGATTTGCGAGGACGCGCCCCGCCGCCCGGGAACCATCAGCAAGACGCTCCGCGGCGACCTTGAAACCATCGCGTTCAAAGCACTTGAAAAGGAGCCCGAGCGGAGGTATGCAAGTGTCGCGTCGCTCGCCGAAGATGTGGGCCGCTACCTCGGCAGTCAGCCAATTCTCGCCCGGCGCCCCAGCGCGACCTATCAGCTCGGCAAGCTCGTATCGCGCCACAAACTTCCCTTTGCATTCGCCGCTGCGCTCTTTGTACTCGTCACTTGCTTTGGGATCTGGATGACCATTCTGTATGCGAGGGCGGAGTCGAGCCGCATGCGTGCGCTATCTGCCGAAGCAACGTCGAACATCGAAGCCCAAACGGCCAAACAAACAACCGCGTTTCTGGTCAATCTGTTCAAGGTCTCGGATCCAAGCGAATCCCGGGGAAACTCCGTAACGGCCCGCGAAGTCCTTGATCGCGGGGCCGAACGCGTTCGCGCTGAATTGAACAATCAGCCAATCATTCAAGCCTCGCTCATGGACGCCATCGGTAATGTGTATCTGAATCTTGGATTGCAAAACGCTGCCACACCCTACATCGAAGAGGCTTCGGAACTGCGCCGCACACAACTCGGCGAAGACAGTCTGGCCTACGCCGAGAGCCTTGAATCTCTTGCCGTCCTGAAGGACGAAAAGGGCGACACCGTCGATCCCGTTCTGCTCCTTCGCAAAGCGCTGGCCATTCGCCTTACGTACCAACCCGCAAACAGTGCAGCCATCGCCAACCTGCAAAACAGCCTAGGAGGTGCGCTTTTCCGCCAAGGGAACCTGAATGAATCGGAGGCCATGTATCGCAAGTCTCTGGAAACGCGGAAAGCGCTTTTTGGCGAGGAGCACGCAGACGTCGCGGAAAGTCTCACCAATTTGGGCGCAGTATTGAGAGACAAGGGTGCTAATCAGGAGGCAGAAACAATTCTACGGAGAGCTCTGGCGATTCAACGCAAGACGTTGCCCCCCTATCACCCATTCACCGCTGGTACGGCTCGCTTTCTGGCTGAGATTCTTCAGATCCGCGGTAAATTCGACGAGGCGCTACCGTTGTTCCGCGAGGCATTGGACATCGATCGCAAGGTTTACGGTCCAGATCATCCGCGCGTAGGCCAGGCGGTCGAGGGGATGGCGAAGATTACGTTCCTTCAGGGCGACTTCGCCGCGGCCGTGTCCCTGTACCGCGAAGCGCTGCGCATTCAGTTGTTGACACTGAGCGAAGAACATGGGGACGTAGTCAACACCATCAACAATCTCGGAGGAGCACTATATCGGCTCGGCGATATGCAGGGCGCCGCGGAAATGTGGGAACGCGCATTGGTCCAGACGAAAAGGCGCGTGGGACCGGAACACGGCGACGTCGCCTCGGGCCTCAACAACCTCGCCATCATCTATTGGGAAGACGAACAGTGGGACAAGGCTGTGGATGCTTTCGAACAATCGGTGGCGATCAAAGAAAAGAACCAGGGGCGCGTCAGCGCCGATGCCGCCCTGAGCATCGATAATCTCGGCAGCGTATATCGCGATCGCGGCGATCTGAAACGCAGCGAGCCGCTTCTCATGGAAGCGATGGAGACTCGCAGGAATTTGTTGGGGCCGGATCATCCCGACTATGCCCTCAGTTTGAACAATGTCGGCGAGTTGCGTCTTGCACAAGGCGATGCGGCGGGCGCTGAACCCTATTTGATCCAATCGTACGATATTTTTCTCAAAAAGCTTGGCCCAAAACACGCATACCTGGCTTACCCGCTCCTGGAGTGGGGCCGCGCTCGATTGTCGCTCAACGATCCCATCGGGGCGGAAAAACACTTCCGCAATGCGCTGGAAATTCGCACGGCCGCGCTGGAGCCTGGCAGTGCGGAATTGGCCAAATGCAAAAGCTGGCTTGGCGCTGCACTCCTTGCCCAGGGGCGTTTCAGCGACGCCCAGCCGCTATTGATTCAGGGCTTTGTGGAAATGCAGAAGGCGAAAGGAAACAGTCATCGCGAAACTCGCCAGGCCTATGCCCGCCTCATGGCCTTATACGGAACCGTCCGGCCAGCCTTCATGCGGGGTGGGTCTTAGCGCAACCCCGAAGACCAACGCACCCCGAACACTTGGCATGAATTCGGTGCAGATCATTCGACATCCAAAGTCTCATCATCGAGTATGACGCCCTTAATCCTGCGCCACGCAAGAAAATGCGCCGCCCGTACGCCGGATGCCCAAGACTTTCAATCATATGTGTATCATGGGCCTTTTTCTTACATTTGGCCCGCATCTGACGCCAAGTCGTACGATGGTCGCTGACGCACGCTCCCGTTCTTTTTGCGCGGCCCCATTCAGTGCGTGAGATTTCTCTAACTGAGAAAATTTTCACGCTGCGCTATCACCCACAGTTCCGCTTTAGCGATGGGAAACGCATGAATATCGGGATCGTCGCTACAGAATCAACATTGTTTGCGGCATGGAACTTGCTTGTACTCTCTGTCGGCTTATGCGCGCGCAACAGTGGCAGCAATCCTGGGGCCCCGCACGAGTGCAAGTAGGACCGGCTGAAGCGTGAACGAGAAATTGGAAACGCCGCTCGGCGCTTTTCCAGAAGCCAAATCGAGTGCACTGAAAAGGAGTAGAGCTATGAACCTCTTAAGTTGCCAACCTAAAGAGAGACTCCCTGGAATGGGAGGAGCCGGAAATTTCTCCAGATTTCGCAATGACATCGAACGTGTGTTCGATCGGTTTATCGTCGATCCGTTTGAGGCCGCCTGGTACGGCCGCAGCGGAAAAGACTGGATGCCCAGACTCGACATGATGGAGAGCGGTGACGCAATTACCGTGCGTATGGAAGTCCCCGGCGTGTCATCGAAGAACGTGGATGTCTCCGTACATGGAAACATCCTGACCATCTCTGGCCACAAGGAGGATTCCAGCAAAGAAGAAGGCAAGGACTATTTTCTGAGCGAGCGGGAATATGGGTCATTCCGGCGGTCGATCGAACTACCGCAAGGCTGTGATCCAGACCGGGTCACCGCCGCCCAGGATAACGGAGTGCTCACCGTCAAGATTGCACGGCTGAAAGAGGCAACTCCAAAACACATTGCCGTCAAGACCGTTTCGAGTTCATGACGGCGCAGACAGCCCCGACAGCCATCGATGCAAATGTACGATGGAATTCGCAAGGAGAATGTCATGACAACGTTCATAGTCAAATCAGACAAGGAAATCCAGAAAGATGTGATGCAAGAGCTGGACTGGGACCCACAGGTTGACGCCGTTGAAGTTGGGGTCCAAGTGAAAGATGGGCTTGTTACATTAACGGGCAATGTTGCAACCTACGCCAAAAAGCTGGCTGCAAAGAGAGCGGCACATCGCGTGGGCGGCGTGCTCGACGTGGTGAACAATCTCACGGTCGAATTGGCGGATCCACATAAGCGGTCGGATCAAGACGTGGCTCGGGCCGTTCGCCACGCGCTCGAATGGGATGTGCTGGTCCCCGACACAAAAATTCACAGCACTGTCGCCAACGGCCATGTAACGCTTGATGGCCAATTGGAATCCTGGGCTGACAAGTCGGCCGCAGAGTTCGCCGTTGAACGATTGGCCGGAGTGAAGAGTATTGACAACAGAATCGAGATCAAGCCCAAAATGCGAATTGACTCCGAAAGGATTCGCGCCGCGATTGAAGGCACGCTGGAGCGCCAGGCCGAGCGCGAGGCAGATCGCATTGGAGTCAAGGTGCAAGATGGTATCGTGACGCTGACCGGAACCGTGCGTTCGTGGACGGAAAAACACGCTGTCCATAATGTCGCTGCGTTTACTCCGGGAGTTCGAAAAGTAGACGACCACCTGATCGTCGATTCGTACAACTAAGCCTCCGCTGGAAGCGGCAGCGGTGCCGACGACTGAATTGCAAGCGGCGACTCTGACCCAGAGGTCCACCGACACCTCTGCCGCAACTTGAGGCGCATAACACAAAGATGGTGCCACATGAAAAATCCATGCCTGGGAATTTGGATCGACCACAATCTGGCGAAGATCTTTCACTTTCGCGATAGGCGTGAAGCCTATTGGACCACAGTTTTGTCATTCGTTGAGCCGCGACACCGGACCACCGGTCAGACAGGTGTCCCGCTCCCCGGCCATTTGGGTTGTAACACTGAGAGCCACGATCGCAATCGACGGGAACAGGAATTGCATCGCTTCTATGATCGAGTCATCGCAGAAGTGCCGGACGATGCCAGGTTGATTGTCCTTGGACCGGGGGAAGCCAAACGGGAGCTGATAAGCCGCATGGAGCAAACACGCGGAAACCACCTGGGTGTCATACATACGGAAACAACACCTTCCAAATTAACGGAAAGCCAAATCATGGAACGTGTTCAGCGCATAGCAGATCCCGGCGCACATGATCAGGCGGAACAACACGCAACAAAGTTCCAACCCGAACCCAAGCCTGTCTTGCGATCGGCCCGGCGCTTTTCAAGGTAATGGTACAAGTATGTTGACGAAGCCAACTGGCATTCAAAGGAAGCATATTATGGAAACCAAGGTCTGGCTTTTTGTTGCAGGGTCCTTGCTCACCGCATTGATCTGCGCATGCGCGGCACCCAAACGTGTGGCGCCGGAGAAGCAGCCCTCACGTTCTACCTACCACTGGGTTCAGGACGACCAACTTCAGTTGATAATGAAGAAATTGGGAGTATCCAGCGGTGAGCATTGGCCCACGACGCTGCCCGATGATTCGGAAGTCTCGGTGACGGCAAAAGAACATAGGGAGGCATTTCATGACGCTGCCGAGCTGGCCGCGGAGCTGGGAAACGCCGCCGGGCGAATTCCCGACACTCTTGACGGAATACGTTTATCCGAGGCCGATCATACTGCTTTCATTGGTACGGCGCAGTTGCTTGGCAGCCAGGCCCGCAATTTGAAAAGGAGTGCTCAACGACACAATACGGAGGAGATGCAAAGGCAACTTGATGCGATAAGAGCGACATGCATCTCATGCCACACGCGCTTCAAAGACATTTCCGGTGAACTTCCACCCCGAGTCTGAGCTGTTTCCGCGCAGCCGACGCGTTCAACGCAAATCGGTACAACACACCGGATTTTGAAGGAAGGCTGCATTGACTTCCCCCATGCGTGGATCCGGAGCGCGGCCCTAGCTGCGTAAATTCACGCACCTACGGCGCGAAATTGCGCCTACTAGTACGCGCGATACTCCGACAACGTCGCCAACTACCTCACACCAAACAATTTGCACCTGAAAAATCGTGGCATGAATCGTGCGATATTATTTTTCCGTCGGTTCGGCGCTATCGGGAGGAAGTTACATGAGTATCGACTACCAGCTACCCCACCGGGATGCCCTTGGCTTTTGCAACGTTCTTATTTCGGCCCTCGGCGGAGATGGTGCAAACATGGCGGCCAAGATGCTTTTCGATCTCGGCTGCGAGAAGCTTGGACTCGACGGCGGCTACGACGCCAAATACGGCTCTGAAAAAAAGGGTACGCCCACGGATGTTTCCGTTCGCTTCTGCGTGCTGGGGAATCCTGTCCGACAATCGGGCCCAACGGACAGCCCGCACATTCTTGTCATCTTTCACAGTGATCTGATTCGACCGCTGGAATTGAATCGCGGATTGCAGGCCGGTGCAACTTGCATCGTAAATACTTCGCGAACTCCTGAGGACATACGAAATGAACTGCGGCTCCATGACGGTCATGTAGTTTGCGTGGAGGCCACCCGCATTGCCTACGCGAATCGAAGCCGGCTCAACATGCCCTTGGTTGCCGTTTTGGCCAAAGAACTCGGCTTTCCGCTTGAAGAATTAAAGCGTCGCATCGCAACGAAATGGCCAAGGGTTGCAGAGAAGAATCTGGCGGCATTCAATGAGGCCATAGGCAAGGCGTCGCATGCTGCGTTTGAGGCAAACCGGTATCCATTGGTTTCGGCGGCGGTGAAGCGCGGTCCGATCGGCTGGCGAAATATGCTCAATGGCGGAGCAATCGACGCGCTGACGCATAGCACCGTCGGTCGAGACAATCGCCTTGCCGGGCGAGGCAACGTGCCCGAATTCCATCCGGAGAGCTGCACTTCGTGCGGCATTTGCCTCACCGTTTGCTCCGACCCGGGTGGGCTCTTATGGAAAGATGGAAAGATGCAGGGAATCGATGAACGCTTTTGCAAAGGGTGCATGCGATGCGTCGAAGTCTGTCCAGAAACGAAAAAAGGAAAGGCACTGGTAGCCGTCAGTGGAGAACTCGAATGAAACGGAACCGAAAAATTCTGTTTCTCCTGCTATCACCGATCGCCGGGAGCTGGCTTGGTTGCAGTGGCGTGATCGATGGGAAGGCAAACGCACTTTTGATCCACCGCCTGGACAACACCAGTTTTACGGTTTATCCGACGATCGTTCGCGCCAAAGATCTTTCATCGGACGCAGACTCTGCGGCTGTTCTGGCGCAGCTGATCGAGAATGAACACTTTGGGACGGCGCGGCTGTCCGCAATAGAAGTTCCAGTCGGAGGTGAGTGGCGCATGAATCAGGCGAAAATGTTTCGCAAGAGCGCGACACAATTTGCCGCATTCGTTCAGGCGAATCCAAATGCCACTGATTATTCAGTGTTGGCGGAGTGCCTGATGGTTCATGACCAGGTTTTGGGCGCCCATCTGTATGTCGTTGACGATCAAGGGCGGATTGCCGAAGGAATTCTATCGAATTCACACCAAAAGGCCTTCTCGTCGCGAGCTCCCAAGACTGTCGGCGATTGCGTCACTGTCGTTGGCGAGATCTTGCGAACAGACTGGAATCAGGCAAAGGAAGAAGTCAACATCAAAACACGCCCACATTGAGGGCGCGTTCGGAGAATTGGACATGCCAAACGCAGTTCTGAAACCACCTCAGGTTGCTCATCGCGCGCCGCAGAAAACGTGGCTGGGGAACGGCAACGAAGCAGTAGCCCGCGCAATCATTGACATTGGATACGATGCCGAAGGCTATTACCCCATCACGCCGTCTTCGGACGTTGGTGAAGTCGTCTCCAAAGCGGTCGCCGACGGCGAAACTGATCTTTCGTTTATTGTGGGTACGTCCGAACTGGCTGCTTTGTCCATTTGCGCAGGAGTTGCCGCCGCGGGGGGGCGTGTCGTCGACGTCACCAGCGCCAATGGGCTACTGCTCAAGGCTGAGCAGATGCCGGCAATTGCCGGCCTTGGGCTTCCGATGGTTCTAAACCTCTCGACACGGGACGTGTCTGCACCCCTCAATATTAAGAACGGTCACTCCGACCTCTACGCCGCGCTCGGATGGGGCTGGGTCATATTGCTCGCCCCCACGGTCCAGGCCGCCTATGACATGAATCTCATCGCCATCAGGCTGGCCGAAGCGATTAACCTGCCGGTCATCGTCGCCTATGACGGCTTCTTTACCTCCCATGCCAATCGCCGCATCCACGTGTTCGAATATCGCGAAGACGTGCAACGGTTTGTGGGTCCGCCCCCGCTTCGAAGTGCACTTGGCGGTGAAAACGGTCGCTTCAGCTTGCTGGATCTCGCCCACCCGCGAACGTTTGGACCCTACATGAACGACGATTTGATCAATGCAAAGGTTCAAATGGACCTGAAGTTTGACGAAGCAAAAGCACTCCTGCCGCAAATCTTCGCAGACTATGCCGCGCTCACGGGCCGACGATATGACTTTGTGGAGCAATATGGAGATCCAAATTCAGAGCGCGCTTTGGTGGTTCTAAATACCGCAGGTGAGGCGGCCAAAGATGCTGTTGACGAACTGTCGCGCAACGGAGAACCGGTCAACCTGGTCATTCCTACAGTGCTGCGCCCCTGGCCCGAAGAGGAGATTCTGAAGGCTCTCGGCCAGGCAAAGCGAATTCTTGTCGGTGAACGAGCAAGCCAATACGGGGCTGGCAATTACCTGGCCAATGAGATTGGAGCCGCACTCCAGCGACAGGGCAATTCGGCCACCATCATTCAACGGACGTACGGCGTTGGCGGTCTTGGCTTCACGAAAGATGACGCGTTGGCGATGTACAAACGGATAAAGACCTGGCCCGAGAGCGAAGACCCGCTCGAACGGCGAACCAAGTGGTATTACGGCGCATGGGCCGGAGACACATCCTACCAGCCCCCTCAGACCCTTACTCCGCTAACCCTGCACGAATGTACGCTAAACTCTGGCTGCAACGGCAAAGTGAATCTGCGCGACCTGTCGGCAATGCCCACGCGGTTTGACAAACATACCGCGTGCCCGGGCTGCGGAATCTTTACCACGCTCAACCTTTTCTTACGCGGCATTGATGGCCACGTCGTGTTCCTCTTCAACACCGGGTGCGGGATGGTGGTCACCACTGGCTACCCACTGACCAGCTTCAAAGTCCCGTACTTTCATAATCTCTTTCACAACGGTTCTTCCACTGCCACCGGCGTCGTGGAGATGATCAAACGAGCGAAGTCACGAGGCGAACTTCCAGAGGAGATCACCGTTATCGTGGTCAGCGGTGACGGCGGTGACGACATCGGAATGGATCAAGTCATCGGTGCTGCGTTGCGAAATGATCCCTTCATCCACTTTGAGTATGACAACAAGGGATACATGAATACCGGCTCGCAACTCTGCTACACCGGATTCAAGGGCCAGAAGAACAGCAATGCACATTTGGGAATCAGGCAAAAGGGCAAAATGACCCATCACAAGGATATCATCGAGATTCTGCGCGGCACGTTTGCGCCCTATCTTGCAACCGTCTCAGAGTCACATGCCGCAGACATGATTCGCAAAGCCCGCAAAGCTCAGGCCACCGTGCGCGAAGGCGGTTTCGCGTTTGTAAAAGCCATTTCGGTGTGCCCGCTCAACTGGGGCATGGACGAACACGTTGGTCCTTCCGCAGTCGAGGCTATTGTGAATGCGTGCATGCACCCCCTCATCGAAGTCGAGCATGGCATCACGCGAATCACCCACGACCCTGAAAAGTCGGGGAAGAAGATCCCCGTGGTTGACGCATTTGGCAAAATGGGAGGCGCGTACCGGCATCTGCTGACACCCGAATTCACTTCGGTCGCCGTCGAGGTGCAGCAAGAAGTCGATCGACGCTGGAACCGGATCAAGGCTATGTCTCAGAACGAACTGTTGTGATTGTTGGACGTAACATGTTCGCCAACGCAACGCTCACGTGCAGCCAGAAATCAAAGAAGTTCCTGACGGGATATGGCCTTGATGTAGTCTGCGTGCGTGACGATGCCCACCAGTTTTCCTGCGTCAAGGATCGGAAGTGAGTGAACTCTTTTTGCCAGCATCAGCTTCAGGGCGTTCCCCAGATCGGAGGCCCTGCTAATCCAGTGAACTTTCGTCTGCATGATATCGCGAGCTGCAGAAAACCAACCATCGCACGATTCACTACTCTGCGACTGCAACTGGCGCACCGATGCCCAGCCTAGTGACCTGCGCACATCGCGATCGGAGATGATCCCCGTAAGGACTCCCTGATCCAGCACAGGAACGTGACGTATTCGATGTCGACGAAACAGTTCCGTAACCTCAGTCAGTAAGGTCTCGGGGGCGACTGTGATGACACTTGCCCGCATGATGGTGTCCACTGCTTGTGATAGAAAGTTTGTCACACTCGCTTCTGCGGCGCCCAATGCCTCCAGCCACTTCATGAGATCCGAATCAGTAAGTATTCCCGCCAAGTGGCCTTCATTCATGATTGGCAGCGCGCCGATCTTTCGGTTGACCATCAGGCGAGCGGCGTCACCTGCGGATTCGTGCATTTGGATACAAACGGCCGGTGTGGACATGATTTCCTGGACGGTAGATGGACCGGTAGTGCCGTCCCCGTCGAATCCCGATCCACCAACCCGCCGTTCGCGCGAAAGCATCCAACCCGTGGAGATCAAGATGTCGCGGTCGGAAACCATCCCCACCACGAGGCCTCCGCGCACAACGACCAGGTGATGCACTTCGTGCTCTTCCATGAGTGAGATGGCGTGATCAATCGAGGATGCGGAAGATACAGTGATCACCTTAGAGCGTGTTATGGACTTTTGTGAGGCTAAGCCGATGTTTGTGGCATGGCAAGGAAGCCTTACCCAAGCGACGTCAAGGATGACGAATGGGCGTTTGTCGCGCGGTATCTGACGCTGATGCGGGATGACGCGCCGCAGCGGGAGCACGACATGCGCGAGGTATTCAACGGCCTGCGGTGGATGGTTCGCACCGGTTCGCCATGGCGCTACATCCCCAATGATTTTCCGCCCTGGCCAGTCGTGTATCAGCAGACGCAGCGATGGATTGTGGCCGGCGTGTTCGAGGCCATGGTCCATGATTTGCGGTTGATCTTACGCATCGCCGCCGGGAAGGAGCCGTATCCCAGCGCGGTCATTCTCGACAGTCGCACCTTGCAATCGACTCCGGAAAGCGGCCATCGTGGGGGCTATGACGGCGGCAAGAAGAAAAAAGGAACGAAGGTGCATTTGGCCGTGGATACACTGGGAAACCTTCTGGCACTGCACGTCACGCCTGCGAATGAACAAGATCGCGAGCAAGTGGGCGTATTGGCCAAAGAAGTGCAGGAGGTAACCCACGGAAATATTCAGCTGGCCTATGTGGATCAAGGCTACACCGGTGATCAACCGGAAGCCGACGCCGCAGACGAAGGAATCGAATTAAGCGTGGTCAAGCTCGATAAGGCCAAACGCGGGTTTGTGCTGTTGCCGCGACGATGGGTCGTGGAACGCTCTTTTGCCTGGGCCACGCGGTTCCGACGACTGGCCAAGGACTATGAACGATTACCCAGCACCGTGGCCGGACTGCACATCGTGGCGTTCGTGTGCTTAATGCTCAAAAATTTCATACAACTATGTCAACAAAGTGCATAACACGCTCTA
>CAZCST010000034.1:0-39952 GCA_964501365.1 uncultured Phycisphaera sp. | reverse complement strand
CTTCGATCTCTGGCCTGCAGAACAAGAGAAGCACTCTGGAAAGCCATGCAATCCATCCTGAGCCGCGTGACACCGTCCGACGCCGCCAACTCCTTCAAACACTGCGGATACACGCTACAAATGAATTAAGAACGCTCTAATGGTCGACAATCTCAACGCCGCGGTGCTGAAAGCCGACTGGTACGATCCGGATCTCAACCCCAAGATCCAAGCATTCGCCGAGCATTACGGCACGGTGATTCTTTCCACCAGACCCAGCACTCCGCGCCACAAGGGCAAGATCGCCGTAAGGACGAGACGCACCACACAGCCAACCGCAGGAATGCAGTTTACCGTTTTGGCTCCTCAGTCTCGCCCGGGGGTTTTGGATGCGTCGCTTTGGGCGGCCCTGTTTTTGACCAGCGCTTTCTCTATGCACGCAATGTCCGCGTGTCCGGGGGGTAGCAATTTGCGGCGCATTTCCAGGCACGCAAGCCACCACTGTTCTGCCTCGGCGAACCGGGCTTGGTCATCGTAAATCCGCGCCAATAGCTCCTGGCAATCGGCGATGTCCCAGTGCTGCGGGCCGCGCTTTTTGGAATAAATGTCGAGCGCCTTTCGGCAGGCAGTCTCGGCTTCCTCGAGATCACCCAGTCTCCATCGCACCCTTGCCAGACAAAACAGATTCCATGCCAGCGAAGGGTGGTCCTGAGCAAGGCGACGGGAACGGATGTCAATGGCTTCCCGCAGCACACTCTCCTCCTCAACATAATTACCCCGAGCACGAAGCACATCCGTTAGGAACGTCAGGCGAGCGGCCAACACGCGCTCGTTGTCTCCTGGAAGTCGACGCACCATTTCAACAGCTTCTCGCAGTGCGGTCTCAGCTTCGTCCTGCCTGCCCAGGGCCATGAGACTCCAGCCGAGCATCCCAGTGCTCGTAGCGACGGCAGCGTGTTCCGCGCCCAGTAGTCGGCGACGAATTTCGAGCGACTCGCGGGCAAGCTGCTCGGCCTCGCGTGCTCGCCCCAATTCGATGAGGAGGGAGGCCAGGTCATGCAAACTTTCGGCGACTTCGAGGCTGTCGTGCCCAAAAAGCCGGCGGCGCATGTCGAGAGACTCGCGAGTGGGAGTTTCGGCGTCAGCCATTTCGCGCTTCTCCTGGAGGTTGGCGGCAAGATGGGCGAGCGCTTCGGCGAGATCGGCATCGTCCCCCTTCGTGAAGGTCCTTCGGAGCTCCACCGCCTTTCGAAGGTGGCGATCGGCATCGACGTAGTGCCCAAGAGTGCTGTAATGGTTGCCCAGCGTCTGGTGAACCGACGCCGCCACTTCGGGCTGATCGACGAGTTCCTGTTCCAGGCGTGCGGCGGCATGGTCCAACACCTCACGAACGGTGAGAGCATCCGGACCAATGTCCTCGGGATCCACGCCTGCGAGCATGTTCTGAAGAAACTTGCTGACTGCGGTGGCCCTGGCCACGGACCGCAATGCGGCCTGCTCAGCCCGAGTTGCTCGCACGAGCGCCAGGCTGATACCGGCAATGGCCAACAGCAGCACCGCGAACGCCACCACGACGCCCCCGACCAGGCCCTTGTTGCGCTTGGCAAATTTTCGCAACTGGTAGGCGCGACTGGCAGGTCTGGCGATGATCGGTTCATCGGTGAGGAATCGGCGGAGGTCATCGCCGAGCTCGGCCGCGGACTGGTACCGCCTGCCTTTTTCTTTGGCGAGCGCCTTCGCGATGATGGTCTCAATGTCCCCGCGCAAGCCGGAATCAATGGAACTCAGGTGCGACGGTTCCTGTTCGCGGATGATGGTGCCGGCCTCGGAAATGGAAACGCCGCGCAAGTCATACGGCAGACGTCCCGCAAGTAGTTCATAAAAGATGACACCCAACGCGTATACGTCGGAGCGAACGTCCAATTCGTCGGGATTTCCGGCAACCTGCTCGGGGCTCATATAAGAGAGCGTTCCGACCAGTTGTCCAACCTCGGTGTGCATGGTCATGAGCTGGACATCGGATCGTGTGGCTCTCGCAACGCCGAAATCCAGAATCTTGGGCTGAACCTCGCCACTGTCAGATTCCTCAACAAGAACATTGGCGGGTTTCAGATCGCGATGAATGACTCCCTTTTGGTGCGCGTGATGAACAGCGTCACATATTTTGCACGCCAGCTCAAGACGCTGTTCTACTTTGAGGTTGCGTTCCGTAGCGAATTCCAGCAGCGGGCGGCCACGAATGTACTCCATGGCGAAATAAGGTACTGGCCCCATGCCGCTATCGTGCGTTCCGGCCTCGTGGATTTGTGCAATCCCCGGGTGTTTGAGTTGACCCAGGATTTGGACTTCATATTGAAAACGTCGAAGAAGGGCATTGGACAGGCTTGGGCTTCGCACCATCTTTAGCGCGACCTTGCGACGCGGCTGGTCCTGTTCGGCTTCGAACACCGTGCCCATCCCGCCTTCGCCGATTTTTCGCAACAACCGAAATCGACCGACCTGTGCCGGCACCGTGGCTTCTCGCAGCGGTGCATCCTTGACGCTGAGGAAGCCGGTGGCGCCCACTTCGTCGGCGAGCAAGAGCCTTTCAATTGAGGCGCGCAGCGCCGGATCGTTTCCGCAGCGTTCGACGAGAAACCTGTCTCGCTCACCGCCAGTTTTTTCGCTGGCTCCCGCGAAAATCTGCTTGATCAACTGAGCGCGATCGGCGTTCATTCAAGCTCAATCTGCAAGTCCATCACCCATTTGCGTAAGGGCTTCGCGCAGCCAGGCGCGGGCAAAGCGGCAATCCCGTTCAATGGTTCGTAGCGGCACAGCCAATGCCTGCGCGGTCTCTTCGTTGGTCAGGCCGGCAAAAAAACGCAGCATCACGATGCGATGCTCCCATGGAAACAAAGATTCGAAATCGCGAAGCGCATCGTCCAAGGCCAGGAGATCTTCGTCGGGGGCTTCCGTCGCCACAACCAGGTTGTCAAATTCGACGCGCCGCCGGCCACCGCCGCGCTTGAGTGCGGCCTTGGCCCGGGCCCGATCAACAAGGATGTCTCGCATGGCTCGACTTGCGGCAAAAAAGAAGTGCGCTCGGTTTTTCCAGCCGTCCTTGTCTGAGCCGACCATTTTCAGGAACGCTTCGTGAACCAGCGCGGTTGGTTGAATAGTCTGTCCCGCGGGTGTTCGTGCCATCCAACTCTGGGCCATCTCCCGAAGTTCCGCGTAAACAGCGCGCAGTAGCTCTTCCTCAGCCTTAGCGTCACCTCCGCCGGCGGCCTGTAACCAACTGGTTATGTTTTCGGGTTTCTGAGTCATTCAAAAAAAATCCACCAGATTTGGCGGGTCGGCGCACTCCTTTCCGGCTGAAGAGGATGGCGAAAGCATCTAATCGTTCTCAAACTTTCTGGCCATTATATGCCGGGGAGCGGGATCTGCATTGACGGAGTGTTCCGGGGCAGTTCCAAGCCAAGGGGAATTGCGAGCAACAAAATGACTGGAAAAAGCAGGTCGCGTCGGCTGGCCGTGGGATGGTGGGCGGGTATTTTCATCTTGTCCTTAGCGGCTGGCCCCACGTTGGGCGACGTACGCAGTCTGCCGAAGCTCAGAATTCCACCCGAAAACCGAGTTGCTGCGAAATCCGGCCAGGAATACGAAGGAGCGATCGAACTTACGGCGCCTCGGGACGGAACGCTTGGCGCTGTGTCACTTTCTGGAGAAGGCTGGGAAATCCTTTCGGTCACTCCGTCAAACGACATCAAATTGCGAATGTACGAATCGGTGGTGATTCGTTTTCTCGCGATTCCCATGAACGCGGATAACGAACTCGAATTCCGAGCGGAGTTCGATCACGAACTGATCTCCAAAAAGTTCAACATCGGTCCAAAGCGCATGGAACGCTTGAATAAGCCCCGAAAGTCCGTGCGAGCTGATGGCCTTCCTACCGTCCAACGAGGCCAGGTCGATCCCAATCCCCCGCCCCAGGGCACCGCCGCAGGTGGCCAGACCCTGCACATCGTCGGCCGCATCGTCTTTCAACGACAGGGTGATCCGCTTGATGCTTGGACGGGCGCCGACGGCATCTGGTTCCGCATCATGGACGACGACTCGCCCGATCCCTTCGATGAGGAGATGTACGAGGGCTTCACCGACATCAACGGCTACTTCGACGTCACCTTCAACTGGGACGATTGTGACGCTTTCGGATGCGACGACCCCGACATCTATCTGTACTACGAGACCGACACCAACGTCGTCAATGTCCAGGATTCCGACCTGCTCGAAGAGGATTACAACTGGGACACCGACAGCGACCCCTGGGACGATTTTACCGGAAACTTCATCGACTTCGGAGAGCAGCATCCCAGCGATTCCAACGAATACGTCCCCATTTTCATCCACAACAACATCACGCGGGCTCACCGCTTCATCCTTAACCGCACCGGGATCAACGTGGAAGAAGTCGACGTGATATGGCCCGACGGCGGCGACACCTCGTATTACGATGATGCTTCCGAGAACATTCACATCATTTCCTCCCGGGAATGGAATGAATGCACGCAGATTCATGAATACGGCCACCATTTCATGGAAAACTACTCCGTCAATCTAACTCCTGACTATTGCAACGGGTATTGTGACGACCCCGGTTGCGTTGCCGGGGACTGCGGCCTCTTGGGTACTGGCAGCGGGGGCCACTGCCAATGGTGCCCCGAGACTAACCACGACGCCTGGAATGAAGGCTGGCCGGGTTGGCTTGGAGGCGTCATCATGCGCTCCTTCCCCGCCGACTACGCTGGCTACCGTCCCCTAGCGCTTGGCGACGTCCGCTGCAATAGCGAAGGGTTGGGAACTTGCTGCCAGGACGGCTTGCCCGGTGCCGCCGACATCACCGAAGGCTTTGCCACAGCATTGATCCGCGACATTGAAGACAATGCCTTTTTCTGTGTGACATCGGGGCGCGACTGTACAGGCAACCCGGCGATTTGTGTCGCTCCGGACACATGTGGTTTCACGGCTGACGACCACGACGGGGGTTCCCTCGATTGCGATCGCGACTGGTTGAGCTTGGGGGTCGATGAGATTTTTCAAGTCGTCACCGACGATAAGCCCACCAACCCCCTCGACTTCATCGACAAGTTCCGCGCCCGTTTTCTGCAATACGATGTCGACTTGTGGTACACGGCCCGCAACGTCTCTTCGGTCTACGCTAACTTTCCCCAGCCTGCCGCGGCAATAACTTCACCGCCGCAGGACTGCTCGTTCGCGCGCATCGGGCAACTGCTGAACATCACCGTCGCCTCCAATGGCAATTCCAATCGTTTTCAATGGCAGCGCGACGGCATCAACGTCGTCAACGACGCCCGCATCACCGGCTCGCAGACTTCGACTCTCTCCATCAATCCCCTCGCTGCCGGCGACGCTGCGGCCTACACCGTCGTCGTCACCACCTGCGACGGCAGCCAGTCCGTCGCCAGCGATCCCATCCGCGTCCGCGCCTTACCCGCCCTCGGCGGCGGCTCCCCCGCGATCATGTGGGGAAGGGATATCAACGGCGAACTGGGTCTGGGCGCAGTTCCATCCACCGGCTACAGCATGCCTAGTTCCGTGACGACCGTGAACGACTTCGTCGTCGTCAGTCCCGGTCCATGGCATACGCTGGGTGTCAAGTCCGACGGCACCGTTTGGGCTTGGGGTTACGGCGCCTACTACCAACTCGGTCGGGCCAGCACTGCCCCCAGTTTTGTTCCGATCCAAGTACCCGGACTAAGCGACATCGTCGACGTGCAAGCTTCCACCAATTCAAGCTTCGCCCTCGGCGCCGATGGAACGGTCTATTCCTGGGGCAGCAACTGGGCGCGTGAACTCGGCCGGGTAACGCCGCAGTTGATTGACGAAGTCCCCAGGGCGATTCCCGATCTGGCCTGCGTGATAGAGCTCAATGCCGGGTTCTACTCTTTCATGGCCATCAAGTCCGACGGAACGGTTTGGTGCTGGGGCACCAATGAGAGTGGAATGCTCGGACTTGGGTATTCCAGTTACCCCGGTTTGCAAACGCCGACCCAAGTGCCGGGTATCACAGATGCGGTGAATGGAACCGTCGGTCAAGCGCATATGTTGATCGTCCGCGCCGATGGGACGATGATGGGTTGGGGGCAAGGTTTGAATGGAGCCATCGGCGACGGTTCGCAACTCGTTCGCACAAGCCCCGTGCCCGTGGTCGGCATTGACAACGTGCGCTTCGTCGCCGACGGCAAGGGGGCCCATAGCATCGCCGTCAAGAACGACGGCACCGCTTGGGGATGGGGCGGCAATCAAGGCGGCGAGGCCGGGGTCAACTCGACGGCCATCTACATCCTCATCCCCATGCAGGTCACCTTCCTCACCGACATTACCCATGCCGCGACCACTCTCTATACCAGTGCCTTCCGCCGCAGTGACGGAACTGTCTGGGTCACGGGCAGCAACGGCTCCGGCGGACTTGGGGCGGCGACGGGCGGGGGCACCCTCACCACTATCGTGCCGATCCAGTTGAACGCCGTAACCGGTGCGACTTATCTCGCGGGCGGGGGAAACAACACGGTCGTCCTCGCACCATTCGCCAACGTCGCCATTACGCAACAACCAGTCCCACGCGCCAACCTCGTCGGGCAATCCGCGACTTTCTCCGTCGCCGCCTTAGGGACGCCTCAGCTTCTTTATCAATGGAAACGAAACAACAACGATGTCGTGGACGGCGGTGCAGTCGCCGGCGCCCGATCCACAACCTTGACCATCAACCCCGTCGCTCTAGGTCACGCAGGAACTTACACCGTCCAAGTTTCCAATGCCTTTTCCTCGACCAACAGTTCCTCCGCTCTCTTTACCGTCGGCCAGCGATACGCCGACATCAACGGCGATGACCGCGTGAATGCCGTCGACATGGCCGCGTTCGACCGCTGTCGCTCCGCCCCTGGAACACCGCCGGCCCCGCCCGGGCCAGACCTCACGCCGCAGATGTGTCAGGCCATCTTCGACCTCGGCGCCGATGGCGACATCGACATTCGCAATTTCGCCGACTTTCAAAATGCGTTTAGCCCGTAGGTTGGCCTGGCGATTCCGAGCTCAGTGCACACCTCGGATGAAGTTTTGCAAGAATGATCGACGGATCACCTGTATGTTTCCGTAGTGGTTTCAAATCAAACTCTGTGCTGTGCGAACACATTCTGAGGTCAACTAACACTGAGTTGGAATGCCCATGGAGATTGATCACCTTCGATCGGCCCAGCGGTTGACGTCCAGTCGGGCGGGCTGGACATCACTCGTTCACCGCGTCCCCAAATCTTTTTGAGGGGCGCACTTATGAATCGCGTGGTCACAAGGTCGCGCCGCACTACCGCGCTACTGCCACGAAAACCGCCAACCTTGGCAATGGCGGAGGGTGGAGAAGTGATGCGTAACTGATTTCCGAATAATGGTTTACAAAAGCTGGCGATCGGATTCGAACCGACGACGTCCAGCTTGGTAAGCAAACTTCGCCCTTCTCCGAATAGCTTGGAAAGCCTTTATTGACAGCACCTTAGCGATAATCGTCGTTATCCAAAATCGTCTCATTCTGACGCATTTTGTGGTAGTTCTACCACTTTCAGGATGGAGGGCGTCTCCGGTATATCATGTCTCCTGCCAATATCACCGGGGAGGGAATTTGAAATCGACGTTCGGCGAGCGAGAATCAACAAACTTTGACCTCTCCGGAGGCAGCAATCGGCAGCGGAAACTACTTCACGGATCACAATCTGAAATCACCTGGCCTTCATTTCTCGCGATCCAGTTAGCCATCCTGTTTGCACTTTGTAAAGAACCGCTCGGGCTCGACCTTTACGTGGATGGCATCGGTCTTGACCGTCGGAGGGCATCGAAGCGTTGCGTTAGGGATTGAAGCAGTCAATCCACATGTATGGAAGACTGCAGCGTTGAATTCACGCATCGAAGCGTTCACTTGATCGTTTGGGCTCGCCCGGATGGTTGTGTTGCGGTGCCAAAGGAATGCAGCCCTGATTGTCTTCTGCTATGCTGCGGGGAGCACCTATCATCGAAACCTGTTTTGGCACAGGTTTCGCATGTGGGCCATGCGATTCGCCACTTATGTAGACGGTTACTGGCACTACGAAGTGCACTCGCGGTTGAGAGTCTCATGAACAATCCCGAAGGCGCCAATATCGACCCGGCTTTGCTTGAGCTATTTCGCGCCGAGTTGGATACACATATTCCAACACTCAGTGACGGTTTGCTTGCACTCGAGAAAGGGCCTGCCGGTGAGCAGGAGATCGCCGCCATGATGCGTGCGGCGCATTCCATCAAGGGTGCCGCACGAATCGTTGGCCTGGAGGAGGTCGTGCGGGTTGCCCACGCAATGGAAGACTGCTTCACGGACGCTAAGGATAATCCTACCTCCCTGAGCGGCGCGGTTGACGTGCTACTCGAAGGTCTGGACGCAATTCAGCGATGTTGTGTCCCACAGCCGGAAAGCAAACGTGACCAATCAAGAATTGATTCCCTGTTGGAAAGGATCGCATCGACACGGAAGCCTATGCTTATGCCGGTCGTGGATCGACCAGTGAGGACACTGACATCCATCCAAGCCGCAAATCTGCATACAGATCAAACATTGTCACCTGAGCGCCGGTTCTTGTTACCGGCAGATTTGGATGAAGTGGCTGCCGCGCGGCTGCGAACGCAATTGTGCGATGCCCTGCGACAGGGTGCGCTTCATGTGCGTCTAGATTTCACACAGGTCGATCACGTTAGTGCGAGTGCTTTGGCGGTACTGATGTCTTTTACACGGGAGGCCGCTCGCACTGCTCCGACGCTTGTCATTATCGTGGACGGTATTGCGGGATCATTAGCAGCATTCGCGCACGTCACCGGGCTGGACCGTGCCTGTTCACCTGCCCGCTGACGAATTCATTATGCCTGCTGAACTTAACCCCAATCAACGTTTCGTTGTCGAGGCCAGGGAGCATCTGGCTCGAATGACACGTGCAATCATGGCATTGGAGCAAGCTCCATCGGATTCGGCGGCTCATCTGCAAGAAATATATCGGGCAGCACACAGTCTGAAGGGTGAGGCTGGCTTCAGCGGTTTTGGCAACATTGAGCGCCTGACTCATGCGATGGAATCGGTGGTCGAGAACATTCGTGACGGTGTTGTGGCCGCGAATTCACCCGTCGTGGATACACTGCTCCAGGCCATCGACGTTGTCGGCTCGCTTGTGGACGACGCTTTGCACAGCAACAGCGTGGACATCTCGGAAGCGCTTGATCGATTGGGAGCAATTCCGTCGAGCGGCACAACCGATGGCAGAACCGACGGATTGGCAACGGCAGGCCGCGCCGTACGAAAACCAAACGAACTACAACCCGTTGGGTCGATTGCCGAACCAAGTGAGTTCCCGATTTCCCATCACGTCATTCACGCGTGGCGACATCACACGGCATTTCTTTACGGCATCAAGCTCGACTGGTTTGAGTGCGAGCGTGGATTCCATATCGAGCCGCTGGATGTTGTCCGACGCCTGCAACAAGTCGGTGTTGTGCTCGACTCGCGCATGGAACTCAGCGGCCCGGCCCTGACCGATGGATTGCCAACGGCGCCACTTTGGTACTGGGCGATCTTATCCTCCGAGTTGGCGCCTGCTGACTTTGCCCGGCAACTCGGAATCCCGTGTGCCGCAATCGTAAAACTGGAGAACATCGACAATGGCCCCCGCACCCAGGCAGATGCCTCGGATGTCAAAATGCGGACGCCGGCTCCTCCGAGCTCGCTGAGAATTCCAATCACCTTGATCGATCGAATGTTGGGGCTGGCCGGAGAATTGGTTCTGATTCGCAATCAGGCGAACCATTCGATGGACGCCGTGGACGTGCATTCCCGCCAAGTGATGCGCAGGTTGGATGCCATTACGAACGAGCTTCAGGATGCGGCATTGCGAATGCGCATGCAGCCGGTCGGCACACTGTTTGACCGATTCCCCCGTCTCGTTCGGGACTTGGCACGGCAACTCGGCAAGCAAATCGAAGTCGTGATGACAGGTACAGAGGTTGAGCTGGACAAGTCGATCCTTGAAATGCTGGCTGATCCATTGACCCATTTGGTGCGTAACTGTTGTGACCACGGCATCGAGATGCCCGATCAACGTGTGCGTGTCGGAAAGCCGCCCGGTGGAAAGATTCAATTAACAGCACGTCAGGAGCGTGGACAGATTCTGGTTCAAATTCGTGACAACGGCCGTGGTCTCGATCAGGATGCCATCAAACGAAAGGCATTGCAGCAGGGCGTAAGGCAGGCAGATGAGTTGGATCGCCTCAGCGAACGCCAGCTCTATGACCTCATCCTCCTTTCCGGATTCTCTACGGCAGACAGGGTCACGGATCTATCCGGTCGCGGCGTCGGGATGGACGTCGTTCGGACTAATTTGGAACGAATCGGGGGGATCGTAGAGATCGATTCGGTTGCCGGCGTCGGGGCGACGTTTACGCTGCGTCTTCCGCTCACCCTTGCCATTGTGCCCTGCCTGATGTTGCGTAATGCTGATCAAAGGTTTGCACTGCCCCAACGCGATGTTGAGGAAATTGTACGAGTGAGTCCAACCGACCCCAGGTCGTGTATCGAATGCAGTCATGATGAGGAGTTGCTTCGCCTGCGCGGAGGGTTGTTGCCGCTGGCCCGCCTTGGTGAAGTACTCGGGCGACGCCAACCACATAACTCAGCGACTAGGGCCGAGATCATTGCACATTTTCACCACCCCAGCTTTCCTGTAACGACGGTGTATGTTGTCGTTGCCCGAGTCGGATCCGAGCGATTCGGATTGATTGTTGATGACGTCCTGGGAAGCGAGGAGATTGTCGTCAAACCGCTGCACCCGCTGCTCCGGTCGCTCGGTGTCTACACAGGGGCGACCATTCTGGGCGATGGCGGAGTTGCCCTCATCCTGAGCGTTGAAGGCCTTGCGCGACATAGTGGTGTTTCCTATCATTCGGTTCCGGAGTCTGCCTTGCAGCCCGCGATGAACACCATTGAGCCACAGTCCCTGATGGTATTCCGACATGGAGCGTCGGAACTCATGGCCATCCCCTTGAGCTGCGTGCGGCGAGTCGTGAGGGTAGAGTCGGATCGCATAGAGCGCGTGGGCGATCGCGAGCTGATCAATGTAGATGGTGCGGCAATCAATGTGCTTCGTCTGGACCAATTCCTCAGCGTTTCTGAATGCCGCAGAGGTGGAACGAATTTCTTGATTCTGCTGCGCATCGCCAACGCGCCCGTTGGCCTGCTCGCTTCAGAAATCGTGGATACACCAAATTTAACCGTCAACATGGACCGCCTCGCCTACCAGGCTGACGGAGTGTTGGGGACCGCAATGATCCACGGGCAAATAGCGTTAATCATGGACATCCAGCGACTCATAGAAATGTGGAATCTAAGTCATGGCAACTTGCAGCCGGCCTTGCCGGGCTTGCCATCCAAACGGATACTCGTGGTCGAGGACACCCAGTTCTTTCAGCGATTGATTTCGAAACACCTCGAACAAGCGGGATATCAGGTCGTCACCGCAACTGACGGCCGTGACGGACTTTCGAAATTGTTGGGGGGCACTTTTCATCTGGTCGTATCGGACATCGAAATGCCGGTCATGGATGGGTTGGATTTTGCCCGTCAGGTACGCAGCGACAAGCGCGTGGCGGACACTCCTTTGTTGGCGCTGACCACGCTAAGTGGCGAAACGGATCGCCGCCGCGTCTTGGAAGCAGGCTTTGATGCACACGAAGTAAAGTTTGATCGGCGCAGCTTCCTGACCACAGTGCACTCAATGCTGGCAGCAGTCCGATCGACTTTGGCCGGTGATGGGAACCAAAATCGTGAATGAGCTTGTTCCTTTCGCTGCAAACAAACGTATTTTTTTTACGTTTCGTGAGCAGGGACGACTATATGGCATCGACGTCGCTTTTATCCGTGAGATCAGTGCAGATCCGAAGCCGGCGCCCGTTCCCCAAGCGCCGCCCATCGTCCGTGGGCTGGTCAATTTGCGAAGCCGGATTTGCCTGGTACTCGACACTGGCTTGGCATTAGATGGCGCACCGTCCCAAGGTGGCGAAGGCAGCCGGCTGATCGTTCTGAAGGACAGCATTTTGGAGAACCTTGGGTTGCTGGTTGATGCAGGCGGAGAGATCGTCAGTGCATCAGAGGAGCAGATGGAAGCTGCAGTTCCCGCGGGTGAGGTTGCGCCTGAAATGTCGGTGCAACTTCCCTCGTCCCCAGTTGTCGCGTTGTGCAAGCTGGACGGTGAGTTGATGATGGTTGTCGATCCAACAAGGATCATCGCCGCCGTGAATGCGTCAATTCAGTTGCGGCCTGGTGTAGGAGGTATGTAAAAACAATGCGGTCAACGCCTTGGCGAAGAATTGGCCGCGACAAAGAGAGTCTTTTCCGTTGATGTAACTAAAATTTCGCATCCATACTTGCGAGTCGTTTGACCATGGAACAGAAAGTCCGTGTTATGAAGAATCTCAGCCTTTTCACAAAAATCGGCATTCTTGTTTTTGTCCTTGCCGCCTCCAGCGGAACAATTGCCGTCGTAGGTCTCCGGCAATTGGCGACGGTTCATGAGCAGTTGAAATCTCTTGTCGATCGCACGAGCGAGGCCATCATGCTGGCGGGGGCGACGCGTGTTGATCTGCTTCGATCACTTCGCGCTGAAAAGAACGCGGTCCTGGCGACGAGTCAGTCTGAGGCACGCGAGTGGGCAGACCGGGCCCGCGAGTCGACTGAACAGCGCAAGAGGCATTCGGCGGAGTTGGCGGGCCTCGTGGATGAGAGTCTGGGTACGGCAGAGGGCAAGGCGATCGATAACTTCAATCGCGGGGCTGAGGAGTTCGACCCAAATCAGCGCGAAGTGTTGCGGCTTGCGGTCATCAAATCTCTCGCAGAAGGTAAGTTGATCCTCAACCAGGAACTAGGCGCGCTGGCGCATGATCTGGAGGACTTCGTCACCGGCCTAAACACCGGAGCGACGGGCGATTCCACTTCTGCATCACAAGAGGGGCGTAGCTTGGGTTACGCCCCGAAATATGCAGCCGGCCGTGAACTCACGGGCCGATTGTATGATATTTTGTATCATCTGACTTTGCACTTGGATGCGGTCAAAGATGAAGAAATGACGCAATTGGATGCGGAGATTCGCGAGCGCACTGTTACATTCCAGGACAACCTGCGACGCCTGTCGACGCTCCTGACCGACGAAGAACGAACCCGTGCCAGCACAGTGCTGGCGTCGCTCGAAACGATCAAGCCGAAAATATCACGGGTGCAGGAGTTGTCGCGCATCAACAGTGGCAATCTTGCACGTGATCTGACCATGACCAGATCAGCCGAGCTAGGCAATCGGTGCGACTTGGCTATGGCTGATCTGATCCATGCGCTCGATCAGCGTCTCGACGACGAAAAACATGTCGCCAATAACCAGTACGATGTGGGTCGAACGTTGATCTTGTCCACTGGTGGAATCGGCTTGCTGATCGCGCTTGTGCTCGCCGTGGTAACCATTCGTTCGATCACCCGCCCTGTGGATCATGGGATCAGCGTGTTCGAGGCTCTGGCGGCGGGAGACCTGACCCGGCGAATGGATTTGAATCGTCATGATGAGATTGGCCGTCTTGGAGCCGCTTCCGACCAGATGGCGACTTCACTCTGCAACGTCGTATCACTAATCCGTTCCCTGGCTGGCCGGTTGTGCCAATCAGCCGAAGAACTCTCTGGCGTATCCAATGACATGCTGGCTCAGAGTCATGAGATGGCCACGCAGGCTGAAACCGTGGCCGCGGGAACGGAGCAGACTTCGAACAACATCGCCAGTATGGCGGCTGCGGCAGAACAGATGAGTGTGAATGTCGCAAGTATTTCTTCTGCCAGCGAGGAAGTGTCGGTAAACGTAGGTGCGATTGCAGCGAGCGCCGAGTCTGCCAGCAGTAATGTCGGTGCGGTGGCGGAATCCATCGTTCATATCACGACGTCTTTGCAGGCCGTGGCCCGCGACGCGCGGCAGGGCTCGCAAATGACGCAGCAGGCCCGCGATATGGCCGCCACCGCCAATCAGGCGATGCGGAAACTGAATCATGCAGCCAATGAAATTACCAAAGTAACCGATGTCATTAAGTCGATTGCCTTGCAGACAAATCTTCTGGCACTGAACGCAACGATTGAGGCGACTTCGGCGGGAGAGGCCGGCAAGGGCTTCGCGGTTGTGGCGGCGGAGATCAAGGAACTGGCAAGCCAAAGTGCTCAGTCCGCAGAGGATATCGCTCGAAAAATTGAAAGTGTACAGGAAAACACATCTGAGGCCGTGAGAGTCATCGAGGATGTGGCGAAGTTCATTGGCGAGATCAACGTTTCAGCAGGACGCATTTCGGAAGTAGTGGAAACGCAGACAAAGACGGCCAATCGCATCACCGACGATGTGTCCAGTGCACGCATGGGTGTCGCCGATATCGCCCGGTCCATTGCCGAGGTTGCCAAAGGGGCAAATGACGTATCCGGCAATACCTCGGAGGTCGCCAAGGCGGCGACGGATGTTTCGCGTAACGCGACTGAGGCGGCCCAGGCTGCGGAAACGATTTCCTCCAATATTCACGGAGTGAGTGAGGCGGCCCGCGAAAGCAACGCCAGTGCTGTGAAAGTCGATGCAACATCGCGCCGCCTCAAGGAAATCGCCGTTGACCTTGAACGCGGCGTCGCTCACTTTAACACAGGCAAACCCGTTCAGGCTATCCAACATGTCTGACCGCATCAAGGTACTGATTGTCGACGACTCCCGCTTGTTTCGCGCGGCGCTGGAGCAGGCGATCAGCCAGCAACCTGACGTCGTTGTGGTCGGTTCGGTTTTCAATGGTGCGAAGGCCATGGAATTCATTCGCGCCACTCCTCCCGACGTGGTCACTCTCGATGTCGAAATGCCGGGGATGGATGGTCTCGCAACGCTTCAGGAAATTCAGCAATTCAATAAATCCCGCTGCGCGTTCGAGACAGTCGGTGTGCTCATGGTCAGTGCATTCACCCGACGCGGTGCTGATGTCACCATGAAAGCCCTGGAGGCTGGAGCCTTCGACTTCGTGACCAAGCCATCGGGTCCATCCCCCGATGCAAACCTAGTTACACTTCGCGACGATTTATTGCCGCGAATCCGCGCCTGTGCGCGACGTCGGTTGACTACAACAGCACATGTGGCCGTATCCACGCCCAAGGCGGCCCAGGCTCCAGTCATTCGACCCAATCTACACACACCTCGCACTATCCGGGCGATCGCGATAGGTGTCTCAACCGGTGGCCCGCGTGCCTTGTCTGCTTTGTTGCCCGATCTTTGCAAACGCGTTACCGCACCAATTATTGTGGTTCAACACATGCCTCCTGGTTTTACCCGCTCGTTGGCCGAATCACTGGCTCGGCAGTTGCAGCTATCCGTAAGCGAAGCGTCCGAGGGTATGCAGATCAACAGCGCACGCGTTTTTATTGCTCCCGGAGGACGGCACCTGGTATTGCGCGGCTCACCGGGCAACGTACATTTCGGTATCAACGATGCACCGCCTGAGAACGGTTGCCGACCTTCTGCAGATGTCTTATTTCGATCGGTCGCGGCGGTGTTCGGCCGGGAGGCGCTTGCTCTCATTTTGACCGGAATGGGCAGCGACGGCACGAACGGCCTGCGGGCACTCCATAGAGCAGGTGCCTATATTATAGCGCAGGACGAGGCCACTAGCGTGGTGTGGGGCATGCCGGGCAGCGCTGTCGAAGCAGGATTGGCAGATGAGGTGCTTCCGCTTTCGGAGATTGCCGGTGCGGCGGCCGCGATCACAACCCGTACCGTGGCGAATCCATGATGGAATTGACGCCTGGTACGCAACTGCGCTTGTCAGAACTGATCCATCGCCTATGTGGATTGGTTATTGGTTCGGACAAAGCCTACCTGATTCACCATCGCCTGGAACCTCTTGTTCATGCCGAAGGCCTGACGAGTTTCGAACAATTCCTGGACCGTCTGCAGAGTCGGGACGGTGCCCGGCTACATGATGTGATCATCGAAGCGATTACTACCAAAGAAACGAGCTTCTTCAGGGATCGTGAGTTTTTTCACGCACTCGAGATGAACGTGCTTCCGGAGTGCGTCAGTGCATTGAAACGACCATTCGGACGGCGCCACCGCATCCGAATCTGGTCGGCAGGCTGCGCGACCGGACAGGAGTGCTATAGTGTTGCCATGCTGATTCGTGAACTGGTTATGGCAGATGGCAATCACAATCTTCGGGAAAGTGATTTCACGATTCTCGCCAGCGATATTTCAGCCGAGGCGCTCAAATACGCCAAGGCTGGCCGCTACATTCAGAGTGAAGTGTCACGAGGATTATCAGGGGCTATGCTGACACGCCACTTTCACTACGAGACTGGGGATTGGGTGGCCATTGAATCACTACGAAAGCTCATTCATTTTCGCCGTTTTGATCTGCTGAATTCGCCGGCCGGGCTGGGCGCCTTCGATGTCATTCTCTGTCGCAATGTGCTCATCTACTTCGACGAGCCCTCCCGTCGGCGTGTTTGCCAGAGATTGTACGAAGTTCTCCAAGATGGCGGCTGGCTCGCACTTGGCTCGGCCGAAAACCTTTACGGAACGGATGAACGCTTTGAAGTGGTAAGGCTGGGATCAACGCTCCTCTATCGCAAGCCTCATCGGATTGGCTAAAAGCAAAGTTGGACAAGGCTGCAGTCATCCGCAAGCGGAACCGGCCCGCGAAGAGTACGGGCTCGGTCGAGGATTCGCTCAAGGATATCGTCCCAATCGCTCTGCGCCGCGACGAACTCGACAAAATCGTCCTGACCTGCCATCGTACCGTCAGGCTGCTCCAACTCGACTGCGCCGTCGCTATACAATAGTAGCCTAGCAGATTCTGGAACTTCAATCGTGGCGTTGTCGAACGGAAGTGTGATTGGCAGGCCGATGATGGGGCCGTCGCAGGCGAGCTCCAGGACTCGGGACCCCGCCGCGCTCTTGCCCGCGTACAGCAGGGCTGGAGGGTGGCCTCCGCCGCAATATGTCAGTTGACGGATTCGGTTGTCATACACACCATACCACACGGTGAAAAATTTCCCTCCGTGACGACTCATTTCATAAATCGGATTGAGGCCACGCATGACGGCGCCGGGATCAGCGAAGTCCGTTTGCGGCAACGCCTGATGGGACAGGGCGTTCAGCGCAGACACGGCCAGGAGCGACGAACCCACTCCGTGCCCGCTTACGTCAAGCAGATACACAGCCAGTCGGTGCTCGTCCAACCACTGATAGCCGAACGCATCACCTCCGAGTTGCGTTGATGGCACAAATCGCCAATCGATCTTGATGGGCCCGTCGGCGACCACCGGAGGCAGGAGCGAACGCACGTATTTGGCTGCCTCAGCTACCTCCTCTGCAAGCTGTCGTTCACTCTCGGCCAGTTTTCGGTATGCTTCGTTCCGTTCCAGTTGCGCAATGAAACCGCGTGAATGATGCCGAATGCGCGCCACGAGTTCGATTCGATCGGGCAACTTCACCAAATAATCGTTCGCACCAAGGGCAAAGGCCTGGGCTTTCGTGGCCGGTTCCTCCTTGCTCGAGAGGACGATCATCGGCGTTTCCCGCGTCGCGACGTTTGCCCGAAAGAACTTAAGCAGAGTGAGCCCGTCCACGTCCGGCATCACAAGGTCCTGGAGGATTACGGTCGGGTGAATCTCATTTGCCATCGCGATGGCCTTAAAGGGTTCTTGGCAGAAATGAAGCTGAATGTCAGCCTCCGAGGCGAGCATCTGCCGCACGGCATGGCCCACAATTGGCTGGTCGTCAACCAGCAATACCACAACCGACCCGCTACTGGTCGTTGCACCGATCTCATTTTGACTGATTACTGGAGAAGTCATAGGCGTCGCCACCCATTCTAGCGGTAAATCACATGCGGGTCGCCCTTTTCGAGCGTCGTTAGCCGCGATGCTGGTCGATTCGTCCGCCATCGCGCGGGCCAGGCCAAAGTCGAGGACTTTCACCGTACCATCGAACCTGACCATCACGTTGCCCGGCTTGAGATCACGATGGACGATGCCCTTCTCGTGCGCCGCCACCAACGCTTCGGCAATCTGCTTGCTCACTTCGAGCGCCTCATCGACCGGCAGCGCACCGGCCTTCAAACGGTGAGCCAGCGTCTCGCCATCGACAAATTCGAGAACCAGGAACTTCCCAGCCTCGGCCGTTTCGAAGCCGTGGATCGCGCCGATGTTGGGATGATTGAGCGAGGCCAGCACCTTGGCCTCGCGTTCAAATCGGGCGATGCGGTCCGCATCGCGCATATTCGAATCCGGGAGGATCTTGATTGCGACGTCGCGGTCGAGGCGCGTGTCCCGCGCGCGATAGACCTCACCCATCCCCCCGCTCCGAAGGGCGAGACGATTTGATAGGGACCCAATTTCATACCCGCGTCAATCGCCATCAGTTATATGTTCCCGAACAGAAGGACAACCGAACTGATTATCCGACAAAACTTGGCCAACCGAAAGATGAGTGCCTGACCTTGCGAAATGCCACACCAGCTTGCGGCCTCGGCCGCCCCAACTCAGCAGCAAATCCTCCTTGCCGATCCGTCAGGAGAAGACGGACTGGTAATGGCATGTTTACCACGGCCGACCGTGCAACGACGGCGATGAAGGCAAACGGGAGGGTTTGGTTCATACTCTTGTAACTGCCCTGCAAAGCCAGCTACACACTTCGTTGGGTCAGTCGCCCGTGGTGTACTGAGGCTCGAATGAGCCAAGGAGGTTCATCATGGCGACTGAAAATGTAGGCATCTATCGGAAGTATCATGGAGCGGTTCCCGTCAACGAGTTGGGTGTATGAAGTCTTTGGCAACGCGGCGAAAAACAAGGTAACCAAGGTGGTCATCTCCGCGGTTTAGCAACATGGCGCGGGATGAAGTGTAGCGTCCCTCGGATTACAGAATCAATGTCAATACCGCGCTGGGAACCCGCCCAGACCTTGTTGGTGAAGAAATGGCGATCGGAGATAGACGGCTGCGATTGCCTATGCAGTGGGCGTCGTTGACTTCTTCGCCCGACTCAGGTTCGTCTCCGTGCTTCTCTGTTCTTCCCCCTTCGTATGCTGGCCTGCGCTAGCTTAGTGATCTCAATAACCGAGGCGGGGGCGAGTGCCAACACTGTGATCATCAGCCATTCCCAACCCAGTCCCGCTTCCTCAACTTTGAACAGAGGCTTGAGGAAGGGCAGTGTAACGGCCGCAATCTGCATTAACGCGGAGATGACGATCGCGCCCAGCAGCCAGCGATTGGTCATCAAGCCGAGTTGCGGCAATGTAAATCGTTGGCTGCGACAGCCGAAGGAGAACATGAGCTGCGCAAAGGCCAGCGTGCAGAACGCCGCGGTCCGCGCGAGAGGCAGGTGCTGCTCCTGCCCGCGATAGATCACAAAGAACGCAACAGCTGCGGCGGCCGCGTTGAGGGAGCCGTGATACAGCATGAGAAGCCCACGGCGCAGATCAATGACCCTCTCTTTCGGCGGTCGAGGCGGGCGATTCATGACATCAGGCTCTGATGGCTCGACACCAAGGGCCATGGCCGGCAGCGCGTCGGTCACCAGATTGATCCAGAGAATCTGGATGGCAAACAGCGGCGCCGGCCAACCCACCAGGACCGAGGCAAACATGAGGAGTACCTCGCCCGCATTGGTCGCCATCAGATAATGAACGAACTTCTGAATATTGGCGTAGATCGTGCGGCCCTCTTCCACCGCATTGACGATTGACGCGAAGTTGTCGTCGAGCAACACCATGTCGGATGCTTCTTTGGTGACATCCGTACCGGTGATTCCCATGGCCACACCGACGTCCGCCGCCTTGATCGCGGGCGCGTCGTTGACCCCGTCGCCCGTCATGGCCACTACCTGACCGCGACTCTTCCAGGCATTGATGATCCGCAGCTTGTGCGCGGCGGTCACTCGCGCATATACCGGAATGTCGTCCACCTCGGAGTTCAGCTTGGTATCATTGATGCTATCGAGCTCGTGACCGATCAGGACGCGCTGCTTTGCGCGAAGGAAACCAAGGGCACGACCGATGGCCTTCGCCGTGTCAGGGTGATCACCGGTAATCATCACCGGCTGAATCCCCGCCGTCAGGCAGCGTTTGACCGCCTCGCGCGCTTCTTCGCGCGGAGGGTCCATCATCCCGGCCAAGCCGGCGAGTATGAGGTTGGTTTCTCCCAGCCGCCCGTCCTCGAAGGCTTCCCTATAGGCCAAGCCAAGCACGCGCAGAGCACGCTCTCCCATCGCGTGCGCCGCCTCCAGGATTTCGCCGCGGCGCCGGTCCGTCAGCTGTCGGGCTTCGCCCTGGAGAGATTCAAGGGTGCATTTGCTCAGCAGCACCTCGGGGGCACCCTTGGTGTACATGAATAGCCCGGCGTCCTCTCGGACGACGACCGACATGGCCTTGCGATCCGAGCTGAAGGGAATTTCGTGGATGACCTGAGTCGCAGCATTAACCGAAATGCCGGCCTTCATGGCCGCAACAACCAGCGCCCCCTCGGTGGGATCACCGACAAGCTGCCAGCGACTATCTCCATCCTCCGCTTGGGTTACTTTCGCGTGGCTGCATCTCACACCGACCGTAAGCGCCCGCAGCAGGTCCGGTTCTCTTTGCGGATCGAGCGGCTCATTGTTCGGCTCTCCGGCGACGTTCGCCGACCCGGCGACAAACTCTCTCCGGAATTCCCCGCGCGGCTCATAACCGGTGCCCGTCACTTCATACCACTGCCCGCCGGCCATGATTTCCCGGACGGTCATCTCATTGCGAGTGAGCGTCCCCGTCTTGTCCGAGCAGATGACCGTCACAGCTCCCAGCGTCTCCACGCTCGGCAGGCGGCGGACGAGCGCGTTTCGTCGGGCCATGCGCTGAAGGCCCAAAGCCAATGCAACGGTCACCACGGCCGACAAGCCCTCGGGTACGGCAGCCACAGCCAGGCTCACAGACAGCAGGAACGCATCAACCAGCTTCCCCCCACGGAGCGCTTGCAATGCAAACATGACCGCCACAATGCCAAGGACCACGTAGACAAGTGTCTTGCCCAGCTCAGCCAATCGGCGCTGCAGGGGCGTGGGCTCGACCTTCTGTCGCTGGAGCAATACCGCGATGTGCCCGATTTCACTGTTCATGCCCGTGGCGACGACGGCAGCCGTAGCCGTTCCAGCCGCGACGGTCGTGCCCATATAGGCCATGTTGACGCGATCACCGAGAGCAGCGTTTTTTTGCAAAACGGCTAGATGATCCTTGTCTGCGGGAACGGATTCGCCGGTCAGCGCCGCCTCCTGCGTGCGAAAGCCGGCTGTTGCGATGAGTCGAACATCGGCGGGTACACGATCACCGGCTTCCAGCTCGATTCGGTCCCCCGGCACCAACTCGGCCGCAGGCAGATTTCGTGGACGGTCATCCCTAACGACTTTCGCCGTGGGCGATGAGAGCTTTCGCAGAGCCGCAAGCGCCTGCTCCGCGCGCCCTTCCTGCAAGAATCCGAGAGCGCCGTTCAGGATGACGATCGTCAAGATGGCAATCGCGTCCAGCCATTCGCCCAACGCGCCGGAGATCAACGCTGCGCCGATGAGGACCCATATTAGCACGTCGGCGAACTGCCGGACCAATCGTTGCCACCATGGTTGGCGTGGCTCTTTGGCCAAATCATTGGGGCCGTACTCCACTAGCCGCTCAGTCGCAAGGGCCCCACTCAGCCCGGCCTTTCCATCTGTGCCGAGGGCGAGGATAACTTCCTCGGCGGCGAGAGCGTGCGGGGTTTCTTGCACGAGATGGATATCACGCATGCCACGATCCTAACGGAGCGGGAGTCGGGAAGGTAACTGGCCGGCGAAACGCAGGGTGCGGTGTGGGGCGGAAGGCGCGTTGTGGTCGGCGGTCGGCGCGATCGTGCTGGCCGGAGGCCATGTTCTCATGGGGGCTCTCCGAATCCGCCGGGGGACTGCCCTGTGCGCCGTGAACGAATGAGGAGGGCTATTCCGGTTTCACACGCCCGCTTCGACGCGTCTTCGCGACTGTTCTGCCCGGCTTGGCCGCACGTCGGGTCGACCGCCGTAGAAGATAATCTCGCAGTGCCACAGCGATGTTACGCTCCCGGTCGTGGGCAGCGTACAAGAGCGTAACCGGTCTGCCGCGCGCCATCTCAAGGACCAATCCCCAGACTTCGGGTTTGGCAGCCAGTTCCACAGAGTATCGGATCGTGCGCAAACCAGTGACGGAGCCGCTTGCTGGGAGCGACTTCCTTGATCCAGGCGTCAAGTCGCGCCGCGTCCTTCTACATCGCCAGAGTCAGTGGCGGCCGTCCAGGTGAACGTTGCACGACGCTCTCGACCAGATGCTGGACAACGGTCGTGCCTTCCTGGCCATGCCTGCGACTCCTTTCGCAAGAAATGACCAAAGGCTATACAAATTGAAGCCTGGCGCAAGTTCACCCGCCAGACAGTTTTGAAACGGATTCTAGGCAAGCCCGCCGATCGTGCGGCGAAATCGGATGAGGGAGCCGGCAAAGAAAAGCAAGCCAATGACCAACAGCGCCACGAACTGGGTCCAGACGATCGCGATGCCGGCGCCGCGAAACAGGATTGCCTGAGCGAGCGATACGAAGTGCGTGGTCGGCGCGACGAGCATCACGCACTGCACCCATGAGGGCATGCTCTCACGTGGCGTCACTCCGCCGGAAAGCATCTCCAGCGGTAGAATCACCAGGATGACAAGGAGGCCAAGCTGCGGCATCGACCGGGCAAAGGTGCCCAGGAAGATTCCCAGTGATGTGGTTGAAAACAGGTGCAGGGCGGCGCCGCACAAAAAGAGCAGGACCGAGCCCTCGATGGGCACATCGAGCAGGCCCTGCACGATAAATCGAAGAGAAACGCCGCAGGCTACCAGCACCACCAATCCCATCGCCCAGATCTTGGCGATCATGATCTCCATCGGCGTGACCGGCATGACCAGCAGGTGCTCGATGGTGCCGCGCTCCCGCTCCCGGATCAGCGCCGTGCCGGTCAGCACGATGGCCAGCATGGTCACATTGTTGATGACCTCCATCACCGAACCGAACCAGGATTCGTTGAGCTCGGGGTTGAACCGGGCCCGCATGGCCAGCTCAACGGGCGGCGTTGCATAAGTGCGATAACGATCGACGAATGCCTGCACCTCCTGGGTCACAATGGTCTGAATGTAGCCGCTACAGCCCATCTTCGGAGTTCGCGGCACGGGCGTGGGCGAGCTCGTACAGGCCAGCCAGACCACGGGCGATGGCCATTTCCAGATTGGGAAAGACGCTACTGACATCAATGTTGTTCTTCCCGCCCGCCCGGCGCAATTTCGCGAATCGTTCCGGGGAGATTCCAGACAGAATCAACCGGCGGCCTTGGGCTTCTAATCTGTCCAAAACAGCACGGACCTCTAGGACGGCATTGCCATTGAGCTTATCGATTTCAGACAGATCAAGAATGATCACCTGAGTTTCCTGCGGCAACCGGTCGGCCCAGACGAGGAGGTTTGGCATTCGGTGGATTCCGGCCCGCCCTGCAGCGTTCTTGCGAAGATGGAACACGGCAAGCGTATTTGGAACGTCCAGCCCATAATCGCGGCTGATTAGGTCTGATGGTTCAAGCTCCGAAATTGGCCTTCGGACGTCTTGGTATACCAACCACAGGAGGAAGAATACTGGCGGAAACATCGCGTAACGGGGAAAATGTGCGAACGCGAGGGTCCCAAGCCCTGCCCCCAGCGTGAATGAGGCGATAATGGTCGCCAACAACGCCAATCGGCGTGCCGATGGATGTACTCGAACGCTATGCATGATCGCACGCGCCGAGCCGGGTGGAAAATCGCGCCGCTTGTCCCAGGCCCAGAGCGCGAACTGCACGGACTCAAGTCCCAAATCAGTCAGAATGCCGGTCGCGTGGGTAGTGCGAACCACGCCTCCGGAAATGCGGGTAATGGTCGCGTTCTGCAGGCCCATCGCCAGCGACGCCAAGCCCGTCAGCCAATAGAGTCCCGCGCCCGTCTCGCGGGAGGCCGGGTCGTGTATTTCGACGCCTATCGCAAAGAGCGCTAAGAGCACTGCTTCGATGGCCATGGGAAGAATATAGATTGACTCCCAACCGCGCCGTCGGCCTAGTTCCGTCATGACCGCCGACGCAGCCGCCCCGATGAAAAACGCCAACAGCAAATAAAGTGGGTAGGCAGCTACCGCCCACGCTCCTTCCGCGACGTTGCGCCCGAGGTTCGAGGCCGTCCCCGAAATATGCGACGTAACCTGCCCGCAGGTAAGGATAGTCAAAATGTTGGTGAATCCAGCCACCCAAGCCAGCGTAATGGCCAAGCGAGCTTGTTGGACGAACGAATGGGCCTGAGTGACAAACATGCTTCATACCGCTCCGCACGATTAGGTGCGCACAAGGTACAACATCAGATGCAAACATGGGTTACTTCGCTGGTTGTACAACCCGCTATTTGAAATCGCAAAGCTTCTTTTCCGCGATCCAAAGGGCTTGTGCGAATTCTTCGCCGGTTCCCACTTGCCTGAGTTCGTCGAGAAGCGACGATTCGGACAGCAGTCGACTCAGCCGTCCCAGATACAAGAGGTGCTGTCGAAAGCTCGTACAGCAAAGAAGGAAGAATAAATCGGTCAAGCATCCGGTGGGGTCTCCAAAGGGAATACCGTGGTCCGTACGACCAGCCGCGATGATCGGGTCCTCCCCAACATATTTGCCGATCTGGGAACAGTGCGGGATTGCTATGCCGCCCGGCAAGGCTGTCGATTGCTGCTTTTCGCGGTCGACGACGGCCATGAACAAGCCACGCGTGTCGATGATCTGGCCGCTTCGATCAGCAATGGTCACAAGTTCGCCCAAGACGGACCAGCGTGTAGACGCTGTAAGGTGTACGGCTACGGTTTTTGGCTGAAGCGCGAGGCCCACCAGAAGGTCGGCTCCTGGGATTGCACGTCGCTTTAGTTCTCCCGCAGGAAAGGTCCCCAAGTGTCTACCCGCCCACTCGGCCACTTCGGCGGTTCGGAATTTCCAGATGCCTTTGACTTTGCGTCCGGGAAGGTCACCCGCTTCCGCAAGCCGCTCCACGGTCCGCCAGTCAAGCCCAAGCGCCGATGCAACTTCGGCCAACTTGATAACGGTTCGAGGCATAGTCTGTGCGGCCGACCGGCGTCTAACAGCACTTTCATTAGTCCGATTCGCCGCCCAGCAGCGAGTCGGCTTCCACGATTAGGGTCCAGATTTCGGCTGGGTTCTTCGCCTGCATGATAAAACGCCGAAAACTTCCTTCGCGAAAGAGCCTCAAAACGCGCTCTAACGCATCCAAGTGTTCATCAGGACAATCCGGCAAACCCAAAACAAGTACGATCAGATGCACCGGTCGCCGATCGAGGGAATTAGAATCGACACCTCGGCTGGAGCGTGCGATCGCCCCACGCACCTGCTGGAATGCTGGATGCTTTGCATGGGGTACTGCCACTCCCCTGCCGAATGCGGTACTCCCCTGTCGCTCTCGTTCAATCACGGCCTCTGCGATCGCCGCCGCTACGCCATCTCCCAGATTCAGGCAGGCCGCCAGTGCTTTAACCATCTCTCAACGACTCCATCACGATCACTCGCACGTAGGTCGGGAATAATCCCCTCTGGTGCAATGAGGTCAGTCAGTTTCAATCTCGCGTTTTCCCATTGCCTTCACCGGGAGTTATCCGTAACAGTTTTGCCCGCCCGTTCGACGACGCGTGCTGATCGTGGCGAGGCTGTTTTTCGTCGACAGATTCCGCGGGAGAAGTGAGTTCTTTCCATTCGAGTCCCAAAGAGCGAAGCTCCCGCTTGGCGCGTAATGTTCCCCAATATCTCCATTCACGTAGGTTGCGTTTCTCGTATTCCGGCAGCGCACGCGCAAACGCCCGCCAAAGCCGGCGAATGGTATCAATCATTTTCATGACATGCCCTTTCATCGTCGTCCGCGAGAGACGTCGCGACGTATCCCACTGGCGAAGACCCCGAGGATCTTCCATCAGGTGGCGGCTCGCCGCGGGCCGCTGCCTCGACAGAATCGGCGACCCTTTCATGCACAAAACGATCAAGTGGATCAGGGAGAATCTCCTCTTTCTCGGCACTGGATGCAATGATTCGCGCCGCAGCCAGCTTCATCGGCGTCGTGATCCATCGCGCCCCGGCGGCGATGGCCCCCTTGAACAGCCCTGGATAACAAAGAAGGTTGTTCACTGTTCTACCATCCGCAGCAAACGCGGCACCGGCGTCGATGGCATCATCAGGTTCAATCTCAGGGATAGGGTTGGAGAGCGCAAGAATGATCTGTCCCGGCCGAATCTCCTCTGGCTTCAGAAGTCCAGCACGGCCCGTCGTGAGGCAGATCAAGTCCGCTAGTTGCAGTGCCTCTGGCAAACTCACCAATCGAATCCCGTAATCAACGGCGTACTTGGCCGCAGCCGGGTTCGGGTCGACACCTACGACCGCCTTCGCGCCGCCCGCTTTGGCAAGACTAGCGATGGCCAGCCCCGCCGCGCCCAAACCGACCTGCGCAACAATGGTATCGCTCAAATGCCTACCGACTGCCCGAGTCATATTTTGCATCGCCGCCAGCGCCACAACGGCCGTTCCGTGCTGGTCGTCGTGCATCACGGGAATAGAGAGCCGTTGAATCAACTGACGCTCGATCTCAATGCAGTCAGGCATGCGAATGTCTTCGAGATGTATCCCCGCGAAGTTCATCTCCAGCCGACATACGATATCCACGAACTGCTCAATAGTCTGGGCGTCGAGAACTAGCGGAACCGCATTCAAACCAACGAACTGCCCATAGAACAGGGCTTTGCTTTCCATCACCGGCAGACTGGGTAGCGGTCCCAAATCGCCGAGGCCAAGAACTCGGGAGCCGTTGCTCACCACGGCCACCGTATTTCCGGCGTTGGTATATTTGTTCGCGAGGCCAGGGTTCTCTTTGATAGCCATGCACACTTTCGCCACGCCCGGCGTATATACTTCACGCAACTCGGCCAGCGACTTCACCGCATAACGACCTCGGTGCACGAGCTTGCCCCCCTCGTGCAAACGCAGAACCTCGTCGACGACCTCATCGACAACAATTCCTTCCACGGCTTCGAGAGCATCGAGGCAAGCTTTGCCCTGAGCGTCATTGGTAACCTCAACCGTAATATCACGATAGGTATATTTGCGACCGATATGACGTGTCTTGATGTCACTGAACAACACTCCGGCTGATGACATGTGGGTGACCACTTGCGCCAGCATACCGCGCTTGTTGGGAATGCGCACTCGAAATGTTTTGTCCGTTTGCATCAGATCATCACCGTCCCTCAGCAGCGCGCGGCATCCTTCCAATGAACCGTAACAATCCGTCCAGAATCGTCAGCGGATGCGGCGGACAACCGGGAATGTAAAGATCGACGGGTAAAATCCCGTCGACCCCGTTGTTTACTTCCGGACTGTTGGCGAATGGCCCGCCGCTGATTGCGCATGCACCAAGCACGATGACAATTTTGGGCTTGGGAACCGCCTCGTAGGTCTCCATCAGTGCGTGACGCATGTTGCGCGAGATCGCACCTGTTACGAGCAGGCCATCGGCATGCCGAGGCGACGCGACAAATTGGATTCCAAAACGTGACAAATCCCAGCCAACGGTATTCAGAACATTCGTGTCAAGATCGCATGCGCTACAGCTTCCAGCGCAGACCTCACGCAGTCGCAATGCGCGGCCAAGAATGCGAAACAAATCATCGCGCATTCGTTCGGCAAGTTTGAGATCGCTATTGGTGAGTACCAAATCCTCCCGTTGGCTCGTTGCCAGTCGGTAATTCGTCGTATATTGGATCGCACCTTCTGGGCACGCTTCGACGCATGCTGTGCAAAAAAGGCACTTACCAAGATCGAGCGACAGTACGCCCGACGTACTAATCGCCTGGGTCGGGCACGCGTCCACGCACTCGTTGCAGACTTCCGGGCATTTCGATCCGTCGATCTTTGGCCGGCCGCGATATCGGTTCGGCAGCACAGGAAGTTCGAGGGGAAAATTCGTCGTCCTATGGCCCTGCGCAAGTCTGGTTCTTAGGATCTTCAACATACGCTTATCACGCTTCCTGGCATTACCGCCCGAGCGAAACGAATGATTAGGGCTTCACATATCATGTCCGGCATAACTCAGATTGAAACTCTTGTTGCACAGCGGAAAATCAGAAATTTGAACGCCGCGCAACGATAGTGCCAGTCCGAACCAATTGTGAATTGACGGATCCTTCACTTTCACAAACGTGAGACTACCTGCGTCATCCGTGAACGCCACGTGCATCGCCTCTCCCCGCCACGTTTCACTAAGACCAAAAGCCATCGAGTTTGCACGTAAGGGACCCATCTTTTCAAACGTCTTTCCAGCGGGTTTGTTTCCAAGTAGCTCCAGGAGGAATTCGAGGGACCGCTGCACCTCCAGCCATCGCACCACCGCCCGCGCGTACACGTCGCCCGTCATCTCAATGGCGACAGGTATGTGGCTGAATTGAAAGACGCCGTAGGCGTGATCATGACGCACGTCCCGCATACAGCCCGACGCACGCGCCGCCGGACCGACCAGTCCGATCTCTTCGGCTTGCATCTCTGCCAGCACACCGGTGCCCTCAAATCGCGCGAGCACGGAAGACTGCTCGAACATCATATCGAGAACCTGAATCACCTCTGGCTGAAGGTCTTCCAATCGTTTGCGAAGTTTGCCTGAAAGATCCGCCGGAATATCAAAGAGCACTCCGCCCGGACGCAGGAGGTTACGCCCGAAACGGTTCCCGCAGATTTCCAACGTCAAGTTTAAGAACTCGCCGCGCAGGCGGCCGAGATACGACGCGCCGGGTAAAAACGCGACGTCGTTACAGAGCGCTCCGAGATCGCCGACATGGTTGGCTAGTCGCTCCAGTTCCAGGGCAATACCGCGAATGGCGTGGGCGCGAATGCTCACTCTCGCCTCCGCCAAGGCCTCCAATGCCGTGCAGTAAGCCAGCGCGTGGCCGATCGAAGCGTCTCCCGCAATCGTCTCCGCAACGATCGCAGAACGGGTCGCATTCCGATGCAAAAGAAGAGGTTCGGCGCCGCGGTGCTGGTAGCCCAACGCGATTTCAAGGTGCAGCACTTCTTCACCGTGACATTGGAAGCGAAAGTGGCCGGGCTCAATCACGCCGGCATGAACCGGGCCAACCGCGACTTCGTGAACTTCTTCACCTTCCACGCGATAGAACGGATAATCGCCGGGAATTGTTTTGTTTCGATCGAACGGGCCCCAGGGTGCCGGCGAGCCGTCGTCGGTTGCATGGTAACGAAGGGGTTTCAGCCAGGGATGACCGACCGGATGAACACCATATTGCTCGGCAATCTCTCGCTCAAACGCCTGCGCCGCGGGCCAATGCGCTGCAATCGATGGATACTGCAACGGTCGCCGATCGGATGCTGTGAGACGGGAGCAACAGACCCCCACCCTACCCTCATTGTCATTGGCCACAAAGGCATACAACGTCACACCACCATCAGCCTCGCGTCGCCCGAATAGTTGTGCCAGCCGGAGACCGCGGTTCCGAGCCCCCTGAAGGTGATTGGATACGTCGTCCGGTTCGACTCGTGGAATTGCCGCGAGGTCAACGCAATCGCCCTGTCGAACGGTAATCCAATTGGGGAGCATGGCTTGGGTGCTCATGGAGTAATCTCCATTTCGCTTGCCCCTGCTACGATTGTTTCAATCCCGGATGGATCGAGCGTCGCCGCAGCTTCTGTAAGTGCTCGCCGTACAAACGCAGGTTGATACACACCAAGTGTGAATGCGCCCAACAACAATAGAGTCGCCGGCACCAGCATGGTGATGTTCCGCCACCGCCCCCCGCCGTCCGGGGCGGACTTGATGTTCTCGGGTGGTGGCCCAAAGACCATCGGCAACATGGCGGTCATAACGCCAATGAAGACGATGCAGAGTGTCAATGCGAACAGTCCCAATACCCACCACGCTCCCTTTTGTGCCGCGGCAAACAAGATTCCGAGCTCGCTGAAGAACATACCGAACGGAGGCAGTCCACACGTTGCGCACAATCCGCCGAGGAAAAGAAGACCGGCGGCAGGATGGTGATGAATGGCCCCTCGAACGTCACTCACACGATTGCTTTGGTAGATTCGCCAGAAAAAGCCGGCCATGAAGAACAGGACACCCTTGTTCAGCGTGTTATGCATAGCGTGGAGCATAGCTGCATACGACCCTCCCAACCCAAGCCCGACGCCCACCACCATCACACCCATATGTTCGACACTGGTGTACGCGAAAATGCGCCGATAGTCGTTGTTGCCGACGACAAACACAGCGGCCGTCCCGATGGAGAGCAAACCGAAGACGACCAGCCAGCCGCCGGCGAATTCGGCCAGCCCGGCTGCTGAGCAGATCTGAAAAATGCGCAGGATTCCCAGGAACGCGCCCAGCGTCATCCCACCGGCAAGCAGTGCCGCCACGGGTGGTGGGGCCTCGCCGTACGCATCTGGTTTCCAACTATGCAATGGCGAGAGTCCCATCTTGGCCCCGAAACCCACCAACCCCAAAAGAAACCCTGCACGCAACCAGACGACGTCCAGCTCTTTTGCCCGCAAGATTAAGTCGCTCCAGACAAGCGAAATCGCAGGCTCGCTCTTCATAGCCGCCACTGCGATGCAGAAGATCCCCAGCAGCGCCAGGGCAACGCCCACCGAATTCATCAGCAGGAATTTCCACGTTGCTTCCAGCGAACGGGCGCTAAGACGGAAGTAAACCAGTGGAGTCGCTGTCAGAGAGGCGGTTTCAATAGCGACCCATAGCACGCCCAGATGGCGGCTCATGCACACGGCACTGAGCGCCGCGAGCAGACCCAATATGCAGGCGAGGAAGATACGCTGCGAAAGGAGCGCCTTTCGATGATATCCGACGAAGTAAACCGACGTCGCCGCGAACAACACGCTCACCAGGCTGATGAACAGGTGCCCAAGCGGCTCAATCGCGAAAAATGAATCTGCGACGTTTTGAAAGTCCGAGGACCAACTCCAGACCGTTACGCCCAAATGCGCCACGCTACCTGCGACCAGACTCGCAAGGCGCAAACGCGGACCCGGCAACGCGAGGCAAACCACAGCGAACACCACAGGGATGACGATCAGGAGCAAATGCACGCTAGGACTCCTTCAGCGCATCTAGCAGGTTCGTGTCCATATGGTCGAACTCGCGGCGAATGTGGTACACCACGATGCCCATGATGAACACGCCGACAAAAAGGTCCAACAGGATGCCCAGTTCCACCAGCACGGGTGTTTGTTCAATCAATAAGAGACCGAAGATGAAAATGCCGTTTTCCACAACAAGGTACCCGAGGACTTGAGTGATCGCCTTCGTGCGACTTACCATGATGAGTAAGCCGTTGAACAGCGTCGCGATGGAGACGGGAATCAGCAGATCTGTCGGCGCTTTTGTCGGCAGCGGCATCCCTTTCGCGAACGCGAAACTGGCCACGATGATTAGGGCGCCAATCATGACCGACGTAGTGAAGCCAACAAACGGTTCGATTTCGCGGTGGATCTCGCCGGTTCGTACTACGCGGAGCAGAATCCAGGGGATAAGGAGAACCTTCAGCCCAGCAGCTCCTGCGCCAATCGCAAATACATGCGCTCCGGGCACTTCCTCGTGACGAAGCCCAATGGCGATCGGCAGGAGCGCAAGCAGAAGGCTCTGCAATGCAAAAGTTCGAATGCACGCGGCCATCCGACTGGTGGCCAGCATGGCGAGGTTCAGCAGGACGGCAAGCACAAGAACCGAATCGATGACGGATTGGAGCATTAGACGGTCCTCCGCAGGAGAACCAGCACCACAGCGATCGCGGACAAAACGGTCGCCCCGGCGAGAAGCATCGGTATTCGATTCAATCGTAGTCTCGCCATTACGGATTCGATGATACCGACAATGAGGGCCAACCCACCAAGTTCTAATACTCGAAGTGGAGCACTCAATACGGTGAACCGATCGGGATGTGGAATCGCAGCATGAACAAGGATAGATCCGAGCAGAGTGAACTTCAATGCAGCGCCATAGGTGATGAAGGCGAATTCGGGACCGCTGTGATCCAGAACCATGACCTCATGAATCATGGTGAGTTCGAGGTGCGTTGCCGGGTCGTCCACGGGAACGCGGCAAGCCTCCGTTAACAATACAACCAGCAGCGCACCGACCACGAGAATCATCGCCGGACTTGCAATAGTCCATTCAGGCAGAATATTCGGTCCGACCATATGGCTGAGTTGCAGGCTCTTGGTCGCCGCAGCCATCACGACAAACGCAAGGAAGAGCGCTGGTTCCGACATCGCTCCAAACGTCACCTCACGCGCCGCGCCCATTCCCTCGAAACTGCTCCCCGTGTCCATCGCCGCAAGGACGGTAAACATGCGACCCAGTGCGAAAAGATACGCCAACAGAATCACGTCCCCGGAAAAACCCAGTAACGATTCGTTGGAAAGTACCGGGACCAGCGTCGCCGCCGTCAGCAAAGCCGCCAGGCTGATGATCGGTCCCGCGCGAAAAACCCAGGTCGTTGTTTTGCTATAAACCGCATTCTTCTGAATCAGTTTGTGGAGATCGAAATACGGTTGAAGCCACGGTGGCCCGACACGCCCTCCAAACCACGCCTTGGTTTTGGCGATGACGCTCATGAGCAATGGCGGAAGCACCAACACAACCACCACCTCCGGAACAAATAAGATGGCTCGAATGGCGGTCATTGATCAACTCCCACGGTCAGGGAAGGCTGATTGTCCTGACTGGTCATCACGCGGACTCGACCCACGGACGAAATCGCTTCGAACAGGAATAGGACCACCAGTGTCAGCACGATGAACAAAAGTCGAATCTGAATGCTGCCGCGGCGAAGCCCGATGACCATCCCAGTAATCAATGTTCTTAACGGGCCGCGACGATACGCAGCCCCGGAATGCGCTGCATCCCGCGACTCGTGCACTCCGCGCCAAGAGACGGTTCGCACCATGACAAACAATCGAGTAGCACCGCGGAAGACCGGCTCGAACAGCTCATGCTCGGCAATGTCCGGCGCACTTGTCTCCACGTGCCCAGCCGATGGGAATGAGCCCGCAGGTGCAACGAGCGTCCGCTCAAGCCAGAGTAGGCTTCGAAAAGCCGTCACCAGGGGGGACGCAAACGATGAAGCGGTGAACTGCATTCGCGGCGTGGGTCTGGCATATCCGCAACCCCACGTTGCAACTTTCTGCACAATGCTGGTATCGCGATGAGTGGAGCGTCCCAACAACCTTTTGCGCATGGCGAACAGACCACCTGCGGCCACAACGAAAAGCACCGCCATTGCGGATAGTTGTGATGCCGGCGAAAGAACACCTTCAATCAGCGTGTTGATTTCACCTACCGGCACGTTTGCGAGCTCCGCGGTGGCCAATCGAGCCAGCGGAACCCAAAGACTGGGCAGCACCCCGATCAATAGGCAAAACAAACTTAGGATGGCCATCGATACCTTCATGCCGACTGGCATCGCGTGCGTCTGCACGCTGCCGTCTCGCGGTTCTCCGAGGAAAACCACCCCGAAGACTTTTGCGAAGCAGGCCAGCGCCAGCGCGCCCATCAACGCCAGTGCGGCCAGACCCACCGCCGGAAAACCGCCCGATGCGCCGATTCCTCGAATCGAGCCGCTCAATAGCGAGCCATAGATCACCCATTCACTTAAGAAACCATTCAACGGCGGAAGCCCGCAGATCGCGACCGCGCCAACAAGGAACATCAAGGCGTTCACCGGCATCTTTCGCGCAAGCCCACCAAGGCGATCGATCTCCCCAGTTCCGCTCCCATGCATCACGGCCCCGGCGGACAAAAAAAGCAGGCTCTTGAACAAGGCATGGTTTGTCACATGTAAAAGTGCCCCGGCGTATCCGAGCACGGCCAACGTTGGCTCGTTCGTGGACTCTCCCAGCAGCCCGACGGCGATGCCCAATGCAATGATCCCGATGTTCTCAATCGTGTGGTAGGCAAGTAGCCGCTTCAAGTCATGTTGTGCTAGTGCGTAGAGAACTCCCATCACGCCGCTCACGACAGCGACAAGTAACAGGACTTCACCGCAAACAAGCGGAAGCGGTGGCAGCCACGTAAGCAGTCGGAGCAGTCCGTAAACACCCGTCTTCACAACCACACCAGAAAGAAGCGCCGACACAGGCGTCGGCGCGACAGGATGGGCGGCGGGCAGCCACACGTGCATCGGCATCAAGCCTGCCTTGGTGCCAAAACCCGCTAGGCCGAGTCCGAAAAGCGTTAATAGCATTGTGTCATCGCCCGAGCTAACCGCGCCCGCGTATGAAGAAAACGCGGTCGTGCCGGTTCGCGAGAAGAGAATGCCGAAGAGCGGCAGCACGAACAGACCCGTGCCAATATGCGTTGCGATCAGGTACATCCACGCCCCGCGACGCACCTCGGGACGCTCATGGTGGAAGACTATTAGGAAGTACGCGCTCAGCGTCATAGTCTCCCAACCGATTAGAAAAAGCACGGCGTCCGCAGCACACACGAGGAGGGTCAGGGAACCCAGCAGCCCGCAGAAAAGCGCACAAAACACGGGCACAGGCTCTCGACCCAATTCCGAGCTCATGTAGGGTACCGTATAGATGGCCACGCACGCGGCCAGCACTCCGATGGTCATCAGGAACCAAGCGGATAAGCCGTCAAGGCTTAATCGCGCAGTACCCAAAGACAGCGGCCATGCAACCTCATACGGGCCCCACGACGATGAGCAAAGCAAGACATCGCCAGCCGCAATCACCACCAACACTGCGGCAATGAACGCAAACAGCATAGCAAGGTTGAGAGCCAGACGCGGTACGCGTGCAAGTAGCAGTGACGCGACCGCCGCCATGGCAAGAAGGGCCAAACTGATCAGCACCAGAGTCATCAGTAGTGATCGCTCCCGCCGCTCACAGCCGACTCGATTCGAAGATCGCGCAAAGACGATTCGGAAGCCTGCTTCACCGCATCGTCATTCTTGTAGGCCGGGAACCGCGCGGACCATCCCTCGACGAGAAACAAAATCAGGATTGTCGCGACGATGTACATCAGGTACAACTGAATGCGCCCGTGCTGGAGCGGCCAGAAGCGCTCGAACACCCGGGCCAATCCGCTAAACAACGGCTTGTAGATTCGCTCCTGTGCCATATCCGGCGACGTCGTGACCAGATGGATTGAAGATGGGAAACACCCCACGATGGCCGACGCCTCTCGCCTCGGGCGAATGATGTGCCGGAAACTGTGGACCATTTTCCAGACATAGGACGATCCCGTGTATTGCATCGTCGATTCAGGGAAACCGTAGCCGCACCCCCAGGTACCGCCCGCGCGGCCGACGGCGCCGCCTAACGACATCCGTCGCCGAACCGCGAGTAGTCCTATGGCCACAACGATCAAAACGCAAAGCGGCGGCAAGAATCGCGCGACCAGGCCGAGCGATTCTCTAAAAGTAACTGCATGCCCTGAAGCGGATACCGCGAAGGGCGTCAGGGCCGCGCAAACCGCAGGCACCAGTGTTCCCGAACCTGCTGCAGCTGCGACACAACCCAGCGCCAAGAACAGCATGCCGGCATTCATGCTCGAAGGAGTCGAGTGCACGCAAACGCTCCGATCGCGCTGTGCCCCGAGGAATACCACTGAGAATGTCTTGGAAAACACGAGTAGCGCCAGTCCGCCAATCAGGGCCAAACCTGCCGCGCACGACGCAAGCAATGTCGCATACGAACTCGGCAAGGTTACGATTCCCTGAAAAATTCCCGCGTAGATGGCGAACTCGCTAACGAAGCCGTTCAATGGCGGCAACGCGCAGATGGCAACCGACCCGATCAGGAATGCCAGCGCGTTCAGAGGGGTGCGTTGAGCCAGCCCGCCCAGCCGTTCGATGTCGCCGGTTCCCGTGTCATGCAGAACGGCGCCAGCAGAGAGGAAGAGTAGCCCCTTAAACATCGCGTGGTTCAGAACATGAAGCAAGGCACCGCCCAGGCCGAACGCCACGAGCACAGGTTGTTGTAGCGATCGTCCAAGCAATCCAACCGAGATCGCCAGCCCGATGATCCCGATGTTTTCAATACTCGAATACGCCAGCATGCGCTTGAGCTGATGTTGTCCGAGCGCATAAAGAATTCCCATGGTTCCAGTCAGCAGCGAAACGACCATTAAACCGATCGCGCAACCAATGGGAAGATCGGGCAACCACGACAACAGGCGCAACAAACAGTAAATGCCTGTCTTAATGACCACGCCGGACATCAACGCGGACACAGGACTCGGAGCCACCGGGTGCGCAGCCGGCAGCCACACATGAAAGGGCATGAACCCGGCTTTCGTCCCGAATCCGACTACGCCGAGCGCAAAAATCACGACGCACGACGTGACCTCGGAAGCGCTGAACGCGCCCACGAATCTGTCCATCGAAGTACCGCCGCTTCGCGCCACGAAGGCTGCAAACACCGGCAACACGCCAAGCATCGTCCCCAAGTGCGTGGCAATGAGATACGTCCACGCTCCGCGCCGCGCCTCGGCGTCCTCGTCATGGAATCCGATGAGGAAAAACGCCGACAGAGCCATCAACTCCCAACCTAACAGGAGCAGCACCGCGTCGGCCGCGCAAACGACCAAAACCATGGCGCCGATCAATGTGCATAACAACGGTGCAAGCGCGCCGACCGAACCACGCGTTGTGGTACCGCTAAAGTAACCCCATGAGTAGATGGAGATGCCGACGCTTACCAACCCGATCACCAGAAGGAACCACGCTGAAAGTCCGTCCACTGCAAGCCGGGCGTACCCCAACGGCAATGTCCATTCGACGCTCATGCCTGTTGAAGTGCCATCGCTCAAAGCCCTCCACCCGCCGATGACACAGAGCGCACCTGCCATGCCAGCGGCTGCCAAGCCAATACCAAGCCCTCCCGCATGGCTGCGTGCGGCTATCGCGGACGCAATCGCACCGAATCCGAGCACCGCTAAAGTGAGCACCACCCACGTCACGGTACATCCCCTCGCGGTCTTACCTTTTCCGCAACCCGCGACTCGATCTTTTCAAGCGTTGCGAGGATTTGATCCTGCGGCACCCGCCGATCAAGAAGCTGCCTGAATTCCTGATCCTGCAATCCGTACATCAGATGACTCAGCAGGAGCAGATGAACGTGCACCGTCGTACTGATAATCACGAATAGGATGCTGACCGGCTTCTTGTCGAGCGCCCCGTATTCGATAGGGTGTTGTAAGAAACCGAGAGTAACCTGCGGTTCTGGTATCCCCAGGACAATTGGTCCGCGAGGGTGAGGAATGGCTACACCGTTGCCGATACCCGTCGAACACAGCGCTTCGCGAGCCACAAGCACAGTGTGCAACCCTTCGCGATCCACCTTTGGTGGCAAAGGCAAGACGTCGCACACCGCCCTAAGCGCAGTCGTCTTGTCACGGCAATCCAAATCATAGATTACTCCGCCGCGGCGGAGCGCGTTGGTCAATAGCAGGTCCGGCGGCTTGACACCGTTTTCGCGGAAGATCTCCGGAGAGACTTTCATGTTCCGCGCCGTCGCCCATTCCAGAAGCTCAACACGGTTTAGTCGGTATTTATCTCTGACTCGGTAACTAGGAACGGTTCCATTGCGAATCCACGTGTATATCGTTTCCTCTGGTACGTTCAAGAATCTGGCCGCATCCTTGGCCGTTAAATCCATCGATGTTCCCTCCAATTTCTGTCCAAAGTTTCTTTCACCTGTGTTCTACGGCGCTCTCTGCATGCCACGCCTGGCCATCAAGCCGGTTCCATCGTCGCCGGAGCGGGCACAAAACCCGCCTCTACGCGCCTTGCCTCTTGGAAAATCTCGTCACGCGATGCCTCGCGCAAAACCGCGTCTTTGAAACGCGGATCACGAAGCACGAAGGCCAATCGCGATAACAGCGCCAAGTGCCCGCGAATCGTTGGGCTCAGGAGGCAAAACAGAACGCGAACCGGCTGGCCGTCGATCGCGCCAAACTCTACCGCCTGTTCCAAGAAACAAAGCATCAACAATGGCTTCGGCGTATGCAGGGCAATCGGGTAACGCACGTGCGGTATCGCGATCCCATCACCAATTCCAGTTGACTCTAGTGACTCTCGTGCCAATAGCATCTCAAACACCCAGTTTCGGTCGATATCATCCGGCAGCTTACTTAGCTCAACGACTGCCCGTAGTGCCGAAGATTGGTCCTGACCGGCAACACGATAATAAACCCCACCAGCGCTTAGCGTTTCGGTCAAACTCGGCGCGGGTGAGCCCATTGTTTCCGGTTCTTGAAGCAGCTCGCTGGACACATTCAGCCGCCGAGCGGTTGCCCAAGCGAGCATCTCAGAACGGTTGAAACGCCACTGCTCGTTGATTCGGTACGCCGGGATAACCTCAAGGTCGATCCAACGATAAATGGTCCGCTCGGACACGTTGAGCATCGCGGCGACATCTCGGATTGTTAGCTTCATGCGCAAGTCCCTACCAAAGCCATGGGACATCCACGAACCAAGCAAATCCCGGCATTCTGGCGGCCCATGTCAAGAATTTTTGAATATTTGTCAATATTGTACCATTCTCCGATACAGAAGTCACAATCAACTCCGAATTTGTCGCCGTGAAAGACAATCGTTGCCATTCAAACAAGCGGGCGAGCCGGATCCTTGGGGACAAGCTAGCCCGTCAGGCGTCCCCTCCGGAATTCACGGAGCCATCTTACTTCTTGGGGGTTTGGCTCGGTGGTCGTCCCGGCTGTACTGGCCGCAGCACGCTCGGTCCGGTCGACTGCGGAGTCCCTCCGGACTTGGGCTGGTTTGGTGTGACCGGCTTCAGGGCCGGTGTTTCTGGTTTCTGCGTTGGGCCCATCGACGGCTTCAGTTGCATTCGTGCCATGATGACTTCGTCTCCTAAAAACGCTTCATTGTCGGCAAATAATGGCGATGGAGCAATCGAACGGCCATCGCCGTCACCGCGACACCAACAGCGCGTTCCTTGAATCCAATTTCGAGAAAAAGGTAGTGAGTCGGAGGCAGTATTCGGGTGTGCGCTCATTCCGAATGTGTGTCGAGCGCACAAACCCAAATGTTGCCGGGCGGCACTGCAAGATCCGCTTTTTTTGCACTGTGTCTTCCACGAAAGGTAGCTCAGTTGGTCGCCTCGGCTCGGCCGCGTCCTATTGTCTCGCACCTCTCTCTAGGCATATGGAGCGGAGGACAGTTAGTCAAATAGGGACATAACCAACTTGGTGGCAGATTTGTCGAAGGCGATAGAAGCAAGTGCTAACAGTTGTTTTTTCCGTCTGCACAACCGCTCAAATTGCAGCGTTAATGATCGTATTGCTTCTTAGATGAAAACACCCGCCCTCTGCGTGATTGCAACTTGGACGACGGGACCCTGATTCTCGCCAAATCGCGAATCAAAAATCGAATTCGGCTGGGCCTAGGCAAGTACACGCAGACCACGTTGCGTTCATGGGCTACGCTCGTTCTCATGCGCGAACGTGCGGTTTCTCCCTTCGCTCCCCAAGATCGCCGATGCAACTTGCTGTTCATGAAAACCGCTGCTTCGCTGCAGCGACTTCCCTTAAGAGCCGAGCTTAGTCCGCCTCAAGTGCCTACCTACCGGAATGCTAGAGCGTTCTTAATTCATTTGTAGCGTGTATCCGCAGTGTTTGAAGGAGTTGGCGGCGTCGGACGGTGTCACGCGGCTCAGGATGGATTGCATGGCTTTCCAGAGTGCTTCTCTTGTTCTGCAGGCCAGAGATCGAAG
>CAZCST010000033.1:0-46909 GCA_964501365.1 uncultured Phycisphaera sp. | reverse complement strand
CACCCAGAGTTTGAAGTGCGGGCGTTCTTAATAGCTGCATAGGAACTTACGTCTTATGGCGAAATCAAAAGGCACAGCCGTCATGGATGCGGAACCACGCACGGTTCGCGGCAAGACCAAAGCCGCGATTCTGCTCGTGTCGCTCGAACGCGATCGATCAGCCGACATCCTGAAACATCTCGAACAGGACATGATCGAAGATGTCATGCGTGAAATCGCGAATCTCGATCTGATCGATTCCAAGGATCGCGGCGAGGTCATCGAGGAGTTTTACAACCTCGCGATGGCCCGCCAATACTTGAAGCAGGGAGGCATCAGCTATGCTCGCGTGCTTCTCGACAAGGCGCTACCGTCCGGTCAGGCGGACAAAATACTTCAGATGGTGGAGCACCAGGTCTCGCGTCAGCCGTTTTCGTTTCTCGCGAAGACCGATCCATCAAACCTCATGACGTTCATTCAAGATGAGCATCCGCAGACGATCGCGCTCATCTTGTCGCACCTTTCGCCCAGCAAGGGCAGCGAAATTCTCGCGCGCCTGCCCGCGTCGAAGCAGACCGAGGTAGCCACGCGCATCGCCAACATGGACAACACCAACCCGGAAGTCATCAAGGAAGTCGAGCAAGGGTTGGAAATGCGACTTTCCGGCATCGTCTCGCAAACATTCCAGAAAGTCGGCGGCGTCGAATCGCTCGCGGAAATGCTCAACCTCGCAGACCGTGCGACGGAAAAAGGCATCCTCGAAGGCATGGAAGCCGACAACCCCGAACTCGTCGAGCAGATTCGCCGCCTCATGTTCGTGTTCGAGGATATCCTGCTGGTCAACGACAAGGGTATCCAGGCGATGTTGAAGGAAATCGAAAACGAGACACTGGCCCTGGCCCTGAAGACGGCTTCGGATTCCCTCCGCGACAAGATCTTCCGCAACATGTCGGAGCGGGCCGCGCAGCTGATCCGCGAGGATATGGAATTCATGGGCCCGGTGCGGGTCAGCGACGTGGAATCCGCCCAGCAAAAGATCGTAGACGTGGTCCGACGCCTCGAAGATTCGGGAGAAGTCATTATTTCCGGTCGCGGCGGCGAAAAGGATATGGTGGTGTGATTTGTCCACGGTAATTAAGGCAGGGCAGACGGGTGCGATCGCCCGGCGGCTGGGGACGGTGGACCTGGCCGATCACCTCCGCGAGGCGGCGGCGGTTGTCGAACGCGCACGCGAACGGGCATCAGCGATCATAGCCGACGCGGAGGAAGAATCGCGGCGCGTGGTGAAGGCCGCAGGTGAGCGGGCCCGCGCCGAGGGATATGAAAAAGGTTTTGCGGAAGGAACCGCTGCAGGAAATGAGGCAGCACTTGCTCAGAGCAAGGCCGAATTCGCCGACCGTCACGCGAGCCTGGCCGCCATGTTTCAGGCGGCGATTACTGCGATTGACGAATCCAAAGAGCAAATGCGGCTCACAGCGGAAAAGGACCTGCTCGATTTTGCGATCATGGTCGCGTCGCAGATGACCCTGGCGATCGGCGACCTGCGACGAGAGGCAGCCTGCGAAAACTTTCGACGCTCGTTGTCGATGGTGATGAGTAAGACGGACGTTAGCATTCGTTGCCATGCCAAAGACGTGGAGACGTTGCGCGTCTTCGCAGAGTCGGTTCTGGAATCGGCGCTGGCGGGTCGGCGGATTCGTGTCGTAGAGGACAATGCCGTGAGCCCGGGCGGATGCGTGTTGCAAAGCGGTTCATCGGAAGTGGACGCTTCGCTCGAAACACAGGTCGCGGAAATGGTCACGATTCTGTTGGGGAGGCCGGCCGATGCCTGATCTCTTCACTGCTCCGCGTGAAATACTCCGAAGGTGGCGCACGATCCGCGCCGGCGGCGTCGTGGCGGAAGTCGGCGGACTGACGGTGGTGGCGGAAGGGATGGCGGCATCCGTCGGTTCACTATGCGAGATTCACCTGTCAGATGGCTCGCGGATTGCCGCGCAGGTCATTGCCGTTCGTGGCGAGCGGGCCGTGCTGCTTCCGCTGCACGACCCTTTCGGCGTCGCTGTGAACGACCGAGTTGTGAGCTGCACCGGTCTGGAGGCGGTTCCCGTCGGGCGGCAAATGCTCGGCGCCGTTCTCAATGGCCTGGGCAGGCCCATCGGCGGACGTACGGACTTTCACGTGGAGTCGCAATATCCCGTCTACCGCGATGCTCCTCCGGCTCTTGCCCGAGGCGCGATTTCCACGCCCCTGGCGACGGGCGTTCGTACGATCGACGCGATGCAAACCATCGGCGGCGGGCAGCGCATGGGGATTTTCGCCGGGACCGGCGTCGGCAAGAGCGTCCTGATGGGAATGATTACACGGTACACGGCGGCGGATGTCATCGTCGTGGCCCTGATCGGCGAGCGTGGGCGCGAAGTCGGCGATTTCATTCGAAATGATCTCGGCGAAGAGGGCGCCAGGCGCAGCGTGATGGTGGTCAGCACATCGGATGAATCGCCCGTGCTCCGCGTTCGAGCGGGCTTTGTGGCCACTGCCGTTGCGGAATATTTCCGCGACCTGGGCAAGGACGTGCTGTTGCTCATGGACTCGACGACGCGAATGGCGACGGCGCAGCGACAGATCGGACTGGCAGCCGGCGAGCCACCCACGACGAAAGGATTTCCCCCCAGCGTGTTCAGCCTCCTGCCGCAATTGCTGGAGCGAAGCGGGCGGACGGCGGTGGGCAGTATTACGGGCCTTTACACTGTACTTGTCGAGGGGGACGACCTGACCGAGCCGATCGCGGACGCAACGCGCGGAATTCTTGACGGGCACATCTGGCTCTCGCGCGAGCTGGCGAATCGGGGGCATTATCCGGCGATTTCAGTAAACGAGAGTATCAGCCGAGTGATGAGCGATGTCGTCGATGAGGAACATGCGCGAGCGGCATTGGAGCTTCGAAGAGTTCTGGCGGCCTGGCACGACGTGGAAGACCTGGTCAATGTTGGGGCGTACGCGCCGGGTGCGAATGTGGAGTTCGACGTGGCCGTAAAGATGAAGCCGGCGATCGATTTGTTCCTGCAGCAGCGTGTACAGGAGCGAGCCGGATTTGCAGACACGCGGCGATTGTTGGTCGAACTCGCCAGGCAGATGGCCGTGCTTCGGGAGCAACTGGGAAAGAGCGGGTCGGGAAAGAAATGATGAGGGCAGACATTCTGAGCTAATCAAAGAATCTTCGCACTAGGAGCGGCGTGGATCCCTCGCTGGGCGAAGGATCGTAATACTCAACGATGGCAAAAAAGTTTCAATTTCGGCTCGACGTGGTACGCGACATGCGTAAGCGGGCGCGCGATGAAGCGGCGCGGGTCGTTTCGGGAAAAATCACGCAGGTGGTTGCGGTGCAGCAGCGAGTGGAATCGTTATCGCAGCAGTTGCGGGAGACGGTGGAGATCGCGCGAAGTGATCGGGAGGAGCGGCGGGTCGAAATCGCGTCCCTGAAAGCCCAGCAGTATTACAGCACATGGCTGCACGGGCGGATCACGGAGTCGACGACCGCGCTGGCCAAAGCTGAAAGCGAGTTGTTGCAGGAGCGGGCCAGACTGGCCCAGGAAACGGCGAAACTGAAGGCGATCGAAAAACTTCGGGAACGCCGGTTGCAAAGGCATCAGCTCGCGGTTCGCCGCGAAGAGCAGGCAATTACGGACGAAGTGGCGGGGCGTATGTGCCACGTCACCCGTGCCGACGATGAGGGTGCAATCGGGTGATTCAGCCGCAGCGCAAGGGCATTCGAAAGTTGTACGACACGATGGCTCTGCTGGCTGTCGTGAATGTGATTGCCCTGGCGGGTGTGCTGGGTTACTTCGCCTCTAACGGCACGCTGACAGTGGAGAAGTTGCGAGAGGCCGTGGCCGTATTCCGCGGCGTGCCGAAAGCGGAACCAGCCGCCTTGGAAAAGGTCGACAATAAGAAGTCGGCAGCCCCGGAGGCGGTCGCACGCGGCGCGCTGTCCAGCGATGAATTGGACATGATGCAGAAGGAAGCAGAAAGACTCAAAACGGAAATCGATCAGCGAACGGCGCTGGCCAACAGCATCATGCTCAAAGTAAAGACGGAGCGCGAGGCGTTTCGCAGGGAGAAGGACGCGGCGGTCAAACAGGAGGAGGCTGACAAGGCCAAGCTGCACGATGAGGGATTCCAGAAGCAATTGCAGATCCTCACGGCGCTTTCTCCCAAGGTCGCGCTGGGGCACATTCTTGCACTGAATGATCCGGATAAGGCGGCGCAGATTCTGGCGGCGATGGATTCGGACCGGGCGAAAAAGATCGTGGAGTCGGCCAAGAAGGGCGATGATCTTGCGAGGATGAAATTGATCTTGCAGCGGATGCGGGATGTGCCGGGCATCGGCGAGCTTCGGGCACAGGCGGACGAACAACCATGACGGACGTGTCAAGGACGCAATTCATGATTCCACCGGGTCGCGACGCGGGACGTGCAGCGGGAAACGCTTCGCGCGCTGCGAATGGCACAGCGGCATCATCGCGGTTTAAGGAGGTGCTCGCCGAATCAAAGCCGCCGGTGGTGCAGCGCGACGTCGGACCAACCTCAGCCGATCAGATGTGGGAATCCAGGCCGGACAATGCGGGCGAGCGGCGACGAGCCGAGCGTCAGGAAGAGTACCGCGATCGTATCGATCGTCAGTCCGACGCGCGAATTCAAGAACGGGCGGGAGTGAAGGCGAGACAGTCATTGCATGCCGAGGGCAGGCCCACGCCGCCGCAGAATGAACCATTGCCTCCTCCTCCGAAGTTGGAACACGATCCCGCGAACATCGAGACGTCAATGGTTCGGACGTCCCAAAAAGATTCTCCGGAAGCTCAATCCCCTGACGCCCCGCAGAACTCGTCGAAGATGGTGAAGCCTCCAGTCGAAGCACTCGGTGTTCGTGAAGATCGCACGCCGGAAACCGGACATCATGAAGACATGGCTCCCGCAACTTCGAGCTACGCGCCGGGAGCGAAGCCGGGCGCAGTAGCAATCAATACGCCTGGATCGGATTCTGCACCGGCCGCCAGGGAGATCGCGCGGATACTTGCCTCTCCCTTGCCTGAGGGCGGCAAACAAGAGATTCCGACCATTTCCGGCGGGAGTCCAACGCGTGCGGATTCTCCTTCCGCAGCGAAAGCAACAAAAGAGTCCGAACTCTCTCAGGAACCATCGAAAGCCGAGGCTGCACCAACGAAATCCTCGCAGACGTCCGGCGTGTCGGAGTTCGAGCGATTGATCAGAATGGTGCGGGCCTCATCGGGACGCCAGTCATCCACTCGCATGATGCTCGATCCGCCCGAGCTGGGAAAGGTACATGTGCGCGTCGTCGTGGAGGGCGATCGCATCGAGGTGGGGGTGGAGACGGAAAATGACGCGGCGCGGGAGTTGATTTCGGATCGGGCGGCGAAACTCAAATCGGTTCTGGAAGAACACGGATTCGTCATTGATCGGTTTGATGTGGCCACCAATCAGGCGGGGCTGTTCGATTCGGCTTTTCCGGCAATGCAGTCCAATCCCCGGCCACATCGGGATGAAGTCGTCGGCGACCCGCAGCGAAAACATGCTGAGCGGTCGCGACGAACATCGCATGGAATTCGAGAGACCGCAGCGGTGGAAGTGCGTGCCGGTGGGCGCGCGAGCAACAGAGCTTTGGACCTTCACGTGTAGATCAACGGAGCGTTTGTATGGGAACCATTTCAGCAACGGATTTTCTTACGCCCTCGGCGTCAAAGCCCTCTTTGTCTACGGCCAAGGCCAACGGAATGGCCGCATTGGGCAGTCAGGATTTTCTCAAGCTCATGCTGACCGAACTGACCAATCAGGATCCGCTCAAGCCGACGGACAACGAGGCGCTGCTGCGGCAGATTTCCTCCATCCGCGACATTGAATTGTCCACTTCCATGTCGGATTCGATCCGTCAGCTCACCGGCCAGCAGCAAATCGGGGCCTCCTCCGCGCTGGTCGGACAGTTTGTGACGGGAGCACCCGGCGAGGATGGCTCTGTGACCAGCGGATTGGTTGTGGGCGTCCGGTTTGCCGACGGCCATCCGAAGTTGTTGCTGTCGAACGGAGCGGAGTTGCCCGTGGAACAGATTGCGTCGGTCGAGCCGGCGCAGCAGGCGGCCGAGCGCCTCGTGGGTTCCACGGTCTTGGGAATGGATCGTCGCAATGCGAGCAAGCCCGAGTTGGTCCAGGGCATGGTGAGCGGAGTGAGCCAGACCAGCAACGGCGAAGTGTTTGTCGAACTCGACAGCGGCGCGAACCTCCGCTTGCGCGACGTAATCAGCGTGCTTTCCGGTGATGGGGAACAGTAGAAAGGGAGTTGAAGCATGTCACTGACAGGAGCCATGTATGCCGGGTACACGGGCATCGCCGCCAACGGCGTCAGCGTGGACGTGGTCGGCGACAATCTGGCCAACCTCAATACGACGGCGTTCAAGGGCCAGCGCACTCTGTTTGAGTCGATGCTTTATCGCACGGTTCGCGAAGGCGAAGGACCCAGCGCCACCAGTGGCGGAACGCTCCCGGAACAGATAGGCACGGGAACCCAAGTATCGACGGTCCAGCGCGATTTTCGTCAGGGCGGACTGGAAAGCACGGGATTTCAGTCGGACCTGGCCATTGATGGAGATGGATTTTTCGTACTTTCCGAGCCGGACGGCACTCAGGCATTTACTCGCGACGGGTCATTTGTGCTCGATGACACGCAGACGCTGGTTTCGTCCAGCGGAGCGCCGGTGCAGGCGTTTGGGGTCAATGAGGACGGCACGATCAACACCGGAGCGTTGGGAAACCTGGTCGTGCCTCTGGGAACCACGGGACAGGCGGTCGCAACCACCAACGTCCTGATGGACGGGCGGCTCGATCCCACCACGAACATCAGTTCCGCCGCTGCGATCATTGCTTCGCAGCCGTTGCTCGTCAGTGGAGGTGGAACTGCGACGACATCGACCTTGCTCACCGATTTGGTGGATGCCAACCAAACGCCGCTTTTCGCAGATGGCGACGAACTGATGATCCGGGCCAACAAGGGCGGGATCAACATGCCGGAATCGACGTTCGTCGTCGGCACGACCGGAACAACCGTTGGCGATCTGACCGACCACTTGAGTGCCGTGCTGGGGATCAACACGGATCCGGCATTGGGCGGCACGCCGGGGATCCGTATTTCAGATGGAACCGGGTCGCCTGCGGGGAGCCTGGTCATCGAGTCGAACAGTGGTGAAATCAACTCCGTCTCGATGGATAGCGCTTCGATCGTGAATTCGACGAATCAACTTTCCACGCCGTTTACGTTTGAGTCACTTACCCAGCCCGTGGGTCAGGGAGTGACCACCAGCTTTACCGTCTTTGACTCGCTGGGAAATCCGGTCGATGTGAGACTCCGCGCCGTGCTGGAATCCAAATCAGACGCCGGCGTGACCTGGCGATTTTTTGCCGAGTCCGCCGGTGACACGGACCTGTCGCCTGCACTGGGTACAGGCACTGTGACATTTGATTCGAACGGCCGCTTTGTGGGTGCGACCGGTACGGACATTTCCATCGATCGGACCGATGCCGGTTCGACCACTCCGCTCAATTTTACGCTGGATTTCAGCGGGCTGACGGGTCTGGCGTCTGTCGAACGCGGATCGGAGCTGGTGATGGACTCACAGGACGGGACTCCGGCGGGGATTCTGACGAATTATTCGATCGATCTCGACGGGACCGTGACCGGCGTCTACTCGAATCAGCAGGAGGAAGTGCTTGGCCAGGTCGCACTGGCGACATTCGTGAACGACGAAGGATTGATCGCCAAGAGTGAGAATACCTTTGCCCCCGGGCCCAATACGGGCGATCCGCAGATCATCGCTCCGCAGACCGGCACGGCGGGTTCCATCAACGCCGGCGCTTTGGAACAGGGTAACGTCGAAATCGCCCGCGAATTTGTCACTCTGATTTCGGCATCGACGGGGATTTCCGCTTCGAGCCGCGTGGTGCGGGCCGCGGATGATTTGCTGCAGGAATTGCTGTTGCTGGCGCGGTAGCGCTGTTGCTTCGTGGGGTGGCCTGACATGATCACGGTGACTCGACTGGATCGGCGCGTGGTGGTGATCAATGCGGAGTTGATCAAGATGATTGAGGCCGCCCCGGACACCATCATCACGTTGATCAATGGGGACAACATCATCGTCCGAGAAACTGTGGACGAAGTCGTCGCCCGTGCGGTGGATTACGCACGGCAGATTCGCGGGTTCAATCTGGTGTGACCTGCTGCATTGAGGCGGGTGCGGCGTCGATATTGGAAACATAGTGCAAGGATGCAACGATGGATTTTGGAACGGTTATCGGGCTGCTCGCGGGAGTGGGCATGTTGTTGGGCGCCATCCTGTGCGCGTCGCCATTGGAGCCTTTTTATCACCTGCCTTCGCTGATGATGGTGGTGGGCGGAGCGTCGTGTGCGGCGCTGGTCAGTTTTCCCATCGAGCGTCTGGCCGAGGTGGCCGGCGTCCTGAAGAAGGCCCTTTTTACGACGGCTCGTGAGCCGCGCGAACTGGTGGAGTCCCTGGTGCGATGTGCGGAAGTCGCGCGACGCGAGGGAGTATTCGCGCTCGAGCAGTGCGCCAGGGAAATGGACGACGCCTTCGTCGTGCAGGGGTTGCACATGGTGGTGGACGGCTGCGATCCGGATCTGATCGAATCAGCGCTGATGGGTCACGTGGAAGCCATGGAAGCCAGACACGCGGAAGGCAAGGCACTGTTCGACAATCTCGGTCGGTTTGCTCCGGCCTTTGGAATGATCGGCACTCTGGTTGGATTGGTCATCATGCTTCGTGACATGCGCGATCCCACCAACATCGGCCCGGCCCTGGCGCTGGCATTGTTGACGACGCTGTATGGTGCGGTGCTGGCCAATCTGGTGGCGCTCCCACTGGCGGAGAAACTCGCCCGCCGCAGCAAGCAGGAAGTGTTACTCAAGATGATCGCAGTACAGGGTATTCGCGCCATCCAGTGTGGAGACAACCCAAGGCTCGTCGGACACAAGCTGGGGATTCTCCTTCCGTCGAGTGCGAAGGATTCGACCCGTGGGGCCAGAGCGGCATGAGGAACCATAGGACTCGCTTGCATCGTCCCGTAGCCGACACGGCCTCCGCGCCCGCCTGGGTGGTGACCTATGCGGACCTGGTGACGTTGCTGCTCTGCCTTTTTGCGGCGCTCCTCTCGATGTCCACCTTCAAGCAAGAGAGATTCCAATCGGCGCTGGATTCATTACAGGGGGCGTTTGGTTCCAAAGAGTCGTTGGGAGCGTCGCAGGCCCCGGACCCATCATTATTCGGAAAACTCCAATATGCGTTTCAGAACGAATTGGCTGACTCGACGACATCGGGAGAATCCGACGCGGCGCTTCCCTGGTTTTCGATTTCCAGAACGCAAACAGGGGCACGACTGGTCTTGGCGGGGCCTTCGGTGATTGTTCGTGGACAACCGCAACTTACTCCCCTTGCGAAACAAGCGCTGAGTCACCTTGCGAGTGAACTGGCGGGACGAAATTGCGCAATCACAATTCGAGGTCATAGTGCAAAGGAACCGGCTGCGGAGGGTTCCGATTCAAGGGATTTGTCGTATCAACGGGCTGCTCAGGCTGCTCAATGGCTCGAGCAAGGAGGCGTGCCCGCGCAAGTGATTCAAGTGGTGGCTCTGGGGGAGAGTCGCCCTGCGTATCATCACGCTTACACGGAGAAACGGCGGGCGATGAACCGCCGTGTGGAAATCGAAATTACGGAAGGCGGCGAGCCGCAGCAGGCCGCCGAATGACTCTAGCCGACAAGGGGTGAACCATGGCAGCCGAAAAACCAGCCGCAGCACCGGCGGAAAGTCCCGCGGGTGCGGATTCCAAGAAGTCCTCAAAGAAAAAACCGCTTCTAATTGTCGGAATTCTGATGCTCCTCGAGGGGGTCGGTGTTTTCTTCGGCACCAAGATGCTGACCGGCGGCAGCCCGGCCGCGGCGGACGCCGAGCATCCTTCTGAAACTGCCCACGCTGCTCCAGAAGGTGGAAGCCACGGCGGAGGGGAACACGGCGGCGAGGGGGCAAAAAATGCGCCTTTTGAGTCGGAGTTCGGTGAAATCGCGGTTTCGGAGTGTCGCCCGACCAATCGCGAAAGCGGCCGGCTCGTCACGTTCCGAATGCGTGTTTCAGTATTGGTAAAGGCCGCCGAACTCGAAAAAGCCAAGGGAATGATCGAAGCCAACAAGGCAAGGATCGATGACCGCATCAATTTCGTCATTCGCAGTGCTGATCCCGCGTTTTTGAACGAACCCACCCTGGCCACAATCAAGCGGCGGCTCAAGGCCGAGTTTGACCGATTGCTCGGCGATGAACACCTCATCGAGGAAATCCTCATTCCTGAAATGCTGGCATCGGCCCCAGGGCTTTGATTGGCGCGTCGAATGTCGTTTCTCCGATAAAGCGATAGCAACAATGGCGATCAAAGGATGGAGGATCCGTCCTCATTGGAGTCGAGTGCGTGGGAAGCAAAGCCAATACCGGGGTGGAGTCCGCGTCGATACCAGGTGCAATTCCTGCGGGGCCCCCGCAGGAACCGCCGATCGAGCCGGGCACGGATGACGCGATCGATCAGCACGACGTTGACGCGCCGGAGGCAGCAGTCGGTGAACCTGCGGCCGCCAACCAGGCCGGCTCGACATCTCAGCCCGCATCGCCCCGACATTCACCGGGCGGCAATCAACTTCAACCGTTCGAATTCTCCTCGTTTGACGCCCAGCCTCCGCCTGCCGTGGATGCGAAGCGCGTCTCCATGCTCAGCGACGTGAACTTGCGGGTGAAAATCGAGTTGGGGCGTACGCGCATGCTCGTGGAGGATGTGCTGAAGCTTGGCGAGGGCAGCGTCGTGGAGTTGGACAAGCTCGCTGGCGACCCTGTGGATGTCTACGCCAACGACCGCCTGGTGGCCAGGGGCGAAGTACTGGTGCTGGACGAGAGCTTCTGCGTGCGCATCAGCGACGTGGTATCACGAGACCCGCATCGGATCATTCGGTGACGCCATGGCACGATTTCACTTCCGATGCGCCGCAATTCTTGGGTGTACATGTGGAGTGATGTTGGCGGCTCCACCAGATGTGGCCCGCGAGCCCGATGCCGGGACAACAGCAAGTCCCAATCAGAGCCTTTCCATTGAAGATGACGCGGCTCGGCAGGTCGTGCCGGGCAACAAGCCAAATCCTTCAAAAAAGGAGGATGATGCGGAAATCGCCGCCGTTCCATTGGGCGAAAGTAATCCCGTTGGCGCGGATCCCGTAGGCGCCCGACCTCCGATTTTCCTTGGACGCAAGCGGTTGCCGGGTGAGCCGGCGCCACCGATCAATCACGTCGAGTCGCCGTGGTATCGGACGAGTTTTGGCGCGTTGGGGTTGGTCCTGGCCCTCATGGCACTTTTGTATTTCGGACTGAGGCGCTGGGCTCCGTCGGTGAAGTTTCAGGACGGCGGGGTGGTCCGCATTCTGGGTCGCACGGTAGTGGGGCCTCGTCAGAGCTTGCTCTTGGTGCGAGTCGGGCAGCGTGTGGTAATGGTCGGCGTTTCGCCCGACCGAATCGAACGCGTTTGCGAGCTCGCGGATGCCGAGGAAGTGGCGGCAATCACGTCGCAGGCTTCGGGGGGTCGAACGAAGGCGGAGTTTTCCGCGTGGTTGGACAAAGAGGCTGCGGAGTTCGCAGATGCGGAAAAAGCAGGGGAATCCCCGACTGCCGGGTCGCGAGGTAGCTCCGGCTCGCGGTCGTTGACGGAATTGCTTCAAAAGCTACGAGCCACGAAGGTCTGACTGTCGTATTCGTGATCCGCTTCGACGGAGTCGAGGCAGGCACTCTGGCATGGATGCTGAATGTCGCGAATTGTATTCATCTCAGTATTGCTCTTGTCCACAATTGGGGCGAGCGCGCATGCCCAGACTCCTGCGGCGCAAACAGCCTTTCAAAATCCCATCGGTATACCAGACCTGAACCGCGTCATTCCCACGGCAACAGATGCCTCGGGAGTCAGCGCGAGCATTCGGATCCTCGTTCTCCTTACGGTCCTCACGCTGATCCCATCCATTCTGGTAATGACCACGGCATTCCCGCGCGTGATCGTGGTGCTCGCGTTGTTGCGTCAGGCGGTGGGAATCCCGCAGCTTCCTCCGAGTCAGGTTCTCCTCGCCCTTTCCCTCTTCATTACGGTCCTAATCATGACGCCGACATGGCAACGGATCCATGCCGATGCACTGGCCCCCTATCTGGACAACAAGATGGGGCAGGAGCAGGCCATGAACGTCGCGGCGGATACGTTGAAAGACTTCATGTACCGGCAGATTGTCCAGGCCGACAATGACGAAGACGTCTACCTCTTCCTTTCCTACTCACAGGGACACGAATTGACCGAGGGGCAGGCCGTCGAACTCACGCAAGTGCCACTCTCTGTCATCGTACCGGCGTTCATGCTCAGCGAACTGAAAACGGCCTTCATCATGGGCTTTCGCGTATACCTGCCGTTCCTCGTGATCGACATGGTCATCGCCACGATTCTGCTCTCCATGGGCATGATGATGCTGCCGCCGGTCTTGATTTCGCTGCCATTCAAGTTGTTGTTGTTTGTGCTGGCGGACGGCTGGCATCTTGTCGTGGAGACCCTGTTACGGAGTTTTGTGTAGTCGGAACGACGAGGATCACATGGATTTAGGAATGGCGATGGAAATCGGGCGGTACGCGTTATGGATGACGCTGGTGATCTCCGGTCCGATTTTGTTGATTGGGCTGCTCGTGGGTCTGGTGCTCGCTTTTTTTCAGGCCGTGACGCAGTTGCAGGAGCAGTCGCTGACCTTCGTGCCCAAGATCATGGCTATGGTGGGTGCGGCGGTGATTTTCATCCCATGGATCACGGAACAAATGATCGCGTATACGCGAGAAATGCTGGGCGCGTTGCCCTGGTGAGGTAGTGGATGCCGTTGCCGGCCCTGGACATCCTGGTGATTCTGCCGTCATTCGCGTTGGTGCTCTTTCGCATCTCTGGAATGGTCATGACTTCGCCGGTCTACGGCAGCACCGTCATTCCCGTGCGCATCCGCGTCGCGCTGACCTTTGCACTTGCGCTGGTCACATTTCCGCTGCTGCGGAGCCAGCTTCCGCCGGCGCCCACGATTGCCGCCGTCGTATCGGGGGCCGTTGGAGAACTGATGATTGGTGCGGCCATCGGTCTGGCCCTCACGATTTTGCTCCTTGCGGGTGAAGTCGCGGGAACGCTCATCGGGCAGCAGGCCGGATTGTCGCTCGGCGAAGTCTCCAATCCGATGCAGGACCATCAGGCTTCGGCGTTGGGGCAGATTTACACGACTGTTCTGACGCTGGTTTTCCTGATTGCCGGCGGTCACCGGGCGATTCTCACGGCCGTCATGGACACGTTTGCCATCATTCCTGTGATGACGATGCGCGACACGGAATCCATCGTGGTCCTGCTTACGGAGACACTGACGGCGGCGTTCATCGCAGGAATCCGGATTGCGGGCCCGGCCATGATCGCACTCTTTCTTGCAGCGCTTACGCTTGCCGTGTTGTCGCGGGCCATGCCGCAACTCAACATTCTGTCGGTCGGCTTCACCATGAAAGTCATCCTTGCGTTGGGCGTGGCGTGGCTGTCGCTGAGTTTTTGCCAGGGACTCTTGCTTCAGTTCGTTGCGGACGGGCTGGACACCGTGCGGGCCGCTTTCCACCTGCCGCCGGTGAGATTGAGAGTGTCGTTCTAATGGCGACCTACGCAGACGACAAAACGGAAGCCCCGACTCCGAGACGGCGCATGGAAGCGCGCTCCAAGGGGCAGATTGCCAAGAGCCACGATTTGACCTCGGCGTTTCTGCTGCTGGTGGCCTTTGGAGGCCTGTATTATTTTGGTCCGTCGCTGTGCAAGGCGCTCACTGCCATGATTGTCGCAAGTCTTTCCGGAGAGTCGTCCGACAGCCTCGCAGATCTGCGGCCTCTGGTTTCCGGAATGGGCATGGCCTTGGTGCGATATTTGCTGCCGCTCCTGGGCGGATTGTTCCTTGCGGCACTCGTCGTGATGCTGGCCCAGGTCGGCCTGCTTTTCACCTGGCAGCCGCTCATGCCCAGTCTGGGCAAGATCAATCCGCTGTCCGGACTGATGCGGTTGTTTTCCGCGCGCTCCGCGATGACCGCCCTCATCAACTTCGTCAAACTGTTGTTTGTCGGCACAGTGGCGTACCTGACATTGAGTGGAAGCGCCCTGGCTGTTCTGTCCGCGGGAAGCCTGGACTTTCAGGATATTATTGTGCTCAGCGCATCGCTGATGTTTGAACTGGGGATGAAGCTCGCGGCGGCACTCATGATACTTGCATTGATCGATTATCTCTGGCAGCGCTATCGCCATGAGCGCGACTTGCGAATGACCAAGGAGGAAGTGAAGGATGAACTTCGCAGCATGGAGGGCGATCCGCAGATCAAACGCCGCCGCCGTCAGCTTCAGCTCCAGCTGGCGATGCAACGATTGCGGAAGGATGTGCCCACCGCCGATGTGATCGTCACGAATCCAACGCATTATGCGGTGGCCATCAAGTACGATCCGGATTCGATGGAAGCGCCAAAGGTCGTCGCCAAGGGCGCAGACTACGTCGCATTGCGCATCCGGCAGTTAGCGTCAGAGCTGGGCATCCCCACGGTCGAGCGAAAGCCACTGGCCCGGGCGCTGTACGAATCCGTCGAAGTTGGACAGTACATTCCCGAAAAATTCTATCGGGCCGTCGCAGAGATACTGGCTTACATTTACGAGCTGACGGGGCGTTCTCCGATCCGCAGTTCGCAGGCGATGGCGGGATAATTAGCCGATGGCGAGCGCAATTCCACAACGATTTACCGCAGGACTCATCAAGCACCAGGGGCTCCTCCTGCCCATCGGAGCCATGGCGCTCTTCCTGGTGATTCTGGTCCCCATTCCGACTTCGCTCATGGACCTGCTCCTGTTGATTAACATTACGGTGTCGGCGGTCGTGCTGCTCACTGTCATGTACATCAAGGGGCCGCTGGATTTCTCTTCATTTCCATCGTTACTGCTGGGCCTGACGCTCTTTCGGCTGGTGCTCAATATCGCCACCACGCGACTGGTCCTCACGGATGGTAACGCCGGCCAGGTCGTGGCCACCTTCGGCGGATTTGTCGCCCGGGGATCGCTGGCCGTCGCCATCGTCATTTTCGCCATCATCGTTGTTATCCAATTCGTGGTGATCACCAAGGGCGCTACGCGCATCGCCGAAGTCGCGGCGAGATTTACGCTCGATGGCATGCCCGGCAAACAGATGGCCGTCGATGCCGACCTCAATGCAGGGACCATTACCGATGAGGAGGCCAAACGCAGAAGATCGGAAATTACGCGTGAAGCGGACTTCTATGGAGCGATGGACGGTGCCAGCAAGTTCGTCCGCGGCGATGCCATTGCGGGAATCATCATCACACTGGTGAATATCGTCGGCGGCATTGCGGTCGGCTTGTTGCAGATGAACCTGCCGCTGGCCGAAACCCTGCGGCGCTTCACGATCCTGACCATTGGTGACGGGCTTGTTTCGCAGATTCCGGCATTCATTGTGTCCATCGCGGCGGCCATGATCGTCACTCGCTCGGCCGCCAAGAAGAATCTGGGCGACGAATTGTTCGGACAGCTCACAGGACAGCCAATTGCCCTCGCGATGACTGCGGGATTTCTGGCAATCCTCGCACTGACTCCGCTTCCCAAGCCGCCGCTGGTTTTGCTCGCGGGCTCCACGGTGGGGCTGGCCTACTTGCTCTCGCAGCGTGACAAGCTGGCCCTCGCTCAGGCCTCCGTAGCCAAGGCTGCATCGGCTCCCGCTCCGGAACGTATCGAAAAGCATCTGTCGCCCGACCCGATGGAACTCAACGTCGGATTTGGGCTGATCAAGCTCGTGGACCGCAACCAGGGCGGCGACCTGCTCGACCGCATCACGAATCTCCGCCGCCAGATCGCCCAGGAGATCGGAATCGTCGTCCCGCCGATCCGCATCCGCGACGACATCCAGCTTCAACCCAACGAATTTGAGGTCAAACTTCGCGGGTTGCGCATCGGCTTGGGAGATGTCATGCCTGGCCAGTTGATGGCGATTGACGGTGGGGCGGTGACGGAACGAATCGGTGGTGTCGAGACGAAGGAGCCTGCGTTTGGCCTGCCCGCGCTGTGGATCGATGACGCGCGACGGCACGACGCGCAACATCGCGGCTACACCGTCGTCGAACCGTCGAGTGTGGTGGCGACATACCTGACAGAAATGATCCGGCGTCATGCGGATGAACTTGTCACGCGAAACGAAGTCAACCGCCTGCTGGACCACCTCAAAGAACGTTCGCCGAAGCTCGTGGAGGAGGTCATTCCCTCCGTGCTCAAGCCTGGCGAAGTGCAGCGCGTCTTGCAATCGTTGCTCCGCGAACGCGTGCCTGTGCGGGACTTCGAAGCGATTCTGGAAGCCATCGCAGACATTGCCCCCCGAACGCGCGATCCGGAAATCCTTACAGAATACGCCCGCAACGCGATTTCCCGGACGCTCTGCCACCAGCACAAGGGTGACGATGGCCGGTTGCACTGCATCACGCTGGAGCCGTCGGTCGAGCAAATGATAGCGAAGGCGCTGGAGCGATCAGAGCACGGCACGACGCTGACGCTTCCGCCCAAGATGCAATCGAGAATCGTCGCGGCCATCACTGCGGAAGTCGAAAAGGCGACGACGGCTCTCCGCGGACGCAATCCAGTTCTGCTTGTGCCGCCGCAAATACGGCTCTGGGTTCGCCGGATGTTGGAAGTCCGGCTTCCCGTGGTTTCAGTTCTATCGTTTAACGAAGTGGTGCGTGGGTTTGAAGTTGAGTCACATGGAATGGTGGTGCTAACGGATGAGTCCTAGAACATTTCAGGGTCAAACCATGGCCGAGGCACTGGCCGGCGTGAAACGCTGCTTCGGTCCCGACGCAGTCATCCTCAGTACGCGGACAGTGTCGCGCGGCGGATTGCTGGGATTTCATTCCAAGCCGCTGGTCGAAATCACGGCAGCCCGCGACATGCCGGCATTGGCGGAGACAGGCCGTACGCGTCGATTGAGCGCCTCGCAATCCCGACAGGCGCCGGTGAAGACCCCGCAGCCGGCCGGCGGCACCCCTTCGGCCCTCCAGGGAGATGCCGCGACATCGGATCGCCTGTGGAAGGAATTTGTATCGCTAAAGTCAGTGGTGTCGGATCTGGTGCTGGAGACGCGCCGAAAAAACACGAAGACCGCGCCCGACCGATTGCAGGATTTCTATCGAAGCCTGATTGAAAACGCGGTGACCGAGGAAATCGCACTCTCCCTGGTCCGGCGCCTCGAAAGCGAATTGAGCCCTGAGCAGCTCAAGGACGACGAAACAATCCGCCGCCATCTCTCGCAAGTCCTGATCGATTCTCTCCCGGTCTCCGGACCCATCATGCCGACGCGAGCGGGCGAGCCCCACATCGCCGCGCTCATCGGACCAACCGGCGTCGGAAAGACGACCACCGTCGCCAAGCTGGCGGCCAACTTCAGCCTGCGCGAAAACAAAAAGGTCGGCCTCATCACACTCGACACCTACCGCATTGCCGCCGTCGAGCAGCTGAAAACCTACGCTCAAATCATCGACGTGCCCTTCAAAGTGGCCATGTCGCCCGAAGAGTATCAGGACGCCATCTATTCAATGAGTGATCGCGATATCATTCTCATCGATTCGGCCGGCCGGAGTCAGCGAGATTCCATCAAGATTCAGGAACTCAGGAGTTTCTTTGCCGTCGCCGCACCTCACGAGACCCACCTGGTGCTCTCCAGCGTCAGCAGCGAACGCGTCATCCATCAGGCCATCGAGCGCTTCAGCCCCATCGGGTTCGACCGCGTGATTTTTACCAAAATGGATGAAGCCGTCGGGTTTGGAGCGATTCTGGGCGCGTTGCAGAAGGTGCAGGCAAAATTGTCCTACATCACCACCGGGCAGGACGTTCCATCAGATATTGAGATCGGTGAATCAGGGGCGCTGGCCGGGCTTATTCTCGATTCGTTATCCGCCACGCAGAAGAACGGGGACGGCGATGCAGAACACTGAACAAAAAAAATCGGACGGCAGAGCCGGGCAGCTGCGATTGGAAAAGACCGTGTTTCCGTCGAGCGCCACGAAGCCCGGCGATCAGGCCTCACGCCTCCGCGAAATGGCATCCAATCACCACGCACCTACCCGGACTCTGGCCATCGTCAGCGGCAAAGGCGGGGTCGGAAAAACCAATGTCGCCGTGAATCTTTCGATTTGTCTGGCCGCCCGCCAAAATAGAGTCACCCTGATCGACCTCGACATGGGACTGGCCAATGCCGATTTGCTTCTGGGGATGACGCCGAAATTCACCCTTGCTCATGTGGTTTCCGGTTCCCGTACTCTGAAGGAAATTACGCTGGCCGGGCCGGCCGGCCTACGGTTCATACCCGGCGCTTCGGGCCTGGAAAATCTCGCCAATCTATCCGAGTTCGAACGACAAAATCTCCTCCTTCAGTTGCAAAATCTCGATACCAATACTGATATGCTCGTCCTGGATTGCGGCGCGGGCATTTCCCGCAGTGTGATGCGATTTGCTCAATCCGCCCATCGCGTCATGGTGGTCACGACTCCCGAGCCCACCGCCCTGACCGACGCCTATGCCGCGGTAAAGACGCTCTCCCGCGACCAGTACCGGGGCGCAATCGGTGTCCTGGTGAACAAAGCAACCGATCGCGTCGAAGCGGAGACGACATTTCGCCGGATTGCCGAAGTTGCCAAAAGATTTTTGAATTATTCGATTGCAAATTTTGGATTTGTGTTGCAAGATACGTCCGTAGTGCAGGCGGTCAGAGCGCGGTTGCCGGTGGTTATGCGGTTTCCTCACTCTCCCGCCAGCGCATGTTTCGCCGCTGTGGCCGAGTCCATGACTGTGGATTCGTCGGCCGCGACCCGGCGGGACAGCTTTTTGCAGCGAGTCGCCGGACTGTTCATTTAGTCCTGCGGCGTTGGACGCATCGGAGCGTCATTGGCCGGCAAGGATGTCGGCTAAGACAAAGGAATGTCGGGTGGTGCAGGGAAGCGCGGCGCAAATCGCTCTGTTTCCCATCTCATACCCGGCTTCTTGGCGCTCCATTTTTGTGCGACACGGATGTTGCGTGATGGTTCCTCGCTTTACAGGCGCCTCCCTTGGCCTTCTGGCCTTCGCCACCACCATGGTGGCCGGGCTCTACGTCGGCAACCCGCCGATGGTCACACTTTCCCGCAGCATTCTCGCGTTATTTGCGTTTTGCGTCATAGGGCTGTTGCTTGGAAGGGCCGCCCAGGCGGTCGTTTCCGAATATGAGCGAAGTCGAAGGGACGAGTTCGAGCGGCGCAGCCGCGCGGATTCTGCCGGAGTCTCCCCCGATCCCGCCAGGGAGGGTCGTGTCGAATCGGGCGTCGCATCGTAGGCAGTTGGGCGGCGCAGGCGGCTGGGTGGTCTTGAGAGTGGGTATCGATAGGTTGCGGCGCCTGAAGGGTTGGGCGCGGAAAGGAAGCAAGGGATGCGCGGCTCCACAATACTGATTTCGGATATCAAATCGGTTTGGAAAAAATATAAACAATCCGGGGACGAAGTTTTGCGAAACGCACTCGTGGAGAACTTTCTCCCTCTTGTCCGCTACAACGCAGAGCGCATCGGCGCCAAGCTGCCGGATGAGATCGACAATGACGACCTCGTATCCGCAGGCATTTTTGGCCTGCTGGATGCGATTGATTCGTTTGACCTCGATCGCGGAGTCAAGTTTGAAACCTATTGTGCTCCGCGCATCCGCGGCGCCATCCTCGATGAGTTGCGGAACATGGACTGGGTTCCCCGGCTGGTCCGCAGCCGGGCCAGCAAGCTCGATCGTGCCACGCGCGAGTTGGAGTCCACCCTGGGGCGCGCCCCGACCAAGCCGGAGCTGGCCCAGCAGATGAAGCTGCCTCCGGGCGAATTTGAAAAACTGATGCGCGACGCCACGGCAGTCTCGCAGGTGTCACTTTCCAGAAAGTACAACGAAACCGATTCCAGCAAGGAAGTCTCCGAGATCGACGTGCTGGAGGATAAGCGGGGGAGGAATCCGGTGAGCGATATTCAGCGTCGGGATTTGAAGGAACTGGTTACGCGCGGCCTCACCCGCGCCGAACGTCTCATTCTCATCCTGTATTACTACGAGGAAATGACCATGAAGGAAATCGGCGGCACGCTCGACCTCTCCGAGAGCCGCGTGTCCCAGATGCACTCCACGATCCTCAAACGCTTGAAGGAGCAACTCGAGCGCCGCAGTAAGGAATTCGCGCATTAGGCTGCGAATTTTGAGCATTAGGCTCTGTCTCAATATCAAATCAAAACCCCTCTCCCTCTCCGGGAGAGGGTAGGGTGAGGGCAACAACTTCGAGGATAATAGTCCACGAATCCGAACCCAGAGCGCCAACGACGGGCGGTCGGGTGGCCCAGGTCGAGGCGTTCAAGACCTGGGGCCGCGATTCTTCTTGCAGAAATTTGCACAAGGCCCGCCGTAGAATTGCCGTCGCCGCCCATTCAAAATGACACAATGCGAATGAGAAAGAAGAAATCCGAAATCATGGCCCCACGTCCGGTGAGGCTATGACGTGGGCCACCCAATCAGACAATAAAGCAGGGCCACAAACCCGGTTCGTTTGGAAATTTTTGGCTTTTGCGTTGTGGCAGGGTTGGGTTCGGCCGCCATATGTTGTTGCCTGATTCGGTCCTGCGCCGCTGCTGCGAAGAGTCTGGCATATCCTGTCCATCACCTTTCATAACATCCGGGGCGCGCGCAGATTTCATGCGAATTGCAATCAGGCAGGTTGACGTGTAGCGAAATCATGGCCCCAGATTTGAAAATCTGGGCCACCCAGCCGGGCTACCAACTACACCATCGGGCGCGATTTGCGATTTCTGGAAAACACAATTTTGGCACAGGTGAGGAGAAGCAGAGTCACGACGACCAGGCCCCATTGCCCCATCGCCGGAATCGTCGCGGGCGGGCAGTTCAGATCGGCGCACGATGTCCCAATAGTCCACTCGCAGGTCGAACAAGTACATGCCGCCTGAGTGACGCCGTCTGCACAGGGTTGGGCGCTATCGTGAGAACAACAGGCTCCGGTGACAGCTTCGCACTCCGCCTCATCGCATGGCACACCCCTGGTCCACACTTGCTGTGACCCTGAACAGGCAGTGGATTCCACCTCTGCACACGTTCCGGAAATTAAATCGCAACAGGCCCCCTCGGTGACCTCGCAAACGATCTCAGCGCAATCGCTGCCTTCGCTCCAAGAATGGCGCGCTGCAGAGCAGCCGCCTGCCCCGACTTCCTCCATGCATGTTCCCAAGAGCAAGTCACAGCATGCCCCAAGTGGCCCCCGGATAGCGAGGCTGTGAGCGCCGCCAGCAGACACTGCCACGAAGCCGCTGTTTGGCGCCGGGACATTCGTTTGGCCGGCGTGATTTAATCCCCAAGCGGCAATCGATCCGTCGGACTTGAGCCCCAAACTGTGCTCGTAGCCCGCAGCGACCGCCACGAACCCGGCATTGGGGGTCGGAACACTGCACTGACCGTAATCACGGGGTGAACCACATCCCCAGGCCACGATGGAGCCGTCAGACTTCAGTCCCAGGCTGTGGTAACCGCCCGCAGCGATAGCTATGAAGCCGCTGTTTGGCTCGGGAACGTTCGTCTGACCAAAGCTGTTCCATCCCCATGCCACGACGGAGCCATTGGCCTTCAGACCCAGGCTGTGAGCATCGCCTGCGGCAATGGCCACGAAGCCGTTATTGGGCTGCGGCTCGTTGATCTGACCACCGGCGTTGTCCCCCCAAGCCACGATGGAGCCATCGGACTTCAGGCCCAGGCTGTGCGCAGAGCCCGCGGCGACGGCTACGAAGCCACTGTTGGGCGCGGGGACGTCCGTCTGATCAAAGAAATCGTCTCCCCACGCAACTATGGATCCGTTGGCCTTGAGCCCCAAACTATGTTGATAGCCTGCAGCGATGCCGACGAATCCTGTATTGGGTGCGGGGATGTTCGTCTGATGAAAGCCGTGGCCTCCCCATGCCGCGATCGATCCGTCGGATCTGAGGCCCAGGCTGTGAAAACCGCCGGCGGCGACGGCTACGAAGCCGCTGTTGGGCGCGGGGATGTTGACTTGACCGTAGTAGTTATTTCCCCACGCCACGATCGAACCGTCGGCCTTGAGGCCTAGGCTATGTGTCGTCCCCGCAGCGATGCCGACGAAATCGGCATTGGGAGTGGGGACGTTCGACTGACCGTAGGGTCCCCACGCGACGATTGATCCGTCAGCCTTCAGCCCCAGACTGTGATACGCGCCTGCGGCGACGCCCACGAAGCCGGTATTGGGCGCTGGGACGTTGGTCTGACCGTAGTCGTTGTTTCCCCACGCGACGATCGATCCGTCGGCCTTGAGTCCCAGGCTGTGATACTCGCCTGCGGCGATGGCCACGAAGTCCGTATTGGGTACGGGGACATTCGTCTGACCGTACTTGTTGTATCCCCAGGCGACGATCGATCCGTCGGTCTTGAGTCCAACGCTGTGATAGCCGCCCGCAGCGACGCCCATGAAGCCCGTATTGGGCACAGGAACGTCCGTCTGACCAAGGTTGTCGATTCCCCAAGCCACGATGGAGCCTTCGGACTTGAGGCCCAGGCTGTGTTCCTCACCTGTGGCGACACCCACGAATCCCGTATTGGGCGCAGGCACGTTGCATTGAACGTAGTTTTGGTTGTATCCGCAGCCCCAGGCGACGATCGACCCGTCGCCCTTGAGCCCGAGGCTGTGACCATAGCCTGCGGCGACGGCCACGAAGCCGGTGTTGGGCGCGGGGACGTCGGTCTGACCGTATAGGTTGTTCCCCCATGCAACGATCGCTCCGTCGGCCTTGAGGCCCAGACTGTAAGCGTCGCCTGCGGCGACTTGGGTGAAAGGTCCGGCCATGTCTGCCCCGACAACTTGCGAACCCCAGCCGACGATTGAGCCTTGCGGCGGCGGATCGCCCTGGCTGGAGGCAAGTCGAAGTGCAAGCGCCGCGCACACCACCACTGTTTCCAGAAATGCCTTCTTGCTCATGACGCCTCCGACTGCTTGGAAAAGCTGCCTTCGACCCCGGTGTGCCCGACTGAATATCATAGCAAAACCTGAATGGCCTAAGCAAGGAAGATGGCCTTGTGGTCCGGGCAGGCGGCTGGCCCGCCTCGTTGCCTCATCGGAGGTGCGGCTAGGATTTTCCCCGGCGTCCGCACCTCTGATTCACTATCCCCTATACCCTAGTACCTGATGCCTAATCCCTTGTCCCTGCGCCCTCCTCCACGCCTCTGCGGTGAACCCCAATCCGGTGATCGCCAATTCCTTCCAATCTGCGCGCGCCCCTGATGTTCTAAAGGTTGTAGCGGACGAAGTGGATCGTGCCGCAGTGTTGTTGGAATGGGAGCGCTCTGTCCCCCAGATGTAGTGGTTGTGGGAGGAAACACACCAGCGCAAAAACAGTACTTGTCAAAACGAAGCCATCTTCAAGCTGGGCACGAATAGACGCCCTGCGGTTTTAGCGACCAACACCCCTCCCTCGCGGTCGGGGTACTGATACGGCGGGCGGTGTCCTGCCTTCACCCCGACCCTCTCCCAAGAGGAGAGGGAGAATAGGGTCGCGCGAACGGAAGTTCTCGGCTCGCTATACGAATTTGAGCTTGCGGGCGGCCACGACGCACATTTTCAACAGCAGCCAGCCGTGTTGAAAACGCGAGATGTTGGTCTCGCCATACGTGCGGGCTTTGTAGTGGACGGGCATGTCGATGATCTTGAGGTTGGCCTTGGCCGCACCGAAGAGCAGGTCGAAATCGCCGAACGGATCGAAGTCGCCGAAGAAGGCGCGGTTGGCGACGATGCGTTCGTAGTCGCGACGCGTCAGCACTTTGGTTCCGCAGAGCGTATCGCGGAATCGTTGCGAAAGGAGATAGGTAAACATCCAGCCGAAGAATTTGTTTCCCAGCAGATTCAAAAACCGCATGGCCCGCTTGTCCATCAGATAAACCATGCGCGAGCCGTTGATGAATTCGCCCTGGCCGCGAACGAGTGCGTCATAGAACGCCTCCAGTTCTTCGGGCGGCACGCTGATATCCGCATCGAGAATCATCAGCACGTCGCCCGATGCGTTGAGAAAGCCCTTGCGCACCGCGTCGCCTTTTCCCTTGCCGTCCTGGCGGATCGTCTTGACGATCATGGGGCCGCGATAGTGCGTGACGGCGCGCTGGATGGCGTCCCATGTGTCGTCCTTGCTCTGACCTTCGACAAAGATGACTTCCTGTTTTGGGGCGAGCAATGGCATGCGCTCCAACAACTGCGCAATGTGGCCTGCTTCGTTGCGGGCCGGTACGACGATGGAGACGCTCTGTGGACGCTCGGCGGCCAGCACCTCGGCGCTCGTCGAGCGGGCGATGATCACGTCGTTGAGTCCGAGCCAGCGGAAGCCTGGAATCTGCGCGATGTATTTGTTCAGGATCGCCGACACGCCCGGAAAGTACAGCGGCGCGATGGTCATGCTGAACATGCGCACGGTTTGGAAGTCGCACAAACCAAGCAGGTGAATAATTTCGTCGTGTGGGAGCCAGTTTCGTTCCGGCGTCGGCGACTTCAATCGGCACCATTCCATGAGGCGCAGCACGGGCTGCCAAAGCCGGCTGTGAATGACCACGATGATCCGTGTTCTTGCATGACAGACGGATTGCAGTGAATGGAATAGAGATCGCAGGTCATAGATTTCGTCGAGCACCTGCGAGAGGATGATGTAGTCGAAGGTTTGGCCGAGTTGTCCGACGTCCTCTGCGCGAGTCGAGCGAAATTGCAAATCAGGATGCCGCAGTGCGGCCTCGCGCAACATACCTTCGTTGAGATCAATGCCGACGCCGACCGTCGGACTCAGATGCGCGAGCAAATCTCCGTTGCCGCATCCGATGTCGAGCACGCGGCTGCCGGGCGGAACAATTTCAGCGATTCGATTTCGAATGCGAATGTAGGCGTAATCGACCCAACGATCCCGCACCCCATGCTGAAATCCTGCGCGGACCCGATCGTAAAAGCGCTTCAGCGATTCCTGCCAGCGAATGGAATCTGCGCATCGCGGCGCTCGTGGGACGATCGACCAGGCCGAAGTTCCGGATGCTGTCATGTTCAGATGCCCGTTATCAGTCCCAAAGCGAGGGTGGTGGTCCTTCAGGGATTATCGGCGGTGAAAGTTATGTTCTTTTGGCGTCCCGCCTGCGCGTTTTTTCCCGGACAATACGCCAAATCAGGAGAGATGGGGCCATTAGGAAGGACTTGGCTGCAAGTAATCCGGCGGGCAAGCCGATATCACAACGTGTCTCGCGGTTGGAAACCGACGGTAATGGGAGCCAAATTTATGACTGGAAGTCTCGTGAACCAAATTCGGGCCTCGTTTCGGAACTCGCGGCAGTCCGCGTCCCTGGCATTGGCTTTGAGCGTGCTTGGGTTGGAAGCCGGCTGCAACGGCTCTTTTCCGTTCGTCAATTCCGGGACGGACAATCCCACCGAGTTTTCCGGAATCGAAGGTTGTGCGACTTCCTTCTCCGACAGCGATTTCAATTACGGATTTGATCTGCCTTCGGATGCGACACTGGTCCGCACGAAGAACGAATCTGATTCGCTGACGAATTCCCTTTGGACCATCACGACGGATTCGGGCGCCCTGGTCAATATTATCACCAGAGTGCAGGCCGTTTCGGACGGTGTCACCCTTGGGTCGCTTGTTTCCGCCGCGAATGACAACTCCCTTTCGGCGGGCGCAGATCTGCTCACGGAAGAGGAAGTGGCTCTGTCAAACAATGGCGCGGGATTTGAGACGATGATCCGATTCGATGGGCTGACGACGTTTCGCGCTCAGTCGCTATCAGACTCGCAACTGTACACAGTCGAAGCCGTGATCGAAGATTCGGCTCGAACGACTGCCTCCGATGATCTGCTTTCGGCGATGGTTCTCTCGCTTTGCGTGGGGAACTGACGCCGGGTCGGGCCCTTCCGCACGGCCACTGCCCAATGCAAAGGCTTTCCATGGAACTCGCTCATTTATGGGCGAGTTCTTTTTTTCGATTCGGAACATAGCCATGGCACCCGTCAGAAATTAAGGCGTGAATTTAATCGGTTTTCGCTAACTCACTCGATTGTATGGTGTCTCATAGGTACACCCGGACACTATGATTGGCTGGGGACAATAGGATCAAAACGGGCGATGGCTCGAGGAGGTTTGCCAATGATCACGAAGAAAGTTATCGGATTGGCCGTTCTGGCCGCGGTTTCCCTTGGTACGTTCGCGACGAATGCGGACGCCTACCCGAGATGCTATGGGCCGTGTGCTACCTATCCGGCATACCGGTCGTATTACTATTCAGCACCGGTGGTCTACGCCAGGCCGGCCTACTACTCGGCCCCGGTAGTCTATTCGAGGCCAATCGTATATGCACCGACTCCGGTGGTGTACCCCAGCCCTGCGTACTATGGCAGTCCGGCGTATTATGGGAGTCCGTACTACTACAGTCCGTCCTATTTTAGCTTTGGGTATTACGGCGGACACAATAGTCATTACGGCGGAGTTTCGGTCCGAGTCGGATTCTAGCGATTTGCTCTACGGCCCAGGCGGGCACGAGAAAACCAACGCGTCCAGTGAGGTCGAAACAGATTTCGACCGGCATTGGACGCGTTTTTATTTGAGTACAACAGCCGGTTAGCGGTTCGACATGTTTTCGTTCAGAAGCCGGCGAGACTCCTCCACCTGCTTTGGCGAGAGTCCTCCAATGCGATCGTTAAGCTGAAGTGAGTACTTGAGGTTTGCGGCGGCATCCACGCGAGCGCCCAATTCACGCTGCACAAGTGCGAGGTGGTAGAGTGCCGAGGTTCGTGATGGAGAATATCCGCAAGCGTCCAGGCACTTTTGCAAGGTTTGAGAGGCTTCTTCGTACTTTTTCATTCGGAAGAGCAGAGTCCCTTTGGTATCCAGCAGATCTGCAGTGATTTGTCCTTTTGCTCCCTCGAATTTTGCGATGATGTCCAAACCACGATCCGGGTTCGACATTTCCTCGCCGTACAACCATGCCAAAGCATTGATGGCTTTGGGGTTGAGCGGAGCGAGTTGCGTGACGTTGAGAAACATCGTTTCTGCGTTGACGAAATCTCTTTGTTTCAAGTAGGCCAGACCCGCTCGATATCGCGCGTCGGGAGCTACCGGTGGATGTTTGACGGCAATACTCTCGAGGATTTCAAATCCAAGCTGCCGGGAGGCGCCAGCCGGGGCGTTGGAAGCCAACAGCTCGGCAGCCAGCAGTCGGTTCGACAGATCGCCCGCCATGACCATCGCATCAGAGGTTGCGAATTTTGCGATTTGATCAAAATCACCCTGGCGAGCAAAGAGTCGTAGCAAAGCTGCGTCACCCAATGCGGGGGAATCCTGAGAAACGGTTTGCAGCAGGCTCTTTGCCTTGTCGATTTCTCCCCTTGCTTCATACAAACGTGCAAGGGAAATATTTTCCTCGTCACGGCGTTGGTTGAGACCCTCGATGATCTCGACAGCCTGACTGACCTGGTGCATCTGGACTGCTGCTGTCGTCAGCAAGTCCACGGCACGAAGCGGAGGATTGGGCCTCTCCAGCAGTTTTCGCAGAACTGTCATCGAGCGTTCGAAATCGCCTTGCCGCTGGCTGATCTCCGCAGAAAGCAAGATCAAGTCCGGGTCGTTCGGCGCAGCCAGGAGACCGGCGGAAACGGCATCTGCCGCAGCATTCAATTGCGCTTTTTGAATGTACACGGCGACAAGTAGTTTATGAATTGGCAGTGCGTTGGGATTGTCTTTTACGGCGGTCGTAAGGTCGGACAGCGCGCGATCACTCTCCGGCGGGTCCGTCGTCATGGCCAGTTGCGCGTCAAGCAACAGTGCGTCGGGATCATCGGGTTGGCTGGAGATGCGGTTGCGTACAATTGCCTGAGCGTCACTGCGTTCATGCTCAGAGCCTGAAGCAAGGATTGCGGCCAGCCAGAGGGATTGGGCTGGGTCTTCGCCTTGCAATTGAATGGAGCTGCGCGTGAATTCGATCTGACGTGTTCGATCGCCCCGTACTCCCCAGAAATCGGCCATAGTGGCATGCAGGGCTGCATTCTTCGGTTCCCGAACGAGGGCCGCCTCGAGCACAGTTTGTGCTTCATCGGCGCCTCCGATTTCCACGAGCACCCGAGCCAACAAGACATCGCAGGCCGCGGTCTTGCCTTCGGCGGAATACTGTGACGCGAGCTGCAGCGCTTCGTCATTTTTTTTCTGTGCCAGCAATGAGAACGCAAGAGAAGTAACCAGTGTCGCAGAATCAGGATGGCGGGCGAGTGCGTCGCGGGCAAGGGTTTCGGCGCGCGCGGGCTGGCCGGCTCGCAACAGCAGATCAGTTGTCATGGCTGCCCATGACTCGTCGTTGGGGTCCAGGTCAAAGACCTGCTGAGCTAATCTGGCTGCGGAGGGCATGTCCTGATTGCGGATGTATTGGTCAGTGAGAAGGCGTTGGACGTCCGGAGACTCGGGAATGGAGCGCGCAATGGTCGCCAGCGCGGCCCGCGCGTCCTGAAATCGGCCCAGACGTTTCAGGCAATCCACCAACCGAAATGCGATGGAAAAATCGCCCGGGTCGGGATTCAGGGCCAGGGCGGAACGATAGGATTCCACGGCCTGAGAAAGTGCGCCGGTTTTTTCGTATGCCGCGCCCAGGAGGCCGCGCGCCGCGACCCATCCCGAGCGAGTGGCGAGGCATTCTTGCAGGAGAGACAGCGCTCGAGGTGCAGCCTCAGGCGATGGGTCCAGTCGCAAGAGCAGTGAGGCGAGTTCGAGCTTCCATTGGATTCCACTGTCGCCTTCCAGGGCGCGGATTTCATCGACCACCTTCTGTGCGGCGGGGAAATCGTCAAGGAACTGAAGGCATTTTCGGCGGACCATTACGTTGCCTGGCTGTAGCCGGGCAGCCTGGGTCAGCGCGGCTATTTTCAGGGCTGGATCGCTCGATTTGTCCGAAAGCAACTCCCAGAGTTCTCCAAGTTCCTGTGAATTTCCAGCACACTCGCGAACATAATAGTGGGCCTCGTCCCCCCCTTTTTCGATCGCCAGCAGTTCGCAGGTGAGAAGTTTGGATTCGATGCAGGTTGCGTCCCGATTGGAAAGCATTTGCGAGACGCGTCTTGCCGAATCAAGATCGGCGTCCGCCACCAGTTGTCGACCCATGTCGAGCGCGATTCGATTGTGAGTGGAAGAAATCTCCGGCCACGCCTGCCAGGCATCCATCGCCTTGGCCGGCCTGCGGGCCCTTAGCATTGCATGCACCATGATTTCCAATTCGGCCAGGTTGGTCGGCGTCGTCAGCGCAATCGATTCCAACTCGCTTATCACCGAAGGAGCCGGCTCGGATTTCGATGACGACAATGCCATCAGGACATTCAAGAGTTTTGCCTGGCGGACTTCGGACGAGGTGGCGTTGTGAAGCGACGATAGCGCCTCACGGGCACGATCAAAGCGATTGTTGGAAATCTCAAGGCGGGCGAGTGCCAGCCGCACGGCCGGGGATGGCGCGAGCAGGACCAATCGACGGTACAAGTCAGCGGCCTCGTCGGCAGCTCCGGTCCGAAGGTAGGTGCGGGCAAGCAATTCGAGCGTCCAGGGGTCGGATGGCTGAAGGCGGACTGCACTCTCCAGTAACACAAGTGCGGCATAGGGTTGATCAACAACCAGCGCTCTTGCGCCGCGGAGCGAATCAAGTACGCCCTTGGGGAGCCTCTGAGTACTTTCGTGCTCGAGCGACTCAATGCAGGAGTCGGCCTGAGGCAGTGCACCAGCGCGCAAGTACAATTCGGCCGCCTGAGCGACCATGGCACGGTTTCCTGTTTCGGCAGCCCGTTGCAGCTCGCCAGCGACGGAAACGAGTAGCTCAGGGTCGTTGGCGCTGATTGCGTAGGCCTTCCGAACTTCCAGCATTTCCGGATCGTCGGGAGAAATGCACGTTGCAGCTCGTTCGAGAATCGAGCCCGCACGTTTGATGTCGCTCCTCGCGGTAAAAAAGCGCGCGCCTGAAATCAGCGTTTCGCGTGCCTGGGGTGACAATTCCAGCGCCCTCTCCAGATGTTGCTGTGCGCTGTCGAATTGCCCATGATGATCAAAATACTGGGAGGCGACCAATTGCACTTCCCAGGCGTTGGCGTTGTAGGCCAGGCCTCGGCGTAACCATTGCTCGGCGTCCTGATCCCGGTGAAGAACGTTGTCCAGCAGGTCGATGAGCGGGGGATAGTACAGGGGCTCTGCGGGATTATGGTCGGCCGCGTCGGTGAGGATCTTCAGTGCCTGCTGGCTTTTGTTGTTTCCGTGACAGGCACGTGCCAACAGCAGCACAGCTTCTGGACTATCTCCTTCTGCAGCCACAAGTGACCTTGCAAGCTCCTCGGCGAGCCCAAATTCGCGCAGATCCAGGTAGAGTCGTACGAGGCGTTCAACGGTCTGCTTATCTTCAGGTTGAAGTCGGTTCAATTCCCTGAGTGCACGAACGGTCGGACCGATCCAGGACTTCGATATGGCAAGACGATCGTAAAGCAGCGAGGCATAAGTACGAAGTGCCGCCACGTCCTTACTGTTTCGTTCAAGGTAGAGTCCGTAGGATTCAATGGAGCGATCGAGGTTTCCCGATTGATGGAAAGCGATGGCGTCGTTCAATATTCGCTGGGTGTTTCTTGATTTCTGAAATTGATAGACAAACGATCCGCCGATGCCAGCTACCGCCACTAGCGCAATACCGGCGTAGATCCACCCGAGGCGGATGCGAATTTGCCTATGCGATCTTGAACGACTCATGACCGACCACCTTGCCCTGTCAGGGCGACTGCACAGCGTCGCTTTGATCGAGCGATTTCAACTCCTTTGGCGTCTGGATTTCGAGTGCGATAACGCCGCTTACGTACCCGCAAGCGCGGGGTTCGATGCTTCAAACGGGCCTGTAGATCATCTTATCGGAATGGGCGCAAATGCCCGCTCGTTCGAGGCGCGCCGCGAAAGGCCCGATTCGTTTTGGTGCGTACATGGCAATCGGCGTATAGAACAGAATCTGCAAGTCGAGCCAGAAGCATCGATGGCGGGCATACTCCACGTCATAGTAGATCCATTCCTGAAAATCCGAGGCGCATTCTTCGCGGTTGCGAAGCACCTGCCACAGACCGGTGATTCCCGGACGAGTGGAGAGGCGGGCCCGCCGCCATGCCGGACAGTACTGATTCTCCTGATCGGGAGAGGGCCGCGGACCCACGAGACTCATATGGCCCACGAGCACGTTGAGAAGCTGCGGCATCTCATCAATGTTGGTCCTTCGCAGCCAGGCGCCCAGTCGAGTGACACGAGGGTCGCGGGCTATTTTGAATTGTGGCCCATCCACTTCGTTCATGGCCCGAAGCTGCGCCTGATGAGCGTCAGCCCCAGTGCGCATCGATCGAAACTTCAGGCAGGGGAATTCCTTGCCGGCCAGGCCCTGTCGGGTATGCGCATAGAAAATCGGACCTCGCGAGGTCGCTTTGACCAGCAAGGAAATGATGAACAGGAACGGGGACAACACGACAAGACCTGCCGCTGAAACGGCGATGTCCAGCATTCGCTTCGCAATCAGGTAGCTGCGGCTTTCGTAAATGTCGGGAAGTTGCTCCGTGGACAGAGTGTACTCTCCACTGGAACTGTCGATTCCTGAGCGCGACCCATCAGACCCCGATTTGGGATCCGATTTGAAATCGTGCGATTTGCCGTTGAGGCGGTGTTCTTGCGGACCGTGAAACCGCTGGGGAACCACCTGCTTGGTCCCATCGAAGCGCGACTGATGGTTGGCTGCGTGATCGGAAGCATCCTCGAATTCCCAACGGCCCGCGCGATCGTGGGACAACTCCAGCAATTCTCGATCGGCGAGGCGATCCTCCGAAAGGACGCGATCATCGGTGAGCCAGCGAACCCCGAAGCGCCGGACGAGTGCTCCGATGCTGTCGAGTCCCCAGCCCCGGACCGCAATATGCGCGGCGACTGACTGCGCGTGTTCGCTCCTGACCACAAGGAACGCAGCGTCTCCCGACCAGCGATCCGCGAACCCCGGAGAGTCGGCATAATGACGCTTGAATCGAATCACCTGGCCGTCCGAGTCCACCAATACGGACTCAGGACAATCGGCTCCTGTCAGCGTTCCACTGGGTCCATAGACGACGACATCGGTATTTTGTCGCTGGGCGGAGGTGAGTGCCCGACGCCAGTGAACGAGGGGAAACTGATTGCCATTGATGATGAATGTAAATCCACGACGCCGTTTAGACGGGATGGCCAGATCGCCTTCATCGCGATATCGGATGATCTTACCCTGCATCGTCGGGGAGATGAGGTCTCCGTCCGTTGACTGCAAGTCTCCGGGAATCAACAGGTGAATGGTACGTCCGCCCTCCGACGTCCACTCAAGATACCACCGCATCCGGGCGAGCGTCCCTTCGGATACTGACTTGGCGCGATCTCCGCGCGAACCGGTGGCTGTCGCCGATTCGGCTCCCACGTCAAAATGAACCAGTACGGTTCGCAAGTCAGCCGAAAGAATCATGCTTTCCCTTCACGCACCGGCATTTCAGGTAGACTCGTCCATTGCATAAGAATATCCATATCCGTACCCATAGCGCGCCGACTTGGCGTCTACAGCGTTGAGTATCACTCCCACGACGTTGCTCTTTACGCTTTCGAGATACTGTCGAGCCATTTGTGCTTCATGGTGGGTGGTGCGCCCCGCTCGTACGACGAGCACCACTTCGTCCACCATGGTGGCCAGCGCGATTGCGTCGCTCTTTACCAGCAGCGGCGGGGAATCCACGATTACCTCATCGTAATCACGATATAACGCATGAAGGCGATCGAGCGATTCCTTGCCGCGAAGCGAATCACCGAAGGCTTCGTTGCGCGGCCCCGAAGGCAGAAAATCAAAATTTGTCGAGATCGAGTGAATCAGGTTGCCCGCCGGAGTTCCCGCGAGGTATTCGGCGAGTCCCTTGGATCCGGCCAGGGAAAGCCGCCGCGTGGCGCCCTGGACGTGATTGTCTGCGTCAATCAACAGCACGCGCCGCCCGGATGCGGCCAGGCTTCGCGCAAGGTTGAGCGACATTGACGATTTTCCACTGCCCGGCGTAGGGCTGGTGATCAATCGACTATGGCAACTGGTCTTGGATGAGCCGGCCAGCAAGGTCGTTGAGATGCTCCGGATCGGTTCGATGACTCGACGATCAACGCTTGAGGATTGAAGGGCGTCGAGAGGAACGCGTTCGATGCTTCCCAACACCCGGATTCCGAGTCGATTCGCGATATCGACAGGGTTGTTGATGCTGTGATCCATCATGCCGCGAAGAAATGCAGCGCCAACGCCGCAAGCGAGACACATCATGATCGCCACCGCGCAGATCTTGGGTCTCTTATCAAAATTGGGACTTGGTGGAACCTGGGCCGGGGCGTGCGCGGTGATGTGCGATGGACGCTTTTGCTCCACATCGACGCTCCAGTTCTTGTTGCTTACCTGTTCGAGCGATTTTTCAACCTGATCACGCTCGCGTTTCAGATCGTTCAAAATAAACTGATTGCTGGCGACGCTTGTCCGATCTTCCTTGAGTTTTTTGAGTTCCTGCTCCAGCACCTTGGCCGTGATGTCCGCGTTTCGGAATTGCGACTCGAGTTCACGTTTTTGGGAAATCGCGAACGCGCGCACAAGGGCTTCCTCGCGATTCTTCATCCGCTCTTCAATATCCGCAATGATCCTGGGGCGCGATTGGACTTCGGGGTGCATCGGACCACGACCCTGGCTGGCATCTGCGGCGGAGGCCGCCTTCAGCTGGCGGTACTGTTCCTTCAGGGCGATCAGCTCCGCATCGCGTCCCAGGAACTGCTCGAACAATGCCGGATCGGTGATGCTGGGGTCGCCTTCGCTTAGCGCGGCGAGCTTTTGTTGAGCCAGGGCACGGTCCTTGTTCGCCTGGGTCAAAAGCTGGTGCGCATCAGATAGCCACTTGTCGATCAGGGCGGCTGAGTCCTGCGCGCCGCTCGCACCCTGATCAACGGCAACCTGTTGAAGCTGCTGATTCTTGATCTTGAGTTTGTATTCCAGTTCCTCCTGCTCTGATTTGAGGGAGGTGACGATGCGGCGATGCCATTCTCGCTCCTTGTCATCAACGTCCTCGAGGTACGCTTCGACCAGACCGTTGACAATCGCGACCATGTCCTTGGGATTTTCGCCGACCATGCTTACTTCCATCAGCTCAGAGGATGGAATCTGCCCGGCTTCGACGCGTTTCTTAATGTAGCCTGCCGGATTCGGATTGTTCGCCAGCGAAGGAAGTGCTTTGATTTCCGTCTTGGCCAGAAGTTTGTCGATGATGGCGGGTCCGGCGATGGTCAGCGCCTGTGTGCCAACGTATTGCCGGTAGTCGCCCCACATGACGGGATCGGCCTGCGGGTCAAGAATCGAGCGAACAACCGGTGATACGTGGATTGTCGCGACCACCTTGTACTTGGGTTGGACAAAATACCAGATTCCCGCCAGTGAGATCCCTGCGAGAAAAATGCTGACCAGCACCGCAGTGAGCCACCTGCGCAACAGGATTGCGATAATCGGAGGGGGCCCGGGCGCATGACCTGCGTGTCGGACCTGATGCGGCATCGGTTGGCCCACGGCCAGGTCAAACGTGTCTTGAAATGATCCGTTTCCAGCGCTCATGTTCCTGCGTTCCACAAAGAATCACCCACCGGAAAGACTCCCGGATCGCTGGACCCGATCATCAACAACTTCGACAATTGCAGACACACCGGCGTGGGGTACTACGAGATTGGAAAGCACCCAAAATTCAAGGAAAACCAGGCCGATGGCTACTGGCATCATAACCAAACCAGCGCCGTCATGGAACGCATCGTGGGCGAGTTCGACTCGTCCGAGACTGATCAAATAGGCCGAAAATATCAGCCTGACGACGTTGCAAAACAGCGCGATGGGCACACTCGACAATAATACCAGAATTTTCTGCCATATCGGGCGGTTTATTCCATAAGTGATGACGCCGGTGACAATGAGAAAAGCAAGGATCATGCGCAATCCGCTGCACGCCTCAGCCACTGCGATTTGCTGCCCAGCGACATGCATTACGCTTCCGTACCGAACTGCTGGTATTCCCATCGTCTCCAAAACAGTGACGGCAATGTTCGCGCCCCAAGCTTGCAGCGGAAGCATGAGCGAGCTGTGAAGACGCTGCGGTAACGGCACCATCAGGAATAGAAAGCAAAGCGGAAACCAAAGGCGTGAGCAATTCCTTCGTCCGATGATGCTTGCAATCATTCCTACGGCGGCAGTTACCAGGCCGAAATTTTCAACGGAAGTGAAACGATAGGCAAAGCCAAAGACATTGGTCAGCAGACCTGCCACGAATACAAGCAGGCCAGGCTGCCAGATGCGAAAGGCCGTGTTCCACTTTTCTTTGTGGGTCGAAATCATGTATAGCGCTGCGACAGGAACCAGTTGTCCGGCGCTATAATCCGGGTTGGTTCTCAAAACATCCCAGAGATTGCTGATAGACCCCCAGAAAGCCCATGCGAATGTGGCAAACAACGCTGTAATGATCCCGGCGGCCAGCGCAGTCGCCTTTCGGGTAGTGGCCAGGGCACGCGGCGAGAACCGGGCCGTACTTGTCGCGGGCGGCTTCGTAGCGGCCTTTGGCCTGGAGGAAGATGGGGCAGTCAATACGCGGTCCGTCAGATAGAGTCCGGGTCGGGCACGAAGTTTTCGCGGGGCAACAACCCGAATGAGGCGCGCGTTTCTGCCAATGTGAGAGCCGTCCCCGAGCATCGCCGGTCCCACGATGACGGCGCCGTCTTCAATGATGCACCCGTGACCCAGCAACACAGGTCCCACGATTCTCGCCTGGGGGGCGATATGCACATCGCTGCCACACCAAATATCCGGTGCGATCCGTGAAAAGCCCTGGCTGGAAAAGCGGCCTTCCGCCAGTACATGCGCAATAATCTCCATGTAGGTTGATGGGTCGGACACTTCGCAACTTCCACCCGGCAACGCGACAGCCCCCACGCGCAAGCCGGCGCGTTTCAATGCGGGGACCAATTGTTCTTTGAGATCCTGAAATCCCGAAGGACGAATGTACTTGAACACGGTGCGGTCACAGCAGAAGAGCCCCGCAGGCCGCAAATGTTGTTGGACTCCAGTACTCGCCCATCCTGTGTTTCTTGTGCAGAAAACAGTGAGTGCGTTACCGGCGCGCCGATGTTCCTCGAGCATCCAATGCGGGTCGTCATCGAGCCAGACTGATCCTCCCGCGAGCAGGATGATTTCGGAATCCGTCCGCGATTCGCATGCCTTCAGGCAGCCCGCCGTTCCCAGCGGAACGCTGTCCTCAAAAAAGTCGATCTTGAGGTTGCTGAAAGTCGAAGGCCCAAGTCGTTTTACGAACTGATTCTTGTGGCCGTCAGTGCAAATGATGCACTTTTGAATCGACTCTGAAGCAACATTGCGAATGAATGCCTCGATGAGCGAGCTTTTGGCGGGAAGCGGAAGCAGCGGTTTCATGCAACCGCGTGCCCATGCCGCACCCTTGCCCACTGAACCGGCTAGTATGACCAAATCCATCAGGGCACTTGTCCTCTTTCCCAACCCCTTGAAACGGCTGGAAGCCGTTCCCATTCGGCGTTGGCCATCCCCTGTAATGCCAAACAAGCTGAGAGCGACGTGGCGGGAGCGCAGTGAATTCGGAATTGATCCTTTGGCCCGAGCATCCGCAGGGTCACCACACTCGATACAAAATGGCCCGCCAATTCAGTTTAGGTCGCTAAGAAGGGCAGTCAACGTTACTTTGCGGGGTGAATTCAGATTCTCGCGCTCTGCGCCGCTTGGACCGTAATACCGGACCGCAAAACTTGCCACCGTCACGATAACTTCGATGAGGTTCGACGACTCGTGAAAGTTTGTGAATATAATACGAGACTCATGAAGGGGCTCATTTGGACAATTTCGCCTTGAAATTGGGGGGAGCTTTGTTTCGGAAAAGGGCTGCAATTTCAAATCTACAGATAGTTCTGGTTGTTGTTTCAATCCCCTTTGGGCCGGATGTACGATAAAACGAGCAGGAAGACGCGACATCCAATCGCATCTTCCGTATGATTGCATCATAAGCATTTTTCAACAAAGGAGTTACGCCAACATCGCTGGTGTAGTCCACGGGCACGGAGTGCGCCCGAACAAGGAGACGCGGGTGATTCACGAAGTATCGGTAAAAAAACTCAAGGTTATGCCCGATGAGCGGGGACGGTTGATGGAAATGCTGCGCAACGATGACCCGATTTTCCGCAAGTTCGGACAGGTGTACATGACCACCGCGTATCCCGGTGCGGTCAAGGCATGGCACTATCACAAAAAGCAATGGGATCACTTTGTCTGTGTTCGTGGGATGATGAAAGTCGTGCTCTACGACAGTCGCGAACACTCGCCCACGAAGGGCGAGGTAAACGAATTCTTCATTGGAGACCACAATCCGGTCTTGTTGCAGATTCCCCCTTTGGTCTACCACGGTTTCAAGTGCGTGAGCGAATTTGAGGCGATCGTGGTCAATACGCCCACGGAAGTGTACGTGTACGATCAGCCCGATGAACATCGGGTGCATCCCCACGACAATGACATTCCCTACGACTGGACAAGAAAGGACGGCTGAGCGTGAAGGGCGTGATTTTGGCGGGAGGACTCGGTACCAGGCTGATGCCGCTCACGCGGGTCACCAACAAGCACCTGCTTCCGGTATTCAACAAGCCCATGATCTATTACCCGATCCAGACGCTGGTGAATGCCGGGATCGAGGACATCATGATCGTCACGGGCGGTAACGACGCCGGAGATTTTTTGCGGTTGCTGGGCAACGGGAACGAGTTTGGCCTTCGCGATCTGCATTATACGTACCAGGTTGGAGAAGGCGGCATTGCCGACGCGCTGAGAATGGCTGAACATTTTGCCGATGGCGACAAGGTCGTGGTCGTACTCGGCGACAATATCATCGAAGGAAATATTCGGCGCGCGGTGGGAGAGTTTTTTGCGCAGGGAAAGGGTGCAAAAATTCTGTTGAAGGAAGTGCCTGACCCGGAGCGCTTTGGTGTTGCAGAAATTGAGGATGGGCGGATTATTTCGATTGAGGAAAAGCCCAGGAAGCCAAAAAGTAACCTCGCGGTCATCGGCATCTACATGTACGACCGGCAGGCGTTCGACATGATTCGTACGCTCAAGCCGTCAGGTCGTGGGGAATTCGAAATCACCGACGTAAATAACATGTACATTCAGCAGCAGTCGTTGACGTATGATGTATTGGAGGGCTGGTGGACGGATGCGGGCACGTTTGACTCGCTCTACCATGCGAGTCAACTCGTTGCCAAGGGCGGGGCCAATCACATCGACTTTCCTGCAAAGAAACCCGCGAAGGGTCGTGAGTCGGCATCAAAGGGCCAGCGGGCGCACGCGAGTTAAATCCCGGGATGAACAAAATACTTGTTACAGGCGCTGCGGGATTCATCGGAAGCAACTTCGTACGCATGCTTCTGCGCGACCGACCGCACATGCAGACAATCGCCTACGACGCTCTCACCTATGCCGGCAACCTTGAGAACCTTAAAGGGTGCATCGACGGGCAAAGGTGCAGATTCGTACGGGGCGATATTTGCGATGCAAACGAGCTTGAACCCTTATTTTCAGCCGGTCTTGATGCGGTGATTAATTTTGCGGCCGAAAGTCACGTGGATCGTAGCATTCATGGCGCCCAGGAATTCATACGCACAAACGTAGTGGGGGTGCAGGTCCTGCTGGACGTGGCGCGCAAGTACGCGATTCACCGCTTTCTGCAGGTATCCACGGACGAAGTGTATGGCTCTCTGGGGCCGACCGGCGCCTTCAGCGAGACCACCCCAATTGCACCAAGCAGTCCCTACAGCGCATCCAAGGCCGGGGCAGACATGCTTGTTCATGCGTATCATCATACGTTTGGATTGCCGACCCTGATCACCCGTTGCTCGAACAACTATGGACCCTACCAGTTTCCGGAAAAACTCATTCCGCTTTTCGTGACGAATTTACTGGCCGGTAAGAAGGTTCCGCTCTACGGCGACGGATTGAATGTCCGGGATTGGATTCACGTTCAAGATCACTGCGCGGCGATCCTCACGGTTCTGGAGAAGGCGCAACCCGGAAGCGTCTACAACATCGGTGGGGAGTGTGAGCTTCCGAATATCAAAATAGCCCGCCGAATTCTTCAGTCACTTGGACACGATGAGTCCATGATCGAATACGTGAAGGATCGGCCCGGCCACGACCGCCGCTACGCAATGGACACCTCGCGTATCAGCGCCGAGTTGGGTTGGCGGCCCACAATTGAATTTGAGGATGGGATTTCGCAGACCATTCACTGGTATCGTCAGAATGAGTCGTGGTGGAAGGCAATTAAGACAGGGGAATATCTGAAATATTACGAAAGGCAGTACGGGAAGGGCGGCGTCGTCGGAGTGGACGTTTGAACGGATGGGCGCAAGGCTCAGTAGCCGTCGTGGGGGCGGGAGGAATGCTGGCGTCGGACTTGGTGCCGAAAATCAGGGAACAAGTGCGATTGGCCGGCGGAAGCGTGCTGTCCTGGAGTCATAGCGATCTCGATATTACGAATCGACCATCAGTGTTGGCGCAGATTCAAGACGCGCGCCCGACTGTGGTAATCAATTGCGCGGCCTATACAGATGTCGATGGATGCGAGACCCATGCCGCGAGAGCGCTTGACGTAAACGGCGTCGCACCGGGCCACCTCGCGGAGGCCTGCAAGGTATGTAATTCTCTTTTGGTGCACTTCAGCACGGATTTCGTCTTCGATGGACGGGCGCGGCAACCCTACCGTATCGATGCATTCGCAAATCCACTATCAGTATATGGAGCCTCCAAGTTGAAAGGCGAAGAGGCCATCCTCTCGAGCGGATGCCGGTGCATCGTCATTCGTACGTCCTGGTTGTACGGGCTTCGTGGGAAGAACTTTGTGGAAGCGATTCTGCAAAGAGCCCAACGGGGTGAGTCTCTCAAAGTCGTCAATGATCAAACCGGGCGACCCACATATACGGCGGACTTGTGCGTGGCCACGCTTCAGCTGCTCGACGCGCAAGCGTGCGGCATCACGCATTTTTCCAACAGCGGCCAATGTTCGTGGCATGAATTCGCGGTCGAAATCATCAGACAATCCGGACTGAATGTTCCTGTAGCCACGATGTCCAGCTCCGAACTTGGACGGCCTGCGAAACGCCCCGCCTTTTCCGTGCTCGACTTGTCGGAGTATGAAAAATTTACCGGAACAGCTCCGCCGCACTGGAAGACTGCGCTCGCCGAATATTTGAATGCCAGAACGATCGGAGGACAGGCTGCATGAGTCGGCCCCGAAAGGGTTCTCGATTGCTCGGCATGGCCTTCTTCTGGCTGGTGGTGCTTGTGACCGTGGGTTTCGGGCAGCGTTGGCTACGTCGATCGCTGGAAACGTCGGCAGCCACACCCGTGAAGTTGGATCGCCCGCTGGCCAGTCTTCCGCTGCGCATTGGCTCCTGGGAGGGAGCGGATGTTCCGCTGGACGCACGCGTAGCGGAGCGCGCACGTAATGATGACTTCATCAATCGGCGCTACGTGGATCTTGCCGGCAACCGTTTCGTGGACTTGTTTGTGGCCTATACCGCGTCACCCGCAACCATGCTCGGACACCGTCCCGATCGCTGCTACCCGGCCAATGGGTGGCGGCTTGAAGAAGTAAAGCCCGAAGTGCTAAAGCGCGCCGATGGAAGCGAGTTGCCTTGCTTGATCCATCGTTTTCAACGTGACGGCATTCAGACGGAAGGGTTGATCGTTCTGAATTACTATGTTCTGCAGGGACAATATGCAACGGATGCGGATGCCTTCAGCGGTCCGCGCTGGCGAGCTCCAAACTTTTCACGCAATTCCCGGTTTTATGTTGCCCAGATTCAAATTGTGAATCCGATTTACGTGACCACGTTTTTTGAACGAGGCGAGGCAACGGCGAAGCAATTTGCGGTGGAAATAGCAGACGACATCGAGGAACTACTTCCGCTCACTCCACGCTGGTTGCGTTTGGCGGGGCCGATGGATTCGTCGATTTCCGGTTCCGCTTCCTCGACGGAATGAATTGGTGGTAGACGTTTCCATCGTCATTGTCAGTTGGAACACGCGGGATATTCTGCGCGATTGTTTGAACTCGATTCTTGCTGCATCCGGAAATGTGGCGTTTGAGATCATCGTTGTCGACAATGACTCGAGTGATGGCTCGGCGGATATGGTGGCCAGCGAGTTTCCCGCCGTTTCCGTGATTCGCAGCAAGATTAATGCGGGCTTTGCCGCCGCCAATAATCAGGGTATTGCAAGATCGAGTGGGCGTTATGTACTCCTTCTGAATTCCGACACGATTGTCACCGACGGCGCCATTGCGAAGGCGGTCGCCTTTGCCGACGCAAATCCAAAGGCGGGTCTTGTGGGCTGTCAGACCCGCTGCCCGAACGGCGATATCCAATACAACTGCTATCTGTTCCCGAGCCTGCTGAATCTCGCGCTTTCGCTTACGAAATTGCAATTCCTGTTTTGGTATAAACCGTTTTTTGGGCGTTATCGGCTGGGATGGTGGGACTACCAGAGCGAGCGCGAGGTGGACGGCATCGCCGGATGTTTCATGCTGGCCCGCAAGACTGCGATCGATCAGGTGGGGCCGATGTCGGAAGAGTACTTTATGTACTCCGAAGATACAGACTGGTGCTGGCGGTTTCATCGAGCAGGATGGAACGTGTTGTATACGCCCGCGCCAGTAATCGTTCATTTTGGGGGTTGCAGCACATCGCAGGCGGCCACTGACATGCATCTGCTGGAACGCCGCAGTCTGCTTATGTTTATGGAGAAAAAATCCGGTCGGCTCGTACGTTGGATTGCGAACATGATGTTTTGCATGGCGACGATAAGCCGTGTCGTCCTGTTGACCTTGCAGCGAGCGGCTGGTGGTCGGTTTCGCGAGTCGGCCAAGCAAAAGTGGGTCAAAGCCATGGCCGCGCTGCGTTTTCACCTTTCCGGACTGTTTCTCAGGTTGCAGGAAGCTCCCGCGCGCTGATGATGCGACGGCTGGCATCGTTGGGGATTTCGCTCGGCTATGCCGCGTGGGCCAATTTGACGCGTCAGGAACAGGACCGATGCGTTGTGCTGTATTATCACGGGGTGACGAATGGCCAGGCGGATCGATTTGCGCAGCAAATGAGCTGGCTCAAGTCGAACTATTCCGTGCTTGCGCTTCGGGAGTTACTTGAGCGAAACTGGACTGGTCGAAGCGTTTGCATCACCTTCGATGACGGTCTCGATAACGTTCGGCAAAACGCTCTGCCGATTATCCAGGATTTGAACGTACCGGCCACGCTGTTTGTTGTTCCCGGGAATCTGGGTCGCAAACTCTCCTGGGCAATCGATAATCGCCATCCGGATCGTCAGGAAATTCTCAGCACGATGCAGCAGTTGAAAGGTTACCCCGCCGACCTAGTTGAAATTGGTTCGCATACGATGACGCATCCCAGGCTGCCTTCCTTGACTGGTAGTGCTTTGGCCGGCGAACTGATGGAATCCAAGAAATCACTCGAGGAAGGGCTTGGGCGTGAAGTCGTTTCATTGAGCGTGCCGTTCGGTCTGTACAACCAGCAAACGCTCGATGCGGCGCGCGAGGCGGGCTACAAGATGGTTGTGACATGCGATCCGAGCGTACTGCGCCGCGAAGATTCCATGTTCCCCATCGGGAGGTTCAAGGTGACACCGGATGATTGGGAACTGGAGTACCGGTTGAAGGCCGGCGGAAATCATCGATGGCGGCGTGCATGGCAGAGCCTTCGCGGGCGGACTCAGGCAGGCAATGAGAAGCGCGAATACTCCCGGATTTCTCCGTCGAAGGCGGGACGCGCAGATTGAGCGTTACCTACTCAGTGGATGGAATCACACCGTTGCAGTGGAGCGATGCCTGCCGGAAATTCGCGGATTACAGCATCTATCAAACGTGGGCATTTGGAGAGATCAGTGCCCGCGATACGGGGTCGCAGATCAGTCGCATCGTCGTTCGCAATGATGAGACGATCGTCGGCGCCGCACAAATGCGAATCAAGAAATTGCCGGTGGTGAAATCCGGCCTCGCCTACGCCTATTTTGGGCCGATCTGGCGTGGCATCGGTGAAGGAAACTCGTTCGACGCCGAAATCCTTGATTGCATTCGACGCGAATATGCCGAGCGGCGTGGATTGGAGGTTCGTGTCGTTCCCAATCTCTGGGAGCATGCTCCGGACAAGGTATTTCGCAACACCGTCCAACGCTTTGGTTTTTCGGCATACGGTCTGGCTACGCCGTACCGTACGATCCTGGTGAATCTCTCGCCGACGGAAAGTGAACTTCGGAAGTGCCTCGCCCAAAAATGGCGCAACGGACTGAACCAAGCGGAAAGAGGCGGTGTGATTGTCGAGGTTCGCACGGACGACGACGCGATGCAGCAGTTCGAGGAATTGTATGAAACGATGTGGAGCCGGAAACAATTCGAAGCCGGCGTAACCGTCTCGTCATTCCGACGCCTGCAACAATTATTGCCCGAACAAGAGAAACTTTCCATTCACCTTGCCTATGGGGATGGAGTGCTGGCGGCTGGTCACGTTTCCAGTACTCTGGGCGACACATGCACGTATTTACTTGGCGCGTCCAACGAAGCGGGGCGTGCATGCAAGGCTTCCTACGCATTGCAATGGCGAGCCATGTTGGGGGCAAAGGCCGCAGGGGCCGATTGGTATGACCTCGGGGGAATCGATCCCGATGAAAATCCCGGGGTCTTTCACTTCAAGGCTGGGTTGGGAGGAATTGACACTACTTTTGTGGGTACATTTGGAGCCCCAGCGCGAGGCGCCGGACGATATCTTGTCCCGCTGGCGGAGCGGGTCTACCGTGCATTTCGCCCGCTGATGAATAGGCGGTCAAATAAACACAGACGCATCGATCTGCGCTGCGTGAACGGAATGGCGCAGCCAGGCAGTTCATGTCGAACCATCGCAAAGTTGTCATCATAGGTCTGGACGGTGCGACCCTTCGTACGCTGCGCCCACTCGTGGACGCCGGGGTTATGCCGACCATTGGCCGGTTCATGAGCGAGGGCGCGTGGGGAAATCTGCTCAGCACGAAGCCGCCGGTGACATGTCCGGCCTGGCCAAGCATGTACACTGGGGTTGGACCTGGCCGGCACGGAGTCTTCAGCTTTTCATATCGCGATCCTGTGTCTGGCCGCGTTCGCACGGCCGCGGGGACGGACGTGCGACTTCCCAAGCTTTGGGATCTGGCCGGAGAGGCGGGTCTTCGCAGTACAGTCCTGAATGTTCCGATCACCTTTCCAGCACAGCCAATCAGCGGCGCCATGCTCACCGGGTTCGTTTCGCCCGATGATTCGCCCCTGGTGACCTATCCGGCAACTTTGGCGGGTGAGCTGCGCGAGGCACTTGGGCCGCTGAAAATGAACTGGTCGGTGCTCGGCTATCGCCCTGCCGACAAGGAAAAACGCGAAGCCCATGTCCGCACAATCAACGAATTGATGTCCCGCCGCGTTGCACAATTTGAGCACATTCTGAACGCCAACCCGTGCGAGTTATGCTTTCTGGTTCACGAATTTACGGATCGCGTCTATCACCTCTACTATCACATCATTGATCCGGAATTTCCTGCGCACCACGATCCAAAAAATGCATCGACGCTCGCTTTGTTGCAGGCAGGGCACCGCGCTATTGATGATTCGATCAAGCGGATGATCGAGCGGTTTGGACCGGATGCCCACTATCTCATCGTCAGCGACCACGGATTCGGAGGCGTGACGAAATGGGTCTATCTCAACAACTTGTTGGAAAGCAGGGGGCTCGCCCAATTCCGCGCCGGCAGAGTCTGGGCCGAGTTGATTTCCAGGCAGATGAATTTGTCGGTGAAAATGCGCCAGCGGCTTGGCGTCGAGTCGAAGGAACAGTGGCACCGTCAGGATCCGTCCTGCGCTCCGCTTGTTGATTATCGACATACGAAGGCCTTTGCCGGTCCGCAGCTTGAGCAGGCAGTGTATGTCAATTTGAAAGGTCGATTCCCCGGTGGGGTGGTGGAAAAGTCAGACTACCTGCATGTTCGCAGTGAAATCATGAGCGCGCTGACAAGTGCGATCGATCCGGCGACGGGCCGGCCGATCTTTCAAGGTGTATGGTCGCGCGACGAGCTCTTCCCCGGTCCGTTTCTGGGAAACGCACCCGATGTCGTGTACGAATTGTCTCCGGGATATATGATGTCCAATTCGATTCTTCCGAAAGCCGTATTAAGGGGCGGATGTGTTCGCGCGCTGCGGGCTGGCTGGGACATTTCCGGTTATCACCGGCCCGAAGGCGTTTTCCTTGGGCTTGGCCCGGCCTTTGCACAGGTCAGCGGGATCGAAGCCTCCATCCTGGATATCACTCCGACGGTGTTGTACCTGATGAATCTTCCCGTTCCCGATTACATGGACGGCGATGTCATCCGAGCCGCGATCAAACCGGCGTTTTTGAGCGGACAGGTTCAGCGAACCAGCCGCGTGGATCCAGGCAGCGTTGAGCGGGAATCCGTGCCATACTCTGAGAAAGAACAAATCGAAGTGACAAGGCGTCTCGAAGAACTTGGTTATTTGTAAGCCGATTCGCGTCCTCATAGTCAGCGAAGGAATAAGCATTTTCTGTGCCCGCGACGTTCGTTGATGTCCATCCCGTGTCCCTCGATTCACATTCACAGGCTGAATCGCAGCGAATTGTCACAATTGAGATCACTCGTTTCGATTCATTCGATGCGGCATTACCGACCCGCGAGAGTTGGGATGCATTGGTGGAGCGAGCGAACGGCGATGTCTTCAACACGTTCGATTGGTGCGCGAGCTGGTGGAAGCATTTTGGACATGGTCGAAAACTTGCCTTGTTCGTCGTGCGTCGCGACAAAGAACTTGTCGCGGTATGGCCTCTTTTTCGTGAGAAACTCTGGTGGGGGCCGGCTGCCCTGCGCGTGATTCGCGTAGTCGGCTGCGATCACGGCGTGACCACCTGCAATCTGACGACCGAACCAGATGCGATGCAACAGGTTGCGTCCGGCATCGTTGCCGCCCTGGAGGCCGACGGCCCCTGGGATCTCTTTCATGTGGGAGAAATCCCAGGCTACGCGGAAAACGGTGCGGCTTTGGCCGCTGCTTTCCGCGAATCGGCGCATGTGGGTGCTGTACAATTCGACGACAATGCGTATCCTCACGCCGTGTTCGAAGTTCCGGGGGACTTTGAAACATACCTTGCAGGTCTTTCAGTCAAAGAGCGTCGCAATGTACGGCATGACGAGCGTGAGCTGGAAAAACGCGGCGGGAATACAGGCGAAATCCAAGATGCAGAGGCCATCGATTCTGCCTTCGACGTGTTGATCGATCTTCATCGAAAGCATTGGGCCTCGCGGGGCCGGCATGGACATTTTGATGATATGCCGGGCGTTGAGGCGTTTCACCGGGAGATTGCACAGCAAAGCCAGAGCAGAGGGCGATTGGCTCTGATCGAAATACGAAACGATGACGGTGTACTTGTGTCGGAATATGCACTGCGATTCAACAGGCGGCTGCACTGGAT
>CAZCST010000032.1:0-154562 GCA_964501365.1 uncultured Phycisphaera sp. | reverse complement strand
AGATCCTGACCATACGCAACGCCCATCCATGGCTCCTTCCAGGTCCAATCCTGGACCTCGAAAAGAGCCTACAAACAGCACCCGGTTCGCGCAATCCTAACATGCGCCTAACGCGCTACGATTGAATTAGGAGTGCTCTAGTCCAACTTCTACTACACTGGTAGGAAATGAGGAAAACGAATCGTATACGGTATACGGAATCGAGTCGAAATAGCCGGAAACGGTTACGAGTATCCTAACAGTTGCAAAACATGGGAGGCGTTTGCGTAGCTAAGAAGGCCGCTCCTGGTTGCGTTGTAAACTACGGAACCGAAGGTTGCAGGTTCGACTCCTGCGCGGTGCAATCTGCCCTTGAAGCATGTCCGCCGCCTGCTCATCGTACGGCTGGTAAGTAAACGCGAAATTCGGAGCCGTTTCCAACCTCGCTTGCGATGGTCATGTGCCCCCGAGCCTGTTTTACGATCGCGTGCACGATCGACAGCCCCAGTCCCGAACCCTTGTCCACAGGTTTTGTGGAGAAGTAGGGCTCCAGAACTCGATTCATTGTGTCCGGATCCATGCCGACCCCCGTATCTTGAACGGAAAGAAGGACATGGGGTCCGGGGTGGGCATCGGCGTGACTTGCTGCATAGGCAGGGGAGAGCTCGACATTTTTCGTGGAGACGGTCAACACGCCGCCCTCCGGCATGGCATCATTGGCATTCAAAATCAGATTCATGACAACCTGAAGCAGTTGTGAGGACTCCGAATTACAAGGCCACAGGTCTGCAGACAACTGAAGGTTCATCCGAATGCGCGGGCTTATCGAGGACTGGATCAGATTCATCGTCTCCTGCACGGTGGAATTCAGAGCCACGGGTCTCAACTTCTGGGCGTGCAGGCGTCCAAACAACATCAACTTGTTCAGGAGGGTCTTGCCGCGGTCCACGGCATCCATGATCCGGTCGAGCGCCTCCCTTTTTTGTTCGGTCAGAATGTTCTTTCCCTGATGCAGCCGCGACTCGATGATCTCGGCATTTCCTGAGATGATCATGAACAGGCTGTTCACGTCATGCGCCATGCCGGCCGCCAGCTTCCCGACCGCCTCGAGTTTCTGAGAGTGCGCCAGACGCTCCTGATGTTCGCGGCGTTCCTCGGCGGCGCGCCTCTGTTCGGTCAGGTCGAGGCTGATGGTCCCCCAGCCGGCCGATTGTCCACTTGAATCCGTGAGGTGGAACAGTTTCGAGCGCATCCAGATCTCTGCCCCGGTCTTAAGATGCCGAAACCGGACATCGATTTCGCCGTGACCATCTCTGGCGACGCGCGGAAGAAAATCATTCCTGATGAACTCCTGGTCTTCCGGAAAGAGAAAGTCGCTCACCTTGATCTTTCGGATGGCCTCCGGGCTTTCCAGCCCAATCAGCGCCCGACCCGCCGGGTTCACATAAATGGGAATGCGTTCATTATCGCAAATTCCTATGAAGTCCTGACTTCGTTCCGCCAGCAGTACAAACTTCTGCCGCTCCTCCTGAGCCAGCACGCGATCCGTTACGTTGACCGAAAGCCCGCCCAGGAATCTATCGCCGTTCGCGTCCACAAACGGAAACTTGCTGGCCAGCCACCACTCCGTGCGACCATCCACCGTGATGGTTCGTTCAAGCTGTTCATTTGCCTTTCCATCGTTCAACACAGCCAGATCATTCCGCCGAATCCGTTCCGCGTCGGGCCCGGGCCAGATCTCTCCATCGGTTCTGCCAATCCAATCTTCGGATTTCGAGCCAAAGTGAGCCAGCAGAGCGTCATTAACGAAGACGTATCGACCCTCCTGATCCTTCATGAATGCGGCAACCAATGAGTTGGTTAGAAACGACTTCAGCCGCCGCCGCTCCGTGTCCAGCGCCTGCTCGAGTTGCACGCGTTGTGTGACGTCAACACCCAATCCGCCGACGAACCGATTCCCGTTCTTGTCCCGGAAGGGGAACTTGCTGCTCATCCAATAATTGACGCTTCCATCGGGGCCGATCGTTTTTTCAATAACTTCGGTCGCCCGATTTTCATTCAAGACCTCGAGATCATTTCGACGAAATGCATCTGCAATTTCACGTGGCCATAGTTCAAAATCGGTCTTGCCGATTCGACTGGTTTCCAGCCCTCCTACACGCTTGTCATAATTGCTACTCACGTATACATGCCTGCCGTCTGCGTCCTTCATCCAAGCGATTACAGCGCTGCTATTCAGAAACGCATTCAATCGATCCTGTTCCGAGGTCAGCGCCTGTTCAAGTTCCTTGCGTGCCGTGATGTCCTGCGCAATGCCCACGAGCGGCTTGGATGGACCAGGCAGGTTCCGGACTGCAAAACCACGGTCGCCTATCCAGCGCACCGAGCCGTCCGGTAGGATGATCCGGTACTCAATGTCGTACGCGCCGGTCTCGCTGTACGCGTGAATCGCGGCCTCCACCTGTTTCCGGTCATCGGGATGGATGGCCTCCATCCAATCCAGCGGATTCTCATACAAGCTGCGAATCGATCGGCCCCAGATACGCTCATAGGCCGCACTGACGAACAGCACCCTGTGCGATTCCATATCCGTGAACCAAACTACATCCCCGATCGTCTCGGCGACAACATCCAGACGGGCCTTGGTTTCGGTGAGCGCTTCATCCGCAATGCGCTGCTCCGTACAATCCCGCGCCGTCACCACGACGCCGGTGATGGTTCTGTCTGGCTCCCGGTACGGGTAATACACAACGTCCATGTATCGTCTGCCGGACGCGGCAAAGTCGAACCATGTCTGGAAGCGAGCCGGAGTGCCCGCCAGACATGCGTCGAGCAGTGGCTTGACTCGTTCAAATCCTTCCTGTCCCAGGAACGCCGAGATGTGCTTGCCGATGATGTCCTCGCGGCGGCATCGGTGGTCGTTCAGGTAGGTTTGGTTGACCTCACGATAAACATAGCCGGCGTCAACAAAGGACATCCGGTCGGGATTGGCCGCGACCATTTGTTCAAACACTCGCAGATCGCTCATGTTCTATTCTCGCGGATGAGTCCAGCCTTTGTTCCTTCTCTATCACAGGCCATGTTGACGATGGCGCTTATCCACCCCGACAGGCAGAGAAGGCGACCCGTGTCCCTATGGTCTCAATCGAGTCGTCAGAGACTGACGCTTGTTTCGCAAGTTCACATGATGTGAGCACGGAGTGTGCCCAACTCTTACCTGTCTACTTCGCCCATCACGACGTCGATACTGCCGATGATCGCGGGGACGTCGGCCAGAAGGACATTGCGGCACAGCTTGCGGGCGATGGAAAGGTTGCAGAAACTAGGACCACGGGTTTTGACGCGAGACGGAATTGCTGAGCCGTCGCCGACCACGAGAAAACCAAGCTGGCCACGCGGATTTTCCGCCTCGAAATAGACTTCGCCCACGGGAAGCTTCATGCCCGTCGATTTCGCGGCGCGAAAATCTCCGGCCGGTAATTGGTCCAGCGCCTGTCGAATGATCCGTACGGATTGTGTCATCTCCAGCACGCGGACGTAATACCGGCTCCAGCAATCGCCAACCAGGACACCTTCCGGAATTTCGCCGGTTCCGCCGGGAAGAGCGATGGGCACATCGAATTCATATTTTTCGTAGCCGTCGTAGGGAAGAATCTTGCGAAGATCCCAGCGAAGCCCGCTGCCCCGCAGCACCGGACCGGTGAGGCCATACGCAATTGCGTCCTCGATCGAGACTACGCCGACGCGGCTGGTTCGCTTTACGAAGATGTGGTTGTAGCTGAGGAGCTGGTTGTAATCGTCGATCTTGGTCTCGAAGTAATCGAGGAATTCGCGGCAGCGATCGACCCAGCCATCCGGAAAATCGTCGTGAGCCCCGCCGATGGTGAGATAACTGTACGTCAGCCGGGCTCCGCAGGCGGCCTCAAAGAGGTCGAGAATCATCTCGCGTTCTCGGAAACAGTAAAGAAAGGGGGTGAACGCGCCCATGTCGAGCCCGTAAGTGCCCAGCGAGACAAGGTGCGATGCAATGCGGTTGAGCTCCGCGATGATGACGCGAATCGCCTGTCCGCGCGGCGGGACCTCAATGCCCGCAAGCTTTTCGACTGCGATGGCAAACGCCTGGTTGTTATTCATCCCCGCGAGATAATCCATGCGGTCGGTGTAGGGGATGTATTGATAGGGCTGCATGTTCTCGCCGATTTTTTCGGCGCAGCGGTGGAGGTAGCCGATGTGCGGGATGGCGTCGATCACCATCTCGCCGTCGGTCCGCAGCACGATGCGCAGCACGCCGTGAGTCGAGGGATGCTGCGGGCCCATGTTGACCAGCATTTCCTCCGTGCGGAGGTCTCCCTGGCCATCGCCTGGAAAATCAAAGTTCAGATCGGGACTGGATTCGAGAAGGACTTCGCTCATTTTGATACGTCCTGATTGTCATCCTGAGCGGAGCGAAGGATCCGGCAGGTCGGTGCGAGCAGATACTTCCCTTCGCTCAGAAAGACACACTCCTCAGACGCAATGGTTCGTTGGTTACCCTATTGCCGTCACGACGGTTTTCACTTCGGTATAACTCTGCAGGCCGTATTCGCCGAGTTCGCGGCCCAACCCGCTCATCTTGAAACCGCCAAAAGGAGCGGACGAATCGAAAACATTATAGCAGTTGATCCAGACTGTACCGGCACGCAGACCGGCGGCTACACGCTGAGCTTTCGCAAAATCCTTCGTCCAAACCGCAGCGGCCAGGCCATACATGGTGTCATTCCCGCGACGAATGACCTCGTCAACCTCGCTGAAACGCAGGACGCTCAGCACCGGTCCGAAGATTTCCTCGCGGGCGATGGACATCTCATCCTTGACGTTCGAGAACACTGTCGGCTCGACAAAGTAGCCCGCGCGATCGAGCGGCTTTCCGCCCGTCATGCATGCCGCGCCTTCCTTTTGTCCGGTTTTGAGGAAGCCCACCACGCGGTCGAACTGCTCTTTCGAGACTTGCGGGCCCTGCGTTGTCGACTGATCGAATGGATCGCCTACCTTTGTCTTCTTCACTCGCTGCGTGATCGAATCGAGAACTTGATCGTGAACCTTGTCCTCAACAAACAGTCGCGTGCCGGCACAGCAGCACTGCCCCATGTTGAAAAAGCAGCCGAAGTAGGCGAACTTCGCCGCCGCATCGATGTCCGCATCGGCGAAGATGATGTTCGGGCTCTTGCCGCCGAGTTCGAGGGTGACACGTTTGAGGTTTGTGTCGGCGGCGGCCTTCATGATCATTTTGCCGACAGACGTGCTGCCGGTGAAAGCGACCTTGTCCACATCGCCGTGGCTGGCGATCGCCGCTCCGGCGGTTTCGCCAAATCCCGTGACCACGTTGATCACGCCTTCGGGGAATCCGGCTTCCATCGCCAGTTCGCCGATGCGCAACGCGGTCAACGGCGTTTGTTCGGCAGGCTTGAGCACCGAAGTGCATCCGCAGGCCAGCGCCGGGCCCCACTTGTAGGCCAGCATGAGCATCGGGAAATTCCAGGGGATAATCTGCCCGCAGACACCCACCGGCTCGTGCCGCGTTATGGTGTGAAACGGCCCCGCGACGGGTAGTACTTTGCCATGGTTCTTGTCCGCCCAGCCCGCGTAATAGCGAATGACGGCGGCCGTCGCGGGCACGTCTCCGCCCAGTGAATCGCGGATGGGCTTGCCGTTGTCGAGCGTTTCGAGGGCGGCGAGTTCCTTCGCGTTTTTCTCGATCAGATCGGCGAGTTTGTAGAGAAGTTGACCGCGCATGGCCGGCGCCATGCGGGACCACGCCTTGCCCTCCAGGGCCTTGCGAGCGGCGGCTACAGCCTTGTCTACGTCGGCCTTGTCACCCTCGGCGATCCGGCAAATCACGTCGCCGGTCGTCGGATTGATGGTTTCAAACGTCTTGCCGGAAGCCGCATCGACCCATTGCCCATTGATGAGCATCTTTTTGTCAGTTACGCGCGGCGGTGCGATGGTTTCGGTTGCGGTCATCGGTTTCTCCTGATTGTTTCTCTGAGCCAAAATGTAGGGCGGAGCCGGTTGGTGGTCAATCCAGAGTTACTACGAGGCGTTCAACTAATAGGGCTTATGTCGTCCAATTGGGAGAACGCTTTTCCAGAAAGGCGCGAAGCCCTTCCTGGCCTTCCGGCGATGCCCGAAGCTCGGCGATGGTGCGGGTGGTGCGGTCCTGAACCTTGTCCCAAGGCGTGCCGGCGACTTCGGTGAAAATTTGCTTGGCCGCGGCGAGGGCTTTTGGGCCGTTGGATTTGAGGATATTGCAGGTTTGGGCGATCCATTCATCCATTTGAGCTTCTATAGCGAAGACTTCGTGAACCAGGCCGATTCGCCGGGCTTCCGTTGCTGAAAAGCGCTCGGCAGTCAAGCCATATCGCCTCATCTGCCCGGGACCGATTTTCTCAAGCACGAATGGTGAGATGACCGCGGGCACGATGCCGAGCTTCACCTCACTCAGGCAGAAAACCGCAGACTCCAAGGCCACGGCTATGTCGCAGGCAGCTGTCAGCCCGACTCCGCCGCCGAAGGCATTGCCTTGAACGCGGGCGATGACCGGCTTGGGGCACTCGCGGATGGCACGAAGCATGTCGGCCATCGCGTTGGCATCCTTCACGTTCTCCTCGAACGTGTATCCAACCATTTTTTTCATCCAGTTGATGTCGCCTCCGGCGGAGAAGGATTTTCCCTCTCCTGCCAGGACAATGGCGCGAACATCATCGCGCTTGCTGAGTTCACGGAACGCGTCCGTGATTTCCGCGATCATCACCTCGTTGAATGCGTTATGGAGTTCGGGCCGTGCCAGCTTGATGGTCGCTACATGTTGTAGAACTTGGGTTTGGAGCATGGACGCCATGGAAAGTCTTCCTTTCAATCTGGCGATATGGTTTGCCGTTAAGACTATACGCCGCGATGCTCTTGAAAAAATGCCCGAGAGAGGACTCGAACCTCCACGACCTTACGGCCACAAGCACCTCAAGCTTGCGCGTCTGCCAATTCCGCCACCCGGGCCCGGGCCCTGAAGTTTATGCCCGATCCCTCTTGCGTCAATCGCAAGGGCCTGGCGATGTCACTGTTTTAGGGTTGCCAGGCAGTTGCATATGATGGGACTCTGTGCGCAAAAAAAAGCCGCCGGCTCATCACCGGCGGCGGCATCAAACAGCGTTCGAATTCACGAGATCATCAATTGCCTGCGGGTTCCACGCATTTTTCGTACGAGGGGCGACCCGCGCCGGTATAATTGAGCCCGGTCTTGATCAATTCGGCTGGGAACGTGTCCTTTTGCCATCCGTCGCCGCGAACGATGATGCAACGATACTGATCGTTCAGTTGCTCGTTGGTGCTGACGGTATCGGAATCGGGGAATTGCGGAAGTCCGTTCAAGTACTCGTTGCGATAGTGCTTCGCATAGCCGTCCTTATCTTCCGTGCCTTCGATATAAATCTTCTGGGTTTCGGCGTGGGCATCTACAAACGAACGGTTAAACGTCCAATCCCGGCCGTGCCAGCCACGAACGGCCTTGGTGGGTCCGGGATCAACGCCCGGGCCGACAAAATCGCATTCAGCAAGCTCGCTCCTCGCTGACCAGGCCCAACGACCGATGTTTTCCTCGTAATACAAGGTGCGCGCCGGAGTCGGGACTCGCGTTGTCGGTCGAAGATACGGCGAGTTCCCATAGATGGGACCACTACCGCCACCGCTCGTGCCAATCATGAAGATATTTGCCGTAAAGCTTGTTCCGAAGTGGTCGTAGGACGACCGCTCCGAATTGTCAATCCAGTCCTTGCAATGGGCGCCGCGCGGCGGACCGTCGTCACCCGGACACCGAAACACTTCAAGTTGCAGGGTGTTGTCGCGTTGGCAACCCATACGGTCATACGTTCCGTCCGGCCCATCGGGAGCGTAGTCGGGAAACCCGCCCTTGAAAAAGATTTCGTTCATCGGACGAGTCGCCGGGCCAAAGCCGGCCAGCGTGCCATAAGCGCTGAATACCGGGTCACTTCCACCGCCCGTAAAGTCCTGCCAGCCGATTCCGCTCTTGCCACCCCATTCGTAGGCTCCGACAAACCGATTTCGATCCGCGAGTGCATCCCACGAAAATTCACCATCTCTGGACTTATGGCGACCAAGTACGCGGTGAGCGGGGATTCCCCAGCCGGCCTCGTCATCCGCCTCGTACACGCGACTACTGGTCGCGATGTTCTTAATGTGGGACAGGCAGGCGTTCAGCTTGGCCTGACGGCGGGCCGCTTCCAGGGATGGAAGCAAAATCGCAATCAGCAACGCAATAATGGCGATGACCACCAGCAGTTCGATCAAAGTAAACGCTTTGGGATGGAATCTACCTACGGCACGTTTTGCTTTCATGGTTCACTAACTCCCAGTCTTGACCTACAGACTATTCTCCAAACGCGACTACCCTAGTTTCATCAAAAAAAGAAGCGTACAGCGAATTTCATGGCCAAACGCCCATTTCTTCGATACTATCTATAACAATCCGCCAGGCGACGAAATGACGGGAAAAAAAACCAAATTTTTTGATTTTTTTTTCGTCCCGCCGAACCGAGCGATATGATCAACAGTACCTGAAGGTCTTATTCTTGGCAAGTTTGCACGAATTCCGTCAGGTTGCCAGTCAGTGTTCGGGCAATGTCCTGTCACATTACAGACTCAGAACTTTGGAGCGGCCTGGACCGCCAATCTCTCGAAATCGCCGAACATCTTGCGGAGTGTAACACCTGCAAGGCCCGCGCGGACGAGTTTCGAACGAGTATTTCTGCGGTCGCATCGCTTTCCACGCCGACGCAGATGTCGATTCCGGCTTCGATCGGCTCCTATGCGGTTCAGCGAAAGCTGGGCGAGGGGGGAATGGGGATTGTCTACGAAGCGCAGCAACAGTCCACACATCGATTGGTCGCCATCAAGGTTGTGCGCGGCGGAGCTGCGGTCGATGACTACCGGCTTCGCCTGTTCCAGCGCGAGGCGCAGACGTTGGGGCGACTTCGGCATCCGAATATCGCGGCCGTCTACGAGGGCGGCAGAACGGCGGAGGGTGAGCATTTCTTCGCCATGGAACTGGTCAACGGAGTGCCACTCACTCAGTTTGTGCGCGAACACAATGTTTCAAGACGCGAACGGTTGCGGCTCTTTCAACAGATTTGCGAAGCCATTCATTATGCGCACCAGCGCGGAGTGATCCATCGCGACCTGAAGCCCTCCAATATCCTCGTGGATGTGGAGGGCAAGCCGAAGATCCTCGACTTCGGCCTGGCTCGAATTACGGACCCGGACGGTGCACTCGCCACGGCGACCTATGAAGTCGGAAGGGTGATGGGCACGCTGCCTTACATGAGCCCGGAAGAGGTTCGCGGCGACGTGAGCGCCATCGACATCCGCAGTGACCTGTATTCGCTCGGCGTAATTCTCTTCGAACTCCTGACGGGTGAACTTCCCTATATCGTTCGACGAAACGCGCTGCCGGAAGCCATACGGATCATTTGCGAGACTGAACCTCGCCGGGGTTCGTCAACTGATCGGTCGTTACAGGGCGATCTGGATGTCATTTTGGCGCACGCATTGGAGAAGGACCCGGCCCGCAGGTATCAGAGCGCAGCGGCCATGGCGGAAGACATCGAACGATTCCTGACAGACAAACCGATCCTGGCGCGGCGTGGAAGTGCGCTGTATCGATTGAAGAAATTGCTCATTCGCAATCGGATGGTTGCCATCGCCATCTGCGGGATTCTCTCAGTAGTCATCATTGTATCCTACGTTTTTACTGTGTTGACGGACAAGCAACGGTCTGGCGTAACGCTGAACTTCGATATGCAGGACTTTCGGATTGCCATTGGAGACAATCGTCTTGCAGACAATCTGTTCGCTCAAAAAGAGTACGAACAAGCTGAACCGTGGTATCGCAGCGCGTTGACAACATTTAACTACCTTCAGCGCGACGAGCGGTCTGCCCCGGTGATGGAACGAATCGCCCAGATCCTCATGGAGCGACCGGACGCCACTGGCAAGGACCTGGACGAGGCCGAGACGTTTCTGCTGGATGCCAATGACATTTACCGGGCCAAAGGGGCCGCAGGCATCGAATCGCGCCGAAGGGTTTTGACCCGACTGCTCAATTTGTATGGGCCGGACTACAAGAATGACGCGGAGGGACAATTGGGAGTGGAAAAGCAGCTACAAGACCTTGATCGAGTCAAAACATCCGATGGATCGCTCCTTCCATCAAATATTCATGCCCCCGGCATCCTTCGATCTCTCGTGCCATTCTGTTAAGCTGACGTGTCATAACCGGGTCGCCTTTGGTTTTGGTTATAACGATGCGTACTCCTGAGATGACAGCCACCGACGAATCTGCGCTGCTGGTCGACTTACTCAACGGAAAGGACCCCTCCGGCGGAGCGCTTCTGCAGAAATTGCATCATGCTGCCCTTACGCGCTTTTGTTTCGGCTACCTTGGTCGCGTTGAGGAAGCCGAGGATGCAGTCCAGGAAATCTTTCTGAAAGTCGTGCAGGCCTCTGTGGTTCCCGCTCATTTCCGGCCCTGGCTGTACAAGATCGCGAGGAACCATTGTCTCAAAGTTTCCAGCAGGCGGGCCAATCAGAATTTTCAGATTCAGCATTCTTCGCAGGTTCCTGACGCTCTGACGGGCCAATTGACCCGCATGGTCAATAACGAGACCCAGGCCCGGCTGGCCGAGGCCTTTGCCGCGTTGTCGGACGAGCAACGGGAGATGCTGCGGCTGCGATATGTGGAAGGGCTTTCTCGCGGCGAGGTGGCCGAGGTGCTCGACGTGAGTGAATCGCTCGTGAAGTCCCGTTTGTTTGAAGGGATGAAGAAGCTTCGCGATGAGGCCGCGCGCCTGGAATCACACTGATCGAAAATTTTTTTCCGGAAAAAAGTCCTCACTCTCCGCCGGTCATTTTCCCTTGCGACGTTCTGATCCGCACTACAACCGCTTCGGACGGATGGCGAAAAAAACGCCATTTCTTGGCTGCTAATGCGGTTTTTTGCCGGGCTGCATCCGGTACGGCCTGACGATCGGCACGTCAAAACGCAACCGGTGCTGCCTCATGCCGCGAAATTCCAAGTCGCCCGTCTTCGGCTGTTTTCTCAAGCCGCTCCTGTTGCGCTCCGATGGAACCGCCAACAACGTCGGTGTTACGACGCGAAATTCTGGAAAACTTTAGGAGAAACAAATGGCTACAAGCATGACAAAGGGACGCAACAATAAGAAGAGTTCGAGCTACGGTTCCTGGACTGGCTTCTCGTTCGGCGGCAGCCCGAGCAGCTATGGCTCCAGCTACGGCAGCACGAGCAAGAAGTATGGCAAGAGCCATGCCCGCAAGAGCGGCACCACCGGCGGCCTCACCGCCTACAAGAGCTGCTGCAACAAGTTTGAGCAGAAGATTCAATCGTACAAGACGCTGTGCCACCAGGCGCAGAGCACCACCGGCGCCTACAACCGTCCGACGCCGGGCACGCTGAACACGTTCGCCAACTGGATCAACAAGGGCGCCGTCGTCCAGACGTGCAGCCCCGCGCAGGTCGCCCGCTGGGCCCGCACGACGAACAAGAACTTCAATCCGCGCAATCCGTCGCCGACGGCCTGCAAGTCGATCCTGACCTCGAAGTTCGGCCGCAGCACGATCAAGGCCGTTGCCCGCTGCTCGAACGGCTCGTTCCTCGTCGCCACGACGCCGACCATCAATGGTCGCACGTTCAACTTCCCGTCCTAAGCGACGCGAAAAAGTAGTACATTCCTCCAACGGGGCGGTCTTTGCGGCCGCCCCGTTTTTTTGTCCCTGCATCGGAACGCCATTGCAACCAACGCCATCGCCAAGCCCAATCCTTGCCAATCGCTCCGCCTTGATTCATAGTCTACGAGTGGCTTTCCCCGGGCGAGGCAAAGACCAATGGGCTCATGGCGGGAGACGTATCAGGCCAAGATCGTTAGCGCAGAGGTGGCGATGCGCTCGATCCGTCATGGCCAGCGTGTGTTCATTGGCTCCGGGGCCGGAGAACCCCAGAGCCTGGTGGAGCAGTTAAGCAAACGCTCCGACCTTTCGGACACAGAAATCGTCCATATTCTTACGCTGGGCGTTGCGCCCTATGCCGATCGAAAATTTGCCGATTGCTTTCGGCATAATGCGTACTTCATTGGTCCCAACGTACGCTCGGCCGTAGCTGAAGGCCGCGCGGATTACACGCCAATCTTCCTTTCCGAAATCGCGACGCTGTTCCGCAGTGGGCGAGTGGTGATTGACGTGGCCCTCATCTCCATCAGCGAGCCCGATGCCCACGGGTACTGCAGCTACGGGGTTTCGACGGATATCGTGAAGCCTGCGGCCGAATCTGCAAAAATGGTCATCGCGGAAGTCAACGAACAAATGCCGCGTGCCCTGGGGGATTGCTTCATCCACGTGCGAAACATTGCCTACCTCGTCCCCAGCAACCGCCCTCTGGTCGAAACCGCGCCACAAGAGCCTGACGCCATTTCCGTGGGTATCGCCAAGCAGGTGGCCAATCTCATTGAGGATGGGGCGACTCTCCAAATGGGAATTGGCACGATTCCGGACGCCGTTTTGTATTCTCTCAAGGGATTCAAGAACCTCGGGATTCACACGGAGATGTTCAGCGACGGCTTGATTTCCCTGATCGAATCCGGCGTGGTCAACAATTCCGCCAAGACCTTGCACCGCGACAAGATTGTCGCGAGCTTTGTCCTGGGTTCGCGAAAGTTGTACGAGTTTATCGACAACAATCCACTCATTGAATTTCACCCCACGGAATACGTCAACGACCCGTTCAATATCGCGAAGAATGACAAGATGATTTCGATTAATGCGGCAATCGAAGTGGACCTCACGGGGCAGGTCTGTGCCGACTCGCTTGGCTCCATGTTTTACAGCGGAATCGGCGGGCAGGTCGATTTTACCCGAGGGGCGGCCCGGTCGAAGGGCGGCAAGCCGATCATCGTACTTCCCTCCACGGCCGACAATGAAAATATTTCTCGAATCGTCTCCTTCCTCAAGCCCGGTGCGGGCGTGGTGACCAGCCGGGGCGACGTGCACTATGTCGTCACCGAATATGGGTCTGCGTACCTGCACGGCAAGAGTATTCGAGAGCGGGCCCTGGCGCTGATTCAAATCGCTCACCCCAAGTTTCGCCCATGGCTTTTTGCCGAGGCCAAGGCACGCAAGCTTGTGCTTCATGACCAGATCGAATGGCCGGTCCGCACACCGCTCTATCCTCCGGAGTTGGAAAAGTGGATCGAACTCAAGGATAAGAGCAAGGCGTTCCTCCGTCCGCTCAAACTGACGGATGAATCGCTGGTGCGAGACTTGTTCTACAAACTATCGCCAGATTCGATTCGATATCGCTTCTTTCAGATGCTCAAGTCCATGCCGCATGAGAAAATCCAGGAACTGCTGAGGGTGGATTACGAATCCGACATGGCCATCGTTGTCCTGACCAGCAGCCAGGAAGACGCCGAAATGATCGCGTTCGCGCATTATCGCAAGAGTCCGGAAACCAATTTCGCGGAAGCCGCATTTCTGGTTCGAGACGACTGGCAGGGTAAGGGCATCGGCACGGCGCTGATGGCATCACTCCTTGATTCGGCACGGTTCCATGGCATCGCCGGGTTCACGGCGGAAGTTCTCATGCAGAATCCCGGCATGCTGCGAATCTTCCATAAGTGCGGGTTTGCTCTCGAAAGCCATCTCTCGGATGGCGTATACAGCCTGCGCATACCCTTCACGAAATAAGTCCGAATCGGCAGACCCGTGTCATGGATGTACTGTTGAACCGGCAGGCGGGGCTGGCGGCGACTGGACCGGCGCGGACATCGTCGGCAGTGCGGGAGACGTCTGGTTGACGGGCCGTTCGCTGTAGGCACGCGAAATAAGGATTAGCGCCACGAGGAAAACAACGATGAACAAGCCCGCAATCCATGTGACGTTTACACCGCCCACGCGCTGGGGCTCATCCCATTCGGCGTCTTTGTGCGTGACGCGCGTCTGACGGACGGCGGCGGAAAGTCGGGCGAGGTCGGGAGACTGAGGCGGATTAACGATTGTCGATGGTCGATTGCCAACTTGCGGATTTGCGATTGACGATTGTCGATTGTCGATTGGGATTGTGTTGGGACTTGCCGGTGATCCGGTAGCGACTGATTGGGGGGAATGATGGGACGAACCAAATGACTGAGCCGAGTTCGTAGCGGATTCGGCGGGTCGGGGTTCGGCGGAACCGGGTACCTGCAAGCCGGGGCGCGGTTTTTCAAAGGACAAATAATGGAGACAGTGTCGGCAGTAGGTGTCTGAGAGCGTCACCGGTGCGTGGCAGCACCAGCATTTGCCGAAGTAGCGGCACAGGCCCGGCGTCTCGACGGCGAACCGCCATTGATAGTCGTTGGAGGGCCCACGGACGATGGACGTTTCCGTGATGAGGCCGCGGCGGATCTGGCGGATCACCCGTTCGAGAGACACACCGGGAAAGGGCCGGACATGTTCGAGGACGAACCACGGGCCGGCGTGCTGCCGCATTTTCTGCACCATTTCCTCGGCGAGGTCCTGACCACAGTGTTCGCAGGCTGGGTCGTCGCGGTGGACGAGCTGGCCACAGGATACGCAGGGTACGGCCCGGCCATGCCAGGCTTCCTGGGCGAGGGGGCTGAGCGGGCCAAACCCGGCCCGGGCGGCGACTTCCAGGGCGTGCCCGCCTTCGGGCAGGCCGTCGTCGAACTCCGGGGTCTGCGAGTCGGTCTGGGACGTATCGATTGATTCAGCCAATGGCGGTCTCCGTTTGGATGAATTTTAGGCGCAATATGAGAAAGGTCCAAGAATCGTGGGTAGCTTGCGGGGCATTGGATAGGAATGTGAATCCAACCACGCTCCCTGACGGTCGCGGTGCTGATCGGGGGGGAGTTGAAGGGGGCTGAAAGATGGGTTCGCTCCGTCATTTTTTGATGTTGTGTGGGGAAGGGGGGAAAACCGCGTTTTCTGGCTGGAAACGGGGATCGGAGAGGCAAACAGGCAACAGGACAACACGCCAAGCAGGCAGCAGGAAGGCGCGGCGAAGGGGTAGGCGCGGGGCTGCGCTCGAGTGTGGGATACTCATGCGATGAGTTGGGTCGGCCCCGTCTGCGCATCATGTTTGATAACATGCGCAGCGCGCGCATTTTCCTGGGGAATTGCGATCAGGGAAATGGGAAAATTGATGACTGTGTCCGGGCAGGGGAATCGAACTCCATTCCTATCGGCGATCCGAGCCATTTTCCAATTCCCGGTATAGTCGCCGCAAAGCATATTTCCAAAGAAATTCGGAACTGTGAGGATTGAATACAGTTTGGATTAGCCGCTCGCGAAATTCGTCAGCGTCCGCATGAGACTCGAAGTCTTGAATTATTAGCAAGTCTTGGATTGTTGGAGTGGGCGTCGTGCCAACCGGGGCAATGACAAACAGGATTTCGAGATCGGACGCCGTACCTCGGGAAAACAAGAGTACCGGAATACGCGCTCCCCCTCGAACCGGCATCACGCCGTCCCATACTGTACCCACACGGCTACCTCCAAACCGCAAAAAGTACTGGCAGCCAACGTACAGCGGATGCGCCGGAAAGCGACCCCAGATCGACTCCCTTGGATAAATGCGACCCCAAGCTTCTATTCCGTTCTCGTTTGGATACTTAACGTCATACCATTCAAAGGTTCCAGAAAACGCTGCATCACCCATGCGTATCGCCTGCTCCACCGATCCGATCGGTTGATATGTGTCATTCCCGAATAGAGCAGGCTCCCCAAAAAGAAATTCCACTGCGGCGTTCACACGCAGGCAATCATCCGGGGCGGTGCGGTGAGTGCTGTGAATCGGATTTCTGGCACACTGTCGTATTCTGGCGAGCATCCGCTCTCGCTGTTCGAAGGAAAATAACGTCTTTCGATCAAATCGATCTCCAGTGTCTTGGGCGAGGAAATAGAGCCGCCGCAGGGCATACGACCAGAGCAATTGGCTACTTTGTGGATCGTCAACGGCTTCGATCAGACGCTTGCGAAAACTTGAGGTGTTGTCTTCGCGCTCCCATTCGCGAATCACCTTCAAGTGCTCAATGGGCGGCAATTCGTCCATGCCCTCTGCGTTGATCACATGGAGGATCTTGAGATTGTCCCCCTTCCCGCAGGAAAGCAGTATGATCGGTCGCGATGGGACTTCGAGGTCCCAAGGGTTAGTCTTGTACCAGTCCTGCGGAAATGTTCTTGGCGGTAGCTCGAGCGTGGCGAAAGGCAATCTGCCCCAAATCGAGCGCACGGCCACCAGCCGAGCGGCTGCTTTCACGCGATTGTCTGTTATCCTGTGCCGATCAAGAAACTCGACGTTGACAAGAAAGGCCGCATCGGCCAGACCGATGGCTTTCTCTACCATTTGGGCCTGAACCTTGGGCCAGTGCGGGAGTCCGTCGTCATCGTCGATCATTTTGGAGCGGAGAGCTGATGCGTTAAGGCACGTCTGGTCGCAGCAATCCTCAAACGGACAGCAAACATCGTTGCAGCACTCTTCGCCGATTTTGCAGCAGTGACCATTGCAGCAGGGGCCGGCGCACATCAGGCCAACGCAGTAACCGCCGTAACAGCCGTCCGGTTCGGTGCAGGTGTCGCCATCAGTGCATGGACTTCCGTTGGGCGTGCTCTCGTGGACGCATTCAAATCTGCAATCGCCAACGCGCACGCATGTATCGATGGTGCATGGATTGTCATCATCGCACGAAGCGTAAGCGGAATCTCCGCACGGCTCGGTTATGCAAGGAAATTGTCCTGAAGCGATCGCGTGAAATACCAGGATTGAAAAAGTGGATGAACAGATCACTCGGCCCGCTTTGAGACCGCTCGACATGCTATTAGCCTCCGGTTTGCGCTGCGGCCATATACACATTACTGACAGTATATCGCGTAAAAGCAAATGCCGTTTCGGATTTTCTTCAAACGACGGACCAGGAGATGCGGCGAAAAAGTGTCGCAACGCCGATGGCGTTGGGGGGGAATGGGGCGGCGACCCAGGGTAGCCCGCTGCGCGGTCAACCATGGGCTTTGGGCCATAGCCCCGTTGGGGCAATGAAAGGCAAATGGACCCTCGCCCGGCAGGCCCACCTCTTCAATTGCAGCGATACGGGTCCAACTGGTGCTCCGGGTTCGGACGGGAGCAAGGGCGGGCGAGAACCAACACCGCTGCCTCGCGGTTGCGGTACTGATGGACCGTCCTTCGCTGGCGCTCAGGATCGGACTATTGGAAAAGCGATTTCATATTTGAAATTTCAGATTTCAGAAGGGGTTGAGAATAATGAGTTCAAGATTTAGAGGGATCAAGCATTCAAAAGTTCGAGAGTTGAAGGGGCAAAGAGATCAAGGGTTTGGCAACACGGAGTCGAGGAATTCCTTGAGTTTTGCGGTGTACTCCTGCGAGTACATGAATCCGCCTTCGTTGTGTTCGCCGGGGGTTTGCAGGAATTGTTTTGGCTCGGCAGCGGCGGCGTAGAGGGCCTGGCCATTGGCGAGGGGGATGAGGGTGTCGCCGGTGGAGTGGATGAAGAGCTTGGGGCAGGCGATGCGGCCTACCTTGTCGATGGAAATGTAGTGGTGACGCAGGAGCCAGCGGACCGGCAGGAACGGATAATGCATGGTGGCTATGTCGGCCATGCGGGTGAAGGTCGATTGCACAACAAGTGCGCCGGGCCGGTGGCGTGAGGCGAGGTCGATGGCCACCGCTCCGCCGAGCGATTCGCCCATGATGGCAATCGACCCGGCCGGAATGTTGCGGGTTTGGACGAGGTGATCCCAGGCCGCGAGCGCGTCCATGTATGTTCCGGACTCGGAGGGACTGCCTTCGCTTTTTCCGAAGCCGCGGTAGTCGACGATCATCACGTTGTAATGAAGCAAGTGGAGGGTGCGGAGCGTCTCGACGCGGTCGCCGTTGTTTCCCGCGTTGCCGTGGAAATAGAGGATCGTTCCGCGCGCGTCTGGATGCGGCACGAACCATGCCGAGATTTTCACGCCGTCCTGGGTAGTCAGCGCTATGTCGTCGAAATCCATCCCTATGCTGGCGGGGGTGGCTTCGAGCACTTTCGATGGAAAATAGATGAACCCGGTTTGAAACACACCCACGATTATCACGACGATGACGTAAGAGCCAACAGTGAGCGCGAGCAATCGGCGGAATTTGGGGATTTGAAGGAATCGCTTTGTCATTGAATTGCACATGGTAACCGACATGGAGAAAGTTTGCTTGTAAATGCGGAAACGCCGAAACGCGGCTAACCACAGAGTACACAGAGGGCACAGAGGGCACAGAGAATATAAGAGTGGGCGTAAGGTGAGGCGAAACCTACTGCCAGATTGGGATTGCAGATTTGGAATTTGAGAATTGCAGATTAGGCCGCAACGCCGATGGCGTTGGAATGAAAATGGGACGGTGACCTAGGGTAGCCCGCTGCGCGGTCAACCCTGGGCTTTGAGCCGCTGCCCCGTTGGGGCACCAATGTCGCCGAGCGCGAAACCGCCCGTCGCTGGCGATTCGGGTTCGGATTATGATGGGCACGATGAGCTACGAACGGGAAGAGAAGAAGGGCCGGTACGATTTCGCCGCGATTGAGGCCAAATGGCAGAAGGTCTGGCAGGACAAGCAGACATTTCGAACCGCCAACCCGGGTGACCCTGGGTTTGATCAGTCCAAAGATAAATTCTACGTGCTCGACATGTTCCCCTATCCCAGCGGGGCGGGGCTGCACGTCGGGCATCCGCTGGGGTACTGCGCGACGGATATCATTGCACGATACAAGCGGATGCGCGGGTTCAACGTGCTGCATCCGATGGGGTTTGATGCGTTTGGCCTGCCGGCTGAGCAATATGCGATCGAGACCAACGTGCACCCGGCCGTCACCACGCGGAAGAACATCGAGCAATACCGGCGGCAACTCAGGATGTTCGGCTTCTCGTATGACTGGTCGCGGGAGATATCCACGTGCGAGCCGGAGTATTACCGCTGGACGCAGTGGATGTTCGCGCGGATGTTCGAAAGCTGGTACGACGAGGAGTGCCAGTGGGTGGCACTGGATGGGGGTACATTGCGCGGGCGGGCGCGTCCGATCGGCGAGTTGGTGGAGGAGTTGGAAAGCGGCACACGTGTGGTGGACGAGAATTGGGGTACGCACAAAAGGCAACAAGGCGGCCCTCACCCCGACCCTCTCCCAAGGGGAGAGGGGGAACACGGTGCATCAGGAGGCCCCCTACGGATGTGGGGGAGCTTGTCGGCGGCGGAGAAGCGGCGCGTGCTCGACGGGCATCGGCTGGCGTACATGGACGAGATTCCGGTGAACTGGTGTCCGGCTCTGGGGACGGTGCTCTCCAACGAGGAGGTGGACAGCGAGGGGCGAAGCGAGCGCGGCGGGCATCCGGTGTATCGCCGGCCGCTCAAGCAGTGGATCTTGCGAATTACGAAATATGCGGATCGGTTGCTGACGGATCTGGAGGGGCTGGACTGGCCTGAGCCGATCAAGCTGATGCAGCGGAACTGGGTGGGGAAGAGCACAGGGGCCGAGGTGGTTTTTCCGCTTGCTGACAGTTGGCATATTGACGATGGTCAATGGGTGCGAGCGGAAAGTTCAAAATTCAAAGTTCAAAGTTCAAAAAACGAGCGACAAAGTGAATCCGATGCTCGATCGCAATCGGACAACTCTACACGCACCCCGACCCTCTCCCTGGAAGGGAGAGGGGAAGACGCGATTCGGATTTACACGACGCGGCCCGATACGCTGTTTGGGGCGACGTACATGGTGCTCGCGCCGGAGCACCCGATGGTGGAGCGCATCACGAAACCCGAGCAGCGTGCCGCGGTCGCGAAGTATGTCGAGGGGGCGCGGAACAAGAGCGACATGGCGCGGACGGCGGAGTCGAAGGACAAGACAGGAGTCTTTACCGGCTGTTACGCGATCAATCCTGTAAATGGGAAGAAGATTCCGATTTGGGTCGCGGATTACGTGCTCATGGGTTATGGCACGGGGGCGATCATGGCGGTGCCGGGCAGTGACACTCGCGACTTTGAGTTTGCGTGCGCGTTCGAACTGCCGATCGTGGCGGTGGTTGGGCCGACGGCAGAGTGGATCGCCGAGCAAGTCGAGGCGCAGGCCGCAAGGGTGGAGCCGGCGGCCGAAGCGGGATTTGCGCGATTGAGGGCGGAAGCGCCGGAACTGGGGGAGGCGATCGAGGAACATCGGAGGGCGTCGAAGGGGTTGGGCGCGAAGACGGTGGCGGTGCTCAGCGAGCAGGCGGGGCTGCAGCGCTTGATGGAACATTACGTGAAGCATCCCAAGTCGTGGCGGGCGGCGTATACGGATGAGGGAGTGGCCGTCAATTCGCCGGGCGAGGGGCCTCACGCGAGTGTGCCGGGGGGCATCTGCCATCTCAACGGGCTGACAACGCAGGGGGCGAAGTCAAAGATCACGAAATGGCTTGAAGACACGGGTGTCGGACGGGCGCGGGTGAATTACAAGCTGCGCGACTGGCTCTTCAGCCGGCAGCGGTACTGGGGCGAGCCGTTTCCCGTGCTGCATGGCGAGGATGGCGGGACGGTAGTGGTCGCGGACGAGGGATTGCCGGTGACGCTGCCGGAGATGGAAGACTTTCGGCCGACTGCGTCGAGCGCGGATTCGGCGTCGATCCCCGCGCCGCCGCTTTCGCGGGCGAAGGATTGGATGAAGGTGCGGCGCGACGGGCACGAATTTGTCCGCGATGCGAACTCGATGCCGCAGTGGGCCGGAAGCTGCTGGTATTACCTCCGGTTCATCGATCCGCACAACGACGCGGAGTTTTGTGCGTCGGAGGCGGAGAGGTACTGGATGCCGGTGGACTTGTACGTCGGTGGGGCCGAGCATGCCGTGTTGCACCTGCTGTATGCCAGGTTCTGGCACAAAGTACTGTTCGACCTGGGGAAGGTGAGCACGCGCGAGCCGTTTCAGAAGTTATTCAACCAGGGAATGATTCAGGGGTTTGCGTTTCGCGACAAACGCGGGCTCATCGTCGGGCCGGACGTCGTGCAGGAGCGCGGCGAGAACGATTTTGTGATGGCCGATGGCGGCGAGCCCGTGACGCGGATTGTCGCAAAGATGAGCAAGTCGCTCAAAAACGTGGTCAATCCGGACGTGGTCATCGGGGAGTATGGGGCGGATACATTCCGGCTGTACGAGATGTACATGGGGCCGCTCGATGCGTCCAAGCCGTGGAATACGCGCGACGTACCGGGATTGTTCAAACTGTGCCAGCGGATCTGGAGGCTCATCGTCAACGAAGAAACGGGGCAGCTTAGTGCGGCACTGACAGACGACGCACCGGATGCCGATTCGCTGCGGGCGCTGCACAAGCTGATTCAAAAAGTTACGACAGAAATCGAACAGCTCAAGCTGAACACCTCGATTGCGGCGATTTTTGACTTTGTGAATACCCTCACGCCAATGGAGCGGCGTTCGCGGGCCGTCTTGGAGCCGTTCGTGCTGGTGATTGCCCCATTCGTGCCCCACCTTGCCGAAGAGCTTTGGTCACGGCTGGGACACAGGGAATCGCTGGCGTATGGGGAGTGGCCGCAATACGACGAGGCATTGGCGTGTGATGATGCGGTCGAAATCGCGGTGCAGATTTGCGGCAAGATCAAGTCGCGAGTGATGGTTGCGCCCGATGCCGACGACAAGGCTCTGCAGGACGCGGCGATGGCAGATGAAAAAGTGCAGGCGGCGATCGCCGGAAAACCGGTGAAGAAAGTGATTGTGGTCAAGGGAAGATTGGTGAACATCATCGTGTGATGGGGCGATATTGCGATGTTGTGATGTGGTGATATGCCCGATCGCGCTTTGACACATCGCCAAATCACCAGATCGCCACTTATTTCCAAACGACGTTTACTGCAATAAGACTATGGCAACTGAAATCGAATTGAAGGTCCGAGTAGATTCCCACGAGTCGGTGCGTGAGCGACTCAAAGCGCTGGGCGGGGAGTACGTCGGCACTGTGATCGAGCGCAACACGATGCTGGACCGTTCCGATCGCTCGCTGCGGGCGGCCGGGTGCGGGCTGCGCGTGCGGGCCACCACCGTTTTGGATGGGAAAAACCCCGGCTCGAAAATCACGTTCAAGGGGCCGTCGCAATCGAGCACACTAAAGTGGCGCGAAGAAGTTGAAGCCAAAGTCGAGAATGGCGACGACGCGATCGCGGTGCTTGAGCGACTCGGTTTTTCACGGTCCGTCGAGTATCACAAGAAGCGCGAGCGGTGGCGGCTCGATGATTGTGTGGTCGAACTGGACGAGCCCGCAAAACTCGGTTTGTTCGTGGAAATCGAAGGACCCGGCGAAGAGTCCATCCGTCGCGTGCAGCAGCGGCTGGGATTGGAGTCATCACATCACATATCTTCGTCCTACGTTGACATGACCGTTCGATATTGCGAAGAGCACGGGATCAGAGACTGCCGCCTGGCTTTTTCTTGATTCGAGTTCGTGATTCGAGTCGCACGCCTGCCCACTTCCTGAAATGGGGAGGGAATTGTTACGGGCCGGGTTGGACGAAGCGGGTTTTGCGGGTGGGGCGGCCGGCTTCGTAATCAGCAATGGATGCGCTGAGTTCCTTGCGAAGGTCTTCGAGCTTGTCCGGGGGCGTCATCTGGAGTGCCTGTTTTGCCGTGGCGATCGCGTTGGGAAAGTCTCCAGTTTCGGCATATGCCTCGGCGAGAGTTTTCAACACCATGGGATTACGCGATTGCGTCAGTTCGGCAGTCTTCTTAGCGATGGGAAGGGCTTCCTGACCATTGCGCAGTGCATCGTTCGTCGTGGTGGCAAGAATAGACGCAAGCAGGTTCAGGGTGCGGACGTTCGAAGGGTTGGCCTTTTCCGCTGCGCGAAGCACCTCCAGGGCCTTGTCCGTTCGATCAGCCTTCAAATAGTCGCGGGCCAAATCCCATGCCGCAGTGGGATGGGTTGGCGCCACGTCGATGACCTTTTGCAAGTACTGCGCCGAAGCCGCAGCGTCGTTCTCGCGGGAAGCGGCGATGGCGAGGTTGTAGTAGGCGTCGGCGGCCACGTCGGGAATTGCAGCCGCCTGCAGAAGGGCCTTTTTGCCCTCGGCAGTCTGTCCGGTTTGCAGGAGGGTAAGCCCTAGATTCATCCAACCCTGCCCATGCTTTGGATTGATGCGGACGGTCTCGCGAAACGATGTCACAGCATCCGGTATTTTTTTGAGCGCGACCAGCGATGATCCCAAATTGTAGTGTGCGTTGTCATTGTTGGGTTCATAGCGGATCGTCTGACGAAAATGCTGGATCGCGCGGTCATAGTCGCGGGCGCCGAAGAACAGTTCTGCCAATTCAAAATGTGCGGAAGGAAATTCGGGCAGCAATTCGACGGCTTTTTCGAACTGGGGACGGGCTTCGTCGGGTTTCTTCAAGACAAGGAGTGTCCTGCCGAGCATGAAATGAGCGGTTGGATCGTTAGGATCGTTTTCGACAGCGAGGGTGAAGTATTGAAGGGCCTTGTCGAACCGGTTGAGGTAGAAGTAGGCCTCGCCGGAGGAAAACAGCGCCGGCTGGTGTGTGGAATCCAGCTTGGCGGCCGCATCGAGGAATACAAGCGCCTCTTCGTATTTCTTCGTGTTGACGAGGGCCACTCCAAGAGCGCCTTGTAGCGATGGCGACTGCGGGGCTTCTTTGACGCATTCCCGCATCAGTGCAATGGACGGTTCGAGCTGCTTGTCTCCCCATAGTTTTCGAGCCAGTTGGTATTTCCTGAACACCTCGATTTTGTCTTTCGGATCGTCTGCGCCCTGGGTGAGAAATTCATCCACGGACTTGCTGCCGCCTCCGGTGTATCCCAGTGCGGAGAGGGCCGCAGTGGCCGCCGCGCTGGGCGCGACCTTGCCGGGCAGCGTGGGAACCTGCTCGGAGTATCGTTGGAACAATTTATTGGAAAGTTCCGCGCGAACATCAGGTTTCCTGTCGATGACATTGATTTTTTCGTCCGGATCCGCCTTGCGGTCGTACAGCTCGGGCTTGGTGGACGAAATAAACTTCCAATCGGAGTTGGTCAGGCCGCGCTGCTGAGCCCAGCCATAGGAGTGCCAGACGTATTCGCTTTCGCTGAAGATTTCGTGCGGCGGCGACTGGCCGCTCTGTAGGGCGCCGGCAAGAGACGTGGACAACAGCTTGTCGGGCCGGGGCAATTCCAGCAATTCGAGAATGGTGGGGAACACGTCAACCACGCCAACGGGCTGAGAAACGCGCCTGGCCGTGGGAGTGAGCGAAGGATGTGCGACCATCAGGGGTACATGAATGTTCGTCTGGTAGAGAAAGATGCCGTGGCCATCTTCTCCGTGCTCGTTGAACGATTCGCCGTGATCTCCGACGACAACCACCAGAGTCTTGTTTTTCAATCCCGAAGTTGTCAGCCAGTCGTCGAGACGTTTCACCTGTGTATCCATGAAGGCGACCTCGCCGTCGTACGTCGGTGGAAACTCCTTGGGCGGCTGGTAGGGGCCATGGGGATCATAAAAGTGAACCCAGCAAAAAAACGGAGAGGCCTTGTTTGCATTGAGCCAGGCGAGTGCATGGTCCGTGACGACGCTTCCCGGTCGCTCCCACTCCAGCGGTCCGGTTTTGATAGAGACGTTGGACATTTCATCGTCGTACACGTCGAAACCCCGATCGAGCCCAAATCGCGAATCGAGCACGAAAGAAGCTACAAAGGCGGCCGTGTGGTAGCCCTTTTGCTTGAGAATCGACGCAAGCGTGGGATGGGTGGTTCCGAGTGCCGCCTCATTATTCACGCGTACGCCGAATTCACGCGGATAGCGGCCGGTCATCATGGTGCAGTGCGAAGGCAGGGTCAGAGGAATTTGGGAGAGCGCGTCTTCGAAAAGCACCCCCCGTGCGGCGATGGCGTCCAGTGCGGGGGTTTTGGCTCTCTGGTGGCCATAGCACCCAATATGGTCGGCGCGGGTTGTGTCGAGGGTGATGAGGAGCACGTTCTGGCCGGGAATGGTTGAAAGGTTTGCGGAATCGCTCTTGCTGCAACCGTGAGTTGCCATGAGGGCGGCAAGGAAAATCAAGGCGGAGACAAAAAGTCGCTTTGGCTGCATCAAGCGATTGTAGATAGACATGAAAACGGGTCAACGATTCTTGTTTCTGATCCCGCGTGTTCGCACGATTCGAAGGAGCGCCGTCCCGGGAAAACACCGAGAAAATCACGGGTCGATCATCGACACGGCTCGATCCCGGCCGACCTCCAATTTCCCATCGCAGCGATCAACTTGTCGGCGATCCCATTTTGCTATAGATAGTGCCTTCCGCTTGGTCGTCGAAGCCCAACGCGATGGGCAACGCGGCATGAGCTGGGCGTGTGCCCGAGTGGCCAAAGGGGACGGGCTGTAAACCCGTTGGCTTACGCCTTCGGAGGTTCGAATCCTCCCGCGCCCATTACGAGTTGTTCGCCGAGGCGGGAATTCCACTCGGCGAACGACCGCGCGAACTGAAGTTCGCGGCTCGCTACCTCGCTTTGTTGCCTGTATGCGCATTTCCGAGCGACTTCATTCCGGTAAGCCGACGTTTTCGTTCGAGTTTTTTCCGCCCAAGGACGACATCGGCTTTTGGGATTTGTACAAGACCATCGAATCGCTCAAGCCGCTGGAGCCGACCTACGTATCCGTCACCTACGGGGCCGGCGGCAGCACACGGCGGAAGACCGTGGACCTCGTGGCCCGGATCAAGCGTGATATCGGCATCGAACCGATGGCCCACCTGACCTGCGTTGGGGCTACGGGTGCGGAAATTGGCGGCGTTCTCGACGAGCTTCGCCTTCGCGGGATTGAAAACGTGCTGGCTTTGCGCGGCGATCCGCCCGCGGGAACGGGTGCATTTGAGCCGACGCCCGGCGGATTCCGCCACGCCGACGAGCTGGTGAAGCTGATTCGTACGCATCACAACCATTTTTGTGTGGGAGCGGCCTGTTATCCTGAAGGACATCCCGAGGCTGCAAGCCGGGAGCAAGACCTGGAAAACCTCAAGCGCAAAGTTGACGCGGGCGTGGATTTTCTGATCTCGCAATTGTTTTTTGATAACGCGGACTTTTATGCGTTTCGGGATCGCGCGCAGGACGCGGGCATCCAAATTCCGATGATCGCCGGGCTCATGCCGATCCTCAACGTCGGGCAGATCAAGCGATTTACAACCATGTGCGGGGCGAAGATGCCGGCGGAATTGCTGCGGCGCGTCGAAGCGGTGGAGGACGACCCCGAAGCTGTGCGGCAAATTGGAACGTATCACGCGGTGGAGCAGGCCCGTCAGCTTCTCAAGGAGGGCGTGGCGGGAATTCACTTCTACACGTTGAACAAGTCGACGGCCACGCGGGCGATATTCCAATTGATCAAGGGTAAGTAGGGCACAGGGGTTAGCGGTTGGGGTGAGGTTTTGATTCACTGAATGGCATCGGGAGTTTGCGGCGCTCGCTGATCAGCCGGGTTCGTGAGAACTGTTGGGGGGATTCGCGGAAGCGGCGGCGCGATGCTTCTGTGTAGAAGGCGCTTGCCGGAGGCAGGTCGTTTTCCGGATCGTCGTAGAACTTGAGCGCTTCATCGAGACACTGCGCGGCTTGAAGATTTGACAGGCGCGAGCGAGCGCGATCCACGTCACTTTTGCCTTCTTGTATGAACATTTGCGAAAGGGTCAGCCACTGCCCCACGTCGATGATTTGAGAACACACCCCCGTGGGATTGATCGCGGCCGGGATTGTTTTTGACGACGCGTTGTCGTTGGCTGGGATGGTGAATTCCCATTCCTGCGACCTGCCGCAGGAAGGGCATGTTCCTGAAAGGCGCGTGACATTTCCGCCGAGTGGTTGATGGGGTTTGTTCCCGGCAATCGTCCCAGGAGCTTTGGGATTGCAACTTGCACACGCGGTGATTTTGAGAAAAAGTTGCGCCTCGATGAGGCTGTGTGCTTGAAGCATGGGAGTGCAAACATTGCGCCCCGCGTCGGCGGTCAGGTGCCTTGCGCATCGCCGGCTTTCGCCGACGATAGGGACGTACGAAGTTCATCCAGCGCGGCTCCAAGGGTCGATACGGCGGACTCATCCGGCGTTCCCTTGGCCAGCGCCTCTTCCACATCCTTCGTCACCTTCTGGATGCGGGCCTTTTCTTTGTCCAGCAACGCCAAAAAGGGAGATTCCACGTACCAGAGATTTTCCTCGCCGACTTCGAGGTGCGACTCGCTGCCGTCGGCGAGTTTCGCGGTGGCGTGCTTTTCATCGATCAGCTTTATGGACTGCACGTCGACCTTGAGCGAATCGCTGAGATTGAGCATGGGCAAGAGCGGATCGATTTTCTCCTTGAGGCCCGGAGAGGCGGCTTGCAAAGCCCGCAATTGTTCGATCAGGGCATTGACGGCGGTGAACACTTCGACGGACGCCTGGGCCTGAGCGTCGGTCAGGAACTCTGCGGCTTTTTCGAGGTTCTTGTCGGCCAGCGTGGCATTGAAATCGCTGATGATTTCGCGGATTTCCTTTTCCGCTTCCGCGCCACCGGCGGCCGCCGGTTTTTCGGCATCTTCGCCACCTGTGGGTTCTTTGGGCTCAGCTGGCTTTTTGGCTGATGCAGTCATTGGCTCGGCTTCCGAAGGTTTGCGGAAGGTCTTCCACTCGGCGGTGCCCTTGAGAATGCCCGGATCGTGCCATGCGGGTGGAGTCGGAAGCAGAGGAGCGTCGTCGGTGCCGAGGTTTGTGTATTGTGATGGCGTGGGTTCCGGCGGTTTGCACGCGCCGACCAAGGCCATCGCCAAAATCATTTGCCAACCCAGGAATCGTTTCACGGAGATCATATTTTTCCTTGGCCTTAGTCTCGGGGTGGGAAGTTTATCGTTCATTTCGTCGCCATAAGCCTACACAGCCCCCCAGTTCCGGTCAACGCGAAGTTGCTTTCTGTTCCGGTCAAGTTTGCTCTCCGGATGCCAGTGTTTGCACGGGCGGACAAGCCGCCCGTGGCACTCAAACTTTACCAGCACCCGCTCTTTCCACTGCTCCGGATGACGAGGTGAACAGGGGGCATTGGTAGGGCGAAAAGCGGTGGGCGAACCACTTTGCGAAGGTGCCCAGCGTCTGAATTCCGTAGACCGTGGAGCGTCGCAGACTGATGCTGCTGGCCTCGTCGAAGTAGCGCACCGGCACGGGTACGTCGCCGACTTTGAATCCGAAGTGGACGCACTGGAGCAGGAATTGCGAATCGAAGACGAAGTCGTCGCTGTTGCGTTCAAACGGAACGGCCTCGAGGACCGCGCGGGTGTAGGCGCGGAAGCCGCTGTGCCATTCGCCGAGGTTCTGGCCGGCCATGATGTTTTCGACAAAGGTGAGGCCGCGATTCATGAAATATTTGATGGGCGGCATTTTTCCGCTGAGCGTTTCGGCCCGCGTGCGGATGCGATTGCCCAGGATCACGTCGCAGATTCCCAGCGACAGGAAACCGACTGCGTAAGGCACGACCCTCGCGTCGTATTGATAATCGGGATGGAGCATGACGACGAAGTCGGCGCCGCGCCGGAGTGCCTCGCGATAGCAGGTCTTCTGATTTCCGCCGTACCCGCGATTGCGGTCGTGGCGAAGCAACGTGACCGGCAGGCGCTCGGCGATGCGCACCGTGTCGTCCGTGCTCGCGTCGTCGCAGACGATGATGTCGTCGATGTTGGAGCGGTCGAGGTCGGCGAGGGTACGCTCCAGCGTATTGGCGGCGTTGTAGGCCGGCAGGACTACGATGGTTTTCTTGCTCATGACGGAATGGTGTAGCGAAACGACCAAAAATCCAAATGCGGGATGTCCGGCGTGGGTGGTAAAGGGGGGCTGAAAGATGGGTTCGACTTGTCATTTTCATTTTTCCGCACTGTGGTGTGGTCGAGGCGGCACACAATAGGTTGTGATCGTGGCGCGAATTGTCGATTTTCGATTTGCGATTGTCGATTGAAGACATGCGAACCCCCTTTGACAACGTGCGCGCGGAACTCTCCCGCGCTCTCGACCTATAGAACATGCGGGGCGCGCGAATGGTTGCGAAAACGCGATCAGGGGATTGTGGTTCACCGCAGAGGCGCGGAGGAGGGTGCAGGGACCAGGGATTAGGCATCAGGTACCAGGGTATAGGGCATAGGGTATAGGATGTAGAGTGTTGGGTATGGGGGATAATGAGTCAGAATTACGGATGCCGAGGAAAATCATGCCCCCACCTCCGATGGGGCGAGGATGCGGGCAAGCCGCCGGCCCGGACCACAAGGCAATCTTCCTTGCATAAGCCATTCAGGTCTTGCTATGATAATTCCTCGGGCACACCGGGGTCGAAGGCAGCTTTCCCAAGCAGTCGGAGGCGTCATGAACAAGAAGATATTTCTGGAAACAGTGGTGGTGTGCGCGGTGCTCGCGCTTCGGCTCGCCTCCAGTCACGGCGACCCGCCGCCGCAAGGCTCAATCGTCGGCAGGGGAGGACAAGTCGCTGGCCCGGAATTGCCAGTGGCGGTGGCGCTGGATCCGCACGCTGAATTCGAGCGTTTGGTCGTGGGAGCCGATGGTACGGCGCGGCAAGCGCCTGCCGACGAAGGCTCGGTGGCCGGTGCGGGGGAGCGGCTGATCTACAGCAACACGCTCGGAATTAACACCGTTAACTTCCCGTCAAATGGGCCGGTTTCCGACGACATCGCCACGACCGCGCCGAATGACTGCGCGCTAAAGCGATATCGCTTCAAGGTGCTTGGCAAGGTCCTGCCCACCGGCCTCAGCGGTGCTTACACCGTCACCTACGGACTCTACACACAGTGTCCGTTGGCCTCGGGATCTACCAATGCAATGCGGGACTTGGTGAGAATCCCCGGCACCGAGGGCGTGCTGACCTTTCCGGATGATGCACCACGATTGATTGAGCATGTTGTATCGGCGCAGACACCGGTCGCGCTTCCGACCAACTTCTATCTTTCCTTGCGCTTTAACCGCGCCAACTGCGGCACGGTCCTCGGTGCACCGGCCACGATTGGCTACTCCGGCGACATCTTTGATTTTCCGGGGTTTCCATGCAACGGCTGGTTTGGCGGATTTCCACAGCAGCCGCACGCCAGTTTTTGGGCGGAATTCTTCGGCGGCGACACATGTCCCGAGGCCTATGTAGCCTACAAGGCCAACCGACAATCCGGCGGCGCGGCCTACATCGGAGCGAACACCCAAGGAGTCGATGACGTAAGACTCATGGTCAACAACTGCCAGATGATCGGCTACGAAGTTACGGTCAAGGGCACGGGTTATTACACTTTTGACCTCCGACGGACCTGTGATGGCCAGGTGATTCCGGGGACCGAGCGGATTTTTCTGCTCTATGCCAGCATGCCTCAACTTCAGGCACCGCGATTCAACTTCGATCCGCCAATTTCGCTCAATTCAGCTGACGTCTTTCTTGGATTCAGCGTCACGAGCAATTCCGCCGGAAGCATTATCGCGGGAATCAAGCCGAACATCGGCGAAAGCGATAACGACTACTTTACGCAATCACCTGCAACGGGCTGTTCGCCAGTACCTCCTACGCAAGGAGTCTACGGGGCGATCAACCTGGCGATCACTTGCGCTGGAACACAGCCGACCGGTGCATGCTGTGATCATTTCTCCGGGACGTGTGCGGAGGAAGTCGGTGGAACCTCTTGCTCTGAGACGTACCAAGTCTGGAGCGAGGGTGCCGCTTGTACAGATATCATATGCGAATCAATTAAAGGTGCATGCTGTGACACAAACGGCGCCGACCAGGGCTGCACGGACAACGTGACCCTGACGACATGCACCGGCCCCGACAAGGTCTGGACCGAAAACGGCCAGTGTGCGGATCAAGAATGCCATTGCATCGCGGATTGCACCGGCAAGAACTGCGGCGAAGACGGGTGCGGCGGCCAGTGCCCCGCTATCCCGTGCCATGACTCGAACGTCTGCACCGATGATTCGTGCAACCCGGCGAACGGTCAGTGCGTGTTCACAAACAACACGGCGTCCTGCAGCGATGGAAATGCCTGCAATGGCGTCGAAGTTTGTATGGGCGGACAGTGCGTCCCCGGCACGCCGCTGGTCTGCAACGACGGAAATGCGTGCAATGGGATTGAGAGTTGCAGCCCACAAACGGGCTGTGTTCAGGGGATTCCGCTGCAGTGCAACGACGGCGTGGCCTGCAATGGCGTCGAAACCTGCAATCCGCAATCTGGCTGCGTGGCCGGTACGCCCGTCAACTGCGATGACGGGCTGGACTGCACCGCCGACGCCTGCAACGAGCCAACCGGCACATGCACGCACGACGCGGCGGACTGCGCCATCCCGACCGTCAGCGATTGGGGTTTGGTCGTCGTGACTCTGCTTCTCCTCACCTGTGCCAAAATTGTCTTTTCTGGAAATCGCAAATCGCGCCTAATCTGAAGGGCAACACCAGCGGCGTTTGCCCGGAGTGCGGAACAAATCTTCCTGAGCCAATGGGATAATTTTGTCAACGGATAAGGGGAGGCATAATCGTGCCCCCAGGTCCGATGAGGCAGGACCCGGGCCACCCATTTACGGCAAATGACGTGCGACGATTTGGTGCAACAAGCGCCGGGCGATCTGTACGGCTTCGGGGTTTCCCGTAACCTGCCGAGTCACGTAGGTTCCTTCCATCACCAGCGAAATTTCCTCGGCCATCGCCCTGGGGTCGGCTGCGCCCGCATAGCCGGCCAGCTCCCGGATGATTTCTCCCATGTCCTGTTTGTGGACGGCGGCGGCCTGGTGCGCGGGGTCGTGAGCCTGCGGGAATTGAACGGCGACATTGATGAAGAAGCAGCCGTTGAACTCGCTTTGGCGCAGGACTTTTTCCAGAGCGTCGGCGACGGCGAGCAGTTGATTTCGGGGCTGGTCGCCGCCAAGCGATCGGAGCATGGTGCGAAATTCGTTCTTCCACCATTGATCGTGCCATTCGAGCACAGCGCGGACGAGGTCCTCCTTCGTCGTGAAGTGGTTGTAGAACGTGGTCTTGGTGACGCCCACGTCGGCGAGGATGGCATCGAGGCCCACGGCGTGAAACCCGCGTTCGTAGAACAAGTCGTGCGCGGAGTGGATCAGCCGGTCTCTTGTCGAAGTGGACATGGGGGCATCTTACGTGCAACGGGCAGGAGCTGAAAAGTTGACTTGAAGTCAAGTGAAACAGGACCGGCAGTCAATTGGATTCGGCTCTGCGGCAGCGCATAGTTTGTCGAGAAGACAACAGCGGCTGCCGCGCGGCGGCCAAATCGTTGGAAAACAAGGACACGAAAGGAAAACGGCATGCAAACAGTCAACGCGAAAATCAATGGGATCGATACGGACGTGCTGAGAAGCGTGATGGGCGAAGTTTCCAAGCAGCCGGCCAAGGGGAAAGCGAAGTTTCAGGTGGCCACGCAATGGAAGGGCGGGACGGCCTCGGAGACGCGGGTGCGGGGGTATGAGCTTGGGGGGCAGCGAATGGCGCGTGATTTTTCGATCAAGACGGATGAGCCGATTGAGCTTCTGGGAACAAACACTGCGCCGAATCCGCAGGAAGTATTGATGGCCGGACTCAATGCGTGCATGACGGTCGGTTATGTCGCGGGCTGTGCGATGCACGGCATCGAGCTGGAGTCGGTGAGCATCGAAACGGAAGGGGAGCTGGACCTTCGCGGGTTTTTGGGCTTGGACGCGGCGATTCCGCCGGGATACCGGGAGCTGCAATACACGGTGCGGCTCAAAGGCAATGGTACGCCGGAACAGTTTCGCGAAGTGCATGAGAAGGTGATGAAGACGTCGCCGAATTTTTTCAATATGGCCAATCCGATCCGCATGCGGCCCCGTTTGGTAGTTGATTAGGGAAAAGTGATCTCGCGCACGCTCTCGCCGGACCGGGCAAACAGCCAGCGACCATGCAATTGCCGATTGAAGGGTTGGATCAGGAGATTGGTGCATATCCGATAATGTCTGGCATGGGTATTGCAGGGTGCTGAACGACACAATCGTGCCGTTCACCGGTTCGGCGAGGGAAATGTCTGGTCGTGGTAACGAATCGGCGCGGCATGGATGGGCATTTGGGCATGAAGACCCTGCAGAACGGTTGCGTGCGGCCCAGTCGATTCCTACTCGTTCTTGGCCTCATTCCCACGGTGTTTGCGCAGAGCACGGTGGGAGAGGCCTTTGTGTTGCATCGACATGGTAATCGCGCGGCACACGTACATCTGCTTGGATTCGGCGATCTCCTTTCCAGCGCTGCAGGCTCTGCCAGCTTTGGCCATGATCGCGCAGTAGTGGCCAAGTCTCCGCCCCAGGGCGTTTTCCCAATTGCGATTGTAAAGACAGGATTGGTTTTCGTACCGACGAGTGGACCTGAGTGCAATGACGCAGTTGTGCGAGGATTTCCCCAGTCCCTCCCCGCTTTTGTCGCAGCGGATCCGCAACAACCACCGGCCACTGGCCTATCGGATAATATTGCTTCGATTCACACCGCGAAAAATTCCGTTGCAATAATCCTGCGCCAAAATCACGCCCTGCTCATTTAGCAGCCCGCCATCATCGGGCAGCGGCTGTTTACGCAGATCGTCCATCCAACGAGTGATTTTTATCCAGGCGAGACAAGATTTCCTGTGAATCGGGAGGTGCTTTCCATGAATCGTGCCGCGAGCATTGTCGCTGCTGCCGTTACTTGTTGCGTCCTATGTACGCCCGCCAATGCTGAAACGACGGTCTTTTTCGGCGGCTGCCGGACTGCAACACCTGTGGCCTCAGGGGTGACGTCAGATACCGTCAGCAGTGGCGGATATTTGTTCACCTACACGCGGGACAAGTTGTTTACCGGCGGAACTGGCCAGCCGATCGGTCGCCCGGTCCGAGTTCATTGGCCTGACGGCGTGGAAGCACAGGCCGTAACGACGCCGCCTCCGGGGGTAACCGATTACAAGGCACGAATCACCATTGAGCGAGTTGACGGTCAAGTATTCGATCTGAAAGCGTTCACGGCCAAACTGCTGGCCAACACGGGCGGCGCGGGCGGGGCCATTGAAATCATGCCCCTTGTGAACGGAGAGGACGCCTTCAGCGATCCCGTTTACTTCGATGCGACCGGGTTTTACGGCCAGACATTTTCCTACGATACGTCGCCCAATCCGCTGGGGAGCACGGTCCTGCTGACGGGATTTCCCACCTATAAGATCGGCTTGTACGTCGATTTTGCGCTGGTTGCACTCACTCTGGAAAGTGCCAGTCCAGGCGATCAGGCTTGCTGTCTTCCGGATTATTCCTGCGCCGATCTGGCGACGAACAGTTGCACTACGCAGGGTGGGACGGCGCAGGGGGTCGGATCAACCTGTGCCTGCACTGCCTGCTCGCTGCCGGCGGGGATTCCCACGTTATCAGAATGGGGACTGGCCGCGATGACGCTGGTTTTGCTTTCGGCGGGAAGCGTCTTGTTGATGCGGCGCCATTGCGCCACCTGCAAAGTGAACATCACATGAAACATTCACCGCCAATCAAATGACAGAAACATGCGATGAAGCACCCTTGGCGCCGGACTTCACGCAATCTGAAAAACAGACGGCGCCGCAGGAGGAATCAGTCATGAAAATGCAGTTGTCGAGATTTAAGATCACTATTTTGGTCATTGTGTCACCGTTGATCATGCTGGCGCTACCCTTACGGGCAGAGGCAAGTACTGCGTATGGCAGCCTCAACAATTTCGACTGTGTCAACGATACGGGCCAGGAAGCACACGGGTTCGAAATCGAATTGGATGATATCCACAGCACGGACATCACCTACACCTACGACTACAATCACTATGGCATCCCCACCATCAGGGAAGATAACAGCGACCCGCTGCGCCCCAAGGTTTTCATTCGCTATGCCGCCAAGCGAAATCCCGACGGCACCTGGACGGCGTACACGGCGATTCCCTCAGGGCCGATTAATCCGACGGACGGCCACCAGTTCACCAACCCTTCTGTCAACTTCGGAGGAGAACACTTTGGCGCGGGCAATTACGGTGCGCCGACGGCGGTGAAGTACAACTGGCTTATCGACGACGGAACCGGAAACCTGGTTCACGGTCCGCCGGTGTACGTGGCCACTCCGACGTTCGTCTATTATCCGCCGGTGGCCCAGCAGCCGGCTCAAGTGCAGGCGGTGGTTGTTCCTCCTCCGCCGCCCGCTCCGCCGGTGTTGCAATTCGGCGAGGCGACCTGGGTCAAAGACATCAAGACGACGACCCACAATGCCCACGAGCCACGCCTGAATGAACTGGTCGACCCCGATCCGGACAACCCCGACGCGCCCAATTGGGCCAACGGCGAGCCGGCCGAGGTGGAAACGGAATGGAGAATTCTTCAGACCGAATTCGCCAATCCGGACAATCCCAAGGGCGAGCTGGCCGGAGTTCCGGAAGACCTGCCCGGCGGAGACGAGGTCATTACCCGCCGCTACGAGTTCTATAAGTACATCGGGCCGATCGACGCCGAATCCGGAGAAGCCATGGGGGATGCGGTGGGGCCCGACGGCATCCACGGCGTGGGAGAAGTGACCTACAACGACCACATCGACCCGGCCACGGGTGAATGGGTCGAGATTACTGTTGATCTTTCAACCGTCGAAGTGGTTGGCGAGTTCTTCGGCGCGCAGATGGCCGGCTTCGACCTCGATGTGGCGCTGGGATTGATTGATCACATCCCGGACGGCGAGCTCGGCGTCGCCTACGCCGATCGCAGTGTAGTCATCTCCGGAGGCGGTGCGTTTCTGGCCACCGTAACGGGGTCACTTCCCGATGGAACCTCGTTGGATGAATTCACGGGGATCTTCTCGGGAACGCCGACAGTCGCTGGTGTTTTCACCTTTACAGTTGGTGCATCGGATACTGGCGGCGCGGCGGTGTCGAAGGAGTACACCGTCACGATACCGGAGGCGGTGTCCATCTCCAGCACGATAACGACCAGTGCATCGCCCGCGGCGGGCGGTACGACGACTGGTGACGGCGTCTATAACAACGGTACGCCGGTGACCGTGATCGCGACCCATAATATGGGCTATGCGTTTGTGAACTGGACGGAGGGCGGCGTGGAGGTGAGCGCGTCGGCCGTGTACCCATTCACCGTCAACGGAGACCGCACCCTTGTGGCACACTTCCTACTGGTTGGCTGCACATCTGATGCGGACTGCGCAGACGTGGACGCCTGCACCACCGACGTATGCGTGAACGGAGACTGCCAGCACCAACCGATCGCCGGATGTTGCAACACGGACGGTCAATGCGACGATGGCAACGCGTGCACACTGGACAGCTGCGCTAACCATGCGTGTACCCATGAAGTGTCGCCGGCTTGCTGCAATACCGATGCGGAATGCACGGACGGAAACGATTGCACCACGGATTTCTGCATCAACCATCTGTGCCAGCGTGAAGCGGTGGCTGGTTGCTGCCTGAGTGACGCCGATTGCGACGACACCAATGCTTGCACGGCAGATGTCTGCGTCAATCTCGTCTGTGAACATCAGCCGGTGGCGGGGTGCTGCAACGACGATGCCCAGTGTGACGACGGCAACGCGTGCACGCTTGACTTCTGTACAAATCACGCGTGTACGCATGAACCCCTGCCGGCCTGCTGCAATACCGATGCGGAATGCGCAGACGGAAACGACTGCACCACGGATTTCTGTATCAACCATCTGTGCCAGCGTGAACCGGTGGCTGGTTGCTGTCTGAGTGACAGCGATTGCAGCGATGGTGACGTTTGCACAGCGGACACCTGCGTGAATCATGTATGTGAACACGGCCCGATTGCGGGTTGTTGCCGCACGGCGGCCGACTGCGACGATGGAGACGTGTGCACCTTCGACTCCTGTGAGGCGAATGCATGCATTCATGTTGGGATCGTGGGATGCTGCACGGCGGACACCCAATGTGTGGACACAAATCCGTGTACACTGGATGTCTGCAATGCGGCAACAAATCTGTGTGAGCATATGCTCGAGCCGGATTGCTGCGTAAGCGATTCAGAATGTGTGGACTCGGACGATTGCACGATCGATCTGTGCGTCAACCATTATTGCACCCATAAGGCGATTCCGGATTGCTGCATGTCGGATGCGGAGTGCGGCGACGGAAACGCTTGCACGCTGGACCGGTGCGTTGGCCATGATTGCGTCCACAAACCCCTGCCGGGGTGCTGCACCTCGAATGCGGAGTGTGATGACGGAATTGCCTGCACGGCCGATCAGTGCGTCAACGGTGCCTGCCAGCACGTGGCCAACGACAAGCTGTGCGGAGACGGCGTCAGTTGCACCAACGACCGCTGCGATCCCCTCGAGGGTTGTGTACATACTCCGGACGATTCCCTTTGCGATGACGGTCTATATTGCAATGGACAGGAAAGGTGCAATGTGCACTCGGGCTGTCGCCCGTCCAACCGGAAGCCTTGCGCGCCACCGTTCTGTGATGAGGTGAACGACATTTGCCGCTGGCGTCCGGGCCCCTTGCTTCGAGAAACGCCCATAGAAAGGCATGAGAAGTAAAGTAGGAGTACTGGGGGAGGATCGGTCGGGCCGGGCATCTCGCTCGGCCCGATTCTTTGCCGCGCAGGGAGGCGGAGCCCGCGCTACGTTGCGCTGAGCGAGCGGAGGAAGCGGAAGTCGAAGATGCCAGTGTTGTGGCCGTCGGACCAGTCAAACTGGATCGCGTAGGTACCCACCAATTTTGCAGAAACGACGCGGACGCCGGTGGGGTCGCGTTTCAAGACCTGGAGGGGGATCGTGCCGCCGGTTGGCGGATTGCCGATTGTCGATTGTCGATTGTCGATTGAATGGCCGGATTGGTCCCGCTCGGTACGGCAGGTGGCGCAGGGGCAGATGCGGCGGAGTTCGTTTAGTGAGAATTCGCTTCTCCGGCCGTCCTTCCATTCGACGTGCAACATTTGCTCGGCGAGCTTCACCTTGAGGTTAGCGGGCGTGACGGAGTCGTCGTGCGGTCCGCGAGCTTGATTAGGCGTAGGGACGCCGTAGGGTGATTTTTCGCCAGCAGGCATGGAGGGAGCATAAGGCAACGAGGCAGCGAGGCAACAAGGCAAAGAGGCTTTGTCATGCCCGCGTTGTCTCGTTTTTCATCGGGCGTAGAAGGCTGCCTCGTATTCGTACAGGTCGGAGCGGATGATACGGCGGAGGCGAGCCTGCAACCCGTCGCCGGGGGCGACCTGGATGAGCAACTGGCCGAGCATATCGCAGTCTGTCAGCGAATAGGGGCCCAGAAGGACAAGCATGTCGCCGGGCTTGACGCCCGCCCGGTCGGCCGGGCTGCGCGGTTCTACACCCATCACGATGACGCCGCCGGCCTTTCGCAGCAGGAATCGGCGGGCCACATCCTCCCTGGCGTCGTCCACGGTGAGGCCGAGATGCTCTTTGGCGAGTTTTCTGCCGTCGGGTTTTGGAGCGGCCACGAGGGCCAGACGGACTTCTTCGGTCTTGCCGCCGCGAACGATGCCGAGTTGCGCCGTCTCGCCGGCCTTGCGGTCGAGCATGGTGACGAGAAAGTCCACGGCACGATCGACACGTTTCGCGTTTACGGTGCTGATGACATCGCCGACGTGCAGGCCGGCGGTTGCGGCGGGAGAATTCTCGCGGACCTCGGAGATCGTGGGAGGATCGGTACTGTAGATGCGAAGTCCCGAAACAACCTTGTTGAGTTTTTCCGAGTCGAGCACGCTGGGAAGGATCTCGCGCAGCTGATCTACCGGGATGGCGAAGCCGATGTTTTGTGCGTCAGAGCGGATGGCGGTGTTGATCCCGATGAGCTCGCCGAGGATGTTGAGCAACGCGCCGCCGGAATTGCCGGGATTGATGCTGGCGTCGGTCTGAATGACATCGGGATAGACGATGCGGCCTCCGACTTCGAGTTCACGGTGCAGGGCGCTGACGATGCCGACGGTGACTGAGTTGTGCAGGCCCACGGGATTGCCGACGGCGATCGCCTGCTCTCCGATCATGATATCGTCGCTGTGTCCCATCTTGATGGATTTCAGCGGGGAAGGGGGGTCGATCTTGATGACGGCGAGATCGCGGTCGTTATCGCGACCAATCACGCGGGCTTCAAGCTCGGTTCCATCGAGCAGTGTCGCGCCGAGCTGGGCTCCGCTGGCGACGACATGGGCATTGGTCACGATGTATCCGTCTTCGTGAATGATGATGCCGCTGCCGATGCTTCGTTCATTGCGGGTCGCGGGCATGGGAAACACTTCGCCGAAGGGGTTCATTCCCCAGCGCTGAACCTCGACATTGCCGACTCCAATGATGTTTACGACGGAATCGCGGGCCTTTTCGTAGGCTTCGACGATCGGGGTGCGGCGTTTCTGGCGGTCGGAGGCGTCGTCGGCGAGAGCGAATCCAGAAAGAAGAACCAGTGTCACACACGCAAGCTTCATCGTTCGTAACGTTTGCATCGTTATTCCCACATGGAACCCATCGTTCCATTGGAATTCTAGCGGGGCTGAATTCGCTGAGAACAAGTGGAGCGCAACGAGAGAATTTCGTTACACAGCGGTGGCAGACGGCTCGCGCTGCGAACCGGCCAGCGACGGGACGAGGGTGGACGCCGGGACCGACACCGGGGCCTCGTGGCGACGCGTTCGTGCGGGCAGGGCAAGTATGGGCTGGATTTCCTCGGAAAGATGTTCATCCAGGAAACTGACGATGCGCCTGAAGTATTCCCCGGGGTTGGTTTTCGCACACTGGTTATGGCGAGCATCGGGAACAATCCATAACGATTTGGGTCCGTATGCCAGGTCGAATAGGGACTGGCATTGCGCGAAGGGGATGTAGGAGTCCTTTTCGCCGTGAATGAACAGCATGGGCATACGATTCATACGCATGATCGCCCGGCGAACAGACGGAAAGCTGCAACCCGAGTTTCGCGCGTATTCACGATAGACCAGCACGCGCAACAATTTCCAAAAGACTGGGGGATGACACTTTGCGATGAAGCGGAGCCGGGCGAAGATCGTGGCGAAGCGTTTCATGAAGTATTCGGTGGCCGTGTCGCTGCTATAGGCTCCGTCGGAAATGACTGCGCAGATATCGTTCGATTTTGATGCGGCCAGGATGGCGGAGCTTGCGCCGCGGGAAAGCCCGAAGAGGGCGATTCGACGAGGTCGATTCTGTGCGTCCAGTTGTTGTTGCACGAATCGAATGGCCCCGGTCAAGTCGGCGGTTTCGCGGTCGCTGGGCCATTGTCGTGGGTGATAGCCCTGCTGGGCGGGGGAGGCGCCGTGTCCACGGAAGTCAAAGGCGAAAACGTCGAAGCCCTGTTTAATCAGTGGCAGGCAGTATCGAGCCGCGCTGGAACGGTCGCTTCCGAATTCGTGTGCAAAAATGACAACGCCGCGCTCCCTGGGCTGCGTCTGTCTGCTGCGGGCGCCGCGCATGAGGACGCCGCACAATGGGTGGCCGTCGTCGGCGTGGAAATGAATTTCTTCGCCGAGCCAAAGACCTGTGTCGCCATTGCCATTGGTGTTTTCAGGCATCCAGGCCTGGTTTTCCATGACCTGGATAATTATGCGGACATATCGGCGAAGGATGGCGGCGCACCAGACGGCAAGAGCGATACCCGCCATCGCTGCGATCAACCAGCGAAGATAGGGAATGGATGCGAAATCAGGCATTTTCATGGATGCAATTCGGAGGAGGAATGATTTGCGCCGTCATTCCCCGCCGAATCTGCACCTCATCCTTCGGTAATCCTTACAAGACCGCGTTGGCGTTCCACGCGCCCCATCGCCGATGTTTTACCGATCGGACGCGGCTCCAGCAATTCTTTATCCCCGCCTCATTCTAGTGGCCTGGCCAGCCCGGCGGCCATGATATCCAGGTCATTCCATGAAGAGTTTTCATGGAGCGGCGGCTTGCCCTCCAGAACACGTATCACATCGTCCACCACAGAGTTCATTCTTGATTGAGCCAGCGCAGTTTTCGCGCCGATGTGCGGAGTGAAAACTGTGTTGGGAGCACGCATGATGGCGTGGGGTGTCGGCGGCGGTTCGGGATCAAACACGTCCAATCCCGCTCCTCCCAAATGACCACTGCAAAGTGCCGCATTCAGGTCAGCGAGATTCACGACGGCGCCGCGAGAAGCGTTGATAAGCAATGCGCCGGATCTAAACGTCGCAAGCGCTTTCGAATCGATCAGTTCTTTTGTTTCGCTGGTCAGCGGAACGTGAAGACTCACAATATCTGACGCCACATAAAGTTCGTTTTTGCTTACGGGCGTCGCAGGAAAATCGAGTGCGGGTTGGGGGTTCAAGATGTCATTGTATATTACGTTCATTCCAAATCCGTGTACTGCCCTGCGGGCGACAGCCCTTCCGATTCGGCCCATGCCGATGATTCCGAGTGTCATGCCGGACAGTTCCCTCGGAGCCGCAGCGCTGCGACCTTCGAGAAACTGACCTGAGCGCACTGCGGCATCATTGCCCTTCAAGTTCCAGATCAGACCCAGGATGAAGGCAAAGGTTAGGTCAGCCACGGCGTCGGTCGCGGCGGTGGGGGTGTAGACAACTCGCACTCGTTTTTCGCGTGCAGCCACAAGGTCAATGTTGTCCAACCCAACGCCTCCGCGGCCGATGACCTTGAGGTGGGGAGCTGACTCGATGACGCGGCGGGTTACCTGAGAAGACGTGCGTACGAGAAGTGCGTCGCACGACTGGACGGCAGCCATCAATGTCTGTTCATCGCATGCATCAAGCTGCGTCACAGGGCCGACGCTGCTCATCCGAGCGATCGCATTGCTGGAAAATGGTTCGGCGAAAATGGTGTGTCGTGTCGGGGGGGCCATGCGTAAGGATCATGTCCGCGAGGAAGCCAGTGTCAACGACGGGCTACCTGGAGGACTGGTTCAGCCTGGAATACTGCGCCATTGCGTGAGTCGGATGCGCGGCCTCGCAGAAATTGCACGACCGTGCGATCGCCGCAACGCTGCCCCGCCCGTGCCAGGCTAATGAATTGGCCGGGTCCAAAGCAAGGCAAGCAGGAAGGCCGCCAGCGCCGTCAACCACAACCATAGCGGGTGATGGGCGTCGAAGTGCGGTTTGTGAACAGTGGAGAACATGTGCAACTCCTCTCCCTTAAGAGTACTACATCGTGGCGGCGGATGGGCAGGGTTTTGGAAATTGGTGGCCGATAACTTACAAATTATGACGCTCAAATACACGCAAAGTGTTATGATGCGGTCCATGGTTTGGATTCCAGGGTGATCAAGCTGCTGAGGTGATGAATGCGTACTGCGGGAATTTTCGCGACTGTTTTGCTCTCCGTTCTTGTGGTTGTTCACGCGAAAGCGGATGAGCAGACCAGTGGGAACTGGCCTCAGTTTCGCGGGCCCAACGCCTCTGGCGTGGCCGAGGGGGCTACTCTGGCAACCAAGTGGGATGTTACGAAGAACGAAGGCATCCTTTGGAAGACGGCGACACCGGGTCTTGGGTTTTCGTCTCCTGTTGTCTGGGGCGACCAGATTTTCCTGACCACGGCAGTTTCAGAAGGCGACAAGCAGGCTTCGCTCAAAGTCGGTCTGTACGGCGATATCACTCCCGTTTCGGATGACACGCCGCAGAGTTTCCGAGTGCTGTGTCTGGACAGAAACACTGGAAAGATTCTTTGGGACAAGGAGGCGTACAAGGGAGTTCCCAAAATCAAACGGCATATGAAGGGGTCGCACGCCAACTGTTCGCCGGCGACGGACGGAAAGTACGTGGTGGCGTTTTTTGGGTCAGAAGGCTTGTACTGTTACAGCATGACGGGCGACTTGATCTGGAAGCAAGACCTCGGGGTTCTCGATGCAGGTTATTACGAAGTTCCGGCCGCACAGTGGGGGTTTGCCAGTTCGCCGGTTATTCATGGTGACAAGGTGCTGTTGGAGTGCGATGTTCAAAAGGACTCATTTGTCGCCGCCTTGAACCTGAAGGATGGCAGCGTCGCATGGAAGACTGCCCGTGACGAAGTGCCGACCTGGAGCACGCCGACCGTGCATGTTGCCCCGGGTCGCTCGCAAATGATCGTCAACGGTTACAAGCGGATTGCCAGCTATGACCTGACCAGCGGTAAGGAGCTTTGGTGGATGAAGGGCGGGGGGGACATCCCGGTTCCGACGCCAATCATCGCCAACGATCTCATCTACATAACCAACGCTCACGGTGCGGCGGCCCCGATTTACGCAATCAAACCAACGGCTGAGGGTGACATTTCGCTGAGTGGCGACGACACTTCAAATTCGCATATCGCGTGGGCACACATGCGGACCGGGAATTACATGCAGACGCCGCTGGCGTATCAGGGGCTGCTCTATGCCTGTCGCGATTCAGGAATTCTGGCATGCTACGACGCCAAGACCGGGGCGAAGAAATATCGAGAAAGGCTTGAGGATGGTGTTGGATTTACCGCATCACCGGTGGCCGGGGACGGAAAGATCTATTTCACAAGCGAAGAAGGCGATGTTTACGTGGTAAAGGCTGGCGAAAAATACGAGCTACTGTCAAAAAACCCGCTCGGGGACATCAGTATGGCAACCCCCGCGATTTCAAAAGGGACTCTTTATTTTCGGACGCGAGGGTACTTGGTTTCAGTAGGAGCGGTAAAGTAGTCCACACCGCGGATGCCACTTTGTTAATCTTACGGGACTAACCCTCGTCGCCCAGCGCAATCCCCAAGTCGGTATTTTTTTGTTGCAATTCCATTAAGATTTGGCTACCCTAACTGGTTATCGGGTTTGCGCGGTTCATTGCGCGCACTTTCAGGTCACAGATATTAAGCGTCTACCAGTTACTTTGGTAGCGAAATTGAAGGCGAGCGTCGAGAATTGCAATTCGGTTTTTTTTGCGCGCGAATTTGTGACAAGTGAGTGACACTTTCGCAGCATTGAGGAAAGTTGGAATGAATTCACGGCTGAAGAAGAACGGGGTTGTTTTTGGGGAGGGTCATGCCATGAAGGGCCTGTGTCAACGAACGGATAACTTTTCGGGGAGCAAGCAGATGAGCACCAACGGAATCTTTCGCGCCGGATTCGGAACGATTTTCGGCTTGGTCGGAGTCCTTGCGACTTCAACGGTGCTTGCGCAACCTTGCACCGTTCCTGAGACCGCAGGCACTGTCATATTGCCGCCGGCCGGTTGCGGCTACGTCAGCCCGACAGACCTGCACGAAATGATCAATGGCCTGCCTCCGGGAACGACCATTCAGGTCGACGCGAACCATAACAAGTTCTTCAACGTAACCACGACGCCGGGCGGAAGCCTGGGGGGCCATGTTGAAAATTTCAATTCGATTCTGTCCATGAATCTGCATGGCCAGTGCACGGGGCCGAGCAACCCCCTTTGCACCTACAATCGAGTTCTCTCCATGCAGATCCAATGCCAGGCCCACACTGGCCCACGGACGCTGGGTGTATCTCCGCAGGATTTCGACAACGATATGTTTGGGATGCAGGGGCAACTGCCCCCTGGCGATCCGGATTTTGATCTGTTGCGGATTACGGCCGGAACGTCCTTCGGCATGCCAAGCCCCGGGCATACGACGTTGACGCGACTTGGTCCTCCGGGCAGTAACTGGAACGTAGACAGCTTTTTCGACATTACATACCGAATTGACTTCGTCGGGCATCCTGGCGGGCCGCTTGGCGGCATGTCCGGAAGCACCACGGGCACGATCAGAATGCAGACGGGTGGACCAGTTGGCGGTGTTCCCTGCTGTTTGCCACTTGGGCTTTGCGTCAACACCTCGACTGCAGCAACTTGCACGGGCCAGGGCGGTACGCCGCTTCCTGCAGGAACGCAATGTGCCGGGGATACGAATGGCGACGGCATTGACGACTCATGCTTTGTCGGACCATGTGAATTCTGCGGCCCGGGTCCACACTGGATTGACAATCCAGCTTGTCCGCCAGGTGGGCAGAATCAAGAGACCCTCCCCTCCGGTGCAGTTCTCGGCATCGACACCAATCTCGACTGCATTGCCGACACGAATGTTGTTGCAGGCGGTCCTGTGACCATCCGTGAACAGGGTCCAGTTGACGATGCAACTTTTTATCCGGGAACTCGTCCCATTGACGGCCACCTCGATGTCATCAACACGCAGATCATGGCCATGAGCCTGACGGGCGGCGGCGTAAACCTGAAGGCTGGAACGCTGTCAGGAAGCGTTCAGCCGCTGCAACCAAGCCGAGGAGTGATTGCAGAGCAGCCAAGCAATCCGAATCTGGCCGACAGCTTCTTCGATGTGTTCTTCGAGATCGAATACAGCCCCGGCCTGTACGCTTACAACCATGTTCCGATTCAGGTGGCGCAGACGATCAGTTGCAAGCCGCCCCAGGACAACTACTACCACCTCGGTGGCTGCACGCCGCTTTACAGTTCTCCGACTGGCGGAACAGTCGTAGCGAATCTCGTGCAGGCCAACCACTTCACGTATCCGGCGTGCTGCGTACCGCTGCCGACGGGAAATGGCTGCACGCCCAACGTTTCGGTACAGCAATGTCAGTCGCTTGGCGGTACTCCAGTGCCGGCGTGTCTGGGAGACAACAACGCCAATGGTGTGGATGACGCATGTGATCCGGCATGCACACGCGACCCGACGACGGCCTCGGGTTGTTCGTCAACGTGTCCGCCGCCGACCACACCGAACGAGCAGTGCCTGCCCAAGACAGCGGGCTGCAACATTAACCAGCAAGGCAGTTGCGGCGTGCTGGAATGCGAGTGTCAGGATCCCAATATTTGCCATCTGGTGAAAGACACTGCTGGATATCATTGTGAAGGTGGATGCTCCAACGGCGTGGATACATGCACCCTGCTGGGTGACGGTCACTTTGGCAATCCGATCCGCTGTGACTGCGTCGGAACTCCGGGTTGCGTGCCCAATGCAGATGCTTCCGACTGCGAGCAGGTCAATTGTCCGGGCCCGGTCCCGCCGACGGACCATTGCCAGAAGAAGTGCGTGAAGATTGACGCAGCGGGAAATATCGAAGTGACCGATTGCGAATGCGAGCCCGCCACCAACTGTCACGTTGAAGTTCATCAGGGCCCGGTTCCGCGAGGAGTCGATGGTGGTGTTGCCGGCGGTGGCAATGGCTGCATCGTTCCCAATGATGGTGGCACAGTGGATTTGCCGCCTTCGGGCTGCGATTACCTGAGTCCGAATGATGTACACATGATCATCGCGGGGCTTCCGCCAAACACGGAGATTCACCTTGCCCCGATTCACAGTCAGATTTTCTGCAAGGAGCAGAACAACGTCTGCTCGTTCCCGCCGGGCGTGGAATGCGAACAAGGCACTCCGGCCTCCGGTCAGCAAGAATGTGCGAGTTCGATGATGCAGTTCCAACTGCAGTGCGTTTCCACGGGTCCAGGCGGATGTCCGGGTACGCTAAGCGGTTGGAGTCGCCCCGTCACGTTGCCGCAAGTTGATTTTGAGACACACGTTCAACCCAGGACGCCAGGCGATCCGGTGCAATCGTTTGACACCGAGATGTTCCGTTTGTTCGGACAGATTACGAATCCGGGCAGCGGCGATCCGGATTTTGACCTGTTGCGGGTTGTCGCGGGCAACGACTTTGGCCTGCCAAGCCCCGGCCATACCACGTTGACGCAGTTGCCGGGTGGTAGCTGGGCGGTTGATAGCTTCTTCGACATTACCTACCGAATTGACTTTGTCGGAAAGCCGGGCGGCCATCTCGGTGGCATGTCGGGCAGCACGACGGGCACGATCCGCATGCAGACCACGCCGCCGGTGAAGTGCGAAGGGGATTGCCCGGCCGGTACGAATTGCGTGCAGACGAACGTTCCGCAGGCGGATGGCACGAACAAAATCTGCTGCGATTGCGTGACCATTCCGACCATTTGTGAACCCAATGCCGCGGGCACGGATTGTAATCCGGTGCAATGTCCGGCGATTCCGGGTGCACCTACTGAAACGTGCCGTAAGAAGTGCGTGAAGGTTGACACGACGGGCAACGTCACCGTCACCGATTGCGATTGTCAGCCTGATACGGATTGCCATATGGAGCTGCTCGGGATCAGCGGTCGTGGTACAGAACCCGCTGACGGAGGAGTTGCCGGTGGTCCAAATCCGTGCATCGAGCCTGATGCCGGTGGTACGGTCGTATTGCCGCCTCCGGGATTGGATTGTCCGTATGTAAGCCCGGATGACTTCCATGAGATCATCGCCGGACTTCCGGCGGGAACAACGGTGCAGGTGGGCATTGAACACGGTCGGTTCGTGAACATCGTCAATCAGCCAGGTGGAAACCTGGGTGGCGAAAAGGAGACGTTCGGCTCGTCACTGACGATGACCATGAACGGCCAGTGCACTGGTCCTATTAACCCGATTTGTACTTATTCCCGCAACGTGCAGATGCAGGTCAACTGCGAGACGCACATCGGGCCTCGTACGCCGGGCGACCCCGTGCAGTCGATGGACAACGACATGTTCATGCTGCAGGGACAGTTGCCTCCGGGCGATCCGGACTTTGACCTGCTGCGGATCACCGCGGGAACCGGGTTCGGTATGCCCAGCCCGGGTCATACGACATTGACGCAGCTGCCGGGCGGCACCAATTGGGCCGTGGACAGCTTCTTCGATATTACCTATCGAATCGACTTCATCGGCCATAGCCCGGGTCCGTTCGGAGGTATGTCCGGCAGCACGACAGGCACCATTCGCATGCAGACGCCTGGCGCCTTTAAGTGCCGCGGACAGTGTCCGACTGGAACCAACTGCATACAGACCAACACGCCTCAGCCTGACGGCACCAACAAGGTCTGCTGTGAGTGTGTGAATAATGATCCAACGGGAGCTTGCTGCACGACGGGCGCCGTCGGCAACCTCTGCGTCAACACCACGCAATCGCAGTGCCAGGGTACGTTCATTCCGGGCGTGACTTGTTCGGGAATCATGGTGGCCTGCTGCCTGCCGAGTGGCGCTTGCGCCCAAATGGACGAGGTATGCTGCACTGCGGCCGGTGGAAGTTCGATTGTAGGCGGAACATGTTCGGCTCCGCAGGGATGCTGCTTCCAGTCTGGTACATGCCAGAACCTTGATCCGGTCTGTTGTCAGGCGCAGGGCGGAACGCCCCTGGGCGCCGGGAATAATTGCCTGGGCGATCTTGACGGCAATGGCCACGACGACGCCTGCGAACGCTGCGTGCCCACAGCAGACGGCACTGGTTGCACGAATCCGATCTGCAATTCGCCTGTACCGGAGCAGTGCCAGAAACGCTGTGCCAAGTTCAACCCGGCGACCGGTCAAATTACGGTTACCGAGTGCGATTGCCGTGGGACGTCAGAGTGCCACCTTGTTTATCCGGGTAGCGGCGCGGCCAGGGACGGCGGCGAAGAAGACGTTGGCGCGGTGGCCGGCGGTCCCAATGGTTGTATCGTGCCCGATGACGGTGGGACAGTTGATCTGCCGCCTGCGGGCTGCGATTACCTGAGCCCGAGCCAGGTCCACATGATTATTGATGGATTGCCGCCCAATACGGAAATCCACCTGGCACCCATCCACTCTCAGATTTTCTGCCACGAGCAGAACAATGTTTGCTCGTTCCCGCCGGGAATCGAATGCGAACAAAGTGGTGGAGATCTTGGTGGTCAGAAGGAATGTGCAAGTTCAACGATGCAGTTCCAACTGCAGTGCGTTTCGACGGGAGCGGGCGGATGCCCGGGTACCCTGGCCGGCTTTAATCGGACTGTCGTCCTGCCCGACGTTGGTTTCGAGACGCATGTCGGGCCGCGCACACCGGGTCAGCCGTCGCAGAGCTTTGATACCGAGATGTTCCGGTTGTTCGGACAGATCGTGAATCCGGGATCCGGCGATCCGGACTTTGACCTGCTGCGTATCACGGCTGGAAATGACTTTGGTCTGCCCAGCCCGGGTCACACGACGCTGACGCGACTTGGACCCCCCGGCAGCAGCTGGGCGGTGGACAGCTTCTTCGACATTACGTATCGCATCGACTTTGTCGGCAGGCCTGGCGGCCACCTTGGTGGAATGTCGGGCAGCACGACAGGAACGATCCGGATGGCCACCACGCCGCCGTTCAAGTGCGTAGGCGGATGCGGTCCGCGTCGGTCGTGCACGCCGCTGGGTCATTCCAACGTCGATGGCACCCTGTCGGTTTGCTGCGATTGCCGTCCGAGGATTCCGAATGGCGATCCGACTGCGGTCAACAAATCGCGGTTTGTGTCGTTCTCGCTGGCGCCTGCGGCAGTGGCCGGCGGGGCGGAGACCAATGCCATTCGCGTGAAACTGGTCTCGTTGCACCACGTGAATCCGCCGTATCAGGGCGGGCCTTCGGTTCCATTCACTGCGTTTGAAGGTCAGGTCCGGTATGTAGGTCCGCCGGCCGTGTTCCTCGAATCGGTCAGCACGGGCATACGATTTGTTGCTTCGCAGCTCCAGTGCGCCCCGTACTATCGTGATTGGAGCTCGTTCAGCAGCTGCAGCCTGACTCCGACCATCTGCACAACGAATGCAGATTGCCCGATGGGCGGCACTTGCAGCGTTGCACTCGACACGTTGTTGCATGTGACGGGTTCGGCGATCACGCCGAGTTCGACCTTCGAGGTCCAGGTGCTCGGATCGATTTGTGCCGGCGTCGAGGAAAACTGCGACGACGTGTCCGATCCGCTGGAAATGAAGACGACAAGATGGGGCGACGTGGAGACACCGTTCAATCCGCCAAGCACCACGACCCAGCCGGACCTGCAGGATGTTTCATCGCTGGTGAACAAGTTCAAGAGTGCGCCGGGCGCGCCGATCAAGGCCCGGTCGTTGCTCGCCGGCGACGATACGTTTGGGACCATCAATATGACCAACGATCTCAGCTTCATCCACATTGCGGCGTGCGTGGATGCGTTCAAGGGCAAGCCGTATCCGCATGACATTGCGACTTGTCCGTGATGTAGTTTGAGTCATTGATCGGATTCTCGAAGTGGGCGATTGGGCAACCAGTCGCCCACTTTTTTTGATCGAATGGCGCTACGGACTTATCATGGAAACCGAAGGGGTTTCCCGTAGCGCCAACCCCAGGGCGGTTGTGTTCGCCGGCAAAGCGGAAAAACGGCGTAACCTTCCTGCTGATTCATTCCTGTGTCGTGAGTTTTGGAGTCCATGTGATGCGAACAAGGTCGATTTGTGTAGCTTTCACGGTCCAGTGTTTGGGCCTTGCCGGGTTGACCGCGATCAGAGCGGAGGATTTGTCCAAACCGCCGGTGGCCAGGGCAGTGCCCAAGACGCTGACGATGCACGGGCATGTTCGGACGGACAACTATCAGTGGCTGCGGGAGCGGGAGAATCCCGAGGTCATCCAATACCTCAACGACGAGAATGCGTACACTGACGCGATCATGAAGCACACCGAGCCGCTGCAGGCCCGGCTCTATGAGGAAATCAAATCGCGCGTCAAGCAGACCGACCTTAGCGTGCCCTATCGAGTCGACGACTACTTTTACTACACACGCACAATCGAGGGCAAGAATTATCCGGTGTACTGCCGCAAGAAGGGCAGCCTGGACGCGGCCGAGGAGATTCTGCTCGATGTGAACGCACTGGCCGAGGGCAAGAAGTATTACCGCGTAGCCGTGTTCCGTGTGAGCCCGGATCACAAAATGCTGGCGTTCTCGGACGACACGGAGGGTGACGAAACCTATACCCTGCGCTTCAAGGATCTGACCACCGGGGCGATACTTCCCGATGCGATACCCAACATCGACTATTCTGTCGAATGGGCCAACGACAATCGCACGGCGTACTACGTTACGGTCGACGCCGCCCGGCGGCCGTACAAGCTTTTCCGCCACATGCTCGGCGAGCCGGTGGCGCGAGACGCCGAACTGTACCACGAGGCCGACGAAACCTTTTCGGTCGAGCTGGGTAAGAGTCGCAGTCGCAAATTCCTCATTCTTGACCTGAACAGCACGCTGACGACCGAAGTCCGTGTGCTCAGCGCGGACGCCGCGGGCGGAGATTTCAAGGTGATCGAGCCGCGTAAGCGCGGGCACGAGTACCACATCGAACATCATGGCGACCGATTCTTCGTCGTCACCAACGATCAGGCCCGCAACTTTCGACTGATGGAAACGCCCACGGCCACTCCGGACCAGGCCCATTGGAAGGAGGTCATTCCGCACCGCGAGAAGGTAAAGCTCGACAATGTCGAGGCCTTTGCAGACTATCTGCTGATTCAGGAGCGCGACGAAGGCCTGCCACGACTGCGGATCCGCAAGCTGGCAGACGGCACGGACCACATGGTCGAGTTTGCCGAGCCTGCCTACGCGGTGTCGCCGACGGGGAATGAGGAATTCAAGACGGATGCACTTCGCTTTGTGTATCAGTCGCTTGTCACGCCGCGCAGCGTGTTCGACTACAACATGAATACGAAGAAACGCGAGCTGCTCAAGCGGGACGAAGTGCTGGGCGGGTTCGACGCAAATAACTACGTTACCGAGCGCATTTTTGCCACGGCGTCGGACGGCACGCGCGTGCCGATCAACCTGGCGTACCGGAAAGGAGTCAAGAAGGACGGCAAGAATCCCGCGCTCCTGTACGCCTACGGCTCGTATGGAGCCAGCATGGACACTTCCTTCTCATCGGACCGAGTAAGCCTGCTGGATCGGGGATTTGTCTATGCGCTGGCCAATATTCGCGGAGGCGGCGAACTTGGCAGGCCCTGGTATGAGGATGGCAAGCTGCTCAAGAAGAAGAACACCTTTACGGACTTTATTGCCTGTGCCGAGCACATCATCAAAGAGAAGTATACGTCCGCCGACCGGCTGGCGATTCAGGGGGGCAGCGCGGGCGGGCTGCTCATGGGCGCGGTTACCAACATGCGGCCCGACCTCTTCAAGGTCGTGATCGCGCAGGTTCCGTTCGTTGACGTGATCAATACCATGCTCGATCCGACGATTCCGCTGACGACATTGGAGTACGATGAGTGGGGCAATCCGAACGACAAGGCGTACTACGAGTACATGTATTCGTATTCGCCGTATGACAATGTGGCGGCCAAGGCCTATCCGAACATGCTGGTGAAGTCCGGCCTGAACGATCCGCGCGTGGCATACTGGGAGCCGGCCAAGTGGGTGGCAAGGCTGCGAGCCACGAAAACTGACAACAATCGGCTGCTTTTCAAAACGCGCATGGAAGCCGGGCACGGCGGGGCGTCGGGTCGCTATGACCGGTGGAAGGACACGGCCTTCGACTATGCTTTTGTTCTGGACACGCTGAACATCCGCGATTCGGAGACCTCTTCGGCTCCGCGTATTGAAACAAACTAGGCCGCGTCCCGCTTATCCGTCGGCAATGCAGTATTGGGCGTTGCAAAATGACCCGCCGCGACGATTGCGGTTGCTGGCGGGACGCCGATTTCTGCACTAAAATGCACGAGCTTTGGCGGCACATTTTGTAGGCCGTCGGCGCGCTATTTTTTTGGAGAAGCAATGTCCGAGGGACCCCCGAATACCACCGAAATAACCGGTCAGCCTCCCGGCGGACCGGAGAATATCATCGACCATCGCCTGATCGAGGAGATGCAGGATTCGTACCTGACGTACTCGATGAGCGTGATCATGTCGCGGGCTCTGCCCGACGTACGCGACGGGCTCAAGCCTTCGCAGCGGCGCATTCTCGTGGCGATGAACGACCTGAACCTTACGCCGCGGGCGCAGACCAAAAAATGTTCGAAAATCAGCGGCGATACCAGCGGTAACTATCACCCGCACGGCGACGCGGTCATTTATCCCACGCTGGTGCGCATGGCCCAGCCGTGGAACATGCGGCAGATTCTCATTGAAGGGCAGGGAAACTACGGCTCGGTGGACGGCGATCCTCCGGCGGCGATGCGATACACCGAAGCCCGCATGAGTCCGGCCACCGTTTTGCTGCTGCAGGACCTCGAATACGAGACGGTCGACTTCGTACCCAACTATGACAATTCGCGCGAAGAGCCGACGGTTTTGCCGGGCAAGTTTCCGAACCTGCTGGTGAACGGCGGAACGGGGATCGCGGTGGGCATGGCGACCAACATGCCGCCGCACAACGTCGGCGAGGTTTGCGATGCCCTGCTGGCGTACCTCGAAAACCCGGAGATCAGTCTTACGGAGTTGCTGAAGAAAATTCCGGGGCCGGACTTCCCCACGGGCGGGCAGATTTGCGGTCGCAAGGGCATCATGGAGGCCTACTCGACCGGGCGCGGCAGTGTGGTGCTGCGTGGCAAGTGTCACGTCGAGGAAAGCAAGACGGGCCGCAAGACCATCGTGATCGACCAGTTGCCCTACGGCGTGATTCGCAATGCCGTGACCGAAAAGATCGCGGCGGCGGTCAAGGGCGGACAGATTAAGGACGTATCGGCGGTCAATGATGCGTCGGATCGCAAACACGATGTGCGCATCGAGATCGACCTCAAGAAGGATGCCAACGAAGAAGTCATCATCAATCAGTTGTTCGAATACACGCCGCTGCAATCAAGTTTCCACATCATGAATATCGCGCTGGTGGACCGCCAGCCGCGGACGCTATCGCTGAAGCAGATGCTCGGTTTGTACGTTTCGCATCGCAAGGACGTCGTGCGGCGTCGCACTCAGTTTCTCATGCGGCGGGCCAAGCAGCGGGCGCACATTCTGGAGGGCTTGATTCTCGCGCTGGGGGATATTGACGCGATCATCGAGCTGATCAAGAAGTCGGCCGATCCGCCCACGGCCCGGGCCAACCTCATGGCTCGCGCGTTGCGACTCCGGGAACAGACGACGTTGAGGAAACTGCTGCCCGCCAGCTTCGTTACGCGGTTTGGTTCGAGCGATCAACATCTGACGGCCGTGCAGGCGAACGCGATTTTGTCGATGCAGCTTCAGCGGCTGACCGGACTGGAAATCGAAAAACTTGCGAGCGAATACAAGGCGCTGGTGGATGAAATCGAAGGGTACGAGGCCCTTCTTCGCGATGAGCGGCTGGTGCTCGACGTGATTCGCGAAGACCTGCACGAGATGAAGGAGACATTCAAAGACAAGCGCCGGACAGATATCGTGGAGGCTGTCGGCGAGTTCAAGATGGAGGAACTGATCCCCGACGAGCCGGTCGTGGTGACCATTTCGCGCGAAGGGTACATCAAGCGAACCGATGTGGAGGAGTATCGCAAACAGGGTCGCGGCGGGAAGGGCGTGCGTGGCAGTGCAGCGAAAGAGGGGGATTTTCTCGAACACCTGTTTGTGGCCTCGACACATGACTATCTGCTCGTGTTCACCGATCGCGGCCGCATTTACTGGCTGCGGGTGTACGACCTGCCGGTGATGAGCCGGACCTCGCGCGGACGATCCATCGCCAATTTGTTGCAGATGCAGCCCAACGAAGCCCACCGCGCCATTCTGCCGGTCAAGGAATTTGAGGAATCGTTCGTCTTCTTCGCCACGGCCAAGGGAACGGTGAAGAAGACACCGATCAGCGCGTACAGCAGACCCCGATCCGCGGGCATCATCGCCATTACGCTCGACCCGGATGATTCGCTGATCAACGTGGTGCGGACTTCGGGCGAAAACGAAATCGTGCTCGGCTCGCGCGAGGGAATGGCCGTCCGATTCCACGAAAATGACGTGCGGGCGATGGGTCGAAGTGCCCACGGCGTTCGCGGAATGAATCTGGCCGAGGAGGACGCGGTCGTGGCACTGGTGGCGGTCGATCCGGGCATGTCGCTGCTTACCGTGTGCGAAAATGGCTTCGGCAAGCGGACGAGCATCGAGGAATATCGCAAGACGCGGCGCGGCGGCAAGGGAGTCATCAACATCAAGACGACCGACCGCAACGGGAATGTCGTGACGATTCTGGCGGTGGTTGATGACGACGAAATCATGCTGATCAGCGCCGGGGGGATGATGTTACGCACGGACTTGTCGGCCCTTCGGGAAATCGGTCGAAATACGCAGGGCGTACGCCTGATCCGGCTCGACGAAGGCGATAAGTTGGTGGCGGCGGCCAAGGTCGCAAAGGAGGAGGAGGCTGCCGGGGCTGAGGGTGCCGGCAATAGTAACGGCCAGGCGGCCCCGAATGGTCAGGCAAGTTCGGCCGACATTGAGGATAGCGCTGAACCGAGCGATTCAGATTCGGACCCCGAAACTGAAGAAAATGACAATGGATGATTAATGTGGCTTGAAAAATTCGTCCCATGGGGCATCTGGCATTGCTTGGTGGACACCAAGGGTGGGCGAATAATGTGGAACCAGTCGGCGTGTCGGGTGTATGTGACAGGTGAGATCCAGCGCGCGGCTTGTTGGAGGTAGGGCGATGAAATCATGGAGTCCGGTTCGCTTGGGATTGGTAGCGTCCGTCATTCTCATGGGTTTGTTTTCTTCGGGGTTGGCCCAGTCGGACGGCGGGCCTGCGGTCTCACCGGATAATTCCCGCAAGAATATGGTCAATTCTTCCATGGCCACCCGGACGCCAGGGAAAATGGTCAATGCCGGAATAGCCAAGCTTCAGGACGTCACCGCTCCACCGCCGGCCGCCATCACAGCTACGGCCGAGCCCGGGCCTTTCGATCTGTTCATGGCCAGCCTCGTGGACATGTTTTTCAGCGCCCTGGAAAGCATACTGACCTCTTTTGCCGACCTGTTTCTGGAGCGTATCGGGCTGCCTCCGACGAATACCAACGACAACACCAACACCAATGACAACACAAACAGCAATGATAACACCAACGATAATACGAACTCTAATGACAACACCAATGCCAATGCAAACGATAATGCGAACACCAATGTGAACGCCAACGTCAATACGAATGCCAACGACAATACCACCCGACCGGGGGGGATTCGCAAGTCCGGCTGGTAGTCACATTTCCGGGGATCAACCCAAAATCAGGGGCCGTGCCCCATTCATCTTTGGATTCCGTGACGTGAATCGTCGATAATCCAGCATGATTACCTGGATTCAGGGCGCGTACTCCCATGTCTGCTGAGACCGTCCGATTGCTCATTTCCTGTCCCGATGCCCGGGGGATCATCGCCGCTGTGGCGAACTTCGTCGCCCTGCATGGCGGGAACATTCTGGATGCCGACCAGCACACCGACGCGGATCGCGGCGAATTTTTCATGCGGATTGAAATCGACCCTGCGGGGTTTGGGCTTACCGCGCAGAGCTTTGCCGGAGCGTGGCAGCCCCTGGCCGATCGATTTTCGATGCAGTGGCGCGTTCACTGGAGCGACCGCCGCAAGCGCGTCGTGATTCTTGTCAGCAAACAGGATCATTGTCTTCAGGATTTGCTCTGGCGGTGGAAGACGGGCGAGTTGCAGGTGGAGGTTTCTGCAGTCGTGAGTAACCACGCCGATCTCCAATCGCAGGTGGAAGGCATGGGCATTGCGTTTCACCATGTGCCCTTCGATGCGAACTGCCGGGCGCCCGCCGAAACGAAAATGCACAGAATCATCGAGAGCAGCGATGCGGATTTCCTCGTTCTGGCCCGATACATGCAGATCCTGTCGTCGGAGTTTGTTGCGGCGTTGCCGGAGCGGATCATCAACATCCACCACAGCTTCCTGCCGGCATTTGCCGGCCGCAAGCCCTACCATCAGGCATTCGAGCGCGGTGTAAAAATCATCGGCGCGACGAGTCATTATGTGACCGACGTACTCGATGAAGGCCCCATCATTGCGCAGAGCACGCTTTCTGTTGACCACCGCGATTCGATCGATGACCTGATCCGCAAGGGCCGGGACCTGGAGCGATCGGTGCTGGCGGAGGCCGTGCGATTGCACATCCAGGATAGGATCCTCGTCAACCGCAACAAGACGATCGTGTTCCATTAGAGCATGTGACACACAGGTATGTCGATCGAACTCATTACGAATGCCAGAATCGTTTGACCGTCCGCGCGAACTGAAGTTCCCGGATCGCTGCACTTGACCGTTAACTGCTCCAACAGAGTTTCCATCGGCCATCTTGTTCCCAGTCGGCACGAGCGCCTCCATTCCGCAACTCTCTCGCCATTGCTCGAATGAAGCGGTTTTCATTGCGCAGAAGGGCGAGAATCATACACTTGATGCGTACCATCCGTAATGACTCAGAAGTAGTGGATGGAGTGTATAGACGATGAAAACAAAGGGTCGAGTACTGGTGGTGGACGATGACCCGGACACTCGAAGATTTCTCGAGCTGATCCTGACATCAGAAGGATTCGGCGTCCATGCAGTGGCATGCGGCGCAGACGCTCTACTCGCGTGTTCGCCAATTCCGCCCGACATTGTCCTGCTTGATGTAACGATGCCCGGCTGGGATGGTTACCAGGTTTGCGAGCGGCTGCGGGATTCCATCGCATCACCGGCCATGGTTATCGTGTTTCTTACCGGTGCTGCCCTGGGCGGCACAGATTCTCATCTCGGGGAGATGGTGAGGAAATCAGGCGGCGATTACTTCATCGCCAAGCCGTACGACCCGCAGCTTGTTGTGGAGTTGCTGGAACGCATCATGCGGGGAAAGGCTGCGTTTTTGGGGTAGCGGATTATTGGGAACCCTGCGCCAGAACGAGTAGAATCGTGCGCATGGTCCGCCTGATGCGCGAAGTTCGGTTTTTCCATTCCGCAACGCCGGGGACCTCGGAGCACTTCGACACGAACCATTGGGCGGGCACCGGCGACGTTTCCAGTCCTCCCTTTTGGATCCTACGTGTCGTAGTTGAGGGACCTGTCGCTTTGCGGACAGGCTACGTATGTGACATCAAGGTCCTGGACGATCTCGTCCGGCAAATCGTACTGCCGAACCTTGGATCGGGACGGACACAACAGACGTTTGCTTCCGCATCCAAGGCGGCGCTTGCGTCGTTTGCGTTGCTGGCCGCACGGTTGGACGGCCCGTTGCGCTTGCTATCGATTCAATTGCGGTTTTCGCCGCACACCTTTTTATGCGTCAGCAACGGAGCGCCCCCCATGACCACACTCACTCAGTCGTTTGAGTTTTCGGCCTCGCACCGATTGTACTGTCCGGGGCTTTCGAATGAGGAGAATCACCGCCTGTTCGGAAAGTGCAGTAATCCGCACGGACATGGACACAATTACATCCTGGAAGTCACGGCGGAGGCAAGCCCGGAATCGACCAGTTCGACTTTACGAGATTTGGATCGAATCGTGCGGGCCGAGGTGATCGATCGGTTTGATCACAAAAACCTCAATGTGGAGTGTGAGGAATTTGCAAAGCTGAATCCGACCGTGGAAAACATTGCGCAGGTCATTTTTGATCGCCTCGCCCTAAGTCCGGGATCGATGGGGATTTGCAGCGTCCGAGTATGGGAGACGGCGAAAACCTACGCGGAGTGCTCGACCGCCTCCGGCAAGCCATCCCGACAAGATGGCCGATAAACTCAGTTTTTGCTGACCGGCATCCATCGAAATATCGCACCTTCGTCAATTCGCAGCGTAAGTTTTCCTGGATCGAGAACCCACCGATTCTCTGATGATGTCCAAACAGAGGGCTGGAACTACGTGAAGCAGAATCATCCGAGAGTCGCAGTGGCGTTTTCACGCAATGCGAAGCGTGTGGTCGTGTTTCTGGCCGGCTTCGCCATCGTGGCATTCGCGGTGGGAAGCGAGCTATTGCTTCGATTGCAGGCGGAGCGCGGGCTGAGTATTCGATTGGAGGCGTATCGCGCTGCGCTGGCCCTTCGCGCCGAGGATGAACTCTCCGACTCGGTGGCGCGACTCCAACTCTGTACCAACGGACTGATCGGCGTTGCGACGCTGACAGATTCCGCCACGATTTCCAAGGTCTATCCCAACGACGAGGAACACATCAAACTGGCTGAGCAGGCGCTGGCCAATGCCGGCGCCACGTTCAGCGCCACTCTTTCGACCGAACCTGAAGAGGTTGGTTTGCATGGAGCGCTTGTCGATCTTCCCCAGATCGATTCGGAGCACCCGGCTCGAGTGCTCCTGCTGGTGCGCCGCATGGGGTATCGGACTGCCTGGCTTAAGACGCTGCTGGTGGTCAGTGCCGGAGTGTCGGCGATGGCCGCCCTTCGCTTCTACTCGTTGAACCGCTGGTTCAAGCGTCAAGTCGTGCAGCCGCTGCAGGAATTCTCGCGCTTGAATATTGATCCTCAGGCGGCGCTGACCCAGTTGCCGTCGCTGGAATCCGGCGTGTGGATGGAGACGACGCAAATTGCCCGACAATTTGAATCGCTCCTGCGTTCGTTGAACGATTCGGACGCCCGAGTGAAACGACTCGAACAGGAGAGCCGTCGACAGATCCTCCACAAGGAAGTGGGGTTTGACCTGAAACTCAAGCGGGCCAAGGATGAGGCCACAATCGACGTATTGACGAAATTGCGGAACCGTGCGTTCCTTGAGTGCGATCTCGAACCGCTCTTCACCCGGCAGCAGGAGAAAAAATCCACGCTTTCGGCGGTGATGATGGACGTGGACAACTTCAAGCGCTACAACGACACACACGGACATCAGGCCGGCGATTCCCTGCTGCGTTTCATTGGATCGCTCCTTCGAGGGGGCATCCGCCCGATCGATCATGCCGTGCGCTATGGCGGCGACGAGTTTCTCCTTCTCTTGCCGGATATCGACGCCAGGGAGGCGGCCACCGTCGCGGACCGTTTGATCAAGCTGTTTGCCCAGTACGCAGGGCAGCTTAGCCGCGATTGCGGTGTGTCGATGAGCGCCGGTGTGGCCTGTGTGCCCGACGAAGACTGTGAACATGGACACGCGCTGGTAAAGCGAGCCGATGCGGCGCTCTACGCGGCCAAACATGGCGGAAAAAATGCGGTCGTCATCGGCGGCGCCAAGAAGGAAGCAAAATCAAAGACAAATCCCAAACCCGCAGGCACATCCACTTCGCGATAACGAAAAATGGGTATCGGCAAAGTTCGTGTGCCACGGGCGGCTCGTCCGCCCGTGCCGGCAGCAAGCTGCCAGTGGCACTCTGTCGATCAAAGTGGGCCAGTATCGAAAAAAGCAGACGAATTGATACGGGGATCGTCCTGAGTTAGCATCTCGCCAGTCCTTCGGATTCGGAAATCGTACAGCTTCAAAGGCAGCTCAGGTTGAAACCCACCTCACTTACGGTTTTTTTCCCCTGTTACAATGAGGAGGCGAACGTCGAACGCACCACGCTCGCGGCCCTTGCGACGTGCCGCCGATTGGGCATGGATTTCGAGGTCATCATTGTCAACGACGGGAGCCGGGATCGCACGGGTGAGATTGCCGACCGACTGGCCGCGGAACATTCGGAGGTGCGTGCCGTCCACAATCGACCCAACCGGGGATACGGAGGCGCGTTGCAACGTGGATTTCGCGAGGCCGGCAAGGAGTGGGTTTTCTATACCGATGGCGACGGGCAGTTTGATTTCGACGAAATGGACAAACTCTTTCTCCTGCTCGACCACTACGACATCGCGAGTGCCTATCGAATGGACCGCAAGGATCCACTCATTCGCAAATTCAACGCATTTTGCTGGTCTCTGCTGGTGAATTCGCTTTTCCGGATCGGAATTCGCGACATCGATTGTGCCTTCAAGATTTATCCACGGCGGTTCATTGACCAGATCGAGATGAAATCGCAGGGGGCGCTGATCGACACGGAGATGCTGGCCCGCGCCCGCCGCCTGGGATTTACGATCGGACAGGTGGGCGTTCACCATTACCCAAGGACGGCCGGGCAGCAGACCGGGGCGAACATCAAAGTCATCGCCCGGGCGTTCAAGGAATTGCTCAAGCTTCGCCGCGACATCAACCAAACCTCAGTGAGACGTGTTGAGTCCGCTGATGAACGGAATTCTTCGCTTCGCTCAGAATGACTGATTTCCTGGGACGCTGCACGAAATACTGAAACGCTAGAGAACCGGCAGGCTGATCGCGCTGGGGTCGGATGGCGGATCTTCCGGGTAGGCGACGGAAAAAACGGCGGACACCAGCGGTTCGAAGTCAGCGGTGCGAAGCGTGCGCAGGTCGAAGCAGATGGCGTTGTCGCGGATACGGGCGACCACCGGCGTATCCGCGTCGCGAAGGGCTTGTGCGGCGTCGTCGGCGGAAATGTTTGCCGGCCGCCAGTGGACCACGACGGTAGGCAACTCGTGCCCGGGCATGGAACCGCCTCCGGCATAGCCGACATCGGAGCAGATATAGAACTGTTCCTGGGGCAGAGCGGCCTTGAGGTCGTCCACGAGGGTTCGTGCGCGGGCTGCGAGTTCGTCGGTTGTGGCCGCCAGCATGGAGAGTGTGGGGATATTCTGAAGCGCTTCCTGCGGGTCGGCGTAATGTCGAAGCGTGGCATCGAGCGCGAGCAGGGTGAGCTTGTCCACTCGGTAGGTGCGCATCAGCGGATTGGCATTGAGGCGGTCAATCAGCAGCTTCCTGCCGAGAATGATTCCGCACTGCGGCCCGCCCAGCAGCTTATCGCCTGAAAAACAAATGATATCGGCCCCGGAAGCGATGGACGCGCTCACCAGTGGTTCAGGCGGCAGGCCATGCGCCGCCGGATCGAAGAGCACGCCGCTGCCCAAATCGTCAAAGGCCAGCAGGCCCTTGCGATGGGCGAGTTGAGCCAACGGACCGATTTCCACGTCCTCGGTGAATCCCACGACTCGATAGTTGCTGGTGTGTACGCGCATAAGCATCGCCGTGTTTGGGGCGATTGCGGATTCGTAGTCGGAAAGTCTTGTGCGGTTGGTGGTGCCGACTTCGTGCAGCGTGACGCCGCCGGCCCGCATGATGTCGGGAAGCCGGAAGCTGCCGCCGATTTCGATGAGCTGCCCGCGCGAAACGATCACCTCGCGGCCGACGGCAAGCGTCTGCAAAATCAGCAGAGTGGCCGCTGCGTTGTTGTTGACAACCGTGGCCGCCTCCGCGCCGGTGGTTTCGGCCAGGAGTTTTGCGACGTGGGCAGTTCGCTTCCCGCGCTCTCCTGTGGCCAGATCGAATTCCAGATTGCAGTAGCCCGATGCTCCTTCGACGATCGCTTCGATGGCGGAGTCGCAAAGCGGCGCCCGCCCCAGTCCAGTGTGCAGCACGATTCCCGTTGCATTAATGACGCGGCGAATGGAAGGACTGGAACGACGGACGATTTCCTCCTCGGCTCGTGCGAGGATGACATGGACGTCGGGAAGTTCGACCTGGGCATCCTTCAGCAAGTCCCGCCGGGTGGCATCGAGAGCGGATTGAAGCGCGGCCACGACCGTAGGCCGGCCCATTCCGTGAAGCCATTCCTGAACTTCTTCGTGTTCAAGGAGGGCAGTGACGGACGGGAGTTTTCGCAGAAGCTCATTCTTGGCAGCGGGCGTCATATCAGGTCGTATTTATCGCCGAACATCGGACTTTTGGGTAGGGCGGCCGTAGGTCAAAGGAAATCGCGCAAAATCGGAAACTACATGGAAGCGGCCGGCATCATGCCGAGCGAAACGTAGCACCTCGTCATCCAAAACCAACCCGGATTCTTCGCTACGGTCAGGAAGACGCGATGATGGCATCGATGCATGATATCTGAGAATCCACTAGGATTGAAGTCAAGTATGCACGTACAGACCAAAAGGGAGATTCAGGCCGCGCTCGAACAGGCCGGATTGCGTCCGCGCAAACGATTCGGCCAGCATTTCCTGATCGACGGTAATCTCATGCGGCGGCTTGTGGAAGCGGCGGACCTTGCGGCGGGCGACGTGGTTCTGGAGGTCGGTCCGGGCACCGGCGGATTGACGGACCTGCTCGTCGCTGCTGCGAAGCATGTCGTTTGCGTCGAAATAGACCGGGATTTGTTCGAAATATTGAAGAAGCGTTTTCAAAATCTTCCGAACATCGAGCTGATCTGCGCTGACGCGCTGGCGGGCAAGCATCAATTGAATCCTGAGGTCGCTGAAGTCATCCACCGCTGGGCGATTACCGGTCCGCTTAAGCTGGTCGCCAACCTGCCCTATGACATTGCCACTCCGCTGCTGATGAATCTTCTGCTTGATTACCCTCCGGTTCGCAGTTTTTGTTTTACGGTGCAGGCCGAGGTGGCAGAGCGAATCGCCGCGCCGGCTGGATCCAAAATCTATGGTCCGCTGGGCATCATCACGCAAATTCTTTGCAACGTTGAGCAGGTGATTCGCCTTGGACCGGGCGCATTCTGGCCCCGCCCACAAGTGGATTCCGTGATGCTCCGTCTTGATCGACGCGAGAAACCGACGATTCCAAACGAGGATTGCAAGGCGTTTGCCGGCTTTGTGCATGGTGTATTCGAGCATCGCAGGAAGACGCTTCGCTCGGCACTGGCTTATGTTGTGACCGACGCCCAACGAAATCGCATCTGCGAAGCGGTGGATTCGACACTTCGGCCCGAACAGATTCCCCCGGCACAATGGACTCGGATTTTCTCGATCTCCCTCACAGTCCACTAAACCCGTGATTCGCCGCCATTGAATCAACATCTTATGGCCCTTGGATCGCAATGCGTACCCAGCTAAGATACGTCATCCTGTCGCCGAGATTCCTCGAGCCGAACCGGATTTGTGACAAAGAGTTATGGCGAAACCGCAGCCCAAGAAAGGCAATGCCAAAGGGACGACTCCACCGCCTCAGCCCGCTGCGGCTGGAGGGGGTGCCGCGCCTCCACGCCGAACTAAGACATGGATGGAAACCCATGGACGGGACCTTCGGTTCCTGGGACTCTTCATCCTTTTCATGGCCATTTATTACGTTTTTTCAACGACGGCCACGATGAAAGATCGATTTTTTCCCTGGTATCTCGAGGCCAACGCCCACGCGTCCGTCGTCGTGCTGCACGGCGTTGGATACGACGACGTGGTTCAGAAGGAGAAGTCGGTAAGTTCGTCGCGCGGGTCCATTACGGTGGCCAGAGGATGTGACGCGATGGAGCCGGCCGCACTTTTTATTTCAGCCGTGCTCGCCTCGCCCGTGTCGTGGGGTTCGAGGTTGGTGGCCGCGGTTCTGGGAACAGCATTGCTGCTTATCATTAACCTGATCCGCATCATCAGCCTTTTCCTGTGCGCAGTGCATTGGAAGCCCGCGTTCGACATCATGCACCTCGACGTGTGGCAGGCGGTATTCATCTTTCTGGCGATTTTTCTGTGGGCGATCTGGGCGGCCTGGGCCGTGAAACGCCATCGAAAGAAACATGTCCCAACCACCGCGTAACGTCGCCGCATCGGTTCTCGGGTTTTTCCGCGGAAGCGATCCGAAGTATCGCGAGCGCAGTATCACCGCGATCGTTCGAATGTTGGTGGTCGTACTATGCTACTACGCGATATGCACGGCGCTCATCACCTATTGGCCAGCTTGGCGCTCTGGTTATCAGTCGTATTTTCGTAGTCTGGGAAACGCATCGTTTGAGCAATTTCTCATCTGGCCCAACGCGTCGGTCCATTTTCTGGACATGAATTCGCCCAATCTGATCAAAAACATACGGGCGGCAGCTCCCCCTTTGACCTTGCCCGATGCCTTCGCGGTTCCACCCCGGGACAAAGAGATGGATACGCTGATGCTTCTCAAAAACGTCAACCCCTCCAGTCCGGGGTTGGGGCAGTTTCGCACCAGTAGTCACATCATCGGGTACTCGCCAATGGCTTTGATCATGAGCTGTGCACTGGCAACTCCCTGGCCCGGGCGAAGAAGAATTTGGGTCGTGTTTTGGTCACTGTTGGCGATCCACGCGTTTGTTGTTTTTCGCCTGGCAATTTCGCTTCTTCAGGCCGGATTTGCCGACCCGCAAAAATCATACCCACTATTCAAAATGACGCCGTGGTGGTTTGAGAAGCTCAAGCGCTTTGATAGTGTGATCAACGACAACCCGACAATAAGCTACATCGCCCCAGTCCTGATTTGGTTGATGGTCGTCGCCGGATTGGAGTTTTGGACTTTCGCACGGCAAAAAATCGCGGAGAAGATCAAGTCATCCCGCACTTCGCGACAAAACCGGCGCGGAAGACGCGACCTCGTGCCTGATTTCAGGCGGCAAAAGCTGTAACTAGGGTGCTTGGGGAGCGGGAGCCTTGGGGTCGCTGCCGGTCCCGGTCCACATCTTGTTTGACCAATGGCCCGTGGTCGTCGCGGTCGGATCAATGGGCATCACTTTGCCAACATTGGCACCTTCCAGTGGAACTTCGTATCCCAATTGCTGGAGGGTCATCGACTGGCCGTGACCATCAGCGAATGCGACGTTTCCCAGTTTGCGGTGGCGCAATTCAACGGGAGAAAATGCGTTGATCTCAGGGCTGCCGGCTTCGCAATCTGCAGCGGTCGGTCCGAAGGTCTTAGCTTTTTCTTCGCGCGCCAATCGAGGCGGGTCGAGAGCGAACGAGGCCTTTCCATGCTTGGGTCCTGCGCCGCGGCTATCGGCAACAAGAACAGTACTTCCCGCAGCTTTGATTCGCTGATTGGTCACAGGGAAATTATCCCAGAAGTTTTGATCCGATTCCTGACGGGTATTGCCCAGATACTGATAGTTGTATCCGTAGGATCCGTCGCGCTCGTCGTGTGAATAGCGATCGTCATCCAGGGCCGGATCAACAAACACGTCGGTCGTCATCGTTGTCCCATTGAGCGTGACACCCAATCCTTCGTCACCAAACGGCTGGCCCAGTCGTTCAAAGGGCTTGGGGTCAATGAGCGGACCAAAGCCAGTGTCGAGAAACCACTGCCAGCGTGGCCACTTGCGATTGAACTCGTTGACGTAATCCACAGTGTTCGAGGCGCTGGGCGTTCCTTTTTTGAGCTGGTAGGGGGGGTAGGTGTCCTTGTTTTCGGTGGTGTACATGGCGAACGATGTTCCGATGCTCTTGAGCTTGGACAGGCAGGCATTGGACCTGGCCGAATGGCGGGCGGCGGAGAGGGAGGGGATCAAGACGCCCATGAGCAGCGCGATGATCGCAATCACGGCCAGCAATTCCAGTAATGTGAAGGCAGTTCGTCTACGCCCCATCCAGTCTCTCCCAATTGACGCCCTATGAATTTGTCGGCAAGCAGCCGACCGTATTCATCTTAGGCGCAGGAGAGAGGGGTGTCACCTGCGTGTCTTTTGCTTCCGGACGGCTTTTTTCGTGCCGGATTTGCGTGGCTTCTTCGTCCCAGCCCCCAATTGGGTCATGCGCTTCTGCAACGATTCGAGCTGGGTGCGGAGGCTGTCGAGTTCGCTTTCCGCCGCGTCCGCGTCGTCTACTTCCGGCGTTGGAGCATTTTTGCCGCGCGGGCTTGTCGGACTATTTGGGGGTTCGTTGTCGCCGAACGCGCGGAGCACTCCATTGGTCCATTCCATGGGTGACACCAGCTGGCCTTTCATGGTCTCGCGCAGGTAGGAGTCGAACTGTTTTTGACCGGCGGCCATCATGCCCAGAAACGGGCTGAAATACCGCTCCAATGTCGTTCGCAGCGTGTTTCGGCTGGAGCGGATCATCATGTGCATGACGGAACTGGGAATCAGATCGAGTTTGACGTGGTCTTTTTCAACCAGAATTTGCATCAGCACCACGTTGGTCAGGTCTTCGCCGGTTTGAGAGTCTGTAATGCAGACATCCTTTCCCGAAATGATGAGATCGTGGACATCCTGGAGCGTGACGTGCTGACTGTTCAGCGTGTCGTAGTACCTGCGGTTGGGGTATTTGTTGATCAAAATGGGCTTTGGGCTGCGATTATCGGACATGGAGGCCTCCTTTTCTGGTTGAGAATGTAGTGCGATTGCATACAATTGTCAACTCCTATTCGCTTAAAAATATTATAAACAAAGACTGTGCCGCCACTTAGGAATTTGCCGATAAATTTGTGCAAACGCAAAAAAGTTCTTGACGCAAACGCAAAACGGTGTACGCTTGAGATAAAGAAAGCGGATAACGGGACCCGCACGCGTCCCGCAGCGGCGACTAGCGAGAAGGATCAGGCAAATGGTAACCGAAACGAAAGAAACGATGTACAAGGCTTTTGACTCGATGAATGATGGGTTCCGCAAGGCGGTGGATTGCGGCCAGCGCACTCAGGAAACCTGGATGAACTTCGTCCAGGACGCCTGGCACAACCCCGGCGAACTGGGTCGCATCACCAAGCGCAGCGAGCGCATGATGAAGCAGTTCTTCCCGTTCGTTGGCGAGACGATGGAATCGTTCACCCGCGCCTGCGACGTGAACATGCGGGCCGGCCTGGGCGTGTTCAAGACCATCTGCGACTCTGCAACGCCTTCCGATGAGGCCGATCTGGGTCGCAAGACCCGTCAGGTCTGGGACTCTGCGTTCGAGGCGATCCGCACCAACTTCGACACCATGAGCAAGGTCGGCGCCAAGACGCTGGAAAATTATTCCACGTTCTGCGAGACTGCGTTTGCCGATGAAGGCTGCTGCACCAAGACCCAGCCGCAGGCGACCCGGCCCACGAGCAAGACTGAAAAGTCCAACGGGCACTAGTTCGGTATCGCGTGATCGTTAGCGGAGCCGGTCCCCTTTGGAGCGCGTCCGTTGATCGCACAAGGTCGTTGTGCCGCCGCCTGATGTATGAGGTTGTTCGCAGCGAGTGGAAGCGACAGCGAACGAGGAGTTTCTCATGCTGAAGAATGTGTACGTCGCTGGCGGCGTGCGGACGCCCTTTGGCGCCTTCAACGGCGCGCTCGCCGCTGTCACCGCTCCCGAATTGGGGAGCATTTCGATCAGGCAAACACTCAAGAGGGCCAATGTCGACCCCAAAGAGGTCGATGAGGTCCTCTTTGGCAATGTGCTTGGAGCGGGCATCGGTCAGAACCCGGCGCGCCAGGCATCCCTGGGCGCAGGACTTGGCGCCGAAGTCGGCGCAACCACCATTAACAAAGTCTGTGGTTCTAGTTCCCGCGCGGTGGTGCTCGCGGCGCAGGCGGTTCAGTGCGGCGATGCCGGATTGGTGGTCGCCGGCGGCTGCGAAAGCATGACCAACGCCCCCTACCTGCTTCGCAAGGCGCGCCAAGGCTACCGGATGGGGCATGGCGAGCTTGTTGATTCCATGATTTATGACGGCCTGTGGGACGTTTACACCGGTCGGCACATGGGCACCTGCGGCGATCTTTGTGCCACCAAGTACAACATTTCCCGTGAAGATCAGGATAGTTTTTCCATCGAGAGCTACAAACGCGCGATCCGCGCCTGGGAAGACGGCTTCTATCGTGACGACGTGGTTCCGGTTGAAATCAAGTCCAAAAAGGGCAGCACGATCGTCGATCGCGACGAGGATGTGGCCAAGTTTCAGGGCGAAGACAAACTGCGTTCGCTTCCGCCGGCCTTTGGAGCCGGAGGGACCATCACAGCCGGAAACGCTTCCAAGATCAACGACGGCGCCGCGTCCCTCGTGGTTTTTGACGATGATCGAAAGAAGGCGCTGGGCCTGAAGCCGCAGGCCAGGATTCTCGGCCACGCCAATGTGGCCATGGAGTCCGACTGGTTCACGATCGCACCGATTTACGCCATTCGCAAACTCTGCGAACAGCTGAAAATCAAGCCCGCCGAAGTGGATCTGTACGAAATCAACGAAGCATTTTCCGTGGTGGCCGTGGTCGCCATGCGCGAGTTGAAGCTGTCGCACGAGCAGGTGAACGTGGTCGGCGGCGCAGTGGCGATCGGACATCCCATTGGCGCAACCGGCGCACGAATCATCAATACTGTCGTTCACGCGTTGACGGTGAGGAACAAGAGATTGGGCATCGCGTGCCTGTGCATCGGTGGTGGCGAGGCAACCGCCTTCGCGCTGGAGCGTTGTTCGTAGAAATAGAGCCGCGACCGAGAGGGAGCGGATGATTATGGACTCATATTCAGGCAATTCCTTCAACGCATCCTCCGATCCTTTTTCAAAGTTCTGGACGGATTGCGTTTCCAAGATGTCCGGCGCGGGCTTTGCGCCGACCACGCCCTACGTTTCCGACGATGCGATGCAGCAAATGCGTCGTGCGTTTTTTGACGCCTGGGCGAAGCACTGCGACGAATTCATGCGGTCGCCGGCCTTTCTGGACGGTATGAAAAAGTCCATGGACGGCGCTCTTGCGTTCCGGGAGCAGCTCAATGAGTTCATGACCAAGGCTCTGCACGGCGCCCAGGCGCCGGCACGCAGCGATACCGATTCGATCATGCTCGTCTTGCGCAGCCTCGAAGAACGCGTTCTCGATCGGCTCGATCGCCTGGAAGAGCGCGTGGCCGATCTGGACTCCTCCTCGACGGAACATGACGAAAAGACTTCGAATTCCTCCCCGGCCCGGCGCCAACCCGCCGGCGGGAAGAGAAAAGGATCATAACGCATGACCACGTGCTGGCCTTCCTTTGCGCCATGGATGATTTCGCCCTCGCAGGCGCAGGACATGTGGCAGGACTTCGCGCGGAAGATGGTGCACCTTCCCAAGGCCATGGAAGTCGCCAAAAAGGTGCGCGTCGGGGCCACGCCTTCCGAGCCCGTCTACCGTGTCGACAACCTCCGCGTGCTCCGTTACGTCACTGACCATCAGCAAAAGTTTGAGACGCCATTGCTCGTCGTTTTCGCCCTGATCAATCGTCCGTACATTCTGGATCTGCGACCCGGCAAGAGCGTGGTTGAGCATTTCGTCCGGGGCGGGTTCGACACCTACAACCTCGACTGGGGCATTCCCACCGATGGCGATCGATTCCTCGGCATGGAGGATTACATTCAGCGATATTTGGGCGAGGCTGTCGACGAAGTACGTGAACAGACCGGCTCGGACAAAGTCAATATTCTCGGATACTGCATGGGCGGCTCCATGTCGACCATGTATACGGCATTGAACCCGGACAAGGTCCGCAATTTGATTCTCCTGGCCGCTCCGGTCGATTGGTCGCGCAAGGATCACCTCCTGGCCAAGTGGCTCGAACCGGAAGTTTTCGACGTTGATAAATTGATCGCCGTCTACGGAAACGCACCGGCCGATCTCCTCCAGAATTCGTTCCTGCTGCTCAAGCCGGTGTCCACGATGGTGGAAAAGTATTTCACGCTGTACGAGCACCTCGAGGATGAAAAATGGCTCGAGGATTTCTTCGCGATGGAAACCTGGCTCAATGACAATATCCCTGTGGCCGGCGAGATGTTCCGACAGTTCGTGAAGGAGTGCATGCAGCAGAACAAGCTGATTCAGGGAAAGCTCAAGATCGGGGGCAAGACGGTGGATTTGCGAAACATCACCTGCCCGATTTTGAATCTCACCGCGCAGGAGGATCACCTGGTGCCGCCGTATCAAAGCCAGCCCTTCAATGATGTGGTCGGATCCAGGGACCGTTCAAGCATCAACTTTGCCGCGGGGCATATTGGGATGGCGGTTGGCACGCGTGCCAATCGGGAGCTTTGGCCGAAAGTGTGCGATTGGCTTGCACAGCGCTCGGAACCCATGAAGGATTAGAAATCTCTCGTTGGGGAGGGTTGCAGGGAAGAAGTCCGCCGATCAAGGAATAGATTATGGAACTCAAGGGAAAAGTCGCAGTGATCACCGGTGGGGCCAGCGGCATCGGCAGCGCCACCGCTCTTGAATTGGCCACCGAGGAAGTCAGGGCCATCGCCGTCGTGGATTTCAGCGATAACGTCAATGGCTTTTGCGAGGACGAGAACGCGCGACTCCGCCGCGAGGTCCTGATTCCGTTTCGCGGCGATGTTGTGGACAGCAACTTCCGCGAGCATGTCTTTCAGGAGATGGAAGAGCGGTTTGGCGCGGTGAGCCTGTGCGTGCCTGCCGCCGGCATCACCCGCGACCGCCTTGCGGTCAAGATTCACAACACCAACGGCTCGTCGCTTCCCAATATCTACAGCGAAACGGATTTTCGACGCGTGATCGACGTGGATTTGATCGCGCCGATTTATTGGGCGATGCGGACCGTTGGGTCTGTCGCCGTGGACCGATCGAAACGCAAACTCAAGGAATGGCATCCGGACGAGAAAATGCAGGGCGCCATCGTGCTGATTGGTTCGGTTTCCTCCAGCGGTAACCGCGGCCAGATTTCGTACGCGACGGCCAAGAGAGGACTCGAAGGTGCTCAGGCGACCCTGGCCAAGGAAGCGATTTACTATGGCGTTCGCTGCGCGATCATCCATCCCGGCTTCACCGATACTCCCATGGTGCGGGCGATGGGGGAGGACCTGATCCGCGACCGCGTGTTGCCCAATACGCAGCTTCGCCGGCTGATTCGCCCCATTGAGATTGCTGAAGCCATCGTTTTCATGCTTCGCAATTCGGCGGTCAGCGGCAGCCTCTGGGCCGACGCCGGCTGGCACCCGCAGGCGTAGAATCATTGACATTTCACACCATTCGCCGATAAACTGGACCCACATTTTGCAATCTGGGAGCGGGCTTCATTCGCCTCCGCATGGTCAGGCAGAAGAGGGTTCACATGGATCTTCTAGGTAAAATCAGTCTTGTGTCGGGTTCGTCGCGGGGGATCGGGCGGGCCATTGCGATTGCGCTGGCCGGCGACGGAAGCGACGTCATCGTCAATTACCATTCGAACTCCGCCGCAGCCGACGAAGTCGTGACCGCCATCAAAAAACTCGGTCGCCGCGCGATGGCCATCCAGGCCGATATCACCGACCGCGAACAGGTTGTGGCCATGATCGAGAAGGCCCAGGATGCGTTCGGAATTATTCAAATCCTCGTCAATAACGCGGGGATCACACGCGATCGGTCGTTTCTGAAGCTCAGCCCCGAACAGTGGCGCGAAGTCATTGTGACCAATCTTGATGGCGCTTTTAACCTCACTGGCCGCCTGCTTCCCAACATGATTGAGTCCAAGTGGGGCCGGATTATCAACATCACGTCCATCGTCGGGCAGATTGGTAACTTTGGTCAGTCGAACTACGCGGTGGCCAAGGGCGGCCTGATGGCCTTTACCAAGACGCTGGCTCGTGAGGTTGCGCTCAAGGGTGTGACGGTCAACGCGGTATCACCCGGTTTCATCGAGACAGACATGACCTCTGCCGTGCCGCACCACGTGCTGGAGCAGGTCAAGGCCATGACTCCGATCGGCCGTCTGGGCAAGCCGGAGGAAGTTGCCGCCGCCGTGCAGTTCCTCGCCAGCCCCCGCGCAGGGTTCATCACCGGCACGGTTATCAACGTCAACGGCGGGATGTACATGTAGGGCGGGCTCTGCCCGCCTACGCGCGATTGGGTTGCGGCGGACATAGCCCGCCCTACCAACTACCTGTCCACATGATTCGACTCCTCTTACCTTTGTTTAGGGTCCGTTAAGCAGGGCAACGGTTTCGCCGAAATCGACAATATCAATAACCCCATTACCGTCATGATCATGCGCACTGCATGCATCGAACGATGCAACTGCATTAAAACAGTTTTGAAGATTCATAAAATCATGAAGACTGGCGCGGTTGCGAACAACATAGATCTGGGTTGAAATCACTCCGTAATTTCCATCTATTGACGCGCTAACAGTATCCTGGTACTCGTTTCCATTTAATCCAGATTTTTCCATCCAACCATTGGGCGATAGCGCATACAAAAACCCCGTGGCCATGTTTTTTTGTCCAACTAATAATTCCCCGTCATTAATTGCAATGGAGCGGCCAAAATAAGCCGTGAGTTCGGGCTGCGACGGAAACAGCTTTTGCAGTTCCAAAGTCTCAAGGTCGCAAACGTAGGCTGCGCCAGTACTCGACTGCGGCCAAAGTAGATCTTCATTGGGAGCACCAGCGACAACAAAATCGCCTGAGATCGACACCGATTGTCCAAAATCATCCATTTCGTGCGCCCCGGGGGACGTCAATTGAAGAACATCATTCCACTGATGTTCGTCGCGAGCAAAAAGATAAACCGCTCCTCTACGGCCATTGTATCCGTGACTTCCAACAACGATTCGGTCGCCATCAATATCCACCGCAGAGCCAAACTCGTGATACACGCTGGGCTCTGGCTCCAGCAGTGTGGACTCATGAACGCATAATCCGTTCTCATGGTGAAACACTTCGGCGCTTTGTCCGCAATCGCTGCCAACAACGATCCTGTCTCCGCTGACTGCAACGGAGATCCCCAGTCCGATGCCGTTCGGGGGGGATGGCGCAATCAGTTTTGCATCTTGTTTCCAGAAATCATCATCCGGGTCATCCGGGGTTCCCGCATTGTCTTTTACGAAAACGTAAGCCGACCCGGCACCCCGAGCGCCGCAATAAGTAGCGTCCCATACCGGCGCACCAGCCACGATCACGCCGCCGTCCATGGCCACCGACCAGCCCAGCTGATCCAGAAATTGACCATCCGACGCCGTAAGTTTGACTTGCTCGACCCAATTGGGACCGATGCGTCGAAACACATACACAGCGCCTACTGAATTGCCGTTGCGCCATGAATCAAAGGGAGCCCCTACGGCAATGTAATCTCCGCTGATTGCGGCGGAGAATCCAAACCCAGTGCCGAAACCTGGCGGCACATCGCTCGGAGTAAGTATCGCGATCGGCTCCAAGCCAATCGCCCGGTCGCTTAGACAAGCAAGCAGAATAGGCAGAGTCAACAATCTTCTGATTTTGGGTCTAACACTCTGATTCATCGGGTCACCCCCTTGCCCGTCATCAACGCCACCCGATGATAGCACAATCGCAGTCCGCGATTCCAGGAAAAACCCACATTTCAAGGCCGCGCGGCTGGATGGGACCGACCGAGAGACCACTGGAGTATGCGCCAGGGGGTCGCTTCCTCTATTCCGGCGCGCCCGGCAAGGTAGTGGAGGATAGGGAGCATCGCTGTGTGAACGAACAGGGCGTAGAACATCGAATAGCGAATTTCGAAATATCGCAGGATGCCGTCCATCACGGCGATGGAGATTCCCCACGCGATGCGGCCATTGCGCGTTGGCGGAGAAGCCTTGGGGTCGGGCATCATGGAGAAGGTGAACAGTGCGAATTCCGCGCCAGTCATCGGCCCCAATACGAAAACCAGTCCGCCTTGGCCCAGAGCCATGCGGACCAGGCCCATGAATGCGTAGCCGCCCAGCCAGGCGAAGGCGAGGTCAAGCCGGTTCACGCGGCGCATCATCATCAGTCCCAAGGCGAGGATAAGAAGCGCGATGCGATAGTCGGCACCCCACTGCGATCCCGGGGCGACGCTGGCGATTCCGTGACAGAGCCAGAGCGTCATCACGATGGCGAAGTTTGAGGGGTTGAAGAAATGCCGCTTGCTATCACGCAGAAGGTATTTGGAAAGAATGCCCCACGTCGCGGCCACGACATACACCCGCCAATCGTTGCTCTCCATCAGGATCGCGATGCTCAGACCGGTGATGTAGGCGCTGAGGGGGATGGCGATCTGCCGGAAGAGAATGGCTCCCAGCACCAGATCGAGCGTGCACGCAGTGCCGATTGCGGCGACGAGGTCGCGCAAGTCGCGATTGAAGTAGTAGGCGGTCTGGCCTAGCGTGGTCCAGAGCGTCAGCGCCGCGGCGATCATGATGCGCGGATCGCGCAGAGAAGGAGCGACGAATGTGATGGGACGACGTTGCAAGTTCGACGAAGCCATCAGCATAAGCCACCAAAGAGTGAAGTGAGAAGATTGAAGATAGAAGAGGACCGGCCAGCGTGACCTAACTGATACTTTTCAACCTTCAGTCTTCTCGCTTCTATCTTCATTCTTAATCCCACATTAACGCCAGGTCCGTCATGGTATGGTCCAGCTCCGTTCGTGCCCGGTCGAGTTCGGCTTCGAGGCGGTCGAGGATTTCCTCGTCGCCCCAGGCGTAGCGTCGGCGGACGGCCTGCTGGATGTCATCGTCATGGGACAGGTTTTGCGCGATCTGCCACCACGAGCGGGCGACACTCAGCCGCCCGGCCTTCACGTAGGCGTCGCCCAGCGTCATGGCCAGAATGGCCTGTAAATGGGTGGAGCCGACCTTCAGCTTGCGGCCAATGGCCACGCATTTGGATATGTCCTGCACGGCAGCGTCGAGCGGGGTTTTGTTGGTTTCCGGCCAGACCAGCCGCGAGGGGCGATGCAGGTGGTTCAGCCCGCGGGCGAATAGTGCGGGGACGTAATACTCGTTGCCGGGCTCATCGAGAATTTCCGTGAGGATATCCACGGACTGGACGCTTGACGGCGCTTTGATTTCGAGGGCCGGGAAAAGCAGCATTTCGTCCACCCAGGCCAGAGCCAATTGTAGCTTGGTTTCACGTGACGGATGTTCGCGCACCAACTCCTCAAAAAACGCAATTGGCTGGCGATCCAAATGCGGCGGAAATTTCGGCGTAATTTCACCGCGAGTGCGTGACTCATTGAGAAAGTCTCGTCGCAAGCGAAAGACTTCCAGGCGGTAGGCGTTGCCCATTGCAAGCGACTCAGGCGATTTTCGAACTCGAGCGCGAATTTCCTCCAGGCGCTGGTCAGGGTCGCTCAGCTTTGTGCGATCGGATTCAATTGTCTTTCTTGCCGCGACATCCAGTTCCCGCGCAAAGTGCAGGCCACCCAATCCAGCGCTGTCGGGTGACACTGTTGAAGGAATGTGTGGCAAATCCAACAGGCCGACGCGGGACCAGGCCAGGGCGGCAGTCACGACTACCACTACGGCCATGATGCTCCAAACAGCACGCGGCAAACGTGTTCGCTGCGATTCAGTTTGGTTTGGTGGCGGGGAAATCAAGGTTTGACTTTCCAACCAAGAATAGTGGGCACTGCGCCGCCTGCTTCTTTCCAACCGAGAATGGTGGGCACGGCCCACCCTACAACTACAACGGTGGACACAGCCGACCCGACTTCGGCATGGGCGTAAAGTATGATTGCAAACCAGGTTCGTTTGGAAATTTTCATGTACGCGCCATCGGGGTGTCCAAGGCAATCGAACACGTGCCGGATGCCTTCTTGAATATAACATGGAAGGCGCGCGCGAAGAATGGCATTTTCACAATCAGCCGATTTGGCTTGCTTGAAGCGTCGAGTCGATGATCCCACCTACGACCTCCTATACCTCCAGGCGGCGTTCGTACGGCACTACTTCGCCGTTTTCGACGAATCGTTTGAGGAGTCGCAGGTACATGGCCCAGCAGAAGGAGGAAGTGCGGAAGTGGTCGCCAGACTCCGGCCAACCAATGTGATGGAAGCGAACCTGAGTGATTCCGTTTTCCTCCTTGAGAAGAAAGCCCACTCGTGTGCCCTGCCAATCGGGCATGGAGCGGGTCATCAGAAATTCGAATTCCACGCCGGGCGTGCAACGGCTTACGACAGCCCGCCAATCGAACTGCGGGCCAAAAAAAAGGTGGTATTCCGCACCAAGGGCCGGTGTTCCCGAGGAGCGTATGGTCCACCACGAATCAAGCCCTTCCGGCGTCGAAACGGCCTCAAAAACCTGCTTCGCCGTTGCATGGATCGGAAAGTCGTGAAGGATATCTGCCATAACCCCTCCCAGTATTAGGCCTTGTTATAAAACTGCTTTCGCCACTCAATCGCAAGTAATCAGAGAAAAAATCTACGGACGATTTTGCCCCTACCCCAGCCCTCTCTCAAGGGGAAAGGGAGTTCAAGCGGAGCCTGAGGATCGCGGAAAACCAAGGGTCATTTGGGTCGCGCGGCCAGATGTTAGTATAATGCCCTGGCGGACGATTGCCGCGGGTGATCGTTCTCGACAACTCATTTGGAGGGGGGAGTACATGCGGGTCTATCAGAAAAGTGGCAATGCATTCATTGCTACGATTGTTCGTATTGCTTGCCTTACTTTCGTATGCGGCGAGGCACAGGGTGGGGGTAGCGGAAGCCTGCTGATCTTTCCGGATGTGGAAATCAGTTGGGATGCCAACGGCACAGTGACTCAGGACACGCTTATCAACCTCGCCAATGGGTACAGTCATGAGGTGCATGTCCGCATGTACTACGTCAATGGCGATCCGCCGCTCAACCCCGTGCTGGGCCCTGGCGGCGTCGTCATCGAGCGCGCGCACGCCGGGTGGAATCAGCGTGGGTGTGGAATCCACCTTTCGGCCTTTGAATCAACATACTGGTCCGCGCTGACGGGCCAGCCCGGCGCGTGCAGGATTACGAATCTCGACCTCGGTCCGCCGCCGGGGCGGCCTGATCCGGAGCATCCCGGTGGGCGAACGCTGCGAGGATTTCTTTATCTTTGGGCGGTGGATGAGGAAGGCCGGGAAATCAATTGGAATTATCTATTTGGCGATGCGACGGTTTTTCAATTCAATGATGGAGATTCGTGGGGTTATGAGGCCACCAGTTTTCGAGCGCTGACCGGCACGCGCGGACAGGTCATGCCGGAGCCCGGCGTGCTGCGTCTGGACGGCAATGAATATCAACAGGCGTATGCAACGCTGCTCATGAACTTCTCGGCTGTGGGCGACCTTCCACTGTTTGGGGATCAGCGACTGTTTCACGTGGATACGGACTTGACGCTGATGCCGGTGAGTCAGGACTTTCGACAGGATCACGACGGGCCGCTCACGACCAAGGCCAAGTTCGATATCGTCAACATGGACGAGGTATTCTTTTCGGGGACGACCCAGTGCGTGACTTGCTGGGATCAGACGTTGCTGAGTCATTATGATGCGCCGAACAATTTCGTTTACGAGGACTTGCACACCGAGGTGGGTTCGGCCCGGATTCAGGGGATTCCCAGCAATGTGGTTTGTGGATCACAGAGCACGGATGCGGCCCTGCTGGGCGTGGCCGTTCGCGTGATTTCGTTTCCGGTGGCGAGCAAGGCGGCGGATTGGACGGGCGACGGGGCCACCAGGCTGGACGATCAGTCGGCGTTCGCGGCGTGCCTGTCGGGGCCGGACGCGGATTCGGATGGGCCTCAATGTCCCATGGTGTTCGATGTGGATGGCGACGGGGATGTGGATGTTCGGGACTTTGCCGCGTTGCCGTTTGCGGCCCAGCCCAGCCGTTCCTATTCGGCGGTCAACCTGATCGGCGAAGGCACGAAGTCTGCAATCATTCGGTACGACGCGCCGCCGTGATTGATGATGTGATGCATCAAACGATCAGAGACTCGATGCATGGCGGGTAGGGGAAACCAAGCCATGCGGCTCGCAAATGAACCCGGCGCCTCGGATCAATGATGCGTACAATTTGAATGATGCCTGCACGATGCGCAATGCGGGCAGGGGTTGAGCGGACGCAGGATTTCGCTCACGGCGAAGTCAATCCGTGTCCGTCGCACTTCGGGGCTAAGCATGGGATCGATGAGCGCGTCAGCCGATGCGCAATAGATCAAGTGTCCATCAGACGCCGCGAGAACTCTGACGGCCAGGTTGGCACGCTGCTCCGGTCCGCTGGGGCTGGGTTGCAATCCGCGTCCGGTATGGAGGGAAAACAGGTAATCGGCCTGTTGTGTTCCTTCGCGCTTTACGAAACCCATCGCCGCCAATTCGCGTTCGGCGTCTTCCTGAACGGCTGCGGATATGCGCTGATCCTGTCCCGGTTCCAGATGGCCGGACCCCGCGGACCAGTCATACACGCTACCAAGGGCCGGGCGTTCAATGGTTGTCCCCCAATACGAATTCACTCGCACGGTGCCATAGGAATGGCACGCAGTCGGTACGATCAGGAGAGGCAGGATCACGAATAGTTTCTTGCTCATCAAATTTCTCCGAAACGAAGCGGCCCGTTGGCCGGCACGGTCAATTTAACGCAATGCACGGAAAAAGTCAGCAGACGCGATAGCGGGGGTGTTCCGCAGATGATCGCAGATTGTCGGGCATGAGGCGGCGAAGTTTTGGAGTGTCCGCGATGGCTTGCGCCAGGCTACTCCACAAGATTTGATTGTGCGGGTGCGGATGAGGTTTTCCACCATGTTGGAATCTGCCAGCCGCATTCGGGGCATTGGCCAGACGTGTTGCCCGTAAGTTTGTAGTCACACTTGGGGCAATGACCGTATTTGCGCGATGGTGTGGTCGACACGGAGAATCGATGTCCGCACTTGCGGCACCTGTGCTTGAGCCGCCAACTATCCACGCCGCAGAGCGTGGCAATCGTGCTGGCTCGTGAAATGGTCAACAACATGAGCAGCAGGGTTTCCAGAAATGTCAACGCGAGATTGTGGGCGGTCCACGTCCTGGCGTCCGTAGAGTGGCATTTCGGGCAGACTGCTTTCACTTGCACTTGCAAACCCAAGCCATGTCGGCCGGTCGGCGACCCGACTTGCGCCTTATTTTTCCCCACCCCAGAGTTGGGCTAATTCGATGAGGATTTTGGCGGAAGACTCCATTTCCTCGAGGCAGGCGAATTCCAGCGGTGAGTGGAAGTTGTGCATGCCGACCGCCAGGTTGGGGGTGGGGAGGCCCAGCTCGCTGAGACGAGAGCCGTCGGTTCCGCCGCGGATGGCCTGAAAGCGTGGTTCGATGCCGCAAGCCTTGATCGCTTTGGCTGCAAGGTCCACGCAGCGCGGTTCTTTCGCCAGTGCTTCGCGCATATTGCGGTATTGCTTCTTCACGTCGATATCGATTTTGGCACGCGGGTGTGCATTGGTAACGGTAGCGGCTACGGCGCGTAATACGTCGGCCAGCTTTGCAAGATCGGGCGTTTCGAAGCTGCGCAGCAAAATGCGAATGGTTGCCTTTTCGACGCCGCCCTCAAGAACATAGGGGTGCAGGAATGGCTCGCGTTTCGATGTGGTTTCCGGGGCCAGCGTCTGCCAGGGCATGCGCGACAGGAACAAGCCGGCAAGTCGAATCGCGTTGACCATGACGCCGGTGGCCAGGCCGGGATGAATATTGCGTCCGGTGATGGTTACGATCGCGAGGTCGGCGGAGAACGTTTCGGTGTCGAGTTCGCCGATGGTCTCGCCGTCGAGCGTGTAGGCGCATGTCGCATTGACCTTCTTGAGGTCGAGCTTGTCCACGCCCCGGCCGACTTCTTCATCGCAAGTGAACACGATGCGGATCGGACCGTGCTTGATTTCGGGGTGAGCCATCAAGTGTGCGATCGCTGACACGATCACGGCGACGCCGGCCTTGTCGTCCGCGCCGAGCAACGTCGTGCCGTCTGAGGTGATGATGGTCTTGCCCGCAAGTTGCTTGAGTACGGGCGAATCCGCCACGCGGATCACCCGCAACTTGTCGCCGGGGAGCACAATATCCTTGCCGTCATAGTTTTTGTGGACGATCGGCTTGACGCCTTTGGCCGTGAACTCCGGCGAGGTGTCCATGTGGGAGACCCAGGCGATGGTCGGCGCGCCGGCAACATTGCCGGGAATCGTGCCCCAGACGATGCCGAATTCGTCCTGCGAAACATCAGCAACTTTCAAGGCCCGCAACTCGTCCGCCAGCATCCGACCCAGCTCAAGCTGGCCGGGCGAACTCGGATATTTGTCCGTTTGCTCGACGGCCGTGGTTTCGACTCTGACATAACGGGAAAAACGATCGAGAAGAGTGTCCATGGGCTCCCCTGGCTTTCAAAGATTCCAAAAATTGGTTTCAAAAATCAACGTAAAAAAGGCTAACCGCCGCATGTCGAACCCACAACAACCATCGTGTCAGTGCTGATAAACAGGTCCAGGGAGGTCAAAATAGCAGTCAAAATGCAGGCATTCATCGGAGATCAGTGCGTAAGAAAGCGTAATGCGGCACTTTTCCTTGACCGGCCACTTGTGTATCGCATACTTGGGGTAGGGGGCGATAATGGAGTGTTGGCGTAACTCGCTCTAAATCACAAGCGAAATGGAGGCGTCGAATGTTTCGGTCATTCATCAAGTGCGCGGTGGTTTCGTCGTTGATTTGCTCTTTGCCCTTCGGGTGCAACCTGTTCGTCGATTCCGGCGGCGATTCAACGAATAAATCAGAATTGAAGGCATTTTCGTCCGAAGCCGAGCTGCTCTCGTACATGCAGGGGCAGATCACGCAGCGCAATAGCAGCATGACCGGCGTAAGCCAAGGTGATGGCACAGCCACGGGGGCGCCGGGTGAAAGCGACGCGTCTGCGGATGGCGGCAGCGGTGCGGCGCCTGCGCCCGCCCCGGTCGATCCCGGCTTTTCCGACTCCGCCCAGATCAACGATGGTTCCCACTCAGGAACCACGACGCAGGAACAGGGAGTGGATGAATCTGATGTGGTCAAGACCGATGGGCGCAATCTTTACGTCATCAGCTCGCACAATGAGAACAGCGTCCTGCGGATCGTGAGCCTTGGGGCAAATGGTGAAACGCAACTACTCAGTGAGACGGAGCTGAAGGGGTATGGCCGCGACATGTACTTGCACGGCAACCAGGTCGTCGCGCTGACCAACGGCGGCGGCTTCCTGTATCCAATCCTTTTTGACACTGTCGCGCCTGAGCCGGCGGATAGCTCGCCGTCAGGCGACGGAGCTTCGGCTCATGAAACGATCAGTGCGGAGCCAATTTCCACAGACATCGGCATCGTGCCGCCGATGGATTTCGTCTACGAGCGACCCAGTACACGATCGACGGTGATCGACGTTTCCAATCCCGCTTCGCCGCGCGTGCTTTCTTCGACCAAGATCGACGGCAGCGTGGCCTCCAGTCGCATGGTGGATGGAGTCATGCACCTGGTCCTGGCCAACTATCAAGACTACTACTATGACGTGCTTCCACGATTGGGCGCTCCCGAACTCGACGTATCCGGCATAGATTCGCAGACGATTCTGCCGAAATACACCCGCACCAATGCAGACGGCAGCGAGGAAAGCGGAAACGTCGTGACGTGGGAAAATCTGTATCACCCCGGCAATCCCGATGGCTTTGGAGTCGTCACGGTCGTTGACATGGATATCGATGCCGACGCACGATTTACGGCCGTCGGCGTGGTGGCTGAGCCGGGCCTGATTTATTCTTCAACGGAGGCGCTGTACCTCACCAATACAAACTACGATTGGCAGGGGAACAACCGCACAACCACGGATATCTACAAGTTCAAATATGATGGGCGAAACGCGACGCCGGTCGCATTCGGTACGGTTTCCGGTCGAATTCTGAATCAGTATTCGATGAGCGAATACAACGGAAATCTCCGTGTGGCCACGACCACCGACCCCACCTGGTTCTTCGACGAGGCGACCGGCACGGGCGGACAGGTTACGCAGTCAACCAACAGTGTGTACGTACTGAGTCAGGCAGACGCATCGCTCAACGTCATAGGCAAGATTGAAAACATCGCACCCGGCGAGAGCATTCAGTCCGCGCGATTCATGGGCGATCGTGGGTATGTAGTGACATTCCTTCAGGTCGATCCGCTCTTCACCGTTGATCTCGCCGATCCGGCCAATCCCAAACTGATCGGGCAGCTCAAGGTTCCGGGATTTTCAACGTTCCTTACGCCGATTGACGCGAATCACATGCTTGCGGTGGGACAGTATGTTCCTCCGCCGGAGTCGCCGGGCAATTGGGGCGTTCAGCTTTCGATTTTCGACGTGACCGATTTTGCGAACCCGACGCTCAAGAGCAATGTCATCATCGGCGCCGACGCGAACACATCGGCGTATTCCGAGGCCTTGTGGGATCCCAAGGCGCTGACCTATTTCGCCGAGGGCGGAGTCGTCGCGCTGCCGATGTCGATCTATGAGTACACCTACTTCGAAGACGGCGGGATGGTGGATGGTGGTATTGCCGATGTCGAAACCGGTGACGGGACCAGCAGCTCTTCGGGCGCCAGTGGCGGTTCATCGGGTTCCGAGGGTGATGTGCTGATTCCACCGCCCGACGATAGCGGTCTTGCTACAGATCCCCCGGTGGATGCGGTTCCGGAAAAGCCGACGGGCTTCGATGGCCTTTACGTTTTCCGTGTATCGGTGGAGTCGGGGCTGACTGAGCTTGGCCGCGTCAGCACGCGATTTGATGAATCGCAGTGGTGGGGCGCGTCGTTCACCCGCGGCGTGTTTGTTGGCGACGATCTGTTTGCAGTGACGGACCTCGGCGTGCATAGCGCTTCGCTTGCTGATTTGGAAAGCACAGAGTCAGAGCTATTCTTTGGCCTGCCCTACGACTTTGAGGATAGCCCGCTTCCCACTGAGCCGACTCCCATTCCTGTGGATGATGTTTCCGGCGGCAGCGACACGCCTGCCTCCGACGATGGCTCTCCCACAACAGTCACGGAGCCTGCCGCGCCGGTGCTTGGAGCCGACGTAGCTCCGTAAAGCCGTTACTCCAAACGTAAGAAATACAAGAAACGGGACGACTCCTATGAGTCGTTCCGTTTTTTTACATGGAAAGCCTTTCCGCTTGAACTGAGAACGCTTTTCTGGTAGAAATTCGGTTGACTCTTTACGGGTTGGCGTCCTAAAACGGCACGCCAAGGGGGAAGCATATGCAACTATCACTCCGTAGTCGCGGCAATCGGCTTTTGAACATGATGAGGCGTTTTTCATCGACCGGCGGAATGAGCAACGCGAGGTCGGGAGGCAGGGCTTGCGCCTTTCTTGTCTTTAATATGTTGCTCACATCTATGAGTGCGGGTGCACCTATCCGAATATCTCCCGCAGACCTGGCCCCGGATGACCTGTTCGGTAGTGCCATCGCCATGAGCGGAAATGTACTGGCGAGCGCCAGTTATTACGGGTCGATCTACATTTACCGATTCGACGGATCAAATTGGAATCAAGAACAGAAAATTACCGGCGATTCCTTTTTTGCGGTGGCGATCGACGGCGATGTCCTCATCGCCGGTGGTACCGCCGGTGCGACGATCTACCGCTTCAACGGCACGGTTTGGGCGCTCGAACAATTCATCAACGTGCCCTCGATCAAAGTGGATATTGATGGCGATAACGCCATTATGGGCGATTACAATTCCACGTCGGCGAATGTCTATCACCACACAGGAGGAATTTGGACGCATCAGCAGACCCTCAGCGTTGCGGCCGGATCCAGCACAACAACAGTCGCGATCAGCGGCAACTCACTGGCTGTCGGCGGTATATCTACAGTGACATTGTTCCGCTTTGACGGGGTTACATGGCAATTGGAAACAACGTTGCACCCGGGAATTCTGCCCGCCAATGGTGTTGGGTACCCCCTGGCGATGGACAACGATTATTTTGCGGTTAGTTCGGTTCGCACGACAGGCGGAAGAGCGGTTCAAATATACAAGGATGTAGCGGGGAATTGGGTGCTGCAACAGGAGTTGAATCCTCCCGGCGGCGCCAGTGATGAAAATCAGGAAGGCGCCTTGGCGATGGAGGGAGACCTTCTGGCCGTGGGCAACCCTTTTGATCGAGGGGGCCAGGGGAGCGCATGGGTGTATCGCAATTGCGCCGGAGTCTGGGCGATCGAGCGTGCCATCAACGGTCCGGCGGGAGCAACGGTTCCCACTTTGTTTGGGTTCAGTGTTGCGCTTTCCGGCGGCCTTCTGGGGGTCGGCAGTCCGTATGATGATCTCGAAGGAAAAGGCGCGGTGTATGTGGATGCGGCCGGCGTTGACTGCAATCAGAATGGCGTGCATGACGGCTGCGAGCGCTTGAACGCGCCAGCAATGGATTGCGACCAGAATGTCATCCTCGACGATTGCGAATCCAATGCGGACTGCAACTTGAACGGCTTTCGGGACCGCTGTGACATCGCCACTTCAGTAAGCAAAGACTGCAATGCAAACCTCGTGCCGGACGAATGTGACATAGGTTCAGGCATGTCCGCCGATCTGGACACCGATGGAATTCCCGATGAATGCCTTGTCCTCGTCTGTGAAAACCCGCAGGGTGGACCGCTTTATTCACTCAAAGCGGCATCGATCAATGGCGAGCGCATTACCCCACGTAACGAGATCACCATTCGTCCCGGAGACGTGCTGACCACCGAGATCTTCCTTTCCTGCTGGGGTTCCGTCCTCGATGTTGTCAGAACTTTCCAGGTATCCATTCTGACGCGCGACGGCGCGATTTCGGGTACGGTGGGAACATTGCTGCCCGTGGGATGGGATGCCCCGGTGGATCCTCAATCTTGTCCCTGCACCACGCCACCCTACCTGACGTGTGATCCATTGGGAATTTGCACGGGAACAAATTTCGATCCTGACCTCGGAGCCTATATGTCCGTGGATCGTCCGGATTTTATTTTTCAGGGGTTTTCCGGTCTGGTCGCAGTCAGTCCTTTTTATCTGGGACATTATCGATATGGCGGAACGACGTCGTTCGGGGACGGACCGGCTGACCTCGGGCTTGCGCGTTACATTGGAACTCTTGAGCTTCTGGCTGGCGATACCGCCTGCGGGACATTTGAATTCTCATTCCTTTCCGACATTGGGTACACGTTCATCGCCAATGCGGCGGAACCCCTGCCGACCTACGTACTTCCCCAGCTGCAATCGCTCACCATTCATGTATGCGAAGACGACGGTCTGTTTTGCAATGGACTGGAAACGTGCGACGCGCAGTTGGGTTGTCGGATCATCCCGCCCCCAAGTTGCGACGACGGAGTGGCCTGCACCATTGATTCCTGTGACGAGGCGGCCAATGGTTGCGCGCATGCCCTGAGCCATGCCGCCTGCGACGACGGCGATATTTGCACCACCGATGAGTGCACGCCTACCGGCTGCACCCACGTTGACGATCAATGCGGCGACATACCGACGACTTCGCAGTGGGGTCTTGTGATGCTCGCTCTGTGTTTGCTGATCGCCGCCAAGGTTCGCTTTCGGACGCGGCTCGCCTGAGATGTTTTGCAGCCGGAGCGGGGCCACGCTACCATCGTCTTTCTGAATTCCTGAATTCTGGAAGGTCGTAAGATGGTTGCCGGGAAAATCAACGCAAAGCAGGCCCTTTCGCTCACCGACGAGCAGCGGATGCTCATCCAAATCCGCGACACACTCTATGAAGGAAGCTGGGATGATTTTCTGGCTGACCTGTCCGCCCGGTCCGGGGGCAGGCCCCACGTGTTCGCACTCAGCGGACCCTCCAGCGAGCTCAAATCCACGATTCAGCGCCACGTCGACGTAATCGAGCAGCTTCGCGGCTGGGAACGCGAACACCGGCAAACGCTCGGCGTCTGATCTGACAAGTACCAACGGGCCCTGCGTCGACACTCCGGGCCGCATTTCATACACTCGTTGACCAAATGTTGACGCCAGAATTCCGGCTTCGCCGTCGACGTGGATAACCAATTTCCTTGTGAGGTGTTGCTTGCAAAAGTTACAGTTGGGATTGCGCCTTTGGGTATTGACCGCATGGTTGGGATCACTGCCGGCTCCCACCGCGCTGGCGGAATTTGAAACGCCGATCGCCCTCACCAATGTCAGGATCGTTACGGGGACCGGACAGACCATCGAGTCGGGGACGATCGTCATCCGCGAAGGACGAATCGTGGCAGTGGGACCCGCGGTTGAAATTCCCGCCGACGCGCGGCGCATCGACATGAGTGGCATGATCGCCTACCCCGGTTTCATCGACGCACACAGTCATCTGGGAATCCTGGAGAAGGAACGGACGGTTGAGGAGCGGGCGCGGACCGAGGGCGTGAATCCCGACGCGGCCGAGCAGGCGGAGACGCTGACGCGCGAGGCCGGTCGCAAAGGAGTCCGGGCGGAATTGCGGGGGGCGGAAATCTATGCGGCCGACGCCAAAGCCCGCGAGGCGATGCGCAAGGAAGGGTTCACCACGGCGCTCGTTGCCCCGCGCGACGGGATTTTCGGCGGCAGCAGTGATTTGATCGACCTTGGCGAAGACCCGTTGCGTCGATCCATCCTTGCGGAGCATGTCGCCCAACATGCCTCGTTTGCCGTCGGCGAGCCGGGTGAGTATCCGCGCACGATTCTCGGAGTGTTCGCCGTGTTTCGTCAGACGCTGCTCGATGCTCGCTGGCAGGCCAAGCTGCTCAAATGGCACGAACGCCATCCCAACGACGGCGAAACCGTTGCGACCGATGCGGGGCTTGATGCGCTGCAGCCGATTCTCGCCCGTTCGCAGCCGGTGATTTTCACCGCAAATACCGAGAACGAAATCAGGCGGGCGCTCGATCTGGGCAGGGAATTCGGCCTCAATGTCATGATTTCCGGCGGCAAAGAGGCGTGGAGAGTCGCCGACCGGATCAAAGCCGAGCACGTTCCGCTCATCGTCAGCCTGAAGTTTGACGAAGAGCCCGAATACGGAAAGAAGAAGAAATCACCTCCCAAGGCCAAGGGACCGCAGGATGCGGAGAATTCCAAAGAGCCTGAAAAGACTCCCAAGGCAGGCGAGACTACAGAGACGCCTCCCTCCAGGGAGGATGCCGAAACTCCAAAGAAACCGGTGTCGCCGGAAAAACCCGCACCGGCCAAAGAGTCGGCGGAAGCGGGTAAAAAGGACGACGAAAAGGATCCCGAACTCTACGAGCCGCTCAAGGTGCGGCAGGAAAAGCGTCGGCTCTGGGAGGAACAGGCGGCCAATGTTGTACGCCTGCACGAAGCCGGCATTCCTTTCGCATTTACAACGCGAGAATTCAAGAGCGCTTCCGAATTCACGAAGAATCTGCGGCTGGTCATCGAGAAGGGCCTTCCCGTGGATTCCGCCATTGAAGCGCTATCCGCCAACGCCGCCGATTTCCTGGGAATGAAAACTCAGCTTGGCCGCATCGCACCCGGCCAGGTCGCCAATCTCACGCTCATGACCAAGCCGGTCGCTGATGAGAAGGCGACCGTCAAATATGTTTTCGTCAACGGCAGGAAAATCGAGATCGAGGAAAAGGAGGACAAGAAAAAGGACGGAAAAGACAAGGATGCGAAGTCCGGCGACAAGTCGGAGGAGGAAAAGGAACCGGACAAGGAAAAGGCAGACGAAAAGGCGGCCGTACCCGACGAACCTGACAAGGGACCGGCGTTCGCCTCCGAAATCCTCGCCGACCGTATTCCGGCTCGCAAAACCAGTGGCTCGATCCTGATTCAAAATGTGACAATTCTGCCGATCGCTTCTGCACCGATCGAACGGGGATTTGTGCTCATCACGAAGGGCAAGATCGCCGCACTCGGGAAAATGGATGGAGCGCCCACCGTGACCGGTGACGTCGTGACCGTGAATGGCACGGGCTTTTATGCGATGCCGGGCATCATCGATCCACATTCGCATCTGGGCATCGACGGCGTGAACGAATCCCCCAACGCCATCAGCGCCGAAGTGAGAGTCGGCGATACCATCGACCCCTTTGACATCGCGATCTATCGGGCGCTGGCCGGCGGCGTCACGACACACCACGCCATGCACGGCTCGGCCAACCCCATCGGCGGGCAGAACGTGGTCTTCAAGCTCAAATACCGCCGCCCGGTTTCCGAAATGGTGATCGCCGACGCGCCGCGCACGATCAAATTCGCGCTCGGCGAAAACGTCACCCAGGCCAACTTCCCGGAAAACTTCGGAAAACGTTTCCCCACCACCCGGATGGGCGTCGAATCCGTGATTCGCAACGCATTCGAGCGTGGCAGAATCTATCGAAGTGAATGGGACGCGTTCGATCGCGATTTCAAGGCCGGCTCGGATCCGCGACCTCTGCGACGCGACCTCCGCCTGGACGCGATGGCCGACATCCTGGCGGGCAACCTGACCATCCATAGCCACTGCTATCGTTCCGAAGAAATTTTGCGGCTTCTCGCGGCCGCCGAGGACTATGGCGTACGCGTCGGCGTGCTCCATCACGTGCTCGAAGGCTATCGCATCACGCCCGAGATCGCACGGCATGGCAGCGGCGCATCGACGTTCGCCAACGACTGGGCTTACAAGGTCGAGGCCTACCAGGCGGTGCCGTACAACGCCGCGATGATGACCCATGGCGGAGTCAACGCGACGCTTAATTCAGACTCGGCCAATACGATCCGCTACATGGCTCAGGAGGCGGCCAAGACAATCAAGTGGGGCGGGCTCGACGAGACCGAAGCGCTCAAGCTCATCACGCTCCATCCCGCACAACAACTGCAAATCGACAATCGCGTCGGCAGCCTGGAAGTCGGCAAGGACGGCGACGTGGCCTTGTTCAATGGCCACCCGCTCGACACGTTCAGCAAGTGCGTGATGACCATCATCGATGGCGAAGTCTTCTTCGAGGACGCGCGGCCTGAGCGAGCCGAGAAGGCCGCCTGGTCGGCGGGTCCGGCGGTCGGCGAAAAAATCAATCGCACGATTCCAAAGACGCAGCACCGGTTGTACGCCATAACGAATGCCACGATTCACCCGGTGAGCGGACCGGTCATTGAGCGGGGCACGCTTGTCATTCTGGAAGATAAAATCCACGAAGTCGGCGCAAACATCACTCCTCCGCCTGGCGCGGGATTGATCGACGGGACAGGGTTGCACGTGTATCCGGGCCTGATCGATGCGGGCAGCATTCTGGGCCTGAGCGAGATCGATTCGCTGCGTTCGACGCGTGATTTCCGAGACATCGGCAACTACCACCCCGAACTGATCGCTGCCAACGCCGTCCATCCGCATAGCGAACTCATCCCCATCGCCCGGACTGCGGGAATCACCTCGGTTCTTGCCCGGCCCGGCGGCGCGCGTGTTGCGGGACAAAGTTCGGTGATCCACCTGGACGGCTGGACCGCGCCGGAAATGATCGAGGTCAATGCGTTTGCACTGCATTTGAGTGTGCCGAGCCTGCCTATTGACCTGCTGGAACGCCGACGGCGTGGACCGGGTCATTACGACGATCATCTGTGTGAATCCGTGAACACAGGATTGGCCGCCGCAGAGGGGATCGAGTTCGGCACGGCCGGCGCTGACGACCCCGAAGATCAAAAACGCAAGCGAAAGGAAGAACACACCAGGGCCATGCGGGAACTGGAGGAGTTCTTCGCGCGGGCGAATCATTATGCTGAGGTCAAATTGCTCAGCGAAAAATCGCGCGACGTGAAATTTGAGACGGATCTGACGCTCGAAGCAATGATTCCCTACGTGCGCGGCGAAAAACCCGTGATTCTTGAGGTCGCGACCTACAAGGAGATCCTTGACGCGCTGGAATTTGCGAAGAAACAAAAGTTGAAGCCCATTCTGTATGGAGCGCAGGAGAGCTGGAAGCTTGCGGAGCAGCTTGCGAAGGAAAACATCCCGGTGATTCTTGCCACGCCGCTGAACTATCCGCGAAGCGAATATGAACCCTGGGATTCCGTGTATCGTTGCGCGGGCGATCTCGACCGTGCCGGAGTCCGTTTTGCGTTTGCGTCGGATAGCGCGTCGGCGGCGTTTGACCTTCCGTCGATGGTGGGGATGGCGGTTGCCCACGGCTTGCCGAAGGAGAAGGCGGAGTATGCACTTACCCTGGGTGCGGCGGAAATACTCGGCATGGCGGATCGCGTCGGTTCGCTGAAAGTCGGAAAGCAGGCCGATGTGATCGTGACCACCGGTTCGCCTGCCCAGACGGTCATGGTCGTAACGCACATGTTCATTGACGGGCGGCCAATCCCGCTGACCAGCATGCATACAGAAAACTACGAAAAATTTGGACACCGGCCTGCGCCGAAACTCGCGCCGGCGCGTACGGACCTGAAGGGGCCCAGGCCCCTGGCCGCCAATTAGGATTTCCAAACATGGGGCGAGGTCGGGAAAAAAAACGCGTTATGCCCGGGAACGCGGGACGTTTGGATGCGAAACGCCGCAGATGGATACGACGTGCGCTGATTGGCTGGGTATCGCTTTGTCTCCTTACAGCGATTCTTTACGCCCTGTCGAGATCGCTGGGAGGGAAGGATTTTCGCGTACGCTCGCCGAGAGCGAGCCAGTCTGCGCCGTAAAGCCGCCATCCCGATTCGCGATTCGACCGGACACTATCCCACGGCGATAGTTGACCTGAGCCAATTACAATTTGATTTCGGAAAGGAATTCATGCAACAACGACATGTTCCCTTGCTGATCGCAGGGATTTTCGCCGCCCATTTGCTTTGCGGTTGCGGTGCGGGCCCTTCTGGTCCGGCGCCAGGTGGCGAGTTGAGCATTGCTGCGGCTCGCGAAACCATTCAGGGCGGCGGTGTGCCCGATCCTGATTCGATCACCGTGGAGAGCTTCCTCGCGGACCATGCGATCTTCTCCAATACCCGTCCGGATGCGCAGGGCGTTTTTGTCAATGTGGACACCGCGTGGCACCAGGACTTCGATGCGATCACTCCGCAGGCCACCATCCAGATTGGCATTGGCACCGATATCGATCCGGACACATTTGTACGCGGCAAGCTCAACCTGGGACTGGTGATCGACCATGGCCGGATCATGGACCAGCCTGTCGATGACCGCTCGGGCACAACGAAATTCGACGCAGTTCGCTACGCTGTCGATCGCCTCCTGGCCCAACTCACGCCCGAGGACCTGGTGAGCATTGTGGTGTTTAATGGGCAAAGCGAAACGGTTCTGGAGGCTGCCGCCGGCGATGACATCGCGGCCATCAAGGGATCCCTCGACGGCGTGACGCCGGAGGGAGACAGCAATGCAGCGGGGGGGCTTCTCCGTGGATTTCAAACCGTTGCGGGTCACACTTCCGATGCGCGACTCGATCGCGTTTTGCTCTTCACCGATGCTCAGCTTTACCCAGGGGGCGGCCAGCGACTCAACGATGCCCTCGATGTCATGCGCACCTGGTCCGTGAACAACGTGGGAACGACGGTCTTCAGCGTCGGCTCTGAATTCGGTGACGGCGTGACGGGGGATATTGCGAACGTTCGCGGAGGCAATTCGTTTTTTCTGAAGGACTTCGACACAATCGTCGAGGTCTTCGACGAGGAATTTGCGTTTCTGGTCGCCCCCGTCGTTTACGATGTTGCCCTGACTGTGGATATTCCGTTTGAGTTCGACGTGGTCGATGTCCAGGGTCTGTCCGCCCCGGAACCGATTGGCCACCAATTGCAGTTGACCGTGCCGACTCTTTTTTTGAGTCCGCGTCAAACCAGCAAAGTGGCGTTTGTGCGATTGCGGGTCGGTTCCCTCGTAGACCTGAACGTTGCCAATACTCTGGGTGTTGTGACCGCAGGCTACACGACCAAGGATGGCGATCTTGTGGGTAGAGGCCCTTACGATGCCGGAGTTCCCGCCGGTCTCACGGCCGACGCCGACCCGGGCTGGTTTCAGACACAAAGCGTGCGCCGCGGCGTGTTGCTCTTGAACACGGCATTGCTGATGAAGGCAGTTTGCGCGGACGTATACACCGCCTACCTCAATCAGGACAGTGCAGGCCGCACTGCTGCGATCACGCGAATCACGGATTTTCTCGACACATTCGACGCGCTGGCCGCCGACCTGCCGGATCGCCTGTTGCCCTCGTCGCGGGGCCTCTCCCAGGAGCGGGAATTGCTCGTGAAACTTCGCAGCAATATCGGCGGATAGAAGCAGGCGATTGTTCAAGCCCTGCGGCGATGAATGAGTGTGCCGGCTCCGACGAGAGCAGCGCTCATGGCGATCAATCCATACGTGGATGTTGCCGGAATGTTCGATGCGACGCACGGCGTATCAGGCTGAAGATCAATGGTGATGGGAACAGGCGCATTAGCGACGGGTATTACGGCATCCTGCGTGACATATCCCGTTTTGGAGGCTCGAACAGTGTAGGACCCATTGGCCGGTACGACGTAGGTCCATTTCCCATAAGGCAGCGAGGTGATGCGCGGAGTTTCGCCGGTGTCATAGACATAGTTGGTCAGCGTGACCTGGGCCGCGATCGGCTCCTTCGAGCACGCGTCACGAACATGAACATCGATCCGCGCCTTGCCGAGCCGGTCATACAGATACTTCCAGCCTCCGCGATTCTGATTCACGATTCCCGCGACCTGGGAAAACGGCGGCTCAAAACTCGTGCCGACTTCAATGATGAACGAGTACACGCCGCGATGCGCATAGTACCAGCTGGTGTCATCGCCGTTGACCCCTCCGGCGGGAACCGGCGAATTGACTGCATACCGCGTCCCGTCGACGGCGAAGATTCCGTCCGACACCCCGTGCATCATTTCGTCAATCACCGGGTGTTCGGGCATCTGCCCGGCCGGCGAGCCATTGCTGCACGCGTAGGGATAATCGATGAATTGCCCAAACGAGTGATAGGAAGTCGCCATCACGAAATGATATTGATCCTCAAGCCCGATCATCGCCAGCGTTTCGAGCTCTGAAGCGGCGGACGGCCCGCGATACGTGTCGCTGCTGCACGTCGAGCTCGATCCGCATCCCGGTCCCCACAGATACGGATAGTTGCGGTTCAAATCGACGCCGATACAGGAGTACGTCATCCGGTTTTTTCGCCACGAACTGTTGCCGTTGAACACGAATTGGATGCCGTCGGGGTTGACCATCGGCACGACAACCGTGGTGTAGTTGTCCACCCACGCGGTGATCTGCGGATCGATGCCGTAGCCGTTGGTCAGCGTCGTCACGACGTCCATCGCGATGTGCGACGTGGCCACTTCGCGGGCGTGATGCTGCCCGTTGAACTGAATCGCCGGTTCATCTTCGACGGCGTTGGGCTGATTTGAGATTTCGATGGCCCAGATGCTGCGGCCCTGCGTGGTTGTGCCGATCGTGAATGCGCGCGCGATCGTGGGATGTGCGGCGACCACCTGCCCCAGCATGGTCGCGATTTCGGTTGGGTCGAAATACTGCGACTGCGTTGCGACGCCGCCGGTTTCATCGGCTCGTGCGTCGCTGAGAATGCGAAATCCCGCATTGAGCAGAAGCCCGCGCTGCGATGCGTCGTAAATTTCAACATTCAACCTTCCCGACCGCAGATCCTGTCCGCATCGGTCCATCACCATCCCGTGCGATAGCAACCAGTCGCGCCAGGCGAATACGACATCGATTTTTGGCGGTGTGTTTTCATCGGCCCCGGGAACAAACACTTCGAGCGTGGTGTTATCGACTTCGGGGCCGGCCGAATCGTCTACCGCACTGTCTTGGGCAGATACTTCGGGAAGAAGAATTGGAACTGACAACGCAATCAACCACAGAATACGTGCAAAAGTGCGTGAACCGCCGTTCCCCATAACAAACCAGCGTAGCGGATTGGCACCTCGAAAGTCAACAAATTGGTTCGTCAGGACTTGCGCTTTCGCCTTGGATGGCCGTTCCGACCTCGTCCGTTGCTGATCGATTCAATGTGTGCGATGTGCAGGAAGGGGAGATGTGACCAACGCTCGCCATCTGGGAAAACAACGAAAACCTCTGATTTCAGCAGCGCAGCCGACTGCGGGCTGACTACGTCGTAGGCATGTCCACTACTCATAACTAAGCGGAAGGGAACAAAGGGCTCTCGGTTGAGGAATTCGCGGATGTTGTCAGCAACTGAACTCACATTGGCATCTTACAATTCGAGGGCTGCTGTGACAATTCATTTATTCCCACTCGATCGTCGCCGGCGGTTTCGAGGAAATGTCATAGACGACGCGGTTGATGCCCTTGACTTCGTTGATGATGCGGTTGGAAATCCGGGCCAGAACCTCATAGTCCATGTGCACCCAGTCGGCGGTCATGAAGTCCTCCGATTCCACAAAACGCACTGCCGCCACATGCTGGCCCGCATACGATCGCCCGTCGCCCATCACGCCGACAGTACTGACCGGAAGCAGCACGCCGAACGCCTGCGCGATTTTCCGATACCACCCCGCCGCGCGAATTTCCTCGATGATGATCTTGTCCGCCGCCCGCAGCAGCGTAAGCCGATCGCGCGTCACCGCCCCCATGATCCGCACCGCCAGCCCCGGCCCGGGGAATGGATGCCGCCAGACGATCTCCTCCGGCAACCCCAGATGTTCGCCGACACGTCGCACTTCGTCCTTGAACAAGTCGCGCAGCGGCTCAACCAACTCAAAGCCGAGTTCCGCAGGCAGCCCTCCAACGTTGTGATGAATCTTGATGTTGGCCGCCTTGCCGCTGATGCTGTGACCGGATTCGATCACATCGGGATAAAGCGTCCCCTGCGCCAGAAACTTCGCCCCGGAAATTTTCTTCGCCTCGTCTTTGAACACGTCGATGAACTCGTGCCCGATGATGATTCGCTTTTTCTGCGGATCGGTCACGCCTTCCAGCTTCGCAAGAAACCGGTCAGCGGCATCCGCCACGTGCAGATCAACCTTGAAATGTCTCCGAAAGGCGTCTTCGACGACGGCGTTTTCGCCATCGCGCATCAGGCCGTTATCGACATAGATGCAACTGAGCCGCTCGCCGATCGCCTCATGAATCAGCGCCGCCGCCACGCTGCTGTCCACGCCGCCGCTGAGGCCGCAAATGACTCGCGCCGTGGGTCCCACCTGCTTTCGGATTTTCTCCACCGAATCGCGCACCACGTTGCCAACCTGCCAGTCGCCGGCGCACTTGCACACGTCGTAGAGAAAGTTCCGAAAAATCTGCGAGCCATACGGCGTGTGCGTCACTTCGGGGTGGAACTGCACGCCATACACCGGCAGCTTGCGATGCTTTACCGCCGCGATGGGGCAGTTCTGCGTGGCGGCCAGCGACACGAAGTCATCCGAAACCGCGTTGACGATATCGCCGTGACTCATCCAGACTGAGGTCGCGGCCGGTACGTGCGCGAGAAGAATGTTGTGGTCACGCACCGTTAACGCTGTGCGACCAAATTCTCGTGCCTCGCCGGGCTTTACATCACCGCCGAGCATTTGACACGCGAGCTGCATCCCGTAGCAGATGGCCAGGATCGGCAGGCCCATGTCCAGCACTTCCCGGCGGCAAATCGGCGCATCGCTGTCATAGACGCTCTGCGGTCCGCCGGAAAAAATCAGCCCCACCGCATTGAGCGATTTGAGTGTGGCCGCGCTGACGTCCGGTCGGACGATCACGCTGTGCACATGATGCTCGCGCACGCGCCGCGCGATGAGTTGTGCGTATTGTCCGCCGAAGTCAAGAATGGCTACTGTTGCGGGATTCATCGAGGGTCCGTCAAAAGCGTAGCTTCCACAATTCGAACAGTTGCGTCAACCCATAGCCCAACCCCAGCCACCACGCCGCTGCTCCGGCTGCCACAATGACCGGCGCCCCCAGCCCAAAGAACCATTCCACCCGCCCTCGCGTGTCGGCCGGGGCGGCCCAGCCAAGCCGCAAGAGCCAGAACCACCAGAACACCGCAGAAATCGCAGCGATCATCCCCACGATGAGTTCAAGGGCGTAGAGCGACGGATGCCAGCCCCATCGGAGGATATCCCCGATCCGGCTGATGGGACGCAAAAACAGGAGCAGGCACCCCGCCAGCATCGGGACGCTCCACGCGGTTCCGTAGTGCAGTGCCGCAGTCATCCGCCCTTCGCCGCGATATCGGGAGGCATGCGCAAGTTGCACGCCGGTGCGGATCAGGACGAACATGATCCAGAGCGTAAGAAGCCCGCCGACGAACCCGGCCACTCCCGCGACGATGGCCTCCGGCGTATTCCACCACAAATCCACCGGGGTTGCCGGGCCGGCTGTGGTACGCCAGGGGTTGGGCGTGGCTGCGACGTGAAGCCAGCCCTGGCCGTGCGGCGTGATCGACCCGCCGGCCTCAATTCCCGCCGAAGCCGAAACCGCCCGCCAGCCGTAATGCGTCGCCAGCAGGAGTCCCATCGCCGCCGCAAGCAGCAAGAGATGAAGCCGGGAAAATGCCCGCGAGGCCGCCGAGCTTCGCATCAGCGCGAGGTGCTTCATCCGTCCCGCCGGAGCGGTCCACACCCACTTGAGCATTCGCAGCCGCCCCGGCTGATCGTTGGCATAGCCTTCCGCGTAGGGCGTGGTGTCGTCGCTGGTGGCCGCCCGATCGACGCCAAAGTCGAACCCGCAAAGCTCGCACCGCTCCGGCGCAGGCTCGCCTGCCGGTTGCCCGCAGGCCGGACACCGCGCCGCCGCCTCTGATTCCGAATGGGACATGACCATAGTGCCGATGGTGCTAACTGATCTTTGTTTATTCTATTCCCACGCCTTGAATCTGGCGAACCGATGGGTTTTTTCTGTTTTGGGATCTGCAACCGTGCGGAAACGGAATTCTTGAGCCCCCAAAGGGGGCTTGGCTCAAAGATGGGGATGAAAGCCCGTAACACATTCGCTGTTGTTTCTTGATTGAAACTCGACAACAAGAGATCATTGGTGTCGCATCGTGAAACGACATCCTGTTATCCTAATGCTCTTCATGTCGTTCGTGCTTGCCTTCACATTTGCAACCACATGGGTCATCGTCATGACGCTCACTCTTCCACCAACGGATGGAGCCCATGGTCAGATGCCATTCGCCGATCCATTGGTTTTTCCGGTCATGTCCATATTTGCTTGCATTGCTGCAATCATCACTTTTCCGTTCCTTTACTTCATGCTTCGCGACCGTCGGTTTCCTGCTGCAATAGTCATCCTCGTGATGATCGTTTTGATCGAAATCGTTTGCGTGACGCCCTTTGATCCGATAGGGGGATTCTTGGGGTCGTTTGTAGCTTACTTCGTTGGTCTTGTGGTCGCGCACCGACTATCTCCCATCCTTGTCGAACCGGGATACTGTCCCAAATGCGGCTACGACCTCCGAGGCACTCCCTTCGGCAATCCATGCAGCGAATGTGGTACAATCACCAAGTCGGATGCGGACAGCTAAGCCTTCCGCAATGCTACGATTGATTTGGTCCTCTTCAACTTCTCTCTGAATGGCGAAATGATTTACCACAAGCGCTGGACGCCCTATGCGCCGAAAGCGCCGTCCGGGCTGACGATTGTGCAATGCTCTGTCAAGCACTGCGCTACCAGCATGCGATCGAAAGGGTCCCGGTGGTGAAATGGCAGTGTCGCAACAGTGTATGCGTGATTCTGATTAATGTTCAACAACTCGATATCGGTGAGGTCTAGTTGCCGTTGAACAAATTCTGCCAGTGGTATTGAGATCTCAAGCTTGCCCAAACTGATTTTGATCGCCATTTCCCAAAGTGTCGTTACGCTCAATAAAATCTCGTTTCCGGTGTCCTCTATGTGATTTCGGGCGGCATCCGAAAGCCGAGAGTTCCCTTCAACGAACCAAAGAAACGCGTTCGTATCGAGCAGGAGGCGCATTATTGATATTCGCTGAAATCGGAGAGGGGTGTGTCAAAGTCGTCGGTCATTCGAATGAGACCACGCGCGCTGCCAAAGCCGGGCCTTTTCCCATTGGCGGTGGGATTCGTTTGACAGCGGACCACGACTTCAACTTTTTCACCGTCCCGCAATTCAGGGACGGACACTTCGATGTGCCCACCCGGCCTGACGGTAGTTCGTCGATGAAATTCAGATTTCATGCTCATATGATACATCGATCCGGTCGCCAAATCCATGCCGGGATAGCACTGTCAAGATTCTGGTTGGTGACTGACCAATCTCCTGCCCGATCGAACGCGATGCTAAAAATGCTTGCCTCTAAAACACCTCCCTGAGTCTTCTGTGTCTTCTGCGGATTATCGTCATCGCTTGCGTGTAGGCCGGGTCAACTCATAATCACGCGACGGCCGTTGGGTTACCTATTCTCGCTTCAAGCGCCGGAGGACTGGAATGAGCTTGATATTGCCTGCCCTTGCATTCGTACTCGCTATACAACCCTCGCCCGCCAAGCCCGGCGAAATTCAATGTGCTTATCGCGCCGACCTTGCGTCTGCGGTGCAGAAACAAGTGGCCGCAAGTCAGGCCGATCTCATCGCGTACTACAAGGACCTTCACACCCACCCAGAGCTGTCGCTTTCGGAAAAAGAGACGGCCCGCAAGATGGCCGAGCGGCTTGGCTCGCTGGGGTACAAGGTGACCACGGGCGTTGGCGGGACGGGCGTCGTCGGCATTCTCGAAAATGGAGAAGGCCCGACGGTGCTGATTCGCGGCGACATGGACGCCCTGCCCATCGCGGAGGAGACCGGCCTGCCCTACGCCAGCAACGTCACCGCGAAGCGCGACGACGGGAGCGAAGTCGGCGTCATGCACGCCTGCGGCCACGACATGCACCAGACGTGCCTGTTGGGGACCGCCAGGCTGCTGGCCGAGCTGCGCGACAAGTGGCGCGGCAAGGTGATGATCGTGGCCCAGCCCGCCGAGGAAATCGGATCGGGCGCGCGGGCAATGATTAAGGACGGCCTGTTCGAGCGCTTCGGCAAGCCGAACTACTGCATCGCGCTGCACGTCTCGTCGAGCCACGCCGCAGGCGTAATCGCCTACACGCCGGGCTGGGCGCTGGCGAATGTCGATTCGGTGGATGTCACCATTTACGGGCGGGGCGGGCACGGCTCGCGACCGCACGAAGCGATCGACCCGATCGTGATGTCGGCTCAGGTGATCACGGCATTGCAGACGATTGTAAGCCGGCGCATCAACCCGAAGGACCCATCGGTGATTACCGTCGGCTCGATCCACGCCGGCTCGAAGCACAACATCATTCCCGACAGCGCGAAGTTGCAGATCACGGTGCGCTCCTACACCGACGAAGTCCGCAAGACGCTTCTGGACGGCATTCGACAGGTGACCGTGAATACGTGCCGTGCCCTGGGTGCGGAAAAGGATCCCGACGTGCAGGTTCGGGATGCGGAGTTTACACCCGCGACGTTCAACGACCCGGCGCTGGCGGCGGCCGGCGCGGAGGTGCTTCGCAAGGTGATCGGCGCGGACCGCGTGTTGCATCAGGACGCAGTGATGGGCGGTGAGGATTTCAGCGAGTATGCGCGGGCGCTGCATGTGCCGAGTTTCCTCTTCTGGTTGGGTAGCGTGCCGCAAGAGCGTTTCGATGCCAGCAAACGCGAAGGCGGCCAGCCGCTTCCTTCGATTCACTCCAGCAAATACTACCCCGATCCGCAGCCTACTGCGGAAACCGGCGTCAAATGCATGACCTCACTGGCCCTTAGCCTGCTCGGGAATCAGCAGTAGATTCTGGTAGGATGTCCTCATGTTTCACATTGCATTCACCGTCGTCACGTTGATTTCCATGACGCTCGTTGGTGAGCCGACCGGCACGAAACCTTCCGCCGATGCGTGGCCAAGTTTTCGCGGAAATCCGCAGCTTACGGGCGTCGCAGTGGGGACACTCCCCGACAAGCTGGAACTCCGCTGGAAAGTGGACGTGAAGGAACCGGTGACATCGACGGCCGCCATCGTGGACGGAGTCGTTTACATCGGCGCGGACGATTCCAATCTCTACGCGATTACTCTTGCCGATGGAAAAACTCGCTGGACGTACAAGGCCAAAGACGCGGTTCGGTCGTCTCCGGCCGTTGCGGGCGGCGTGGTGTTTTTCGGCGATCAGGAGGGAACCTTTCACGCAGTGAATGCGAAGGACGGCTCGGCCAAATGGACTTTCAAAGCAGAATCCGAGGCGTATTCCTCGCCGCTCTACGTTGACGGAAAGATCGTCTTCGGATCGTACGATTCCAACGTCTATTGCCTGTCCGCTTCCGATGGCTCGCTTGTCTGGAAATACGAAACCGGCGGGCGCGTTCACGCCTCACCGGCGCTTGCGGGCGAATCCATCCTAGTCGCCGGTTGCGACGAATCGGTTCACTTGCTCTCACTTTCAGATGGTTCTGAAACTTCAAAAATTCCCATGGGATCGGTGGTGGGAGCCTCCCCGGCTGTCATCGCCGATCGGGCTTTTCTGGGCACGTATAACCAGGACGTCCTCGCGTTCGAATGGAAGTCGGGCAAGGTGCTCTGGACGTTCCGCGACGAAGACCGGCAATTCCCGATTCTGGCTTCGGCTGCCGCGACGCCAAAACTCATGGTGGTGGGTGGCCGGGATAAGCGACTCCGCTGTTTTGATGCAAATTCCGGGGAAGTGAAGTGGACTTTTGTAACAAAGGCACGAATTGACTCGTCGCCGGTCATCGTTGGCGATCGGGTGTTCATAGGCTCCAATGATGGAAACCTATACGCCGTGGGGCTTTCCGATGGAAAAGAACTTTGGAAATATGAGTCGGGAGCGCCAATCAGCGCTTCGCCTGCCGTGGCGTCGGGTAGGCTGGTTATTGGCAATGAGGATGGCTTAATCCTCTGCTTTGGGCCCCCAGAAAAGTAACAAGTGAGGATTATCGGGCGCATTTCCGCCTTTCCCCAGTATTCCCAGTTGGATCCTAACTTGACGCACGGCTTGCCCTTCCGTTAATTTGCACAGTCCGGGGTTGTTGGAACATAAATAAGGCGCGGTGTGCCGTCGTCGGCGCGGGCGTCTTAGTACAAATCATGGGTCGCAATCGGAGGGTTTCTCATGGGGTCGGGCTCAATTACGCGATTTGCCGTCTGTTGTTGTATCACGCTGGTTAGCGCTTCGATGTGGCTTGCATCCACCGCCCGCGCGGAGGATTTGCGTAATATCGAACGGGCCTGCTGTTTCCGTATCAGCGGCGAGTGTCAGGTCCTGACCAAGACCGATTGCCAGGCTCAGGGGGGTAAGTCTCAGCGAATCGGAACGACCTGTGACGATGTCGATTGCTCCGGCGCACCCGTCGCCTGTTGCATGCGCGATGGCTCATGCGAAGACCTGCCCTCATCGGACTGCCGCGAGCAGCGCGGCCGATCAGGCGGTCGTGGGAGCACCTGCGAGACGGAAGAATGTGCGAGCAACGAGCAGGCTTGTTGTTCACGTGAAGGTCAATGTGCGGACGTAGCTCCGGCAGATTGCCGCGCCGCGGGCGGTCGTCCCGGCGGGGCCGGCAGCACATGCGCCGAAACAACCTGTACACAACGAACCCAGTCGTGCTGCGACGCAGACGGCGGCTGCACGGAAACGACAGCAAGTGAATGTCGCGCGGGTGGCGGAAGACCCGGCGGTTCGGGATCGAGCTGCAAGACGACGGATTGCAGCGGCAACGACCGGACCGGTGCATGCTGTGCGTCAAACGAGTGCATCGAAGGGACGCGGGCCGATTGCACTGCTGCCGGTGGACGATTCAAGGGCGCTGGTTCGACCTGTGCCGAGACAGACTGTACTCCCGTCGCCCCGCGTACGGTGGCCTGTTGTTTGGCGCTATCCTGTCAGGACCTTTCCTCCTCTGACTGCCGCGATCGTGGCGGCGAATCGGGCGGCCTGGGAAGCACTTGCGAAACGACCACCTGCGAACCCAACTTGGTTGCCTGCTGCAAGGACGACGGTAGCTGCGCGAATTTGTTGAAACAAGCCTGCCTGACGCAAGGCGGGCATCCCAATCGCGACGGACTGCGCTGCAGCGAAGTGAAATGCACGGTGAACACCGTGGCCTGCTGCGTGGACAATGAATGTCAGGAATTGACGAATATCGCGTGCTTCCAGGCTGGCGGTATCCCCAAAGGTGCCGGGTCCGATTGTTCGACGACGTCTTGCGCTCCCACCAATCTTCGTGCCTGTTGCAAGGATGACAATGTCTGCGAAAACCTGACTTCGGTCGCCTGCTTGCAGGCTGGCGGTCGTCCGCAGCCGGAAGGCTCGGTTTGTAGTGAAGGGACCTGTGCTCCGGATACGGTTGCCTGCTGTGCAGACAACGGCTCCTGCACAAACCTGCCGACGATTCAATGCTTCCAGGGCGGCGGCAGCCCCGGCGATCCGGGAAGCGCGTGTGCAAATACCGAATGCCCGATTACGACACGGGCCTGCTGCAAGGAAGATGACTCTTGCGAGAATCTGACGTCGTTTGCCTGTTTGCAGGCAGGTGGACGTCCGCAGCCCACAGGATCGGTTTGTGATGCGGGGACGTGTGCGCCAGATACGGTTGCCTGCTGTGCAGACAACGGCTCCTGCACAAACCTTCCGACGATTCAATGCTTCCAAGGCGGCGGCAGCCCGGGCGATCCGGGAAGTGCGTGTGCAAATACCGAGTGCCCGATTACGACGCGGGCCTGCTGCAAGGATGATGATTCCTGCGAAAACCTGACCTCGTTTGCCTGCCTGCAGGCGGGTGGAATTCCAAAGCCGGAAGGATCAACTTGCGCAAACACTACCTGTGGTCCTGCGACCGTTGCCTGCTGTGCAGATAACGGTTCCTGCACCAACCTTCCGACCGTTCAGTGCATCCAGGGTGGCGGTAATCCCGGCGAGGCGGGGAGTTCCTGTGCGAATACGCCTTGCACGGCGACAACTCGCGCCTGCTGTTTCGGCGATGATAATAGCTGCCAGAATCTGACATCCGTGGATTGTTTCGCTGCTGGCGGTCGGCCGGCTGATGTAGGCAGCAATTGCCAGAACACGAACTGCAATGACGATGTGGCCTGCTGCTTCGAGGATGGCGACTGCACCAACCTGGAGGCGCAGGCGTGCCTCGGAAAGGGCGGTCGGCCCAGCACCTCGGGTGCGACGTGTGCAAAGACCACCTGTGAAGTGCTCACCCAGGCGTGCTGCTCGGACAACGGAACGTGTCAGGACATCAAGGCCAATGAATGCCGTTCGCTGGGCGGAACTCCACAGGGCGCCGGCAGTGATTGTGAATCCGCGGACTGCACGCCGGCTACCGTATCCTGCTGTCTGAAATCCGGTTGCGAGGACCTGGCTCCCGCGGCGTGTGAGGCCGAGGGCGGAACGGCCGGTCGCGCCGGAAGCCAGTGCGGTCGATTCAGCTGTCGTCAATAGTACAAGTAAAATTATCCAACGGCGGGGGGTGACGAATGTCATCCCCCGCCTGATTTTATTCTCATCATTTTTGAGGCTTTGGGAGGGAAAGCGTCATGTTCAATACCAGGGTTGTATTCTGCGCGTCGGTGGGATTTGCGTTTGCAACAGTCGCTCATGCCGCGTTGCCTCCGCGAACAATCGCGCTCCTTCTTGGTCAGGAAACCGTCGGCTGCTGCCTGAGCGATGGAAGCTGTGCCGATCTGGGAGTGATTCAATGCCTGGCACTGGGCGGAAATCCTGGCGACACCGGCACGACGTGCAAATCCATTGACTGCGGACTTGCTCCGGTCGCCTGCTGCTTTCCCGACGGAGAGTGTGCCAATCTCCAAAGCCAATCCTGCATCGCGGTGCTTGGTCGCCCGCAGCGCCCGGGCTCAACTTGCTCGACGTTCGATTGTGCGCCCTCCGCTGGGGCCTGCTGCTTTCCCGACGGGCAATGTGCGCATCTTCCGGCGGTAGCCTGCTATGACGTGGGCGGCCGTCCGCAGCCCGTGGGTTCCGATTGTGCGACATTTGCCTGTGATTCCATCGCTGCCGCCTGTTGCTTCTCTGACCAGTCGTGTTCGCTCCTGCCAGCGCTGGATTGCCTGGCTATCAATGGAAGTCCGCAGGATCCGGGCACCACGTGCGACACCGTCAATTGTCTTGAAAATGTTGCGGCCTGCTGCATGGAGGATTTGAGCTGCGAGAATCTGCTCCCCCTGGTGTGTCGCACGCGGGGCGGTACGCCGCGCGAGCCGGGCAGCTCCTGTTCGGAAGCCGAGTGTACGGCAAATACACAGGCCTGCTGCTTCCCAGCCGACGGCACATGTTCCGATCTAACGGCAATTCCCTGCCTCCAGCAGGGCGGGCGTCCACAAGGGGCCGGAACCAATTGCGAATCGTCACAATGTCTGGCGAGCACCGCTGCTTGTTGCTTCGCCGACGGTCACTGCGAGGATGAGAAGCCTCGGGCGTGCCGGACACTGGGTGGCCGACCAGCCGGCCGGGGAACCACGTGCGCTGACGCGGTTTGCAAACCTGCGACTGCGGCCTGCTGCCTGCCTGATGGGAGTTGCATTGATTCCGACCGTGCCGGTTGCCGTGCCGAAGGCGGCGTGTTGGGGGAAGCAGGAAGCGACTGCAAGGAAACCACCTGTATCCCCACGCTGAAAGCCTGCTGCATGCCGGATGGTTCCTGTACGCAATCCAAGGCCACCACGTGCCGGCGAAATGGCGGCGACCCGCAGCGCGAAAATGATTGCGGCGCGGTACAATGCCCCCAGCCGTGATGAGCGCCGCTCAGGCCTTTCCCTGAACGACTCGCTCACCACGAAGTGTTTTGGGGCGAGGGATGTCGCAGTACCAGTCTCAGATTCTCGGCCAGCACCTGCGGATGGAGCAGCGGCTCACTCCGCAGCTCATCCAGTCCATGGCCGTTCTGCAAAAGCCGGTGGCCGAACTCGAGGCGTTTGTCGAGCAGGCCCTGGAATCCAACGCTGCGCTCGAAATTGACGAAACGCAGCCACGCGAGCAGGACGAGGTGCATGAAGCGCCTCCACGCAGCGAAAAGCAGCAGGACGATGAGGCCGGGTTTCGCCGCCTCGATCGCTTCTCCCGCGAATATGACTCGGAATGGTCGCCCACGGATCGGGCTCCTCCGCGCCGCTCCGATTGGGATGATGCCGACCCTAAGATGGGGGCGATGGCCAATACCGCCGGTCGGGAGAAGGGCCTTGCCGAGCATCTTCTGGATCAGTGGTCACTGCTTGAACTGGATGACGAAGCGCGACGTGCCGGCGTGGCGATCATTCATTCGCTGGACGCTGACGGCTACCTGCGCAAACCGCTGAATGAGATATCCGCCGAGGTCAATCCTCCGGTCGGCGTCGAATCGCTGGAAGCTGCGCTCAAGGAGATTCAACGTCTTGAGCCGGCGGGCGTGGGGGCCAGGACGACAGTGGAGTGCCTTCTCCTCCAGCTCGATGCGCTCCCGGGTGACAATACGATCGAGCGAAAACTGGTCGAGCACCACCTCGATGATATTGCCCACAATCGACTTCCCGCCGTCGTGCGGGCCACGGGCTTCAGCATGGGCGAGATCACCGAAGCGATCAAGGTGATTCGCGCGGAGCTGCACCTTCACCCCGGCACGCTCGTGGGCAACCGGGCGGTTCCCCCGATCCGCCCCGATGTCATCGTCGATTATTCCGACTCCGGCGGCGGGTTGACGGTCCGGCTCGCACGGGGCAACATGCCGCGCCTTCGCGTTCGGGAGGAGGTTGTGGCTCTTTCCAAGTCCAAGGATACGTCCAAGGAGGAACGCGCCTTCGCCAGAAAGCATGTCGATGAAGCCGCCGCGCTCATCGACGCAGTCCAATTCCGCAAAGCGCGCCTGCTTCAGGTCGCCCGATCCATCACAGAAAAACAAAGGGATTTTTTCGATCAGGGGCCGGCCGGGCTGAAAATCTGCCGGATGAGCGACCTGGCCGCCGAACTGGAGTGTGATCCCTCCACGATCAGCCGCACCGTGTCGGACAAATACCTGCAGACGCCGCATGGCATTTTTCCCATGCGATATTTCTTTACCGGGGGTACCGAAACGCAAACGGGTGAGGAGATCGGTTGGGACAAGGTGCGAAACCGCGTGCGCGAACTCGTGGAGAGCGAAGATACGAAGAACCCGCTCAACGACGACCAGATCGTGACGAAACTGACCGCCGAGGGCATCGACATTTCGCGCCGCACGGTGGCCAAATACCGGCAAGTGATGAACATTCCCTCCGCGCGGCAGCGCCGGGTCTTTGAATAATGCTGCGGGTCGGTTCATTTTCCTTCGACGTGCCGTTCGTACAGGCGGCGCTGTCGGGCTACAGCGACCTGCCCATGCGACGACTCGCCCGCCGCCATGGCGCGCCGTATGCGCTCAACGAAGTCATGCTTGACAAGCTCGTGCTTCAGCCGGGCAAGAAACGCAGGGAAATGTTGTACGTCGCCCCCGACGATCATCCCGTCGGCGGGCAGCTCATGGGCGCCGACCCCGACGTATTCGGCCCGGCCGCGTTCGAACTGGCGAAAGCCGGTTACGACATCATCGACATCAATTTCGGCTGCCCGGTGAAGAAGGTGTTGGGGCGCTGTCGCGGCGGGTTTCTACTTTCGCAGCCGGAAACGGCCCTTCGCATCGTTCGCAGCGTGATGGACGCCGTGGGTGCGATTCGCCCTGTGACCATGAAAATGCGCCGCGGCATGGATGACACGCCGCAGGCCGAGTGCAATTTTTTCGAAATTCTCGATGGTTCGCTGGCCATGGGTGTGTCAGCCGTCACCGTGCATGGCCGCACGGTGCAGCAACGCTATGTCGGCCCGAGCCGGTGGGAATTTCTTGCTCGCGTGAAGCGGCATGTTGGCGATGTGACCATTCTGGGAAGTGGCGATCTGTTTTCCGCACAGGATTGCCTTCGCATGATGGAAGAGACGGGCGTGAACGGCGTCACAATCGCACGCGGATGCATCGGAAACCCGTGGATTTTCGAGGAGTGCCGGGCGATGTGGAGCGGCGAAGAGCTTCCGCCGCCGCCGTCCATCGTCCAGCAGCGACGCGCCATCGAGGGGCACTGGAATGATGCCGTCAGTGTTTATGGCGAGGAACTGGCGGGGAAGGTGATGCGAAAGTTTGGCATCAAGTATGCCGAGCATCACCCGCTGTACGCTGACGTCAAACAGGCATTCATCGACGTCAGGAATTCGGCCGAGTTCGTCGAGGCCATGGAGCGATGGTACGACCCGGACTCCCAGTGGCCGGAGGTTGTCCGCCGCGAAGGCCCCGGCGACCTCGTCGCCGCTGGCGCATGCGAGTAACGCCGCGATAATTCGCTAATTCCTTCGAGCCGTGTCATCCTGAGCGGAGCGAAGGATCTCAATCTGTAAACAAGATTCGTCGCTATGCTCAGAATGACAAGGTCGTCTCAAGAAGCTAGACTTCGATTGTCGAATGGCGCGGTGCCGGCGTGCGTGCGTCCGAAGGGCATCGTGCGGAAACCTCAAACCAGGGAGAATTCATATGATCCGTAATCGAAAATTGTTCGCCTCAGCATTGGCTCTTGCCGCGCTCGCCCTCGTCGTCATTCCGGTTTATGCGATCGCCGATGCCGCCGGGGCCAAGGCTTTGGTGGCAGCGATGGATGCGGGCAAGGTCACTCTCGCATCAGCCATCACCGCTGCCGAAACCGCGTCGAAGGGGAAGGCCGTCGCGGCCATCGCCGAAATGCAGGGCGATAAGCTGCATGTGGATGTGTACGTATCCGCCGGCGATAAGCTGCAGCGGGTGGAAGTCGATGCGACGGGCAAGGCGGGAACGCCAACCGACGCCAAGGAAGTCCCCGGCGGCGGCCATGAAATCAAGAAGCCGGCTCCCCGCGGCGGCTGATTCCTTCTCAATCATCAATCGATCCTGGGCACGCTGCGGCGTGCCCTTTTTTTGTGGCGGGCCGCGAATTTCAGTTCGCGCGACACCATTCTCCCTCTCCCCTTGGGAGAGGGTCGGGGTGAGGGCTGCCACACGGGAGTTCGCACGTCCTGACACTACATTTGATCGTTAAGCGCTCTATTTGTCGCGAAGCGCAAGCAGACGGGCTTCGATGAGCGTTCCGACGAGTTTTGGGTCGGCCTTTCCGCCGGAGATTTTCATCACCTGGCCGCGAAGGAAGCCGGTGGCCGCCTGCATTTTCTTGGGGTTGGCGAGGGCGTCCTTCACAGCCTGCTCGTTGGCGGTGAAGGCGGCTTCGACCCAGGCTGCTGTTGCGCCTTCGTCCTGCACCTGCACGAGGCCGAGTTCCAGAGCAATGGCTTTGGGGGCGTCGGGGCGCGTGACCATTGCCTCGGCGATTTGCGTTGCAGCGGTGGCGCTGACCGTGCGATCGCTGGTCATCGTGGCGAGCTGGGCCATGCGTGCTGCGTCCACGTTGAGCTCGGTGACTCCCACGCCGCGATCGTTGGCCAGCTTGAGCCAGGCGTTGATGAACTGCTTGCCGACGGTTTCGGGCGGCCCGCCGGCGCGGATTACATCCTCGAACAAGTCCGCCGTCGGCCGATGATCGACGATGGTGTCCGCGTCCTTGACCGCCATGCTGAATTTCTCAATCAGTCGGCGGCGGCGCAGGACGGGCAATTCCACGAGCGCCGTTCGAATGCTCCCCGCGAATTCTTCAGTGACATCCACTGGCACCAGATCCGGCTCAGGGAAATAGCGGTAGTCGTGAGCGCCTTCCTTGCCGCGCTGGAATTCGGAGACGCCTCGGTCGGCGTCCCATCCGCGATTTTCGTTCGGCGCCTTGCCAAGCACGTAGTTGGGGTTGCTCTGCCATTCCTCGAATTGCCGACGCGCTTCGTACTCGACGGCCTGACGCACCGAGCGGAAACTGTTGAGGTTTTTCACCTCGGCGATGGGCGTTCGCATTTCGCGGCCATCGTGCACGATGGCAATGTTGACGTTCGGCTCGAAGCGCATCTGCCCCTTCTGCATGTTGGCTTCGCTGACGCCAAGGTGGACGACGAGCCGCTGCAATTCGGTGCAGAAAGTGTAGGCCTCCTCTGGCGAGGTGATGTCCGGCTCGGTCACGATTTCCAGCAGCGGCGTGCCGGCGCGATTGAGATCGACCAATGTCCCGCCGGGGGTGTCGTGGATGTTCTTGCCCGCGTCTTCCTCCAGATGGGCCCGCCGAATCCGCACGCGGTGCGCCTCGCCACCCACGTCAAATTCGAAATAGCCATTGCTGGCCAGCGGGCGGTCGTACTGGCTGATCTGGTAGTTCTTGGGCATGTCGGGGTAGTAGTAGCTCTTGCGGTCCCATTTCGTGCGGCCGACGATCGAGCAGTTGAGCGCCAGACCCATCAGGGCCGAAAGCCGCAGCGCCTCCTCGTTCATCACTGGCAGCGAGCCGGGGTGGCCCAGGCACACCGGGCAGACGCACGAGTTGGGCGGGGCATCGTGCCGCACGCTGCAGCCGCAAAAGAGCTTGGTCTGCGTGCGAAGCTGGACGTGAATCTCCAGGCCGACGATGACTTTGAATTTGGTGTTCTCAGTAACCATGCGGGCTATTGTCGGTTAGCGATTGTCGGTTGTCGATTAGGTCGGTTAACAGGGTGCTGAAAGAGCGAAGCGTGCCATTGCTGGTGCCACGACACCAGCTGCTTCCAGCATGAGCCGTTTACCCGGGTCGATAAGGTCCAAGAAACTTTTGGCCGTTGAAATGAATCATGTGGTCTGGGCTGTCGGCAATCCACACTTCGGTTTCCCATGCTATGTCTGCGGAGTACTTCCGAAATTCTGCTGCGCTTGCGAACGCGGTGACGAACACGAATTCGGTTGAAGACCCCGCAAGCATCTGTGTGAGTTCGGAGTGCCTCTTGGGTGAAATCGGTCCGTGAGAAGTGACGGCCTCGATAAGGTAGAGCCAGTTTTTGTCCGGCTGGAAGAGCATAATATCAGCCAGCTTATCGTGTTCTGTCACGATTATTTTTAGCGCGGCGAGTCTCTCAGTTTGGAGCAATACGTGCTTGTCCGCGGTATCGCCAACGTACAATACTTCTGCGCCAGGCGCAAAACGGGGACCAAATTCTTCGATAATCGCGACCTGAAGCTTATTGTGTTTTCCAGGGGAAAGATAGATCGTTGCACCGTCTGGCAAACAGAGGGGCACACGATGCGCATCGCGACTACTGGAATACGCCGCTTGGAGCGAGCCAAACTGTTCGAGAAAGCGGGCAACACAGGCACGGAATGCGGCGTCGTTTCCAAAAGCCTGAACAACTGTCAGAGCCTGGTCCGTGAGCTTGTAGACCGTCTTTCCACTATTGGTTGGTCTCGTGAGATCATCGGAGTTACGATCCACGATTCGAGCTTGTTCAAACTGATGTATGGTCTGGCGACGAACCGTTTCACGCGAGTTCGGTGCATAGTCCTTTCGATATCGCGCCCGCATGAACTCCATGATGTCGACGATGCGTAGCAACGGTTGTTCCGCGTTTTCCCAAGGGGTTTTTGGGCCAATGTCGGCGAGGGCAAGAAGCGTGAGCGCAGAGCGCTCATTTTGTTGCGCCGCCGGCAGACCTAGGGCGGTTAGAATCTTCGTAGCCTCATCGACTTTCTTGCTCACGAGACACTCCGCAGGAGTTCGCGGACAATACTGCGGTTGATGCCCAGTACGCCAAGAACGGTTCGTTCGACCTCGGCTCGATGGCTGAGATCGAGATCTTTCACCGCTACTCCAACCCGAGCGATGTCCTCCAGGCTGGGAAAAGGCATCGCTCGAATCTCGGTTGCATTTACCTGGGTATTACCGCTTATGGTGCGGAAGTAGCGGTCAAACAGGGCGGAGTTAAAGACAGCGGTGAGGCCGATGGTTTCGGCTTCTGTCAGATTGCGTCGAACGAGGTAAATGTAGTTGAGGTGGTTTTCGATCGCGATGCGCGCGGGCCACACACCATGATTCGGAAGGAAGCTGCTCGCGGTGAGTCGGCGACGCTCTTCCTTGGTGCTGAAGCGCCGCAACAGTACGTAATTTTTGGCGTCGAGTAAGTGTTTGTCCGAGCCGACACACGCACGAAATGCCATTGGTTTCCTGTTTTTTTGGAGGGGCCAGATAGTTTCAAACGGTCGTACATTATGCGGAAAAAGCAACGGAACGGCATCCGAAGTGTCTGCGTGATCAAGAAGGTACTGGGTTGCACGGAAAGTAACCACCGGACCCGTGGAAATACGAAGCCCTCGTTCAACAAACGTTGACGACCAAGCCTCGACGGCATCCATGATCTTCGCATCAGCCAGGTTGCTTGGGATCCGGATGACAAAGTCGGAGTCCCGGTCGCGAATAATGCGGTTCCCGGCATGCTCCGATACATGGTCTGCTCCATTCAAGTCCGATCCGTAACTGGTACTCACACTCACGGTTTTTTTGCTGTGCGGAGCCTTTTCGCAAAGAGTGATAACATTTTCCTGCAACACATCGGCGTCTTTGAAAGTTTCCGTGCGTGACTCGAACAAGTGGATGTGACGCAGCGCCATCCGCTCGAAGAACCACCGGCGGAATTGTCGGAAGTAAAGGCCGTTGCAAAAGCTCCTCGGTGTGATGGCAACCAGTTGTCCGCCAGGGCGAATCATTGTAGCTGCGGTTGCCATAAAAAGAGCGTAGATGTTGGGTTGGCCATGGATAATGCGATCGAAGGCGCGCGCGTGGGAAGAGTTCTTGTTAAGCTTAAAGTAGGGCGGGTTCATGATCGTCGCATCGAACAAGTCGTGCAACCGTGCGTTGCCGAAGAAAGTCTCTTGGCCGAATCTTGGGTAGTTGCTAAGGACAAAATCGGCTTCTTCGATCTTGTAGGTCATCTCGTGTCCGGCGGCGTGAAGTAACGTGCGGCAGCGCCGCATATTCTCATCCAGCCGCGGAAGAATAACCATGTCCGTTTCAAAAAGGACGAACTCGACGCGTCGCGACGGTCGAAGGCTGAGTATTCGCTCGCAGATCGCAGCCGAAAGAATTCCGGTTCCCGCACCGGGGTCGAGGACACGGAAACGATTCGGCGGAATGCGTACGAGTCCGGCCATGAAAGCAGCGATGGAATGTGGCGTAAAAAACTGACCGCGTATTCTTCGCTCTTTGGATGCAACACGTACTTCATCCCGTTCCTGGATTTCGCCAGCGAATTCAAGCAATCCTTCACGCTCCCTTTGTATGGTTGGAATTACTTGATGCGTCATACTCGTTCACCATGCCAGAATCGTCGTTCTACTACGTCCGACAGAGGCGTTCAACTTTTTATACGGGTCTGCGGGAGGAATTGTACAGACATACTGCCAATTGGCACTTTCAAACTGATCGCGAATTTCTGAAAATCTGCGCGCGCCCCGCATGTTATGAATGGTAATGGACAGAGGACTCCATTCCGCTCACCCGCGCGCCGACCGGCGGATTCCGGACACAATAGGTAGTGCCAGAACGAATTCCAACCACTCGGCGCGAACTGCATTTTTCCAAACGAACCCGTTTTCCAGAGGCTCTTTATTCCTTTGTGAGTCTATCCAAGACGTCGCGCTTTGGGTTCGGATTCGGCTACCGTTTGTCCCCCCCAGCATTGAGACAAGCGGCGCGGGGGCTGTGTCACCAGGCACGGCGGTAGCGGGGCTTGTCAACGCCTGTCCTGTGAGGATCATATGTGCCCAAAGCCCGTGACGGTCGAACGGCTTGCGTCGCAACAAAGGAGGTTACCCTGAGTACGAATCGATATTCCGCCATTCTTATGTTTGGATGTCCGGGTTCCGGCAAGGGCACGCAGGGCGTCGTGCTGGGCCAGCTTCCCAACCTGCGTCATCTTGCGATGGGAGATATTTTTCGGGGCCTGGATAATGCGTCGGACATCGGAAAGGAATTCATGTCCTATGCGTCGAAGGGATTGCTGGTCCCGGACGAACTGACCATCCGGGTCTTCCTCCACCATCTGACCGGCCAGGTTGCCGAAGGGAAAATCGATCCGAAGTATCACACCCTCCTCCTCGACGGCATTCCCCGGACGGCCAAACAGGTGTCGCTGCTCGCCGATCAGATCGAGGTGCGACGCATCGTCCATCTGGTCATCGACGACCGCGACGCGCTGATTGCGCGGCTGGCGGGCCGGGCGAAGAAGTCCAATCGCCCCGACGACGCCGACCGCAAGGTGATCGAAAATCGAATCGACGTCTACGAGCGGGAGACCGCGCCGGTGCTCGACGCCTACCCGAAGAAACTCATCGCCCGCGTCAACGCCGACCAGCACCCTCTTGGCGTTCTCCGCGACATCGCCGGCGCCCTTGTGGATGTCGTGTCGGCGAAAATTTAGCATGAGCAGATGCCGGGCCAGTCCACGGGCCTGATTGCATGGATAGGGGCAGCGAGCTGTCGGTCGACGGACCGGTGTGTTCGTTGTTACGATGGGTGCATGATTCGACTCGCCATTGCCGGTGCGGCCGGTCGCATGGGGCGCACCGTCCTCGAACTCGCGGCCAAGACCGCGGACATGGAAGTTGTCTGCGGGTTGGTCGCCCCATCCAGTCCTGAAGATGGCCGGGTCCTGCCATTTGGTGATCGTACAATTCCCCTGTCGGAAAAACTGAATGTCGAATGCGACGTACTGCTGGACGTGTCCATGCCGGCAGGCACGGCAGCCTGGTTGAAGTTCTGCGAGCATCGCGACATTCCCATGGTGATCGGCGTCACCGGCCACAGCGAAAACCAGATGACTCGCATTCGAGAAGCGGCCCATCAGATTCCAATCATTTTCGCGGCCAATTTCAGCGTGGGTCTCAATGCAATTCTCGACATTCTCCAGCCGCTGGTGCGACGACTCGGCGACGGATTCGATGTGGAGATCGTCGAGACACACCATCGCGACAAGGTGGACGCGCCGAGCGGGACGGCCCTGACCCTGATCGAGGAAATTCAGCGAGGGCGAGGGTCAGGTGTCGGACAACAGAGCGGGGTCATCTTCGGGAGGCAGGGAAAAGTCGGGCCGAGAGTCCAGGGGCAGATCGCGGTGCATGCCGTGCGAATGGGAGAAGTGGTCGGCCAACACGAAATCCACTTTTCCGGACCGGGGGAAACGATCAGTATCAAGCACCAGGCCCACTCGCGCGAAGCATTTGCCGCGGGGGCGTTGCGCGCCGCTCAATGGATCGTGCAGCAAGGCGCGGGATTCTATTCCATGCGCGATGTGCTTGCGGTTGATCCAGCCCTGCAGCCTGGCCCCAGAGTTCCCGAATCTGACATTTAGACTTCCCAGCAGGCCGCAAAGTGATCGGGCGCGACCGCGCGAAGTTGTGGAACCCCTGAGGGTTCGCCTGCGAGAGTTTCGACACATCGGTGCAACACTCTTTCACCGGTTGCAAGTTTCTGAGTGTGCCGCACTGTGTTTGCTGCGCGTTCCAATGACAGGCCGCAGCGTGGGTGGAATCGGCAGCCGGTGGGAAAGTGAGCCGGATCGGGGACCACTCCAGGAATGGCGCTGAGGCTTGCGTTCGAATCGTCGAGGCGGGGCGTGCAGCGGAAGAGGCCCTGGGTGTACGGATGCGCTGGGCCTGCAAAGAGGCGGTTGGTTGGTGCGTGTTCGACAATGCGGCCCGCGTACATGACGTACACATAGTCGGCCAGTTCCGCGACGACGCCCAGATCGTGGGTGATGAGCAGGATGCTCATGCCGGTACGGGCCTGAATTTCGCGGAGAAGGTCGAGGATCTGCGCCTGAATGGTGACGTCGAGTGCCGTTGTGGGCTCGTCGGCGATGAGGAGTTGCGGCCGGCAAGCGAGGGCCATGGCGATGAGCACGCGCTGGCGCATGCCGCCGGAGAATTGGTGCGGATATTCGTGAACGCGGCCGTGCGGCTCGGCAATGCCGACTTGTTCAAGCAAGGCTGCGGCGCGTTTCCACGCTTCCTTCCTGCCCATGTTGCGGTGCAGAATGAGCACTTCGGCGATCTGCTCGCCCACGGTGAAGACCGGATTCAGCGCGGTCATCGGCTCCTGAAAGATCGTGGCAATCTCGCGGCCGCGAATCGCACGCATTTCACGGTCGTCCAACTGCAACAGATCTTTGTCGCCCTTGAACTTTGAACTTTGAACTTTTGGCTTTTCGTCTGCCCGCTCCTTGACGGTCGCGGTACTGCTTGGGTCGCTGTGCCAGATAACTTGTCCCCCGGTGACACGTACCGCTGGTTTGGGAAGCAATCGCAGAATGGATAGCGCAGTGAGGCTTTTCCCGCAGCCGCTCTCGCCGACCAGTGCGACGACCTTGCCGCGCGGAATCGACAGCGATACGCGGTCCACAACATCCACAGATTTTTCTTGTAAGTGAACGGAAATGTTCAGGTCGCGGATTTCGAGGAGCATGACTGAGAATCAGCCTACCTCCGCGTAATCTATGGTTGGCACATTCACGCGTTTCGCACCGTTGACCGCATGCTGGGCGATTTCGTCGAGTTGTTCCAGAAGCGGTCCCGGATAGTATCGCTGGCCACAACGCGAGCAAACACCAACAGGTACATGCTCAAAAACATAGAGCATGTCTTTCCGGCGCAGATCGACAGTCACGCGACGCTGTCGCACTTTGCCGCCGCATTCCTCACAAGCGTCGTACTTCATAATCTATTTCGCAAACACGGTAATGATTCGAAGCGTTCCGGATTCCGTCAGCCGACAAACCAAATTAATTGCACGCCGGTCGGTTGCTTTGCCTGATACAACAAACTTCCGGCGCTCGCGCCCATGCCGCTGAGCTCGGCTATTCTACCAGAATAAATCGCATTTTTCACGTCGGCGATGGTAAATCCGTCCTGTTCCATCTCTTCCTTCGCATGCCCGGTAAGCTCATATTGGCCAAATGCGATCTTTCGCCGGAACTCGTTGATTTTTGATCCCAACGCAACTCCTTAGCTATCGCAATTCTGAGCCAATGCTCAAGCCACCGTAATCGATTTATCCGCGTACACATCCTGGATGATGTTGAGCAGCTTGATTCCTTCATCCATCGGTCGCTGGAAGGCTTTGCGGCCGGAGATCAGGCCCATGCCGCCGGCCCGCTTGTTGATGACGGCCGTCTTGGCGGCGTCGGCGAAGTCGCTGGCCCCGCCGGATTCGCCACCGGAGTTGATGAGACCCATGCGGCCCATGTAGCAGCCCGCGACCTGATAGCGCGTCAACTCGATCGGGTGATTTGGTGCGAGCTTTTCGTACACCAGCTTGCTGGTCTTGGCGAAGTTCGGCAGCGCCGTGAATCCGCCATTATTTGTCGCCTGCTTTTGCTTGATGATGTCCGCCTGAATCGTCACGCCCAGGTGATTCGCCTGGCTGGTGAGGTCGGCGGCCGCGTGATAATCGACGCCATCCTTCTTGAACGCCGAGTTCCGCAAATAGCACCACAGCACGGTGGCCATGCCCATTTCGTGGGCCTCGTGGAACGCCTCGCTGACTTCCTGAATCTGGCGTCCGGCCTCGTCCGACCCGAAGTAAATCGTCGCCCCGACGGCCATCGCCCCCATCTCCCACGCCTGCCGCACGTTGCCGAACATGATCTGGTCGTACTTGTTGGGGTAGGTCATCAGCTCGTTGTGGTTGATCTTGACGAGGAAGGGAATCTTGTGGGCGTACTTGCGGGCGACGGCGCCGAGGCCGCCGATGGTCGAGGCCACCGCGTTGCAGCCGCCATCGATCGCCAGCTTCACGATGTTTTCCGGGTCGAAGTAGATCGGGTTGGGGGCGAAGGAGGCTCCGGCGCTGTGCTCGATGCCCTGATCGACGGGCAGGATCGAAAGGTAGCCGGTGCCCTTGAGGCGGCCATGGTTGAAGATCGATTGCAGGGCTCGATTCACGCGAATCGACCGATCCGTCTGGATCAACACCCGGTCGACGAAATCCGGCCCCGGTAGGGTCAGCGCAGCCTTGTCGATGCCCTTGCACTTGTAGGAAAGCAGCGCTTCGCCCTCGCCGCCCAGTAAATCCGTTATCGCGCTCATTCTGGTTCTCCGTAGGGCGTTTTCGCAGCCCTACAGGCATAATAAGCCCAACTGGCGTAGCCACAAAGGGATTCTCTATCCACGGGATTCTTTGCTTGTATTGACGCGGCAACGATTGCTACAATGCCTATATCTTCATGCGTCGAGCGATTTCAACCACTGAACAGTCAGCACAGTTGGCTCCCTCGTGGCTAAGAATCCTAGCTTGTGCCTTCGCCGTCGTGACGGTTTCCGCCGCGGGATTTGTGCTCGCCCAACCTCCACAAGGATCAATCGTCGGCTGGGGCTCAAATGTCGTTGGCGGGGATCTCTCTTCGGGCTTTGCGGCGGTTAGCGCTGGAGCGTGGCACAGTATCGGTCTTAAGGCCGACGGTACGGTGCTTGCATGGGGAAACAATTCTTGGGGACAGGCAAATGTTTATTCACCGGTTGAGCGTTTCATCGCAGTAGCCGCCGGGACATCTAACAGTGTAGGCCTTAAGAACGACCAGTCGATCGTAGTATGGGGGGGTAACGACAACGATCAGATGAACGTGCCAGAGCCGAATTCCGGATTTTTGGCCATTTCCATGGGTCAGGACCACATCCTTGCAGTTCGGGAAGACGGCTCGATCGCCGCTTGGGGAGCCAACGACTGGGGACAATCCAATGTCCCCGCACCCAACGCGGGTTTCATCGCCGTTGCAGCAGGCGGAGCCCACAGCCTTGGTCTAAAAACCGATGGATCAATTCAAGGATGGGGATATGACGCCGATGGCCAAACAGATATTCCCTCACCAAACGCAGAGTTCATTGGTGTTTCGGCGGGCGGAACGCATAGCTTAGCCTTGAAACGAGATGGCTCTATCGTCGCGTGGGGCAACAACGATTTTGGGCAGACGACGATTCCTGCCCCTAACAGTGGATTTGTCGCTGTTGCAGCAGGCGGCGGACACAGTCTTGGATTGAAGGCCAACGGCACCATTATCGCATGGGGTCTCAATGATGCCGGACAAACAGTTCCGGAACCCCATGATGATTTCGTGGCAATTTCCGCCGGTGCATATTTTAGTGTTGCTGTGCGAGCGAATGGTTCCGTCGTCGCGTGGGGAAGCAATAGTTCAGGTCAAGTCAATATTCCGCAACCCAATGCAGCATTTGTCGCTGTCGCAGCAGGAGCGGGGGGTGCTTTTCAAGCCCTAGGGGTTAGGTTGGATGGATCAGTTGTTGGTTGGGGAGACCAATTACCAATTCCCGCACCTGATACTGGTTTCATCGCCATCGCCAAGGGCGACCTTCATAGCCTTGGACTCAAAGCTGACGGGCACGTTGTAGCGTGGGGGTTCAACGGCTACGGTCAGACCAATGTCCCGGCGCCCAATAGTGATTTCATCGCCGTCGCCGCAGGCCATTACCACAGTCTCGGACTGAAGACAAACGGGTCGATCGTGGCATGGGGATGCGGTGGACAAAACAACTACGGCCAATGCAATGTTCCCGCGCCGAATACCGGATTCGTCGCCATCGGAGGTGGCTGGAGGCACAGTTTGGGTTTGAAAGCCGACGGCTCAATCGTCGCATGGGGCAACAATGATTACGATCAGATAAATGTAGCAACACCCAACACGAATTATGTGGCTATTGCTACAAGTTGGGTGCATAGTCTTGGTCTAAAAGTCGATGGATCAGTTCTGGGATGGGGTAACAACAGTTCTGGTGAATGTAATACACCCGAACCCAACTCGGGATTCATCGCCGTTGCGGCAGGCACTGACCACAGTCTTGGCCTCAAGACGGATGGGTCTATTGTAGCTTGGGGCAATAATAACAAGGGTCAGATTATTGCTCCAACACCGAACATGGGTTTCATTGCGATCGCCGCGGGAAATGGTTACAGCTTGGCCATTCGAAGGGGCGGTGCTTGCGGCATCCTCAATGATGCATGCATCCAACTCGTCGATCAGAATCAATGCGATATGCTGAACGGCGTGTTCCACGGCGACGGATCGACATGCCAGGGCGACGAAGACGGGGACGCTGTTGCAGACGTATGTGATAACTGTCCGGGTATGTCCAATGCAAACCAGGCAGACAGTGACGGAGATGGCGTAGGCAATCTGTGCGAAGTCGACGCGGACAACGATGGCATCGTGAATGACTACGACTCATGCCCCGGAACTCAAGTGGGAATTATCGTTGGTCTAGACGGCTGCCCCGTGCCGCTTGGGCCATGTTGTTTCGGCGGTGGAATCTGTGTCAACACTACGGAGGGCAATGAATGCCGTCTCGTGCATGGCAATTACCTCGGCGATGGTTTGACTTGCAGTAGTGACCCGGACCACGACGGATTCTCAGGTTGCGCAGACAAATGCCCGCTCGATCCGCAAAAACATGAGCCAGGCATATGTGGGTGCGGAGTTCCGGATGCGGATGTTGACGCCGATGGAGTTCCGGATTGCGTTGACATGTGTCCGAACACTTCCCTTGGTGCGCTTGTGAACGGATGCGGATGTGGGGCATTTGGTGCGTGTTGCTTTTCTGTCGGGGTATGCTTCAACGGGCTAGCTGCCGGCACCTGCGAGACAATCGACGGCGTCTATCAAGGAGACGGTTCTATCTGCTCGGAAGGGTGTGGATTTGGCGACTTCGATGGCAATGGGCCAATTGACCTCCGTGATTTTTCATTCTTTCAAGAGTGTTTCGGAGCGGACATTCTTAATCCATCCAAGAGTATTTGCTGGAACGGCGACATTGACCGTTGCCAAGACATCGATCTTTGGGACTACAACGCTTTTCGTCGTGCGATGACCGGTCCGTAAATCGCGATGACTATTTCTGGAGCGATGGATGACGGGACGATTTTCAGCGCGTCGGATTGCGTCACGATTGGCGGACGGGATTCAAGGGAAGGCCGGCAACGATAGGGCAGATTGGACAGTGATGGCCGAAACCCCGTTGGGGTTTTTGAATTTGAGGGGCAATGTACCCAGGGTAGTCGCTGCGCGACAACCCTGGGCTGGAGGCTGCAACGCCGTTGGCGTTGAAAACGTTCGACGATACCAAGAGGGAGGCCGTTACGATTGACTAATCGGGGCGCGAGCGGCGGGCGGGCAATTCTGCTGGGCTGCAGCGATTTCGTCAGCGGTGAGTGGTCGGCGGGTGGCCATCATTTTCGTGAAGCAGTCGAAAAGGTAGGTCGCGTCGTGCGGGCCGGGGCTGGCCTCGGGGTGGTACTGCACCGCGAGAATCGGCATCTCCCGGTGAACAAATCCCTCCAGCGTGTGGTCGTTCAAGTTGACGTGCGTCGGGACGCCGCCGGCGGTTTCGAGCGATTTGGTTTCGACGGCGAAACCGTGGTTCTGCGAAGTGATTTCCACGCGGCCGGTGAGCAGGTTGCGTACAGGCTGGTTCGCGCCGCGATGGCCGAACTTGAGCTTGAAGGTCTCCGCGCCCAGCGCGAGGGCGAGCAACTGGTGGCCCAGGCAGATCCCGAAGATTGGGATTCGTCCGCAGAGGCCCTTGAGCAGGTCGATCGCGTAGTGGACGGCAGCCGGGTCGCCGGGGCCGTTGGAGACAAACACTCCGTCGGGCCGCTGGTCGAAAACCTCGGCGGCACTGACGGTGGGGGGCATGACCCGCACGCGGCAGCCGGCCCGCGAAAGATTGCGCAAAATGTTTCGCTTCATGCCGCAATCGAGGGCGACAACCAACGGATTTTCGATTGGCGATTTGCGATTGTCGATTGGATTTTCAATGTCCGATTGCCAATTGCCAATTTTGGCGTTTCCGGTTTGAGATTTGAGATTTGAGATTTCAGATTGGAGGCCAGACTTCGTGGAATCGCCATGCCAATCGAAGCTCGTTTTGGGGGCGACGGCACGAACGAGGTCGAGATCGACTTGCGAGGGGGAGTCGGCCGCGAGGCGGACACATTCCACTGCGTCTTCGATTTCCGTTGTGATGATTCCACGAAGGGCGCCTTGAGTCCGCAGCTTGAGCGTCAGTGCGCGTGTATCCACGCCTTCGATGCCGATCACGCCGTGCTTTTCGAGGTACTCCGAAAGTCCCATCGTCGCGCGGTGGTTGCTGTAGAGGCGGGCAAGCTCGCGGACCACGAATCCGGCCACCTGCGGGCGATCCGACTCAAGGTCCTCTTCGTTCACGCCGTAGTTGCCGATCAGCGGGTAGGTCATGGCGACGATCTGCCCGCAATACGAGGGGTCGGTGAGCACTTCCTGATAGCCGGTCATTGCGGTGTTAAACACCGCTTCGCCGGTCTGCGTGCCTGTCGCGCCGAATGATGTGCCGCGAAAGACGCTGCCGTCTTCGAGGGCGAGTATGCACGGGCGCTGCCGGGGTTGAGTCATACCGGATACCTTACCATGAAAGGGCGGGAACGCGGAAGGAGTTGCGTCTGGTCGGGGAATCTGTTTGGCCCAACCCGCAATGCGCAGGCGGTCAAAAAGGTGCGCCAAGTGCCACCCTGCCGGACTGAAAATGGCTCAGGGCGTCGAGCGGGAATGAGTCAGCTTTGTTGAGTCCGTCCGGGCGGATTTGCGGAGGACGGTGGTGGCGCTGTCAGCCTGGCGTGATAGTCCCGCGGGCCAGGCGAACATGGCGATCATTGCAACGGCGCACAAGCCAAGACCCATTCGGATCGGGGAGCCGCCGATTGGCGATGTCTCCGCCGTTTCGCTTCCCATGTAGGCGGCCGCCACGATCCGCAGGTAATACGCAGCTCCGATCGCGGAATTGATGACGCCGATGACGGCCAGAACAATCATGGCATCGTGCATTGGGTGCGATGCAGGCAGGGAAAACGCGCTACTGAAGACATAAAGCTTTCCGAGGAATCCGGCGGTGGGGGGCAGGCCCATCAGGCTGAAGGCGCAGATGGCCAATCCCAGCGCGGCACCCGGCGAGCGACGGGCCAGCCCGCTAATATCTTCGAGAGTTTCGGTGTCTTTCTCGCTGGTTCGAAATGCCCCCAATAATGCAAAAACGCCCAGGTTCATCATGCCGTATACGGCGATGTAAAAGAGCAGGGCCGCGACGCCGTCGTGCATCGGCCCCTGACCCGCCACCGGTCCGACAAGCAGTGCAACAAGCATGTACCCGGAGTGGGCCACGCTGGAATAGGCCAGCATCCGTTTCACGTTTCGCTGCATCAGGGCCAGCACGTTGCCCATCGTCATGGTGGTGGCGGCCATCACCCAAAGCAGCCAGCTCATTTCGCGGGGGAGATTCCAGCCGATGTCGGTGAAGACTTTGATCAGGGCGACGAATCCCGCGAATTTCGGCACAAATCCCAACATTCCCGCAACGGGCGAGGCCGCGCCCTCGTAGACATCGGCGACGTACAGGTGCAGCGGCACGGCCGCAATCTTGAACGCCAGCCCCGCCAGGACGAGGAGCAGGCCGACCGTGGTGACCGCAGTCATGGTCGCGCCGCCAGCAATCAGCGGAATGCCGGCCCCATCGACGATTCGATGAATGGCGGTGGTTCCCGTCGCGCCATACAGGAAGACCAGCCCAAGCACGAGTAGCGCAGCCGAGAGTGCGCCAAGGAAGAAATACTTGATGGCCGCTTCCGACGATCGTTTGTCGTCGCGGCTGAGCGCGACAAGGATGTAGGTTGGAATGCTGACCAGCTCCACGGCGAAGAAGAGGACGACCCAATCATTGGCGGATGCGGTGAGCAGTACGCCCAGAAGGGAAAAGAGAATCATTGAGAAGTATTCGCCGCGTTCGCGCGGGTCGGGCTGGTTCCAATTGGTCAGGACGATGAGCAGGCCCATGCTCAGGGCGATGAGGCGGGTGTAGTACGTCAGAGGAGTAACCCATACTCCCGGTGCGACTTCGCCGATGGGAAGAGCGGGCTGTACGGCCCAGGCCAGGGCTGCACCAACGCAAAGGAATGTGAATAACGCGGCGAAACGTCCGGCGGGTCGGCCCAACATGCCGACCATCAACACGGCGCACGCCCCAATGGCCAGAATCCACTCAGGGGCGAGGTTGTAGAGCACGCTGCCAAATGTCATCGCGTGTCACCTCGCGGCATGAGAGAGCCGGCCACGGCGGGAGCGCAACTATCCAGAGGCAGATTCGTGTCAGGCGCGAGCTGCGTCATGGCCGTCGAACCCGGTTTCATCAATACGTGTGCCCGAGCTGCCGACTCAAATGTTTGCAAGAGCGGCTTTGGGTAGACGCCAATGACGACGCAGGCCAGGGCGAGGGGCACAAGAATTCCGATTTCGCGGCGGTTCAAATCTGCCGTGAGCGCGTGTGCTTCGTGATGATCAGAAGCGGGTTCTGTCAGTGGTCCGAACAGAACGCGCTGGCACATCCAAAGCATGTACACCGCACCCAACACGATGCCCGATGCAGCGGGAATCACGTACCCGTAATGCAACGGTCCGGCCATGCGACCATCGAAACCAGAGTTTGATTTGGCCGCACCGAGCAGAACAAGAAATTCGCCGACAAAGCCGTTGAGTCCGGGGAGGCCGATGCTGCTTAGCGTAAAGAAGACGAGGAAGAATGCGAACCAGGGCATGCGCCGGGCAAGCCCGCCAATCTTGTTCATGTCCCGTGTGTGATAGCGTTCGTAGACATAGCCCACCAGGAGGAACAATGCTCCGGTGGAAAGCCCGTGGTTGATCATGTACAGCACGCCGCCGCTCACACCCGCGATTTTGAGGCTGAACAACCCCAACATGCAAAAGCCAAGATGGGAAACGGAGGAATAGGCGACCAGCTTCTTGATGTCTGTCTGCACCCACGCCGCCAGGGCGGCATAGATGATCCCGATGATGGCGAGTACCGCAATGAATGGTCCCCATTGCATGGCCGCATCGGGCAGCATGGGGATGCTCAACCTGCAAAATCCGTACGTGCCCAGCTTGAGCAGTACACCGGCCAGAATCACGCTGCCTGCCGTGGGGGCCTCAGTATGCGCCAAGGGCAACCATGTGTGCAGAGGAAAGAGCGGGACCTTGATGGCGAAGCCGGCCGCAAAGGCAAGGAAAAGCCACCATTGCAGATGCACCGGCAGGAATCCCTGCTGAGCCATCGCAATCAGTTCGGGAATGTACAGCGTGATTCGATCCAGAGTCGTGTAGGAGTAGTACGCGAGATAGACGATTCCCGCGAAGGTGATGACGCTGCCGGCGAGGGTGAAAAGGAAGAATTTTGCGGCGGCGCGACGGCGCTCCGAGCCACCCCAGATCCCGATGAGCAGGAAAAGCGGAATGAGCGTGAATTCAAAGAAAACATAAAACAAGAGCAAATCGAGCGAGCAAAATACTCCCAGGAGTCCCGCCTGAAGGAGTAACAGCAGGCAGTAATACTCGCGGGTTCGACTCTGCACGGACGTAAAGCTCGACCAGATCGCCAGCGGCATGAGCAGGCAGGTCAGGGCGATCAACCAGATGCTGATGCCATCGACGCCGACGCGAAAAGCAATGTCAATCGTCGGCACTTTGAACCACTGGCTGCCGCGTTGTATTTCCTGCGTCGCGCCGCCATCGAGCCACGGAAAATTCTGCACGAGTGTGTAGCCATGCGAGTCGCCGCCGGCGAGTCGAATGCTCTGGTAAAAGCGTACAACGGCGAGTCCGCCGGCCAACATCGTGAGCAGCGAAAATGCCAGGGCAATGTTTCGAGGACCGGTTCTGGAACGGTAGGGGGGCGTAATCAGCGCAATGACGCCGACGACGGGGATCACGATCAAGTAGATGAGAAGCCAACTATTCAACTTGGTCTACTTCCAAAATACCAGCAATATGATCAGCGCCAGCCCGCCCACCATGGTGACTGCATAACTCTGCAACATTCCCGTTTGCAGGCCTCGGAGCAAATAGCCCAGCATTCGGGGAACAAGCGTTACAATCCAAACCAGGCCGTCGATAAAGAAATCATCGATACCCACCGCAACCTTGCCGGTCTGGCGAAGCGGCTGGACGATCGATTCCTCGTACAACTCGTCGACATACCATTTGTTCCACAGTATGCGGTAGGCTCCCGACGCCGTCGCCCGCACCAGGCCGGGGATCCACGGCTCCCGAACATAGAATACATAGGCCAGCGCAATGGCGACGACCGAAATCGAACCCGAAAGAATCATCAGGCCATACTCGGCCCAAAACGTCGGATGCTCCACGGCTGCGTGCGCCGCATGCGCACCATGCGCCGCGAAGGTCGTAGCGAACACCGGATTCAAGAAGTGGTGAAACCAGTCACCCGTTGCATGAACCCCCAGAAATCCAGCGCCGATCGCACCGAAGCTCAGTACGAAAAGCGGCATCAACATCCACGGTCCGGATTCGTGTGGATGAGCGCCTTCCGGGAACTTTTCCGGTCCCCAGAACGCGAGAAACACCATTCGAAATGTGTAGAATGCGGTCAGCGCCGCGGTGACGATCGCGATGCCGCCCAGCAGCAGGTTGGTCGAAAGGGCGTGGTGGATGATCTCATCCTTGCTGAAGAATCCGCTGGTCATGGGGAACCCGGCGAGGGCCAGTGAACCAATGACCAGTGTCAGGCAGGTCCAGGGCAGGACGCGACGCAATCCGCTGAAGTGTCGCACGTCGATGATTCCGCCCATCGCATGCATGACGCTGCCCGCGCCGAGAAAAAGCAGGGCCTTGAAAAACGCGTGCGTGAACAAGTGGAACACGGCCGAATCTGCGGCATAGACTCCCGCCGCCATCACCATGTATCCCAGTTGCGAAATCGTCGAGTACGCGAGGATCCGCTTCATATCGGTCTGCACGATCGCAATCGTCGCGGCGAACAGAGCCGTCGTCGCACCGATCGCGGCCACAGCGGACATGGCGAATTCAGAGTGTGTGAAAATCGCTCCGCAGCGGGCGATCATGTAAATGCCGGCGGTGACCATGGTGGCCGCGTGAATGAGGGCGGAGACCGGCGACGGGCCTTCCATGGCGTCGGGCAGCCAGACGTGCAACGGAAGTTGCGCACTCTTTCCGCAGGCGCCGCACAAGAGCAAAAGTGCTATCGCAGTAACGACAGGCTGATTCAGCGGCGCGCCGGAACTGGTGACGCCATCGTGAACCATCTTGAACACAGCACCATATTCGAGCGTGTTAAACGTGAGATAGATGAGAAGAATTCCCAGGCCGAATCCAAAGTCACCCACCCGATTGACCAGGAACGCCTTCTTCGCTGCCGCCGCCGCCGACGGTTTGTCGTAGTAGAAGCCGATGAGCAAATAGCTGCACAGGCCGACCGCCTCCCAGCCGAAATACAGCATCAGGAAGTTGCCGCCCAGCACCAACGTACACATTGAGAACACAAAGAGGGCCAGGTACGCGAAAAATCGCTCGTACCCCCGGACGGGGTGGCCGTGGTCGCGCATGTAGTCGCGTGAGTAGATGACGACGAGCAGAGCAACGCCGGTGACGACGACCAGCATGATGGCCGTAAGCTGGTCAATGAGCAGTTCCACTCGCTGCGGAGTTGACGCACCGGTGGTGATCCAATCGTAAAGGGGAATTCGAAGCGGCACAGCGCCTTCCGGCGCGCCTGCGACAGCACGCAAGATAAGAATTGCCCCTGCAAAAGTCGCACCGACTCCGGCGATGGTCACCCAGTGCGTGGCCCCACGCAGTACGCGCGATCCAAATACTCCGCACAGTACGGCGGCGCATAGCGGTGCGAGGAGGATAATCAAGCCGTGAGTTCGAAGAATTTCGATGTCCATTACGGAAAAACTTAAAGTTCAAAGTTCAAAATTCAAAGTTCAAAAGCGACAAAGCTCATGATCCAATGAGCTTCATCCTTTCATGGACGACCACGCCTGCACGTCGAGCGTTCCATTGCGACGGAACAACAGGACAATCATTCCCAGCGCCAACCCTGCCTCGACGGCCGCTATGACCAATAGGAAGAGGGCCAGTGCCTGTCCATCGAGATTCTGATGAAATCGGGAAAAAGCCACCGCGCACACCACGATTCCCTGAAACATCAGTTCCGTGGAAAGAAAAATCACGATGAGATTTCGCCGTGTCAGAAATCCGACGAGTCCCAGCGAGAACAGGACCGCACCGAGAATCAGATATTCAGTCAGTTCGGGCATCAGAACGGCTCGACCTCCCTCCCGATCTGACCCAGTGGGCGCGTCGGCCAGTGCACGTCGGACACGATTCGCTTCCGCGAAAGGGCAATGGCCCCGACCATCGATACCAGCAGCAAGATTCCGGAAAGCTCGAGCACGACCACGTACCGGGTGAATAAGTACCCGCCAAGAGAAAGCGTATTGCTCGGCGGCGCTCCAGCCCTCTGCGGAACGGAATCCGATGCCAGCGTCACTTGGGTTGGTTTGGCCGGCGATACCGGCGTTTGGCCAAGATGGCCCGCGATCATTGCGACAAGCACAAACCCGACCAGGACGGCCGCAACCGGCTCTCTGGCGCTGCGATCGTACAGGGCCGTCGTCGGTTGCTGGGCGAGCATGATGACAAACAGATACGTCACCAGAATGGCCCCGGCGTAAATGATGATCAGCGCCACGGCCAGGAATTCGGCGGACTGGAGCACCAATATTGCCGCAGTCGCCACCACCACGAGCACGAAATAGATCGCGCTGTAAACCGGTTTGGAATGGGTGATTACGCGAGTCCCGGCGATCAGTGCAATCACGGAAAAGACGTAAAACAATGCGCGTGGATGTTCGGCATCAAGCCGTTGCGCCGCCAGAAGGGCCAGGAGCCCAACGATCGCGAAAACCCCAAGAAGAATTCCCAATATCTTGCGACTTCGATTGCTTTGCGGCATGAGGCAGACCAGCGCAGCGCCACCCAAGGCGAACAGCAGGTAGATGGCATAGACGGTGGACGGGCTCATCAGGATTCCTTGTGTTCCTTTGGCGCCGCCTGATGAGATGCCGGGTCGCCGGTTGTTGGATAGCCGGTGATTTTCGGGTTCTTTCGCGGTTCGGAATTCTTCGTCTCGTCGTAGATCGACAGAAGCTCCTCCTTGTCGAGGATCATCTCATCCCGCGTGCGGCCCACGAGGTCCATTTGGCTGGTGAGTTCAATCGCATCGACGGGACAGGCCTCCTCGCACATGCCGCAATAGATGCAGCGCAGCTCATCGAGGTCGAACTTGACCGGGTACTTTTCGCGGTCAGGCCAGGGCGACTCGCCCGCCTCGATGTGGATGCAGTGCGCGGGACACGCGGTTGAGCACATGAAGCAGGCGACGCACGCCACCCGCCCATCCGGATCGCGGTTCAACCGGTGAATCCCGCGATAGTTGTCGTTGCGCATATCGCGCTTTTGCTCGGGGTACTGCACGGTGAGCGTCGTGCCGGCGATGCTTTTGGCCAGATGCTGAATCGTGGTCTTCATGCCGCCGAGGATTTGCGGCAAATAGAACCGCTCCGAAGCCGTCAAATCCGGCGAATCAATATTCAAAATGTCTTCGTCTTTGATCATCGTGTACCGACGCATCGTACAGGAATTTCACGGGGCTCCCAACAGGCCCGGCAACCCGGGCGAAGGCTCGGTCGGAGCCAGGTTTCGCTGCCGCCCCGTCGGAACAGGACCACGCAGCGTCGAGTAGCCCATCGCGAAGAGCAAGATGGCGAGGTTTCCGGAGAGTGCCCAAAGCGGATCACGATGTTTGCCCAGATAAAGGAGGGCGACAGTAAGGACGAATACTGCAAGCATCACCGGGATCAGGCCCTGCCACGCGAGTCGCATGAGCTGGTCGAAGCGGAATCGCGGAATGGTCCAGCGAATCCACATCATCAAGAACAGGAATACGGCGATCTTTGCGGACAGTACCGTAGTTTTCGCCCCGACGGCGTACCACTGCGTTGCGTCCGGCTGTGTCCAGGAAAACCACGGAAAGTGCCAGCCGCCCAGGAAGAGTACGGTAATGAACGCGCTGCTGGTGATCATGTGCGCATATTCGGCAAGGAAGAACATTCCGAACTTCAGGGCGCTGTATTCGGTGTGATAACCGCCCACGAGCTCCTGCTCTGCTTCCGAAAGGTCAAACGGAGTTCGGTTGGCTTCGGCCAGTGCGCAGATGAACAGGATCACAAACGCGATCGGATGGAGAAAGACATTCCACTGCGGCAGCCAGCCGCCCCAGATACCCGTCTGCTCCAGTGTGATCGATTCCAGCCGCAGCGTGCCCATGGTCAGTACGACGACGAGAATGCACAGGCCCAGCGGTATTTCGTAGCTGAGCATCTGCGCTGTCGCACGAATAGCGCCGTAGAACGAGTATTTGCTGTTGCTTGCCCACCCGCCGAGAACGACGCCGTACACGCTGAGCGAGGCGACGCCGAGGATGTAGAGCAGGCCGATATCGGGGTTTGCCACCTGCACATCGACCAGTCGGTCGCCGATGGAGAGCTTTCCGCCCCAGGGAATGGCCGCGAATCCGATGAACCCGACCACAAAAATCAAGGCCGGCGCGAGGACAAACAGCGGCTTGTCCACATGCCCGGGAATGACATCTTCCTTAAATAGGAACTTTGCACCGTCGGCCAGCGGCTGAAAGAGCCCCCAGGGTCCCACGCGGTTTGGCCCGGGGCGGTCCTGAGTCCACGCAGCGATTTTTCGTTCGTAGTAGATGCAATAGGCCACGACGCCGTTCATCACGGCGAACACGGCAATGGCGAGCATCACACTGACGCCAATCTGACTTGTGAGGAACTCAACCATGTCTACAGGTCTATTTGCAGGGGTAATAAAGCGTTCAACGCATATCCCCTGTTCCCTATCCCATAAAGCTAGTGCGAATGTGCCGCCACCACGGGCAGTTCATGAATACTCGCAAACGCCGGAATCGTTTCCGCCATCATTTTCCGGACGCCTTCGGCACGGTACAACCCGCTGAAACCGGCCAGTTCATACAGGTATTGGTCATCCCGCTTGGCTCCGTCCGGAACATTGATCGCCCGCTCGAACTTCTGAATCAGGCCTGCCGCGTTCATGAAGCTGCCTTCGCGCTCCACCCACGCGCACGCCGGCAACAGGATTTTTGCCGCCGTCGTCAATTCATTGTCAAACATGTCCTGTACGATGAGCAAGTCAATACTCTCAGCGCATTTGGCCAGGTCCTTATCCACCCACGATTCCGGATAACCGCCCACGATCCATGCGGCGTTGAATTCCCCTTTGGCCGCCTTCGCTCGAAAACCCTCGAACGAAAGAGTGCGTCCACCAACCGTCTCGATGAGTGTTTCGATTCCGCGGCGATTCGGGCACTTTTCCTTCGAAATCGTAAACTTGACGTCCTTGCCCGTAGCGCCGACGGGAAACATCTGGACTTCTCCGGCGATGGGAACAGGTCCGCGAACCAATGTACATTGCGGCGCGATCTCGCGGAGGAACCGAATCAGGAGCCATGCCTCTTCGCAGGACATGAAAGGCGACAGCATCGCGGCCACCGCTTCATCTCCATTCCGCGCAACGTGCTCCTTGAATCGAAACCGAAGAATCTCCGGTACATCACTCCAGGCGGGCGAATCCGATTCCTGGCCGCGGCGAACCAGCGGCGAGGTGATGCGTTCAGGGTTGTGTACGTATTTCCAGCCGAATCGCCCTTCGTCACACATCCACCACTGGTTGACCTGCGGATTGTATTGCGGCTTGAGTCGGTAGACTTTTTGATCGGCGTGATCGACGCGAATCGAACAACCCGTTGCGCAGCGCGAACACGTCGATGGCGTATCCTTGAGTTCCCACACTCGCTTCTTGAACAGGAAATCCTTGTCGAGCAAAGCGCCGACCGGACATAAGTCCACGACATTTCCCTGAAGAGGGTTGTCCAGCGGAATTCCGGGAAAAACGTCAATCTCCATGCGTGTTCCGCGATTGACCGTGCATAGCTCATGCGTGCCGGATACTTCGTCGGCAAAGCGCACGCACCGCGTACACATCACGCATCGATCCTGATAAAGGAGCGTCTTGGGGCCGACGTCCTTCTTTGGATTTTTCAGTTTTTGGTCCACCATGCGCGAGACGGGAGTGCCGAATTTGTAGCTGTAATCCTGCAAATAACATTCCCCGGCCTGATCGCAAACGGGGCAGTCAAGCGGATGATTCAGCAGGAAGAACTCCATGCAGTCCTTCTGATTGTCGCGCACCTTGTCGGAGTCGAACCGGCAGACCATTCCGTCTTTGACGGGAGTCTGACAGGAGGGCGAGAGCTTGGGCGACCACGAAAGTTCCTGGGTCTTGGGATTCGGCGCCATCATTTCCATGAGGCAAAGTCGGCACGATGCGACGATGGAAAGCCCGGGATGATAGCAGTAGTGCGGCACATCCCAGCCCGCCTCCAGCGCAGCCTGCAATACCGGAATCCCTTCCCGGCATTCAATGGTCTTGTTGTCAATCGTGATCTTCGGCATCTTACTCGCGTCAGCTTTGCGCGGCTCGGCCCAATCGGTACTTAACGATAAACATCTTTTCTATGCCCGATTGCATGTACGAATATGCGTTTCGACTTGTCATCGATTCGATAAAGAAGTCGATACTCCCCGGATCGAATACGATATTCGTCACGCGTCCCTTTCAGTTTCTTGCTGCCCACGGGATGCGGTTGAGCAGCAAGTGCATCGATCCGCCGGGCAATCCTCTCAAGTTCCTCGCGAGGCAGTTTCTTGAGGCCTCGTTCTGCTGATGGAGTGATGATTACCGAAAAATTCATTTGCGCGCACGGTTGCGGGTTGTTTGCTTAAGGCCAAGTTCTTTACGAACCTCGCTCCAGGGTCGTCCCATTTTTTCTTCATGGCGGCGTTGTTCAATAAGTGCGTGATCGAGTCGGTCTTCCGCAAATGAATCCGCAATTTTCCGCGTCAGGTCAGCAACAACCTCAGCTTGTTCCCAGTGATCGAGTTCTCCAAACAACTTGTTCACTTTATTTCTTGCCTCCGAGAATCCAGATTGTGCAGAGCGCTTTTTGATCGCGCGCCGTTGACTCTTCTGTTGCTTTTTCATCTTTGAATCGCTGTCAATCATTGCCTTGCCTTCATCCTGTTCACGCGAATAGGTAGCGTCCCTAGTTGAGCACACTCAGAATCCTCGTAGCTCGATCCTGTGGTTGGCTGCGAATGGCAGCCTCCAGTTCTCCCCTGAACTTCTTGATGATCGTCTCGATCGGGTACGTTGCTCCATCGGGCAATCCGCAAATACTCAGGCCCGGCATCATACCCATATTCCGTGAGGTTTCGAGGATCAGGTCGAGGTCCTCCATGCGGCCTGCGTTATTCGCGATCCGGTTGGCGATCTTGTGCATCCAGGCTGTCCCTTCGCGGCACTGTGTACACTGCCCGCAAGACTCTGTTCCGTAGAAACGGGCCATGTTCCGCAAGACCAGTCGCATGTCGGTGGCGTCGTCGATCACCACGGCCGCAGCGGTTCCGAGCCCCAGAAGTCCGAACTTTCGCGGGTCTTCAAAATCCATCTTCATGTCGAGTTCGGCAGCGGTAAGAATGCCCATGGACGCTCCACCGGGCAGGACCGCTTTGACTTTCTTCCCAGTCAACATTCCGCCGCCCATGTCCGGGCGTTCGATCAGTTCTCGAACGCTGATGGTCATCGGGGCTTCGTAGCAGCCGGGTCGTTTGACCGGCCCGCTGATGCAGAAGAGCTTTGGGCCAGTGCTATGCGATGGACCGATCCCGGTGAACCATGCCGAGCCGCGCTCGATGATGTGTGGTACGCACGAAAGTGTCTCGACATTGTTGACTACGGTTGGCAGTCGGAAGAGTCCTTCGATCGCTGGAAACGGCGGCTTGATCCGAGGCCAGCCGCGCTTGCCTTCGAGCGATTCGATCAGTCCGGTCTCCTCGCCGCAGACATAGGCTCCAGCGCCTCTGTGTACATACATCTCGACGCTGGTGTTGGTGCCGAATATTTTTTTGCCGAGATAGCCGGCGGCGTAGGCTTCGTCGATAGCTTTTTGGACGATGTGAAACTGCTCATGGAACTCAACCCGCATGTACAGGTATACGATCTGCGCCTGGGTGGCATAGGCCGCGATGATTGAACCTTCGATGAGCTGGTGCGGATCGGTTTCCATCAGGACGCGGTTGCAAAACGTCGGCGGCTCAGACTCGTCCGCGTTCACGCAGAGCAGCGTTCGCGTGCGATTTTTCGGGAGAAATCCCCACTTCACGCCGGCGGGAAAGCCCGCACCGCCTCGTCCACGAAGGTTGGCTTTCTTGACTTCTTCGATGACTTCATCCGGAGTCATCTTGAGTGCCTTGCGAACGCCAGCGTACCCGCCCCGTGACTCGTACACTTTGAGTGTATGCGAGTTCGGCACTCCCTGATTCCGCAACAAAACCGGTTGAAAATCGGCCATACTCAACGCAAATCCGTCTACCAAATCCGAATGTTCGTCATTTGCCGCGCGAAGGCAAAATAGAGTACACCCCAGAGGATCAAGCCTGCGGTCAGCCACTTGCGACGGGGGGTTGCGATACTCCCTGGCGCAGCCAGCGCAAACAACGCGGGCAGGTAGTCAAGCGAGTATCGATTCAATCCGCGCTGCTCGAATCCCGTACTGTGATACAGCATAAGTCCAATATATGCGAGGCCTCCCGCCATCAGCAACACTCGCTCGCGTGGAGCGCCTATGGTCCGCCGCCAGTCGGCAAACAGGTAGAGCAACAGCGGCGTCGTCCACCAGATTCCCGTGCCCCAATGATTCGGCGTGACATACCATTCCCGCTCCCGGCCGACGGCAATTCCATGTACTTCAGGGAATCCCAGGTTGGCGTAGTAAAGGTTTCGCGGAACGTACCAGGTGGAGAACAAGCCATGCGTTCGGGCATCACGGGCGAATAGATCGTCGTCGCGGCCCTCATAGACGTGTAGATAGCCCGATTCGAGAGGGTTCTTGAACTTAAGCCAGTTCAATGACATAGGCACGCCAACAGTGAGTACGATCACGAACACCACTGGGTACAGGATCTTCAGCCCCCCCCGCTTCCTTTCAGGGAAAGTGGAAGGAGTGTTGGTTTTCTGCTCCCACGCCATCCAGCTCAGAGGAAAGAGAAATGCAAGCGTCATTTGCCGCGACCATGCGGCGATCAAAACGCCAAGTCCCGCAACCCAGAATCGCCCGCGTCCAAAATACTCAGAAAGAAACACCAACAGGCCGATGAGCGCCAGCGCCTGATTCACCGCGTATGGGCTTCCACCGCGAAGCGCCTTTTCGAGAACAGGCAGGGCAGACGTGCCACAGACCAATCCGATCGCCAGAACGGCACTCCAGAGTGCGGATGACACGAGGCGCCGGGTCAATGCGTACGCGAGCAGCGGAATCGGCAATACGATGGCCACGGCAATGAACCAGTGAGGGACACCGTGAAAAACAGGCGTCACGATGGCAGAGACAAAACTGAACATGGGCGGGAAGTGGCTGAACACTCGGCCCTGGAATAACGCGCTGTCCCACTTGCGCTCCGACAGATCGAGGCGACCCTGCCACCACGACTGCGCTTCGGCGATTTGAATATTCTCCGTGATGGTGAAGACTTCGCCGGGTCGGTAGAGCTTCGCATCGCAAAGCAGAGCGAAGGTCAGCAGGACAAGCAGGGCGGCGACAAAGTGCCACGCGCGTGACACTAGCTAATCCGCCTCCTTCATCTCGCGGACATCGGACGTCGTTCCGAGCAGCGCCTCGACATTCGGCGAAGCAGTGGTTGCGCCGCCGCGCGGGGCGTCGAACAGATCGCTGCGCTCGTGGGCGATCTTGCTGTTGTTGGGGTCCGACAGAATTTTCTTCACGTCTTCAGCCTTCACCCGCTTGTGCAACTTTTCGTTGACAAGCAAACACGGGGCATGGTCACAACCGGCAAGGCACTCTTCTGTCGCCAGGCTGTAGCGGCCATCCTTCGTCGTGCCATGTTCATCGACACCCAACTGCTTCTTGATCTCGTCCAGCAATGCCGCTCCGCCCATGACCTCGCAACTGACGCTGCGGCAGACCGTAACCACCTTTTCGCCCTTGGGATGCGTCCAGAAATGCGTGTAAAACGAGATCGTATCCAGCACGTCAGAGGGGTGAATCTCCAGCAGCTTTGCGATTTCGTACATCGCCTGATACGAAACGTGCCCCAGCGCATCCTGCACAATATGCAGCGCCGGCAGCAATACTGCCCGCTTGCTGTCGTATCGCGGGAAAAACGACCGAATTTTCTCGCGCACGGCCTCGCTCAAGACGGGCGGCGCTTTCGGGTCCACAACTGCCTTATTGCGATCGATTACCTGCCAGGACATTGCAACACTCTAAACACTGAGGAACGCCTCGATGGCCTCTTCAACGTTTGCATTAAGTTCATCAATTGTTTCACCTTGAGTCGCGCAGCCCGGAAGCGCGGGAACTTCAGCCCAATATCCGCCTTCTTCGGCTTCATGCACTATGACTTTCAGCTTCATGATTCATCCTTACCTATCCAACTCCGCGGCGATGATATTCAAACTCCCAAGCACGGCCACCACGTCGCTGATCTGGTGGCCTACCACCAGCTTTTCAAACACCTGGTAGTTGATAAACGACGGCGGTTTGCAGCGCGCGCGGTAGGGCGTGTTGCCGCCATCGCTGGCGATATAGAAACCCTGCTCGCCGTTGGCCGTCTCCGTGGCTCCATATACTTCGCCAATGGGCGGCGTGAACCCGCGATTGGTCATGATCGTCTCAAAGTGGTGAATCAGCCCTTCGATGCTGAAGTACACTTCCTTCTTGGCCGGCAGCGTCATCTTGTCGTTGGGGAGCACATCCACCGGCCCGGCCGGGATATTGTCCACGATTTGCAGGATGATCTTCGCTGCCTCGCGCAGCTCCGCCAGGCGCACCAGATATCTCGCGTAGCAATCGCCACCCGTACTTACCGGGACCTTGAATTCCACCGGCGAGCTGCCTTTGCCGTCCCAGTTGTCCGCGTAGCACAGATACGGCTCGTCCTTGCGAAGGTCGCGCCGCACTCCGCTCGCCCGCGCCAGCGGTCCGCTCCAGCCCCATTCGATCGCGTCCGCGGCCGAGAGGTAGCCGATGCCTTTGGTGCGCTCGATAAAGATGCGGTTTCGCGTGAGCAGCCGTTCGGTCTCGTCGAGCGCCTTGGGTAGCGTGGTCAGGCAGTAATTCTTGACCTTTGCCGGCCAGCCCGGCGTGATGTCGGCCATCAAGCCGCCGACGCGCGTGTACGAGTTGTGAAACCGCGCGCCGCTGATCTCCTCCAGCAGATCGTAGATCGGCTCGCGGGCGTTGAAGGGGTACATGAACGCCGTGAAGCCGCCCAGGTCCAGTCCGGTGGCCCCGACGTTGAGCAGGTGGTCCTGAATCCGGGCCAGCTCCGCCACAATGGTGCGGATCGCCTTGCAGCGCGGCGTGATCTCGATGCCGAAGAGCTTTTCGCAGGCGTGATGCCAGGTGATGTTGTTGCCCTGCGGCGAGAGGTAGTTCATCCGCTCGGTGACCACAACGTACTGGTTGAAGTTGAGGTGCTCGCCGAGTTTCTCGAAGCCGCTGTGCAGATAGCCAATGTGGACCACCGCCGAAAGCACCCGCTCGCCATCCAGCTCCAGCACGTGCCGCAGGGTGGTATGCGTGGCCGGGTGCTGCGGGCCCAGGTTGAGCACCCACACATCGCCGCCCGGCTCCTCGCGCACGTACGACGACCGCAGGGATTCGACGCTCGGCGGCGGGGCGCTGGCTGGCTGGGTGGTTGGCGTGGTGGCCATGCCGGTTTTCTAACCGATCCGAGTTCGTGACGAAAGGTACGAAGTGTGCGGATGGGTTCGTTCCGGCAATTTTTGGAACGGGGGGAGTCGGGGGCTGAGCTTCGCTGCTCTCCTCCGCCCGCTTCGGGGCGGCAACAGCCTCGGCATCTTGTCCCACGGGTTCCGCTGCGCTGCACCCGTGGCTAGACCCCTTGTCCCCTTCGGGGCCATCAGGATTTTCGATTGACGATTGGGGGGCAAGAACTCGAGATTTGAGATTCAAAATTTGAGAGGCGGGACTGCCCGTCGCTGGCGCTCCGGGTTCGGATTGGCATGCGACCCCCCTTTGTCCTCCATTATCAAGGGGGGAGGCGAATATGGCGCTATCAGGAGGGGAGGCGAATGTGGCACCATCAAAGGGGGAGGCATCGGGGCCATTTTCTGCGTGGAGGTTCTGGAGGGCGGATTTGAGGGAGATTCTGCGGTGGCCGAGTAGCTGGTTGAGGTTGCGGTGAAACTGGCGGTCGAGCATGTTCTCGTAGCGAATGAAGGTGGGAAGTTTTTCCTCGAAAAGCAGGTCGGCTTCAGGCTCGGCGGGGGCCTGTGCGATGGCCTCACGGCGGGCTTCGGCGACGTGGTGCTCAAGGCGCGTGGCCCAGAACTGGGAGAATACGAGGCGATCGTCAAGAGTCTTTTTCACGGTGCGGACCAACGTGTCAAAATCGTCGTGCTGAACATCCATGTCGAGGAAGTGGGCGGCGCGGCAGACGCTACTGCGGTACTGGTCGCAGGCCTCGGCGTCGGATGCGTCGGGCGGCTCGGACAGAACCTGCCGGGCGATGAGCATATTTTCGATCCCGCTATTCTGAGTGACGAGTTCGGCCTGGAGGCGGTCGGCTTTCGCATTGGCCGCAGCGGCAGGGATGGCGGCGGCCTGGGCGGCGCGGACGAGAGTAGCGGCCTCGTAGCGCTGGGCGCGGCGGGCGCGCCAAGCGCAGCCGGCGAGACGCTCGACGAGAAGCTGCTCGATGGTGGAAGCGGGAGCGAAGTCGGCGTGGAGGCCGGTGAGGACGGCGTCGAAGTCGGCGGTTTCTTCGGGGGTGCGCGGGGCGGTGAGGAGGGCGGTGCGGGCGAAGAGGCCATGACGGAGGCTGTTGGCGGCGGATCGGGCCTTGCCTTCGGGGGTGCGGGGGCCGGAGGATTTTTCGGCGTTGGCGCGGTTGGCGGAGAGGGCAGCGGGGGTCATTGTCTTGGACATGAGACACTTCCTTTCCGGGCGTTTGCCCAGAAGGAGAACATGCGGGGCGCGCGGAGATTTGGGTGGAAAACGGAAAGCAGAAAGCGAAATGAGATAGCGGGAAGGGCCGGGAGCGAGCCGCAGATTACGCCGATGGACGCAGATTCAAGTGGGTCGAACTCCTCAGAGTTGAAGGGAAGCGATCATTGTGACCTCATCTATCGCTGACGCGATGGGTGGGCCAGTCGGCCCTCACCTAACCTTTTTGGGCACAGCCGCATTGTTCTGGACCTCTTGAGTGCTGGTTGTTGCGAATATCCCGGTTCTTGGGAGATGCTTCCCGAGTAACTTGTCAGTGACGTCGATTCGTTGGCTATCGCGATCTACCAGCAAATACACACGCTCAGCGGCTAAAATAAATCGGACGTGATAATGTAATAATGTGCCATCGGGATTTGGTGACGTAAAAAAAGTTCCAAGATTCTCGCGAATGAGCGAGAATGGCAAAACCACGACTCGATCTGGCGATCCGAGGCCAAATGCGCACAATGCCTGTTCCGCCTGTTCAAGAATGGCTGCGGTGTTTTTCTTTAGACCGAACCAGAAGAGAAATTCCCCGCGCTTGCCTTGTCGCGAACTTGAAACCTGACAGGAAACAACTGGTGTGCCGCTCGGAGCAGCCCAAGTCACGCGTGATCGCTTCACAAGGGGGGTGCCCAGTGCCTTTTCCAATTGCGGCAGAATGTCTTGGTGGAATGCCGCAGGGGTTCGTCCGCGTCCTTCCGCATCCAAGTCTGCGGACTCGGTTTCTCCATCGCCCTGAGCGTCTTCTGCCGTGGCAAAGACCAATTCAACAATGCGATCAAGTCGAGTGAATTCTTGTGGCGTCAGGACGTCTTGAATCTGCATACCAACGTTTGGATCGTCCAATGACTCTCGTGTACGCAGAAGCTTATAGAGCGAGTCGATTCCAAGCAGCCTTACCGCCCAAGCCATGCGCGAGCCTCGCACCTGTGATTCAAGATCGTCAGTCGGGTCACGCCCAACGACCATCAGAACGCTTATTTGATCTTGGTCAATCCCGAACAAGCGCGCCGCACTCCGCTGATACTCTGCGATGCGAGCGAGATTGATCTGATATGCCATCGAACTCTTCGATTCAACTACAATTGCGCGCTCGGCAGAAAGCCGCCAAACGCCGTCATATCCTGCAATGCCTGGCTTACCACGATACGGTCCCGGCTCGACTTGAAATCCTAATCTTCGCCCAATCTCGTTGACGATGTCTTGGATCGCGAATCCAAAATCAGAAAAGCGATCTTCTAAGGCCTCATCAATCCAATTGCCGAGCATTTCGCTGGGAACCGCTTGCAATAGTTCCCGAAGTTCGGTGCTTGTCGAATTCCCATCGCGCAGCGCTCCCTCACCGGCAAATGCGATTAATTGCTGGAGTCGTTTCTCCAACACTTGCACACGATCAGTCTGCCAAAGATGAGCGAGCGTCATACCCGTTTTCCAAATTATTGCTTAGCCCAGTCTATCAGAACGATCATACAATCACAGGCTGGAGCTGCCCATCGCCTTGCCCTATCGGAGATGGGGCCATTATTCTTCGCGAGCGTTCAGTTCGAATCGGCAGCCTGCACGGTGAGCGTCAGGCCGAGTGCCTTGGTGACTGCGGCGATGGTGGAAAATCGTGGGTTGCCTTTGGGCGAAAGGGCGCGGTAGAGACTTTCGCGCTCGATTCGCGCCCGCTTCGGGGCGGCAACAGCCTCGGCATCTTGTCCCACGGGTTCCGCTGCGCTGCACCCGTGGCTACACCCCTTGGCCCCTTCGGGGCCACCCGGATTTTCGATTGACGATTGGCGATTTTCGATAATCGATTGGGAGGGGACAAGAATTTGAGATTTGAGATTCGAGATTTGACATGGGGTGACCGCGCGTCGCTGGCGCTCCGGGTTCGGATTGGCATGCGACCTCCCTTGGGGCTTCCTCCTCGGTCGCCCTCAGCCCGCCCCTAACAAGGGGAGCGGCGCATTCTGACAGCGGTCAGGGTTCCAAGACGAACTTGAGCGCAGAATCCATTTCGGTCTGGCGATCGGGCGGGAACCTGTGGCCGAGATTGGGGTAAACGCGGAGTTGTACGGGGATGCCGATGGCTTCGAGGCGTTTGGCGGCTTCGCGGTTGATGCCCACTGGCTGATCGTCTTCGCCGACCATGATGACGAAACGCGGGAATCTGGGGACGGGCTGCGACGGGATCGGATCGACGCGGTGCTCGTAGAAGCCCGCGACGGGAATGACTCCGGCGAACAGGTCCGGGTGCCGAACCGCGAGCGTATAGCACATGCCCCCGCCCTGTGAAAAACCGGTGAGGACGATTCGTTTGGCGTCGATGTTGTTCCCGGCTTTGGCTTTTTCGATGGCGCGGAGCACAAGAAATTCGCCCTGCTCGACGACGCCCCAACTGAATCCCCGGCCGGCGGGTTGAAGCGCCTGCGGGGCGATGAGAATTGCACCGATTTTCGCGGCGGCCTCCCGCCAAAGTGTGGCCATGTCGTCAGCGTCCGAACCGTAACCGTGCAGTGCGACGATGAGAGGGGCGGGCTTTTCGGTGTCCAGATTTGGCGGCAATACGGTGATGACCTTCGCTGCGTCGGCACGGGGTTTGAACTTTTCGAGTGCGGCGGCGCTGTTCTTGCGAACGAGTTCGACGACGGCAGGGTACCCATCCTGAGTTCGAATTTCGTCCAATTCTTCGTCGCGAAGCAGCGTAGAGAGGTACGAGAATCCGTTGTCTGCGCTGGTCTTGAGCCACTGCATGGCCAGTTTTTGATCGCCCTTCTGCGAGTAGGCGCAGGCCAGATTGTACGCAGGCTCAGGGTCGGCGGGTTTGCGCTCCGCAAGGTCCAGGCCGACTGCGATGGCGCGGTCGTAGTCCTGCCGTTCGTACGCAGTTTTCCATTCGCGGCTGGGGCGATCCAGTTCGCCGTCAACGCGCTGAGCGGCCGTGGCGCAGGAGCAGATCAACAAGAGGGTGAGGCAAAGAAGGCGGGGCAAACAACGCGCGCTGTGTTTGATTTCGCAGATCATCCACCAAGTGTAACAGGAATTGCCATTTCCGTGCTCCGGGGCGATGCCAACGAAGGAACACGGCATAAATGTAGAAGGAAGAAATGGGCCCACGAGGACTCGAACCTCGGACCTCGTCGTTATCAGCGACGCGCTCTAGCCAACTGAGCTATGAGCCCAAAACGAAGGAAACGGACTCTACCGGGGCAGGGTCGATTGTCAACTGGAACGTCAAATCAGGTAGTGGCTCAATTTGTGCCTTTTGCAGCGGCAAGGACGCCGACGCCACACCAAATTGAGTCTCTACAGCAAATATGAACGAGATTCTTCGCTTCGCTCAGAATGAGGGTCTGATTATTGCTGCACGATTGCCGATTTTCTCTTTAAAGCCATGTTGATGCCGACGAGCGCGGGTCGTGGGCGTCGCGGAGCGCATCACCGAGGAAATTCAGGGCCAGCAAATTGACGGCAAGCAGGCCGCAGGGAAAGACAATCAGCCACCAGTAATCGACGTAGAGGTTGACGGCATTGACTCCGTCGGCGGCCAGGTTTCCAAGGGAGGGTGTGGGCTGCTGAATGCCGATTCCCAGAAAGCTGAGGAATGATTCCTGCAAAATAGCCTGCGGCACGATTAACGTGGCGTACACGGCGATCAGGCCCACAAGATTCGGCAGGTAATGCCGCCGCAGAATATGGATGGGCCCGGCCCCAGCGGCGCGGGCGGCCTCCACGAACGCCATCTGTTTGAGCGACAACACCTGGCCTCGAACGACTCGGGCCATCGTCAGCCAACTCACGCCGCCGATCGCGACGAGCAGAACGAGGAGGTCGGCGGTTTTCGTTTGGCCTCCGAGAAGAATGGTGAGCGGACGGGTGAGGGCGATTTTGAGGAGGATGACCATGAGGATGTAGGGCAGGCCATAGACGATGTCCACAAAGCGCATCATCAGCAAGTCAATGCGGCCGCCGGCCATTGCCGCTGCAGCGCCCCATAGCGTTCCGATGATGACGGCCATGACTGCGGACGCCAGGCCGATGAGCATGCTCAGCAGGAAAGCGGGGAGGAGTCGATACAGGAGGCTGCGCCCGAGATCATCGTGACCCAATAGGGAAGACAAGGAGAATGCGAAACGAGTCCACCACGGATAACGAATTGGCTGTGGACCCCCCTGAATCCCCCCTTGCAAAGGGGGGAGGCTTTGATTCGACGTGCCAGGGAATCTCTCGAAGTGTTCGAGCATGGTGACGGGATGCAGTGAGGGTGGATGGCGGACGGCGGTGTCGAGGTTTTGCACGTTGTTCCAGCGACGTGAAAACGGAAGCGCAAGAATGGCGGGGATGATCAAAGTAAGAAGGAGAACCACACTTACCCACAGGCTGCGCGCCTTCCTAGGAGAGGGAATTTTGTGGATCGAGTGGGATGTTTTCAGAGATTCACTCATACGGCCTCGGTCACGCGCGGGTCGATGGCCGCATAAAGGAGGTCCACGATCAGATTGAAAACAACCAGCAGCGTCGCGAAGACCAGAACCGTTGCCAGGATGAGGCCGACATCGCGGTTCAGTGCGGCGTTGACGAAGTGCTGCCCGAGTCCCGGTACGCCGAAGACTTTCTCGACCACGAATGATCCGGTCATGGCCTGCGCCGCAGCCGGGCCAAGGTAGCTGAGCACCGGTAGAAACGCGGGTTTCAATGCATGCTTCCAGATGACAGTGCGCGGCGAGAGTCCCTTGGCGAGCGCGGTGCGTACAAAATCGCTTTGCAGTGAGTCGAGCATGCTCATCCGCGTGAGACGTGCGACGTAGGCGACAAACGGCAGCGCCAACGTGATGGCCGGAAGCGGAAGGTGCGCGATCGTGCCCCATCCGCCCACCGGCGCCACCTTCAACAGTACGCCGAAAACAATGAGCAGCCCCGCTCCGGCGACAAACGTGGGAATGGAAATACCGATCAGGACAAATGCGAGCAACCCCGCATCGATCCAACCGCCGCGACGCACAGCGCTGATGACGCCGGCCGGAACACCAACCAGCGCGGCAATCAAAATTGCCGTCAGGCCGATGGTCGCGGAGACTGGGAGCGCGGCTGCGATGATCTGGTTGCAATTCCAGTCGGCGTAGGTGAACGTGGGGCCAAAGTCGAGTCGAACCGCGCCGCTTAGAAACTCCCAGAAATAGGTCCAGTTGTTGTCCATATGGTATCGGGCACGAAGGGCGCGTTCGGCGTCGGCGGGCATGTTGCGCGAGCCTTGATGGAACGGATTGCCCGGAATGGAGATGACCATGATGAAGGTGACCGTATAGATGCATGCGACAGTCAGGATTCCGGCGATGATGCGCCGCAAGAGTCGACGGATCATGGGCTCACGCTCACATAGCGAAAGGGGAACCACATCCGGTTGTTGGGGTAAATGCCGCTGACGCGCGGGCCCACTGCGATGAGTTCTGTGGGATACAAAACAGGGAGCACCGGACAGTCTTCTTCCATTACGAGGCGCTCGGCGTTCTGGAGAATGGACATGCGTTTGGCGGGGTCGGTCTCATCCGAAGCGGCGGCGAGGAGCGCATCGTATTTCGGGCTGGAGTATCCGCTGTCGTTGTTTCCGTTGTCCGTCGCAAAACAATCGAGGAACGTCGTGGGATCATTGTAGTCGGCGTACCAGTTGCCCCAGGCAATCATGAAGCGCTGGCGGGCCTTTTCCTCTGCGAAGGTCTTCGACTCCTGTGCGCGAAGCTCGACCTGCACGCCGAGCGCGCTCTCCCACATTCGTGCCAGTGCCTGGCACACCCCGGCCTGGCGCGGAGGGTAGAGCAGCTCCACCGGACCGAGGTCCGCCCCCGTTGGATAGCCCGCAACCGCCAGGAGTTCTCGCGCGGCCACAACGTCGAAGGGCAGACCGTCGGGAGGCCGGTAGGCGGGCAGCGCGTCGGGCGGGACGAAGGAACGGGCGGGCCGGTCGCCGCGCCGTCGCACGTTTTCGACGATGCTGACGCGGTCGGTTGCGAGCGTGAAGGCGCGGCGGACACGCGGATCGAGGAAGGGGTTTTTGCGGCCCGCAACCTCGGCATTCTTGCAATTGAAATTGAAGAAGTAAGTGGCCGGAGTCTTGCACTGCTTCAAATCAGTCCGGAGTCCGTCACGTGCGAGGCGGTAGAGTTCGTGTTCGTAGGGAACGCTCAAGTCGGTGAGGAAATCAACGTCGCCTGCGTCGAAGGCCATTAGTGAGGCACTGACATTGTCATATTCCAGCATGTCGACTGTTCGACAACGGACCTGGGCTTCGTCGTGGAAGTAAGGGTTCATGCGGAGCCGCGCCCTGCGCTTGAACTCCCATTCCGCGAGCGCATACGGCCCGTTGGTGATCAGACCGGGGTATCCGGCTTCCATGGAATGGGGATGAGTCCATTGCGGGCGATAGACCACGAGTCCCTGCTGCGTGAGCGGCGCACCGCGGTGTATTTCCCGCAGCGCCTCGATGCTGGAATGGATCGGCAGAAATGTGGGAAAGGCAAGCAGATCAAGAAAATAGGGGCATGGCCTGGAAAGCTGGACGATCAATGATCGGTCGCCGTTTTCATGCAGTCCGACACGGGCGAAGCGCTCGTCCAATTGCGCGACGTGTGCATCGAAGACCTTCTCGCGATTTGCCGGATCGGCGGCTGCAATGGCCGCTATGCCTTCATTGCGCCATGCCACGTAATCAGCCGCGCCGGCGATATGCTCGGTGAAAAAAAAGCGGTAATCCGCGGCGGTTCCCGGCTCCATTGCCCTGCGCCAGCCGCGAACAAAATCGCCTGCGGTTACGGAATCGCCATTGGACCACCGCGCCTCGGGACGAATATGAAACGTGTACGTGAGCCCGTCGGCGGAAACGGCTGGAGGAAGTGTCGCGGCTCCTGATATGGGATCGAGCGTTTTCGGATCCCACGTTGCAAGCCCCTCCCAGAGGTTCAGCGCGACACGGAAATCCTGCAGCCAGCTCATTCTGGCGGGATCGAGGGTGTGAATGCCCGACGGGTTGACATAGGTGAAGTCGGCACGCTCTCGCTCCGCCGAAAGCGGAAGGGCGATTGCGGTCAGGCAAATGATTGGCACAAGAACGGCCAGGCGGCGAATCATTTCTGAAGTCACCTGGTGTCAGGTCGGATCATTACGGAGCGCCGATGGGGACGTTCCACGGTGCGGCGTTGAGCGCTCCGGGCTGATTGGCCTTGGCGTCACCCACCCACAGATAAACCTGTTGAAGAACCTGGTCAGGCGATTGGCCGGCAGACAGGCTCCCGCGAACATCTCCACCCTTCAAGTTCCCCGCTGCTGCGGCGATGATTTCCTCGCCGCCATCGAGCAACCTCTGCAAGTGGTCGATTTCAATAAACGGCAGGTTTTTGGTCGTGTAACGCCGGGCATCCAATCGTATGAACTCGGCGACCGTCCGCACGAGCTGTTCCTTTTGGGGCTGGGACAGTGCCGCTATCACGCCGCTAGTGCGAAAGAATTCGTACGCCAGGACTTCAGCGCCATCCGACTCCGGGCCTCCCGCTTTTCTTTTCTGGAGTCTCTTTTCGAAGATGGCCATGAACGCGTCGAACACAGAGGAAACCTGAGCCGGGGGAACCGAAAGGGCCCAATACAATCTTCCCAGCACAACGCCATCGGATTCCGCAACGGCCGCATCGCGGATGGCCGCGATGACCTGATCGAGGCGGGCCTTGTCGGCGGCGATTGCCGTTCGCTGAGCCCCCAGACCAGAGGCAGCCAGCATGCGAACCGCCGCATCCTTGGAGCCAAGGGCCGCCAGAAATGCCGGCACGGTTTCGGGTCTGTTGAAATCGATCAGAACTTTTTCAATGGTTCTTCCGCTGACAGGATCGAGGCCGGCACTGACCTTGGCCACAAGAATACCCGCGGTCTTGGTTGCGAACTGTTCCTTAAACGCGGCTGAATTACCGGAATTCTCAAACTGTGTGCGCATCAACTCGCGAAACTTGATGGCTGCCGGTCCGCGCTGGGCGTCCGGAACCGCCTTGAGGGCATTTACCTGTGCATCGATCCAATCTCCGATACGCCGCTGGTCGCTGTCGCCGATCTGCGTTTCCGTGCGGATGGTGTCGAGGACGGCAGCGTCCGGAGGTGGATTCTGCGCGAAGCAGCAACCGTAGAGGGCCAGGAACGCCATCACCGGTCGGCCGGAAAAGCGGCCCATTGTTTTCAGCCCATGCCGGGGCTTTTGCGTTGGATTCATGGTTGCTTGAGAGCCATTGCAACACGGCTGTTGGAGATCACTCATGGAGGCCCTTGTTCATGGAGGTTAAACCACTTTCCGTAGTGAGGCAGCGGTGCAAAGCCTGTTTCGCAACCCAAGTATCAACCTCATCGCCTGCCTGTCAAGGTTCCTTGACGGTCCAACGGGTGGGGCTATAGTCGGCCCGACAATCGCAGATGCGCCGGATTTCCACGGCGCGGGGCACGGCGCGACCCATGGGAAAAGTGGACAACATACCCGCACCGGCGGTTCGACGCCTGAGTCTCTATCTTCGCCAGCTTGAAGTCTTTCGCGACGCGGATCAGCCTACGGTATCCAGCCGGGAACTGGGAGAAACTCTGGGAGTCTCCGATGCCCAGGTTCGCAAGGATCTGGCATACTTCGGGCAGTTCGGGCAGCCGGGAGTTGGATACCGAATTCCCGAGCTGATCACTCGTGTCCGGCGCATTTTGGGAACGGACAAGAAGTCGAATGTTCTCCTGGTGGGTGCGGGGAACCTTGGACGGGCGCTTGTGGCGTTTCGGGGGTTTGTGCAACGCGGGTTTGAGGTGGTGGCCGTCTTCGACAATGATCCGGCAATCATTTCTTCGATGCTTCCGGGGCCCGGCAAACTTCGCATCCAGCCACTGCGGGACATGGCCGCGGTGGTACGGCAACATGGTATCCGCATGGGAATCCTGGCGGTGCCTGCCGCGGCAGCGCAGGGAGTTGCGGAGGAAATGGTCGCCGCCGGCGTGCGCGGCATCCTGAATTTCGCACCAGTTTCTTTGCAAGTCGGTGCGGACATCGGTGTGGCGTCAGTTGACCTGGCCGTACATTTGGAACAGCTTTCCTTCCAACTTACCATTTCCAGCTTGCCGGCCAAATAAATTAGCCGATGAGAACAATGACTTTCACAAGGCAGGCCCCGGCCTGCGAACTTTGGGAGAAATGTCATGGTGCAGGATGGCGGTTGGTACTACGCGCGGAACGGACAAACTGTCGGCCCGATGACGCTGGATGAGTTGCGTCGGAACCTGGCCTCGGCGGAAGGCCCTCGCACGATGGTCTGGGGGCCCGGCGTGACGGAGTGGACCGAGGCGAGGCACGTGCCCGTCATCGGCGCGGGGTCTGATGCCCGGGCAGAGCCACCGCGAGCGCCGGTGGGGGCGCGCTCCGACGAAATCGACTACGAGATTTTCGGGGACGATTTGCAATTCGTTGAGGTCACGCTCGACCCCGGCGAGGTGGTGGTCGCTGAGGCCGGCGGCATGATGTACATGACCGACGGCATTCAAATGCAAACTGTTTTCGGCGATCCCAGCAAAAATCAAACATTGATGGGAAAGCTCTTTGATGCCGGAAAGCGCATGCTCACGGGCGAATCGCTGTTCCTCACCACGTTTGCGGCATCAGGCAACAAACGAGAACAGGTGGCCTTTGCGGCGCCGTATCCCGGCAAGATCATTCCGATGCACCTCGACGAACTGGGCGGCGAGCTGATCTGCCAGAAGGATGCGTTTCTGTGTGCAGCTCGCGGCGTGCAAATCGGCATCGCGTTTCAGAAGAAAATCATGACCGGACTTTTCGGAGGAGAAGGATTTATTTTGCAGCGGCTCACCGGCGATGGCATCGCCTTTGCCCACGCCGGCGGAACGATTCAGCGCCGCGAATTGAAGGCCGGTGAAACGCTGCGCCTCGATACGGGATGCCTTGTCGCACTGCAGTCCTCGGTGGACTATGACATTGAAATGGTGGGCGGGATCAAGAACGCGGTCTTCGGCGGCGAGGGTCTGTTTCTGGCGACGCTTCGCGGGCCGGGGATTGTCTGGGTGCAATCGCTTCCCTTCTCGCGGCTTGCCGGGCGTGTGCTGGCCAACCTGCCGATGCGGGGTCGCGGCAAGGACCAGGGCTCGATCCTGGGCGACTTTGCCAACATTTTCGAAAGCAGGTCCTGAGGACGCAAAGTTTCGGAACTACAATCAAAATGGTTCTTGCAATCTCTACCGGAGAAGCAATGATGATCCGACTACTGGAGGTCGAATGATGAACCGATGTTTCCGGATTCCCACGTTTCTGTTTTTTTCGATATTTGCGGCCGTTGTTTTCCTGAATATGGGCGCGTGTCCGCAGAATTCGACAACACCGCCGGGAAATGAAAACGCCAATGGCAACGCCAACGATAACGGCGGTGGGAATGATAATTCCAACGACAACGGCGGGGGAAATGATAATTCGAACGACAACAACGCCGGGAATGATAATCAATCGGACGGCGGCGGAGACGAGTTATTCGCGGGCATCTCCGGAAATGAGACGCTTGTAGAAGGCGTGGACTACGAATCAGGCGACGGCTCGGTCGAAAACAGGAATGAACGTTTCACCAGTACGTTTACGCTCACGCGCGTCGACGCCGAAAATTGCGGCCAGGTTTTCGTGGGAGATGTTCTGGCTGACAAGACCTGCGGCAACCTGCAAGGGCAGGCTCATCTCACCTATTCCGAATCCGGATCGAACGTGTCCCCGGACCTGGAATGTCCGGCGGAAATTTATTCCGGCCAGGTCGAATGGGATGTCGATCTCGAAGGAACCTATACAATATTGCCGTCCATCAGCCCCAGCGGCGAGGTCGTCTACGACTCCATGACCATCGACGTCTCGACGGCGACGGTTTCCAGTCCTGAATACATGGTGACTTTCACATATCCGGGATGCCCGGAGTTCGCCAATTCGAGTGCTTCCAGTTACTTCTGGGCCGGCCCGGGTCGGGGAACTTTTACGCTGGAGTCAATCGTGATTCTCAACGGCCAGTACGATGGCCACTTCGATAACCCCTCCGGCAACGACCTGGGCGATGCAGACTTTTACGATATCCACGTCGAAACAACCTCTCCGAATCCAAACCCAAGGCGCTAGCGCGGGTCTGGTTCGGCGACTACAGTCCCGTTGCGGTCCAATTCAATACCTCACCTGGCTTGGGAGTGCGGAGCCGGGGGCGTAGCTGTGTCGAGAGGGCTTCGCGGAAGGCGTCGGCGGTCTGTGCGAGCAACGGAAAAGTCTGGTAATGGCAGGGAAGAATCGCGGTCGGATTCAGCAGGCTGGCGGCCAGTGCCGCGCCTTTGGCCCCCATGGTGAATCGGTCGCCGATGGGAAGGATGGCGATTTTCGGTTCGAAGAGGTGAGCGATGAGCGTCATGTCGGTGAAGACGTCGGTATCGCCTGCGTGGTACACCGTCGCTACTCCATCCACAGCCAGTACCACGCCGTTGGGCATGCCGCCGTAGCGAAGTCCTTCGGGCGAATCCACTCCGGACGAGTGGTAGGCGCGAGTCAGCGAGACGCGAACGCCGTCAATTTCCAACGTTCCGCCGGTATTCATGCCTTCAAAGCGGCCTTTTCCGGCCTGTTTCTGGAGCACCGTGCAAAGGTCATAGTTTGCGATGACCACCGGGTCGAATCGTTTCACGAGGTCGAGGCAGTCGCCCACGTGATCGAAGTGGCCATGCGTGATCAGGATCATGTCACAGCGCGGCACGTTTTTCCCGGCGGCGGGGCAGGTGGGATTTTCCTGCAGCCACGGATCGATGAAGACGACCCGCCCGTCGGGAAGGACGAAGCGAAAAGCCGAATGACCAAGCCAGGTGATTGATGCTGTCATTTCCTGTTCACTTTCGAACCGAAGATTCCGAACGTTCTTACCCTCACCCAGCCCTCTCCCTTAAAGGGAGAGGGGTTACCGCTCACTGACGACGAGTTCGTGGTGTGTTTGCTGCGTTGAGAGCCGTTCGGCGAGATTGGGGTCTTCGCTTTTGGCACGCTCGATCATGCGAGCGAACATTTCGTCCTGGTACAACTTTGCATCGAACTTGCGGCCTCGATCGCGCGAGAGATCCAACGCGCGGGCGAAGGCGGAGTTGTGCATCGATTCCACCATTCCCCGAACGCGACTCAGTTGTGGTGGGGTGAGGTCCAGATCGTTCATGAGTCGCAGCATTTCGCCTCTGATCTTGAGACTTTCGCGGTCGCGGAACGAGGAATAAATCCCCACCGCGAACACAACCACGGTAACAACGGCCAAAGCCTTTCGCATGACTTCATCCTACCATTATTGATCCGCAGATTCTCGCAGATTTGCAAATACGTGGAATACCCTTGCGCGCCATCCTGGTCTGCAAGCCCGGCCTCATCGGGCGACGGCTTGACAGGGCGGCGCCACGCCATGCCACCCAAGAGAAAATTGAACCGGCACCGGATCATGTTCAGGTTCGTCTTGGAATTGATTGAAGACGCTTCGCTCCGTTAGACTCCCGGCGATGGGAAAACAAATGACACTGGCCGCGCTGATGCCCGGACACGGGAATCCCGTCGAGGTGCGAGAATTGCCACTGCCGGAATTGGAGCAGGATTCGGCGCTGCTCAAAGTGGAACTGAGCGAGGTCTGCGGCACGGACGTGCATTTGCGCGATTCCCGGCTGGCGGGCGTACCCTACCCGATCATCCCGGGACATGTTTCGGTCGGTGTCCTCGACAAGATTCGCGGCACGATGCCCGACATTGAGGGCCGGCCCTTTGCCGAGGGCGACCGGGTTACGTTTCTCGATGTGCATAAGACCTGCCACGCCTGCTGGTATTGTCTGGTGGCCCAGGCCTCGACGCGGTGCCCGAAACGGAAGGTTTACGGAATCACCTACGGAATGCAGGACGGACTGACAGGCGGATGGTCGCAGTACCTCTATCTGAAGCCGGGCGTCCGCAGCATTCGCATGGACGGTGTGTCGAGCGAACTCTACATGGCCGGGGGGTGTTCGCTACCGACCGCACTGCACGCAGTGGAGCGGGCGAACATCGCTCTGGGAGATACGGTGCTTGTGCTGGGGTCCGGGCCGGTGGGGCTTTCGACCATTGCCTTCGCCACGCTTCGCGGGGCGGCGCGGGTGATCTGCATCGGCGCACCGCCGAACCGACTTGCGCAGGCAACGGAAACAGGCGCGGACGCGGTGCTGGACTTCACGAGACATTCCGCGGATGCCCGGCGCGAATGGGTCTTGCAACAAACGCGTGGACGGGGGGCCGATGTGACCATTGAGTGTACCGGCGCGCCGTCCGCCGTTACGGACGCAATGCGGTTCACGCGCGACGCCGGGCGGGTGGTCATCGTCGGGCAATATACCGACCACGGTGAAACGGGCATCAACCCCCATCTCGATCTGAACAAGAAGCACCTCGACGTTCGTGGCTGCTGGGGGTCGGACTATTCGCACTTTCACCGGGCGGTGGAAATGCTGCGAGTTCGGCGAGCCGCGAAACTCTGGGAAGGAATCAAGCTCACACGCTATTCGCTCGCAGGTGCGAACGACGCGCTATCGCTGGTCGAAAGCGGCAAGGTCATCAAGGCGCTGGTCGACCCGTGGGCGTGAACTGGCCGGCGTCAAAGGCGCGGGCTTGAAAGAGGGCCGTGCCGCGTAGTTCCATGACGTTGCCGCCGTCGGCTGATTCGGTCTGCTTGAAGAAGGGCGCTTTGGGTTCATCCGCCGCCGAACGCCAGTTGCAATTCGGCGAAGTCCTTCATGTCAACCTTTCCGGAAATAGCGACACTGGAGCCTCCGGAGAGCTACACCTCGGGCGATCTGGCGTTCAGTGCCGATGGGTCGCTACTGGCCCAGATGACCAACCGCGCGGGCGTCGTACACCTGTGGGACCTGCGTCGCATTCGCGAGCAGCTGGTCACGATGGGGCTGGATTGGGGTCTGCCAGCATACCAGCCTGCGAAATCAACGGGTGTAACGCCTCGTACAGTAGAATTTGCTCCGTAGCATATCCGTCAAAAGTAATTTTTTCTGCTTGACTTTATGATGGAGTTTTCCGTATTTTGGCGCTTATCTAATTGGAGCGCTCGTGATCTTACGTGTGCGCGCTGCAGTCGAATTATGTCCGCTGTGGCGGAGTCTGCGAGCATACCCGGTTGGGTAGTTGTGATGATTTTCCAATTTCTCCACGGGGCCAGCACATGTTCGGGACGGGGAATCATCCTTGCTGCCGTTAGGAGGAGGAATCATGTCGAAAAAGTGGCCTGGTCTCTGCAGCGATCCAGCTTGCACAATTCTTGCGGGCTTCGGAGTCTTGCTAGTCGCGACGACCGTCACCGCTCAAGTTCGCAACGAATACGACAAACTCGCTGCCTTGGACGCTGCAGGTAACGATCGATTTGGCTATTCCGTCGCAATCGATGGCGACACGATGGTCATGGGGGCTTATTTGGACGATTGCATTGCTGGCGCTGACTGTGGGTCGGCGTACGTTTTTGGCTTTAATGGAAATGCTTGGGTCCAGCAGGCGAAATTGACCGCTTCGGATGCAGCGGTGAGCGATGTTTTCGGCGTATCGGTTTCCATCAGCGGTGACACCATTGTCGTAGGTGCTCCAGCGGACGATTGTGCAGCCGGATTGAGTTGCGGAGCCGCATACATCTTCGTCAAACCAGTTGGTGGTTGGAGCGACATGACTCAGACGGCCAAGCTTATTGCATCGGACGCCAGTGCACTCGATGTGTTTGGGCAAACCGTATCCATCAGTGGCGACAGAGTTGTCGTAGCTTCGTACCTCGATGATTGCGTTGCCGGATCAGATTGCGGATCTGTCTATGTTTTTACAAGGCCCGGCGGCGGCTGGGTCAACATGACCCAGAACCACAAGCTAACTGCCTCCGACGCTGCGGCTGATGACCAATTTGGGTATTCCGTTTCCATCGACGGAGACACAATCGTTGTTGGGGCTCGCTGGGACGACTGCACAGCGACGACTAACTGCGGATCGGCCTATGTCTACAGATTCAACGGTGTGAACTGGATTCAACAGGGCAAACTCACGGCGTCTGTGGATGCACAAGACAATTTCGGTGTCGCTGTTTCTATCAGTGGAGACACGATTGTCGTCGGTGCCGGCAACAGCAACTGCGGGGCTGGCTCAAATTGCGGCTCAGCTTATATCTTCGTCAGGCCGGGGGCCGCCTGGGCCAATATGAATGAGACGGCCAAGTTAAGCCCATCCAATGCAACGGCCGGAAGCTTTTTTGGCAACTCGGTTGCTATCGCCGCAGACACTGTTGTGGTGGGAGCCGCAGGGGAAGACTGCGGAGCGGGTCTCGATTGCGGTTCGGCCTATGTTTACTTGAGGCCATCCGGCGGTTGGGCCAATATGGCTGAAACTGCCGCGCTGCGTGCGTCAGACCCAGAAGCATCCGATTTTCTCGGCTCGTCCGTCTCAATCAAAAATGGAACCATCGTTTCGGGATCATTTCGAGACGATTGCGTCGCCGGTTCAGACTGCGGGGCGGCGTATGTGTTTCATGCGAAAAATATTTTGTACGTGAATGCAAGCGCGACAGGGTCGAACGACGGATCGAGTTGGGCGAATGCATTTCGAAATCTGCAGGACGCACTGACTGCAGCCCAATCAGGCGATCAAATCTGGGTCGCGCAGGGGATTTACCGGCCCGATCGGGGTGTGGGAATGACGCTCGGCGACCGCACGGCCACGTTTCAACTTTTGAACGGCGTAACCCTCTACGGCGGCTTCAATGGCACCGAGACATTACTCAGTCAGCGCAATCCGACTCTCAACACAACCATCCTCAGCGGCGACCTGGGTGGTGATGACACACCAGTTTCCTGTACACAAAATTCGCCCGATTGTGATTCTTTCGGCAAGCTGTGTGTCAACGGTTATTGCATCATCGGCACTGGCAATTCGGAGAACACCTTCCACATAGTTACTGGAAGCGGAAGGGATGCGACAGCAGTTCTCGACGGTTTCTCCATCGTCGGAGGAAATGCCAATGGATCCTCAGCCGACGGTTTTGGCGCCGGAATGAACAACGTCAATGGCGACCCTGCGGTCGTAAGTTGCAAGTTCATCGGAAACTTCGCAATCATTAGCGGCGGTGGAATCTTTAATAATGACAGCAGTCCCACGGTGCGGGATTGCAAGTTCACCGGCAACGGCACGACTTTAGACGGCGCAGGCATGTACACCGGTCCGGGAAATCCGACGGTATCTAACAGCACGTTTGCATTTAACTCCGCAAGGAGTGGCGGCGGGATGTTTGGAATCCTGAGCAGTCCAACCGTTACGAACTGTACGTTCCAGGGAAATTCCGCCGTGCAGGCCGGCGGCGGAATTGTTAACGGAACGAATTCGACTGCCTTGATTGCGAATTGCAGGTTCTTAGAACCCATTTCAAAACTGCCGTAGTGCTATGAGAACGCAGGCCACGTGAAAAAACGCTTGATACACTGTGATTTTCCGCTCGTAGCGAACCACCAAGCGGCGGAAGTTGCTGAACCAGGCGATGGCTCGTTCGATCT
>CAZCST010000031.1:0-46037 GCA_964501365.1 uncultured Phycisphaera sp. | reverse complement strand
CGGACGTGACCAGCCGGATCGGCTTTTGCGCACTGATGCGCAATGCGATACGCGACGGCGTGACGTTGATAGACGCATTACCGGGGGCGTACGATTACAAGCGGCGACTTGGGGCAAGAACTCTAAGCGTCAAGATGGTATCCGTCGTGCCGCGAAACGGGCGCGGCGCCATGCGGCGAACTCTCACTCGTGCTGTCGTGCATGTTGCATCGCTTGTCTACCACCGCGCATGGTTCTGGCATTTCGCACCATGGCTGGCTCAGAAAGCTCCCCGACTCAGCTCGATGTTTGTGCGCCCCGGCTTGTGGGAGCGTTTTGCGAGATCTCGATTTCTTGTCGTCGCGCGGCATGAAGTCGAAGAAGAAACGCAATTGCCCAAAGAGACGGAATGAATCGTTCTTGCTCAGATGGGATCGTGTTGGAGCGACTACCGTCAGCACCGCCTGCCAATCCTTGCCACGATACCCTTCCGACCATGCATCACTCAGTTTTTCATTCGTTTCAGGAGCTGGGCGGTATCGCCGCGGCATGGGATGCATTCGTCGAGAACAATGGCGGCGACCTGTATTCGAGTTTTGACTGGTGTCGAGTCTGGTGGGAACACTATGGCGACTCTCGTGAACTTGAAATTCACGTTTTCGAGATTGATAAGCGGATGGTCGGCCTCATTCCAGCGTTTCGAGAAACGCTGCGGCTCGGGCCGGTTTCCCTTCGCCTTGTTCGATTGCTTGGATGCGACCATTCCACGACGACCTGTGGCGTCGTCATCGCCGCCGACCAGATCGAATCTGTGATTGCAGAGTTTTCGCACTCGCTTGCGGCGGATGCTGCGTGGGACATGGTGCAGTGGGGTCCGCTGGCTGGTTATTTTCAACCCTTTGAGGCAATCGCTGAGGCATTCAGTCGAAGCGACAATGACTGGATTGTGCAAAGCAGTATGTGCGATGGGCCGCACATCATCTGGGAGTTGCCACGTTCAAACGACGAGTATCTCGCCGGTCTCTCCAAGAAAGAACGCAGCAATATCAAGATTGCTCGAAAAAAAACGGCCGACGACGGTTCCATCGTCGATGCTGCGGAAACCCAGGAGGAATTGCAGCATTGGTTTCCCGTATTTCTGACGCAGCACCAGAAACAATGGCAGGCCGAAGGGATGCTTGGTCACTTCGCTGACTGGCCCAAAGCCGAATCGTTTCATCAACAGCTGGCTGCTGCGATGGCCGCGAAGAGCCGGCTATGGTTGCTGCGCCTTGACATTGAAAAGCGGCCGATCGGGTTTCAATACAATTATCGTTTTGGGCGGCGGATTCACTGGCTACTTGGATCGCGCGACATCGACGCGAGCTGGGACGCCTACAGTTCAGGCCGCGTTCTTCATGCGGAGACGATTGAGCGGGCCATCGCCGAAGGATGCACCATTATTGACGGCCTTCGCGGCCTGTATGAGTACAAGCTGCGGCTGGGCGGAAAAGTCGTGCAATTGCAATCCATTTCGCTGATCCGGCGTCGTGCTGGTTCAAAGCTAAGAGTACGGGCGGCCCGTTTCCTTGCGCGCTGTCTGGACTTGCTGTATTACCGGATCTGGTTCAGTCGTATTGCTCCACGTCTGCCTATTCGGCGGCGTGGACTTTGGAGGCTTTGGATTCGCTCGCGAATTTAGGCCTGGCTATTCGTGATTGTGCAATTGCAACATGTTCCGTCTCCGTCGCTCAAGACCCGCTCCTTTGACTCCGTTCTCTGTTTCGGCGATTCGGACTGGTGGTATCACAACCGTGGCCATGCCGACATGCAGTTTATGCGTCGCTTTGCACGCCAGATGCGCGTCGTGTACGTGAATTCGCTGGGTGTAAATGCTCCTTGCCTATCCGAAGGTCGCATGTATTTCCGCCGGGTGCAACGCAAGCTCAGGAGTGTTGCACGATTCTACAGCGATGGCGGCGAGGGGTTTGGCGTGGTTACTCCAATCTTCGCTCCGTTCTCCGGCCGGTTTTCTGCATGGGCGGCCCGATCGGCGCTGGCGGTCCAACTCGTCGCTTTGATGCGCTTTCTTCGGATGCGCAGGCCTCTGATCTGGGTGGCGTGTCCGACAGCAGCGGTCGTGCTTGCGAAGCTGCCGCACGAGGGGATCGTCTACCAGCTAAGCGATTGCTACGCCGCGCTCAAGGGTGGCCAGGCGTCCGTCGGCGAGCAAATGGAAAGAGATGTGGCTGAGCGAGCTGATCTGGTCATTTGTTCCAGTGAGCGTCTTCTCGAAAGGTCACGCGAGCGTTATGGCCAAGGAGAGTATGTCGATCACGGCGTCGATTTCGAAATGTTTGAAGCGGCCGGACTTGCCGCTGACCGTCCGGCGGAATTGAGGCGCGTCAGGCCGCCGATCATTGGTTTCTATGGAAACATCGACGGAAACACGGTCGACCGGCAACTTCTGGAGGCTGTCATTCGTCTCAGGCCGCAGTGTTCATTTGTGCTCGTGGGAGACATGTCCCCCGAATTCGAATCACTGAAATCGATGCCCAACGTATTTGCAGTTCCCCGGCAACCATATGAGCGCGTCGCGCAATTCGGCGCGGCGTTTGACGTTTGCCTAATGCCCTGGCTTCAAAGTGAATGGATCGAGCACTGTAATCCGGTGAAGTTGAAGGAATACCTCGCGCTTGGAAGACCCGTTGTGTCCACCCCGTTTCCCGAACTTCGGCGATCGGGATCGTTGTGCATCGAGGCGTCCGGACCTGTGGCGTTTGCGGCCGCAATCGACAAGGCACTACAGGATGATGGCGCGACACAAGCGGCCAGCCGCCGGACGTGGGCCTTGCGACATACTTGGGATGCGAAATTTCAACTGGTCCTCTCGCTTCTCCAGCAGCGTGGTTTGGAACCCATTCCGATAGTGTGAACCTTTGAACCTTGAATTCGATGCTCAATGGAACGACTTGGCGACTCTGGCGCTGCGCGGATTGCGCGCCACGTACGGCCACGAAGATTCGCGGCTTCCGCATACGATGTCATGGGAGGGAGCACAGGCCCGTCCCATGGGGAATAACGTTCGTTATGCCTTGATTTCCCTGTTGGGACTGGGCAAGGCGCAGAACCTCAATCTTGAAACTGAGGATTTGATTCGTGACCTGTGGAAACGCGTGCTGGCCGGTTGGAAACAGATTGAACATTCAGCGGGGGACCTGGGGCTGGCCCTATGGGCACAAGCGGTTACTGGAAGTCAACTCCGGCTTTCCACCTCGCAGGTTCTGCAGACATTTCAGGATCGCCGCAAGTCGCTTGACTCTGTCGACCTTGCCTGGGTGATGCTGGGCGCGGACCACGTTCTGTTGGGCCAAAATGACGCGAGTGCAGTTCAACTCGCTGAGCTTGCCAGGTGCGACTTGCTCAAATTGTGCAATCCGGCGACTCAACTTTTGTACCGACACGCCAGAGCGGGGATTCTTGCCGATGTTTCGCGTCAAGTCCCCTGTTTCGCCAATCAGATTTATCCAGTAATGGCGTTGGCCGTGCATGCGCGGAGAACCGGGTGTAAAGATGCTCAGCGCGTGGGCCGCGCCGTTGCGGAAAACCTCTGCCGTTTGCAAGGACCGCTCGGTCAATGGTGGTGGCTGTATGACGCGCGGGGGGGAGCGGTCGTCGATGGCTATCCCGTGTTTTCGGTTCATCAGGATGGAATGGCGCCGATGGCGTTGTTGGAAACGACTCTCAGCGGCGGGCGAACCTTTCATGCCGAAATTGCTCGCGGATTGAATTGGATATTCGGTCAGAACGAGTTGGAGGAAAATATGGTGCTCAGGAGCGAGGGACTGATTCTTCGCGATATCCACAAGCGGGGCGTTGGCCGGCTGCGCCGCGCGATGCATAGCGCGGTCTGGTGCTGGGGAATTGGCAACAAGCTAGCCGTCGGCACAAAGCCAACGCAATTCACTGTGAATCGAGAATGCCGGCCCTATCACCTCGGCTGGGTTATGTATGCGGCATCACTGATGAAATCGGCGGCATCAACGACAACGGCGCGGCATGCTGGACTGGTTCCTTCCGCTGTCCTGTAGCGACGGTACACACTCGATGGCCATGGATCGCGGAGCACTGTTTCGTGCCTGATTGCAAAGAGGATTCCTTGCGTTACGCACTGGAGCGCTCGCGGGAGACGTATGCAGAAACCGCCCGTTGCGAGTCGTGGTTATCCGCGCATCAATGGAGATACGGGCCGGACGTGGCAGATGCTACAGCGCGGGACGTGCGCAACAAGCTAAAGCTCAGTGCCGGTGATCAGGTCCTCGAAATTGGCGCAGGCTCCGGTGCGTTCCTCGCCACCGTGCTTTACGAATCTCAACAGGCAGTGGGTTTTGATTTTTGCGGTGAGCAAGTCCGGGGAAGCGACCGCTTCGGCGTGGATAAACGACGAATCAGACTTGGCGTTGCTGAGGCAGCCAGAATCCCCGTTCCCTCGGAATCAATTGACAAGGTGTTGTGCTATAGCGTCATCCATCATTTCCCAAACGATCAATATGTCCGTGCAGCAATGCACGAGATGCTCCGAGTCTGCCGAGTCGGAGGAGTTGTTTTGTTGGGCGATGTGGCCGGCGTGATGGAACGCAGTCGGAAGATACTGCTCCGGACAAAGTTGCCCGTACGAGTTGTCGACGCGTTCTTGTGGATGCTATTGCCGGTGCGAAATGCCTTTCGAAAACGGAAGAAGAAATCGCCCCTCGAAGGGCGTTTCTATCGACGATCTCAGCTTCGAAAAATGCTGGACGACCTGCCCTGCGAATACGAATTCCTGGATCAGGAAATCCCCGGCAGAACGGTATCGAAATGCCGTTTTGACATTCGAATGACAAAGACAAAAAGCACCGAAGATTCATCGGTGGCGCCCCCGTCAATCCCTGCCCCGAGAGCTGACAAGAACCACAAGCAATGACTGCGTTCCCTGAAGCGATGACGAACTCGAGTCTGCATGACGCCGGCACGCCTCCCCGGATTGTGGGCGCATCCGCGAAGGCCCGCCACCTGCTTCGGCACGAAGTCTTTCCTACCATCGAATCGGCCGAGAGCATTCGCGATGACTGGACCGCACTGCTGAAGGCAACCGGTGGCGACGTTTTCGGATCGTTCGAGTGGTGTGCCACATGGTGGAAGCACTTTTCAAAGGGTCGCCGGCTCGAAATCCATGCGTTTTCGCTCGATTCCGAATTGGTGGCCGTGTTTCCCTTGTTTCGAGAGATCCTGCGCTGCGGACCGCTCAAATTGCGCGTTGTGCGGTTTTTGGGCAGTGACCACGCCGGGACGCGGTGCTGGCCGATTTTCCGACTCGAATCCATCAGAGAAGTTGCGTCGCTTTTGCTTGCCGAGCTGGGCTGCTCGGAACCGTGGGATTTGCTCCAGATCGGCGACCTGCCCGGCTACTTCCCCCACGTCACTGAATTGGCTGCGGCGTTTTCAGAATGTGGGGCGAGCAAGGCCTTTCTTCGCCAGGCATACTATCCCCACGCAGTGTTCACGCTGCCTGACGATTTCGAGAAATATCTTGAGCAATTATCAGGAAACGAAAGAAACAATATTCGCAAGAACGAACGAAGATTGTCGAAGACACACGCATTGACGACCACGCTGGTGACAGGAACTGAGCGTGACGCATGCCTGGACGATTTTTTCCGATGGCACGACGACTATTGGAAGGAACAAAACCAGTTGGGATTCTTCACCCTCTGGCCCGGCTCTCGCGAGTTTCACACGGACATGATTCATGCGGGCGAAGGCGCCGTCCAACCCCTCCTTTTTCGCCTTCATGCCAACGATGAGCCGGTGGGACTGGTGTATGCCCATCGGTTCAACAGCCGGCTCCATCTGTTTCAGGCCGTCCGGGCCCCGGGAACGACATTTGAATCCTACGGGCCGGGCCGACTGTTGCATTGCGAAGTGTTCCGTTGGTGCATGTCGGAGGGAATATCCGTCGTCGATGCGATGAGTGGGTTTTACGAATATAAGCGCCGCCTCGGCGCCCAATTCCCGGGGCTCAGCACCCTGACAGTGGTCCATTCCTCGCGCGCTTCGCAAAGGCGCGCCAGGCATTTCAGATGGATTGTTGCCGCGGTGGATACCATCTACTTTCGGCTCTGGCTTTCCAGAATCACTCCGATGTTACGAACGCGCTTTCGAATTGCACACGTCGGATTTCTTCGCGCCGGCATGGCACGATGGTTCATTCGGGCGCGATTTTTGATGGCTGTGTTCGATATTGCGACGCAGACGGCAGCGAGTGGTTTCGAGAATCTTCAGGATGCATGACTTCGCGCCCATTCATTCGCCCATCTTGCATGGCCACGGGAAGAGTCGTTCAGCGGGCAATTTGTTGCCTGCCATTCGCGACCGAGTTTGTGTTTGTGGGGTCGCAATCGATCCCTCAACCATGACGGAGGTGGTATCCGCGATCGAACAGTGTCTGGATGCCGGCAATGCGATGAACATCAGCGTCGTCAACGTCGCCAAGGTGGTCAATATGCAGAACGATCCCTTGCTGAGAGAGAGCGTGGAGTCGGGCGACCTTGTCCTTGCCGACGGGGCACCGTTGGTGTGGCTCAGTCGCATGAAGCGGACGCCGCTTCCCGAGCGCATCGCGGGCATTGACCTGATGTTTGAATTGTTTGCGTTGGCCAATCGCCGCGGCTTTCGCGTTTTTCTTCTTGGTGCGAAACAGGAAACGCTGGAACGGGTCGTGGATATCGCGCGACGACAGTATCCCCGCATGGTCATCGCGGGTTTTCGCGACGGCTATTTCAGCGCCGCACAGGAAAAGGAAATCGCAGAAGAGATCCGTGCCAGCGCTCCCCATATGCTTTTCGTTGCCATGACCTCACCGCGGAAGGAAATCTTCATGAATCAGTGGGGCACAGCCATGGCTGTTCCGGTATGCCATGGCGTGGGAGGCAGCTTTGACGTAATGGCCGGCGTTACCCGCCGCGCCCCGCGTTGGATGCAGCGTGCGGGCGCGGAATGGCTCTATCGCGTGTGGCAGGAACCTCGACGATTGTGGAAGCGATATTTCATTACGAACACCTTGTTTCTCGGGCTCGCGATGCGCGACTTGTTCGGTCGTCCAAAATGATGTCTGCTCGATCATGGGTGCTGCAAGGTATCGATGTCGGCAGGCCCCGTTCATGAATGCAGCCAGTCCCATTGATGTGAATCCTGGAGAGTCTCCTTCCGCGGCGTTGTCAGCAGCGCGCCGCTTCGGTGATGGGCCAGTCAGCGGTGCCGCTGTCATGATCAGCGGCCGCGTTGCCGGGTTCGCGGTCACACTCTACGCGCTGTCGAAAGTGGCGCACATCCTTACGCCGGCCGATTATGGGCTCGTCGCCATGGTTACCAGCGCCACCGCTTTTTTTACGCTATTCGCCGACTTCGGTCTCTCACTTGTGACCGTCCAGCGATCGGAGCTTTCTGCACAACAGAAATCCACATTGTTCTGGATAAACGCCGGCTTTGGCCTGTTTCTAGGTTGTCTCGCAGCCGGTTCTGCGCCAATCCTGGTGTTGTTCTACGGAGATGCGCGGCTGCTTTGGGTTACGTTTGCAATCGCTCTTGTTTTTCCGCTCACCTCGCTGGGAACACAGCATGAAGCACTCCTTAAACGGGATATGAAGTTCCGCCGCCTCGTCGTGGTTCGACTGGCCTCGACGATCCTTTCCGCCGCCGCAGGCGTCGCCGCGGCGCGGGCCGGCTGGGGTTACTGGTCGATCGTAGTACAGCCCCTGTCGCTGGCGGTAAGCGCCACGATCATGTTCTGGTTTGCGATGCCATGGATTCCCGGTGCGCCGCGCCGCTGCGAAGGACTCTCTGGCATGCTTGGTTTCGGCGGGGCACTGACCGCTCACGGGATGGTCGGATATCTGGCGAACAATCTCGACAACATTTTGATTGGACGCTATTGGGGCGACATTCCCTTGGGCATGTATTCAACTTCGTACGGTCTGATGATGAGGCCCATTTCGCTGGCCGGATATGGCGTCGGCGAGGCGGCCATTCCCGCGCTCTCCCGCGCCGTCCTCAAAGCCGATCAGCTTCGCCCGACATTTCGCCGCATGTTTGAGCTCACCTGTCTTCTTGGTCTGCCAATTTGTATTGCGGGCCTACTCTGGGCCGATGACCTCGTAGTGGTGCTCCTTGGCGACCAATGGCTCATGGCCATTCCGGTGCTTCGCTGGCTCTTTGTTGCGGCGCTGCCTCGAATGTTGGGCGTTTGCACCGGCTGGGTCTACATCGCTACGGGGAGGCCAGGCCGAATGTTGACTTGGCAAATTGCCTGGACACCTTTCATTGTGCTGGCGTTCGTGCTGGGTCTGCCCTATGGAGCGGTCGGTGTCGCAGCCGCCTATGCCATCGCCAACTGGATGGGCCTGATTCCCAATTACCTGTATTGCTTCGCCGGAACTTCCATCATCCTGCGCGATATTGGTGCTTCTGTAGTCCGACCATTGGTCTGCACGCTCGCCAGCGTCTTCATTGGTACGGCTTTGCCGTTACTCGCGGCTGCCGGGCCCATGGGATCGGCAGGGCCTGTACGTCTCGCGGCACGGTTCATTGTTGCCGCAGCGGTGTATGTTCTGGCGACCGGATTATTCATTCCTTTCATACACGATAAGGTCATGTTGGCCATTCGGGGTGTGCAGCAGCCGGAAAAAACCTGATCGTGCGCATAGCGTTTGTCATTCCAGGAGGCGGAGGCGGGGGAGTGCGAAGCGTCGTGCGCGTGGCCACTGGATTGATTGCTCGAAATCACGAATTGACCATCTATTATCGCGAGGACCCTCGCAGCCTGTGGGACAGAGTCCGTCAGTGCTATCACACGATTCGCTTTAAGCGTGGGCACGGCTGGCTTGATGCATTCACCGGAAACGTGGTTCCCTATCGGGAGCTTTCAGCGGCTGGCGTGGGGGACCACGAAGTGGTGGTTGGCGTGGGTGTCGCATGTGTCCGTGAAATTGCTCGCTTGCCCGCGCGATGCGGAATCAAGATCAACAACAGCCGCGGAATCGAACCCTGGTGTCTCGACGAAATGTACAAAGCCTGGGCTCTACCTATGCCGCGCATCGTAGTTGGCTCGCATCTCGTCACGCTCATGCGCGAGGCTGGCAGCCGTGACCCGATTTTCATCGCCCCAAACGGCATCGACGCAAATGACTATTATCCGTCTCTTCCGGAATCTGCGCGGGACGGAGTTGGTGTCGTGTACCATGGAGCGGAGGTGAAAGACCCGAATCTCATTCTGTCCGTTCTTCAACGCCTCGCCGAGCGGCGTCGGCAGCTTCCCTTTTATGTGTTCAGTACGTTTCCCAGGCCGGGCGCCCTGCCTTCGACGGCCACATTCGTGCGATTTCCCGGGCTGGCGGCAGCCCGCGCACTCTATTCGCGCAGCAAAGTCTGGTTCATGGCCAGTCGTAACGAGGGATTTGGAAACCCATTACTCGAAGCGGCCAGTTGCGGTTGCGCGCTCGTAAGTACGGATTGTGGCGGGGCAAGCGACATCATTGATCATCAGCGCAGCGGGTTGATCGTACCGGTGGGTGACGCGGACGCAATGATCAATGCCATCGAACGGTTGCTTGACGATAATAGGCTTCGCGATGAGCTGCGCGCCGGCGCATTACAAACCGCAAAGCGCTTCACTTGGGACCGCGCTATCGACACATTCGAGGACGCTCTCAGGGCGATCACATCCGACGCGCCGGCCGCGCACGATTCGGCGTCGGTACAACGAACAGGAATAGCACTTGTTCCATAGTCACGCCGCACCTCAATTCCCAGCCAGTCGCCTCGCGTACTGCGGCGGATTGCTTCTGCTTGTCGTCTTTTGCGCTTTCTGCTGGATGAATGTGATCCCGTTCGGCGACGAAGCTCAGCAGTTTCCGCGCGCCCTCCACACACTTTATCCAAATTGGTTGGATAATGATCTCTTTGTCGGCGCTCCGCAGGGCGATCATTGGGTCTTTTTCCAATTTCTTGCGGGGCTATTCTGGCTTGGAGGGCTGGTCTGGGGTCCTGTTTTGGCCCGCGTTGTCATCTGGACCCTCATGGCTGCTTCTCTCTTTTCGCTTGGTCGTGCACTGCAGTTGAGGCCTCTGGCCGTCCTTGTCGGGACAGCGCTCTTCGTCGCCTATGGCCAAGCTCGTTTTGGCGGCGAATCAGTCATTGGGGAAGCAATCGCCCGACATTTGGCCTATCCGATTGTGCTATTCGCGCTTGCCGCCTGGATGCAGAATCGATTTCTATTAGCGGCTTGCCTGCTTGGCTTGGCTACGTCGGTGCATGCCTTGGTGGGAGTATGGGCGACTGCAGCAATTCTTGGCCTGATGTTTTTCGACAGGGAAGTGCGACATCGCGGATGGGGACTGCGAATCACTCTTGCGGCGGCATGGCTGGTCTGTGCCTCGCCCGGCCTCCTGCTCATTCTTCCGATTGTATTGGGCGGCGATCAATCGGGAGCATCCCAGGCCGACCCGATATTTATCTATTTCCGCCACCCCCATCATCTCAGTCCGGGAAGTTGGCCGCTCGGCGACTATCTAGAATTTGCGCTTGTATTCGCGGCGTTTCTGGTATTGGTCGGTATGCTTCCAGCCTCTTCGCAGGTCGAGAGACTCAAACGATTCGTCTGGGTAATTACGGTTATTACGATCATTTCTTTGTTTGTTGGATTGGTTCTACGTCCGGCATTTTTTCTTAAGCTGCATCCGTATCGTTTTGCTCCGCCACTCACCTGCCTGATGGCCGCACTGCTCGCTGGACAAATGATCGCCTCTTTGCGTATCTCTGCGATCCGGTGGGGCGCTGCACTGGCCGCCGCTGCTCTGGCGTTGTGGCTCGCCCCGCATGGCGCCATTCACTTGTATCGCAACGAAAGTCACCAATCCGACGTTGAAACCGCCCGCGCAGATGCGTTGCACTGGCTTAAGGAATACAGTCCCGCAAACGCCGCCGTAATGACAAATCCGGCGTGGTCTGACGTTCAGTGGGTGTCGCGCCGCGCTGCGGTGAGTTCATTCAAGCTCATTCCTTTTGAAGTCCCGCGAATCAACGAATGGTATCGACGACTGACCAGTCTGATCGGGCAGCCGCAGTGGTCACAGCCGGGCCAGGATACGCTTACATGGATTCGCCAGGCTTACGATGAGGCGGATACGGATCAACTCTTGCGAATCGCCGGGCAGCTCGGCGCCGATTTCGCCGTCACGAACGGGACCTGTCGCGCAAGCTCCACGCCTGCGTATTCCAACAGCCATTTTTGCATTTACTCAACCGGCAACCGGTCGACCCTGCCGGACCAGAAATATCTCGTGGTCCGGTATGACGATTACTCGCCTACCGAGCCGAAGGACGGATCGCCGCGTTCCATGGAGACCGAGAACCGGCTCTTCGATCTTGCTGAAAAACACCATGCGAAGGTCACGGTTGGGGTCATTCCCTTTCCGATTTCGAGCGAGTCCGCAGCGCCGCGCAATCCTGCGGAGACTACGCCAGATCAGAGTTGGCTTAGTCACTCAGAAAGTCCGTGGGTGCAATTGCTCCAGCAGGGAGTCAATCACGGAGTCGTAGAAGCAGCATTGCACGGGTTCGAACACCGCGTACGAAACCCCTCAGGTTATCGAAAGACCGAGTATCGAAACCAGCCGGCCCAGTGGCAGTCCAACACCATGCGACTGGGCCGCGACGTCTTGACAAGCGCACTTCAAAGACCCGTACACGTTTTTGTACCTCCCTGGAATGCGTGGGACGAAGGAACAGTGCAGGCGCAGACTCAACTCGACATCGATTGGATCAGCCCGGACCAACATCAGGCGGACGGGCTGGGATCGAAATCGCTCAAAGTCGCCCCACAGGGGACTGCCGATCCCATCGCCGCGCTCGCCGCGATGAAGTCGCATGATTCTCCTCCCGGAACCGTGCTCGTGCTCGTCACTCACCCTTTCGATTTTGAAAAATCCGGCGGTGAAGGTGAGGCTTATTTCCATGCTTTGGAGGATGTTTTCGCCTACGCCGAATCTTCTCCGGATTGGACGAGCGCTGGCTTTGCCAGCCTCCCGGAAAATTCTGCTGCCGATTGGACTTCGCGCTTTCGCGCGGCCGTGAGCTGGAACCAACAGGTGCAATTGCTTGCCGATCTGCCGGGATGTTCCCTTCCGAATTCGGACTCCGCCGCGCTGCTTCGCCCGGTCAGCTGGTATCAGGACAATCTCTGGCGACCGCGGTTGCCATTTATCACTGCATTACTGGCCGGCGTAATTTGCGCCGGGCTCCTGGCTCGATTCCTCGCCCAACGTCTGGACGGTCTATTCCCCAGTTCTTCGTTGGGTTTGATTGTCTCCCTGCTTATGACGTTCTGGCTTGCCTTTGGGGCATGGCAGACGAGCCGGCACGATTTCGCCATTCGCGGATTGCGCTGGTTGGCCATTTGCATTACTGTAGGTGCGACCCTTGGCTTCGCGTGGGGAGCCATCGGCCGCCGGCGACATTCAGCTTTGCGAAAACTTGAATCCTGCTTCACCCGTGATCGATCCCATCGTGCAACAGTTTCAGTCTGATAAGCCGGGGCAGGTGCTGGCTGCAGACGCGCCGCCATCGCGGATGGGCTTGTTCACAGCGGCCCGCTACGCTTGGGGCCTGGCCCGTACAAGGCTGTTGTGGGGCCGCCGCCTTCATTTTCTGGGATGCCGCACGGTGCTGGGTCGATCCCAAATGGTTCAAAATCCCATGGCAATATCGATTGGCTCGCATGTAACGCTTTGTGATGGATTCGTTTTTGCGGACCTCGCGCCCGGCATCGGCCAATATCCAAAGATTACAATTGGCGATGGCGCGTCCATTCTCTTCCGCTTCCAATGCAACGCGGCTCGATCTGTCATGATCGGCCCCAACGTCCTCATCGCCTCCAACGTATTCATCACCGATTCTGACCATGTCGTCGCTCCCGGCGGTCCACCCGTAACGCGCAATCCTCACTTCATTTCCCGACCGGTCGTAATCGAACACAACTGTTGGATCGGACAGAACGCCGTCATCTTGAAGGGCGTGACCATCGGCCACGATTCCATCATCGGCGCCAACAGCGTCGTCACTCGTGATGTAAAGCCATATTCTGTTGCCGTGGGAAATCCTGCCGCCGTCATCAAATCAATTCCCAACGCTCCAACTGGTTCGCCAGGACTCAACATCCATGACGCAAAGGAGCAGCCGTGGAAGCCTTGACCCTGCTGGTCGCGTCGCTCGGCGCCGTCACTGTTCTTGCGACCAGCGCAATAACCGGTCTGATCGCCTACGTCGTCCTACTGCTCGTGTATCCCGACTATCTTCGCGTGAGCCTCGGCAGTGTAGACATCAGCGCCTGTCGCATCGTCGTCAGCCTCCTGCTCGTGCGTTGTCTGGCCGACCGCAACTTGATGCGGCGGTTTCAATGGAAAATGCTCGACTCGCTCGTGCTACTGAGCATGGGCGTGTTCACATTTACGCTGATGTTCACCACAGACATCATGGTTGTGCTCGAAAATCGCGCCGGTTTTCTGATGGACACGTTTTTTGTCTATCTAGCGACGCGCCTGATCATCGTCGATCGCGCATCCTTTGTGGCCCTCGCCAAGGCGATCTCTATTGTGACGATTTTTCTCATGATTCACGGCGTGGTCGAAACGTTTACGGGCCGGAGCCTGTACACCGGACTGGGTCAGTATTGCCCGTATGCGCACACCAAGGGCATGGAGTATCAAACTCGATTTGGCCTGAACCGGGCCATGGGGCCGCCCGGCGAGACGATTCTGTTCGGGCTGAGCTTCGCGTCCCTGGTACCGATCATCTGGATGCTCCGGCATGAACCCGATGCCTGGGGCCGACGGGCCTGGCTACTCACGCTGATCGGAATCGGCGGCGTAGCCGCAACCGTTTCGAGCGGACCCTACCTTGCGCTAATCGTCGTGCTTGGCTGTCTGGCGCTCGAATATGTCAAGCCGCTGGTAAAACCATTGATTGTCTTGTTCATCCTTGGGTGCGCAGTCATTGAAGTCGTCAGCAACCGACACTTTTATCACGTTCTTGCGGATTTCACGATGGATCCCGATTCCGGATGGTATCGTGCCCGCCTGATCGATGTGGCCATTGAGCAGCTCCCCCATTATTGGCTGTCCGGCTACGGCCTCGTAGATCCCGGGTGGGGTCCGATGATCAATGCCTTGCCTCACACTGACGCCGTCAATGACTACGTTGTCCATGCGATGATCTATGGTCTGTTCGGCCTGTTTGCGTATGTCGCCGTACTTGGTGCGTCCATTTACGGCGTTGCCCACACCCATGCAGTAACACGGTCACCCTGGGTCAAATCCTGTTCCTGGGCGCTTGGGTCGTCGTTGGTGGGCCTGCTCTTTGCTTTATGGTCAGTGTCCATGTTCGGACAGATGACTTCGCAGCTCTATTGGCTTATCGGCCTGCACGGTGCGTTGGCTGTTTCCCATGCGGCCAGTCGCGTCTCTGCGTCTTATGCCCGATTGACGCCTGTGCAAGATGATCCTTCGATGATTCTTCGCCGCCACGTCCCTCGCGTGCTTGGGAGCCAATCAGGTGTTTGATTCGTTTTCTGCAAAGTCACGGCTTCGCAAGTTGGAACTTTTCTTCGAGCACATGCGCCCGAAGCCTGGGGACCGTGTTCTGGACGTGGGGGGAGAGTGCGACCCCAGCGGTGCCAGCGTGCAGCTTTCCGATCACTACCAATGGAAACGTCAGTTAACCGTCGTGAATATTGATGGAGTCGCCCTGCGCCGTGTTCGAGAAGTGCATCCTGATTGCTCGGCGTTTATCGGAGATGCGTGCCGCTTGCCCTTTGAGGACCAATCCTTTGACATTGGGTTTTCCAATGCTGTCATCGAACACCTTTTTACCTGGGAAAATCAAACGCGGATGGCCTCCGAGCTGCAGCGGGTCTGCAAGAAGTGGTTTCTCACAACGCCCAACCGCTGGTATCCCTATGAATTCCATGCACGACTGCCTTTCATCAGCTGGCTCCCTTCGTCATGGATGCGAAAGGCGACTCGAATGGTTTGCTATAATCATGTACGCAAGCGGTATATGCACGGCTTGCAAACCGATGCGATTCGCCTCATGACGACACGGGAATTACGCGCGCTATTTCCCTCGTCGTACATCCTGCCATTGCGCATTACGTTTTTTCCCGAAACGCTTCTTGCAATCGGTTCGACGAATCCTTCCAGCTGATTCGGCCCGCAATATGGAAAACCAAACATCTCGAAATGGACCGGACCGACAGATGTCAATCCGTGGCGTTCATTCTCCAATGCTCAACGCGGCGGCGCGGCTCTGCTCATCGCTCAAACGACAGGGCGTCGTCTCCTCGGCCAGGGAAGTGCTGCGTCGGCTTCGATATGCGCGAGCGTTGAAAAAAAATGGAAAGGGGATCCTGCCTCCGGCGATTCCCGCTTTGCAAGTTTGTCCGTGGGTGGATCGCTTGCCGGAAATTGTTCGATCCAGCATGCGGGTGACTCGATCCGATCTGGAGTCCTTTATCTCCCAAACGCGATATCCCAGGCATTATTATCGAGCCGCGCGCCGCGTCGAATACGCACTTTGGCATTTGGTGGGGTTGCGACTTGCGGGCCTGAGTCGTGAGGATGTTGTCCTTGATGTGGGCGCGCAAAGTGGAACATGGGGAAAGGTCGTCCGGCAACTTGTGGGATGTCGTGTCATCGAGATCGATCGGGCCTATCGGCCCGGCGTTCATCGGGACCGAATTGGAGCATCCGTGGGCGGTATTCCGTTGCCAGATGAGTCGATCTCGTGCATGGCGAGCTTCTGTGCGTTCAATTGTTTGATGGGCGATGCGGATTCCGGCCTGATAGTCGACGCCAGGCGCCTCCTGAAACCAGGTGGACGTTTGATCGTCGTTCCCATGTGTATTGGCGACGAGTACGTCAACTTATTCGACCCGCTCATTTGCTGCGAGGACCAATGCGACGCAGCGGCCCGCAGGTTTCCCTGGCCCGGCTGGGGAAATGGATTTGGCCGATGGTACGACCGCCCTGCGTTTGAACGTCGCGTCCTGCAGATTGCCGCACCGATGACAACCACTCTTGTCGACGTCTCCGCCGACAACATCGATCCCGACATACCAGGGCGGTTCTTCGCCGCCGTATTCCAAAAATAATAATCGCGCCACCGCATGCGGGATGGCGCGATTATTTCCATTCACATCCTTCGCGTTCTTGCGAATCTTCTTCCGTTAACTGGTTTTATTGGGCACGTTCGTAGGCCCCGATATCGCATGCGGTTCCCTGGGGGCGAAGTGTGTTGTTGATATCCTTGAAGTCCGTCGACAGATTCATGATCGTTTTGGTGACGGGATCGCCACGATCAATCGCGGGACTTCCAGCCTGAAGCCTGAAATCCCACGCTACGTTTCGAACGTAATTCTGAAATAGAGGATTTCCCGTGATGCTATGCGAACCCTCATAGGGTGGCTTCGCCGAGTTGAAAAACAGATTGTAGTCGGAATTCAAGACGCTCTCTGCATCCATTCCGGAATCATAGAAAATATTATTCCGGAGGACGATGTTGCTTTGAATCCCTCCGTAGATCCATAGGCCATCGTACCCTGTCCAGGCGAATGTGTTCGAGTGAATGTTGATATTTCTGACCGGCGAATTGTGAAATCGGGCGTCAAAAAATATTCCCGGCGACTCGCCGCCATTTTGCGTCCAATATCGATCGGTGTAGAACACGTTGCCGTAGATTTGCAGATTGTTAAATCCGCCCCCATTGTCGAAATCGTGGAAGTACATGAGCTGCGAGCAATCCCGGATGGTATTGTAGCGCAGGATGGAGTCGCTCGTGTCCCCAAGGTCCATTCCATCAGGATGCAGATCCGTCTCGTATTGGTCGTATATATTGTTGTACTCGATCAGAAGATGGTCGCCGCCGCCGCGGATTCCGTCCTTCCCGTTGTAATGGATGTTGTTCCCTCGGATGATGTGTCCGCTGCCGCCGCCTGAACTGATGGCGGTCATGGGATTCTCCGTGATCTCATTATTCTCAATGAGGATGCTGCGGGCAAAATCGCCTCGAAACGTGATTGCATCATTCCCGTTGTGGTGGATGAAATTGTTGACCACTTCGAACCCTTCAGCCGTGTTGTCGTAGTAGCCGTGCAGATACACGGCGTCGTCCCCGTGATTGCGAATCTCAAATCCCTCAAATCGGACATACTTGCGCGGATACGCATTGATGCCGTTTTCTCGGATGTTTTGCCCATCGATGACGACTCGACAATCACTCTTGCGTCCGGCAAACGGACCCTTGCACTCATCGCCAGGGTAGGCCTTAAACGTGATGAGATTCCCCGCCGTGCCTGACGACATGGGCGCGAGCGTCTCGTAGTAGATCCCCGCTCTCACCAGCACGGTCTGCCCGGCCTTTGCCACGCTTGCCGCCTTCTTCAACGTCTTCCAGGGGGCTGCTGCTGTGCCCGGATTGGAGTCGCTGGCGTTCGCCGCATCTGTGGCCACGACAAATGAATTACCGGTGGTTGGGGGCGCACTCGTAACTCGAATGACCATGTTATCTGAGGCTGTCGCTCCAGTGTTATCCGTGACCGTCAGCTGATAGGCGGTTGTTGTAGACGGTCGTACCGTCGGAGCGGCCACCGTCGCGCTGCTCAGTCCTGCCGTCGGAATCCACTTGAAGGAATAGGGCGGGGTCCCTCCCGTTGCGCTGCCTTCGAGTTGCGTTGAACTGCCCGCGATGATCTCTTTGTCCGGGCCGGCATTGGCAACCAATGGCGCAGCGGCGCGAACAGTTACCACGACCGAATCCGTGCTGCTCGCTCCTGAAACGTCGGTTACTTTGAGCGTGTAGGTTGTCGTGACGGTTGGGGTCGCTGTTGGATTTGCAATTCCCGCATTGTTCAACCCCGTTGCCGGCGACCAGGAATACGCATACGGCCCTTGTCCGCCCGTTACCGCCCCGAGAAGAATCGTGCTGTTTCCGGGTGACAGGGTAACGTCTTGACCGGCATCTACCGAAAGGGCGGCCGGGGTTGCCGGGGTGAGTCGCAAACTACAAAGATTGAGCGTGGTCCCTGTGTCCGACCAAAGGTTCCAATAGCCAAGGTTTGTCACTGTGTTCTGTTCGGTGCGGAACGCATAATTGGTAGCCAGCTTGAATTCCGTTCCGCCGTCCGGAGTGACAAAAACGCTGTACGTGCGTGCTGAAACGTTGACCACTACACGGAATTGATAGCGCGCCAGTGCGATATAGGGGAGTTGCGCATCAGCGGAATAGTCGCCTCCATTGCGAACGTCCACGATTCCCTGGTTGTTAAATCGAATCAGGACGGCCGAATCGCTGAACCGCGCGGCGCTTGCCGTTGATAACCCGATGATCCCATCCATGAATGCAGTAAGAGGCATCGCACTGAAACCGATTTCGAAAGATCCGGATTGCGGAGCAAAGGTAAGGTTTTTCCATTCGGGAGAACTGGCTATGCAGTTGACGCGGACATCCTCTGTCTCGTTTGATCCGTCTCCATTCGGATTGGCTTCCGGACCATTGGCGACAGGCGCGTCCGTTGAACCATCGTTCGGGATACTCGATGGATTAAGTAGATCGTTGACTGTTACGATCACGTCTTTGTGGCTCGAGAGTTCCCCGTCACTGACGATCAGACGAAATCCAAGTTCCTCTGATTCCTCCACCATCGGCGCCACGAAGCTCGCGCTGGCCTCACGACCATGCAGGATTTGAACCGGGGGGCCGGAAAGTTGAACCCAGTCAAACGTCATTTCGTCGCCGTCGGGGTCAGAGCTGCCTCCGCCGTACAGAAAGACAAGATCGTTTTCAGAAGCCTGTTCGTCTGATTCGATCTTGACGATTGGGGCCTGATTGTCAGTTGCTCCAATGTTGATCGTCAGCTTCAGCACGAAAGCCACACTATTGTCCACGCCGTAAGCCGTTACGGTGATGGTGTGCAGTCCATTTTCTCTAAAAGCGTGGGACTGCGTAAGTCCTTCCCCTTCCGGGCCATTTCCAAAATCCCAGACGAATCGCAGCAGGTTCTTTGAAATAGTGCGGTTCGCGCGTACCACGAAATCCTGCTTGCCGGTTTCGGGATTCTGGCCCGCCGCGAGGAGTTCAAACGTTCCCCAATCGGGATCGCTGATGGACGAATTAAGGGTACCGGTTTCGCTTTGATCAGGATTGTTTGTATTGCTGTTGAGTGTATTGTTTCCGCAACCTGCCATCGCAAGTGCGGCAATCGCAAGTACAATGGATACTCGTTTCCAAAAACCAGGAATGATGGTGAGCATGCTTCCTCCCCTCAGATTAAATAAGCAACTTTCCCCAAACTACCATTCCCCAAGGGAGATGGTTGGATATCGCAACCAAACTTCCAACCCGCCGGTTGGTTTTTCACGTCTCAAAAAATAAGGGAAGTACGCTCAGGCCGGTAAAAATAGCGTGCCCGTAACGCCGCGCCACTCGGGCACATTCTGTGGTAAATCTTCTACTCTTTGCCCCTACCGAAACCTGTCAGGTACTGCTACCACAGCCATTGGCTTGTTTATTCACACTGGGGAACCTTGGGGATAATTTTGGAATTTATGAGGCCGACCCTAGAGGAACTTTACGCTTAGGCCGCGGGAGCATCCTTTTCTCCCGGCATGAATGCCCGGATTATCGCTACCAAGCGGACAAAGGTCAACAAGAAAATAAGTTTGGGGACCTTGCATTGAGTAGGGAGCATCAGCAATCTGGAAGTTCTGGAGGAACTTGGACTTATGTAAGTTACCGGCAAGCATGATGATCTTGTTCCTGGGAGAGCGAACACTGACTTGCCGGAGAATTTGCTCAATTCTGCCTGTTCGATCATGTTGTATGCGGGCTTTTCGCTGAAATTTGAGACCTTTACCGCAACGGGGGCTTCATGAGGCATGAAAAAACACTTTACCTGAGCCGGTCGATCGCCTTGATGGTCGGTATTTGTTCGATACTTCCTGCTAACGCACAGCAAGTCACATTGGATCAGGCTGCGGATCGATATTGGGATTTGTCCATGCGTCGTTCGCCGACTCGGGCGACATCGATTGGTGACTATCGATTTAACGACCAGCTCGATGATTACAGCGATGCCGCTGCAAAGCAGTTCGTTCTGCAGCTCAAATCGTTACAGGGCGACCTTCGCGGCATTAGTACCAAAGAACTGGGCGAAGATTCAACGCTAACCTACCAATTACTCGAGCGCGCCATCCAGGATGACATCACCCGGCTCGAACTGAACATTGACCGGATGTTGGTTCTTGAGCCGCTCGAAGGACCGCACTTGCGGCTTCCCCTCATCCTGGTGTCACAGCCGCTTCGCAATGCCGATGACTTTCGGGCCTACATCAGCCGCCTCCGCGCTTTTTCCAAACAGGTGGACGATATCATCGCCAACCTGAAACAGGGATTGGACGAGGGTGTAACGTCGCCACGCATCATCGTCGCCCGGACCATTCCACAGATTCGCGAACAAATCGTTGACGACCCGAAGAAAAGTCCACTCTATGAGGCCTTGTCGAAAATCGAGGTTGTTCCCGAGCCACAACGCGAAGAAATCAAGACTGCCGTCGTTGAAGCCATTCGAGCCGACGTGGTGCCGTCCTATCAAAAACTTCTGAAATTCACCGAGGACCAATACCTACCAAAATGCCGCGAAACCGTGGGTCTCGTCGCATTTCCCGGCGGACCCGCCATGTACGAAAAACTCGCCTCACTCAATGCCACAGTGATGGTCAAGCCCGAAGATGTTCACGCCCTGGGGCTGCGCGAAGTCGAACGAATCCGCGGCGAAATGGCCAAAATTCAAAAGGAAGTGGACTTCGAGGGCACTCTTGACGCCTTTCTCGAAAAGATGCGGACTGATCCGAAATTCCGCTTTTCGTCTCGCGATGAGCTCTACGAAACCGCGGGGAACATCCTGTTGCGGGCCAAATCGCAAATGCCCAAACTCTTCGGCCGCCTTCCCAAGGCCGACTGCGTGATGAAGGAAATCGAATCCTTCCGCGCACCTGCCTCGCCAGTGGCCTATTACAACCAGCCGCCGGAGGACGGTTCGCGGCCGGGCTACTATTACATCAACGTTTACAAGCCCGAGGAGCGGCTGAAGTTCACTCTCGAGGCGCTGACCTATCATGAGGCTGTTCCGGGGCATCATTTGCAGATCGCACTCGATCAGGAAAATACGTCCCTGCCCAAGTTCCGGCGCTACGGAGGTTATACCGCATACGTCGAGGGCTGGGCGCTGTATACGGAAAAGCTTGGCTACGAGATCGACGGCTACAAGGGACCATACAACCGTTTTGGTCAGTTAACGTTTGAAATGTGGCGCGCCTGTCGGCTTGTCGTCGATACCGGCATGCACGCGAAGAATTGGACCCGTGAGCAGGCGATTGAGTTCATGTCCAAGAACACGAGTCTGGCTGCGGTGGACATCACCAACGAAGTGGACCGTTACATTTCCTGGCCGGGCCAGGCGATCGGCTACAAGGTCGGCGAGCTGTGCATCCTCTCCATCCGCGCCGAGGCGGAAAAGAAACTGGGCGACAAGTTCGACCTCCGTGCCTTCCACGATGCGTTGCTCTCCGGGGGGCCCATGCCCATCGACATGCTCGAATCCCGCATGCGAAATTGGATCAACAAGCAAGCAGGGGACAGGAAATAGCAGATTAACCGACGCGACGTCAGTCCTTATTGTTGTGTCGCCGGATCAGACGTATCTTTGAGACAAATTGATCCGTCTATGTGGCGTAGATGGATTCCTGTTGAACCCAAGGCTAGGAGATTTCTTCATGCACAAGAGTTCTAGTGTTTTCAGGCTCAACATCTTCGCATTCGGCTTGATGTTGGTGATTGGCAGTCGTTTGGCAATGGCGCAGGACCCGGTCAAGGTTGCCCCGGACAACTACAAGGTCGCCCTGGAAAACGACAATCTCCGAGTCTGCAATGTGACCGTCAAGCCAGGCGGCAAAGTCGCGATGCATTCTCACCCGGACCATGTCGTGTACGCAGTCAACGGAGGCAAAATGAAGTTCACGTTTCCTGACGGAAAGTCCAAGGACGTCGAACTCAAAACAGGCGAGGCGACGTTTATCAAAGCAGAAACGCACTCGGGCGAGAATACCGGGTCGGGAGAACTCAAGCTTGTTGTGTTTGAATTGAAGAAACCCGCAGGCTCGGCCGCGAAAGCCCCGGCTGGCGATGATCAGATGAAGGCGGCCGCTGATAGCAGCAAAGTCGTCTTCGAAAACGACCGAGTGCGACTCATTGAAGCAAAACTCAAGGCAGGCGGAAAAATGGCCAAGCACACGCATCCGGCCTACGTTGCATACGCGGTGAGCGACGCCAAAGTCAAGATGACTGTCGGCGACAAGACGGATGAGAAATCGCTGAAAGCCGGTGAGGCCATGTGGAGCGAGCCGACGACGCACGCAGTGGAGAATTCCGGAACCAGCGAGATTCACAACTTGGTTCTCGAAATCAAGCAATAAGTGCGAATGGGTCGACGGCCTGGGTTTGGAATCGAGCCCAGGCCGTCTTTCTTATCTGGAAGTGCGTGACGAGCGACATGGTCATTTCGGATTTCGCAATCAAGTATCTTCGGATGCATCTGACGTCCGGCGTGGGGCCGGTGCGGCTGCGAAAACTGATCGAACACTTTGGCGACATCGACAGCATTTTGGCGGCTTCGGGCGGTGCGCTGCAACGCGTGGAAGGTGTGGGACCGAAAGTCGCTCAAGCGATTCTACAGTCGCGCGAGGATACGGCAGTCGAGAACGAAATCCGCCGGGCAGGGGAGTGCGGCGTTCGAATACTTTGTCGCGAAGACCCAGATTATCCCAAGCCGTTGCTGCATGTGTACGATCCGCCGATTTGTCTTTACGTCCGAGGCAACCTCCAGCCTGCCGACAGCATCGCTATCGCCATCGTCGGCACGCGCCGCTGCTCGCACTATGCTCGCGAACAGGCCACGCGCTTCGGCGAATTGCTCGCCGGCGCCGGGTTTACTGTCGTTTCAGGGTTTGCCCGGGGCGTGGACGGCTCTGCTCACCAGGGCGCGCTCCGCGCTGGTGGTCGGACGATCGCGGTGCTCGGCAATGGCCTGGCTCATGTCTATCCGGAAGAACACGCCGATCTCGCCGAAATCGTGATCAAGAGCGGTGCAATCGTCAGTGAGCTCCCGATCGACGTGGCTCCGGACAGCAAGAACTTCCCCGGCCGCAATCGCATCATCGCTGCGCTCTCCCTCGGCGTGCTTGTCATCGAGGCCGGGCACGGCAGCGGTGCTCTCATCACCGCCGAAGCAGCCATCGAATACAATCGTGAAGTCTTCGCCCTGCCCGGCGCGGTAGACCGCCCGGAGCTGACGGCCGGAAGTAATCGAATCATTCAGCGAGGCGAAGCCAAGCTGGTGACCTGCCTCGAAGACATCCTCGACGAACTTGAGGGTCTCGGCGAACTGATGGGGAAGGGCGCCCCCAAAGAGGATTCTCACGGAATCGTTAAAGACGCCGACGCCGGCGGCCTGCTCGTCCGAAGCCTTTCTCCTCTTCAGCGATCCGTATTCGATGCCGTCGCCAATGGAGCCGAAGGCGTTGACGCCGTCTGCCAGTCCCTTGGCGAGAATGCCGCCAGCGTCGTTACCGCGCTCACGTCCCTGCAAATCCGCGGCCTTGTCAAGCAACTCCCCGGCAACCGCTTCGTGAAACGATGAGGAACTTGGCGTACAATGTCGCCATGACGTCCGAATCAAAATCTACCAATCTTCTTTGGAGTCCCAGCGACGACCGCGTCACGCATTCGCAGATGTTCGATTTCATGAAGCGGGCGTCCACGAAGTACGGATTTGCCGGCGACTACGCTTCGCTGCATCGATGGTCGGTCGAGCGCCGTGATCAATTCTGGGGGGCAATGTTCGACTACGCGGGCATTGGCGCCGGCCGACTGGCTTCGTCCGTCGAATCAGGCTCTGGAATTCTTGGAACGAAATGGTTTAAGGGCCTCGAATTCAATTTCGCCGAGCATTTGCTTCGTTTCAATGATAACTCGATCGCAATGCAGTCCGAAGATGAACTGGGCCGAAGCAGGACGTTTACGTATCGCGAGCTTCGTTCCGAAGTCGCGGCGCTGGCCGGAGCACTGCGTTCCGCGGGATTGAATCGCGGAGATCGCGTCGGTGCGTTCATGCCCAACATTCCGGAAACGGTCATTGCCATGCTCGCAACGGCCAGTATCGGGGCGATTTTCTCATCCTGCTCGCCGGATTTCGGAATTGATGGAGTCATCGACCGCTTCGGCCAGATCGAACCAAAAATCCTTTTCGCCGCTGACGGTTATTCTTACAATGGGAAATCCATCGACCTGCTCGATCGGGTGCGAGGCATCGTAGATCGAATCCCGACCATCGAGCATGTCATTGTCGTGCCATTCATTGGTACTTCGGACAAGCTGGATGGTATTCGTGGCGCGGTCACGTGGGCTGATTTCAGCGGACCCTACCCGATCCCCGAGCGCGACCGAGCATCGCAGCGGGTAGGGCGGGCTTTGCCCGCCGAGTCTCATCGAACCCCAGAAATCTCGGTCCGCGAGCAGGGCGGAGCGGCGCTGATCTTCGAGCAAGTGCCTTTCGATCATCCGCTCTACATCATGTACTCATCCGGCACGACCGGCGTTCCCAAGTGCATCGTTCACGGCCAGGGCGGCACGCTGCTCCAGCACATGAAGGAACTCATGTTGCACTGCGACCTGCGGCGCGACGACGTGATTTTCTATTTCACCACCTGCGGCTGGATGATGTGGAACTGGCTGGTCAGCTCGCTCGGCGTCGGGGCGACGGTTGTGCTCTACGAGGGCAGCCCGACCTATCCCACGCCTGACCGATTGTGGAAGCTGGCGGAGCGACTTGGCGTTACTGTTTTCGGCACGAGTCCTAAATTTGTGGCCGCCTGTGAGAAGGCCGAGTTGCGTCCAGCACAGCAGCACGATCTGTCGAAGTTACGTGCGGTCCTCTCCACCGGCTCGCCGCTTACCGTCGAAAACTTCCGCTGGGTCTACGACAACGCAAAACAGAACGTGCAGCTTTCGAGCATCTGCGGCGGGACGGACATCATCAGTTGCTTCATGCTTGGCAATCCCATCCTTCCGGTGTACGCGGGAGAGATTCAGTGCATCGGGCTGGGTATGGATGTTCGGGCCTTCGACGAAAACGGCAAGCCTGTCGTGGGGCACAAAGGCGAGCTTGTCTGCTGTTCACCATTCCCGTCGCAACCGGTTGGATTCTGGAACGATCCCGATGGCTCCAAATACCGCAAGGCCTATTTCGAGCGGTTTCCGGGCGTATGGCATCATGGCGACTTCGTGGAGATTACTTCACACGGCGGCGTCATCGTCTATGGCCGCTCCGATGCCACGCTCAATCCCGGCGGCGTCCGCATCGGCACCGCGGAAATCTACCGCCAGGTCGAATCCATTGAAGAGATTGTTGACAGCGTCGTGGTTGGAAAAAACACGGCTGATGCCGATGTGGAAATTTGCCTTTTCGTCGTTCTCCGCGAGGGTCTCACGCTCGATTCCGGGCTTGAGCAGAAAGTCCGCAAGCGAATCGCCGAAGGCGCCACCAAACGCCATGTTCCGCGATACATCAGGCAGGTGACCGCGATTCCCTACACCATCAGCGGAAAGAAGGTCGAACTGGCTGTCCAGCGCATGATCCACGGCGAGCCTGTGACCAACCGCGACGCTCTCGCCAACCCGGCTGCGCTCGATCAGTACGCCGGAATTGTTTAGCCCGGTGTGCTAACTGTCATTGGTTTTCTCTACGATTACCAGCTACAATTCTTCCATTGTCCGTGGGTGCGAAGCCCGTATTGAGACCCGCCTCACCCGGGTAGGGCGTCGCAAGACCGGTGAAGAATAGGAGCTTAGCCCATGGCCGAAGACTTTCTCCCGATCAAAGGATACGACCACGTCGAGTTTTACGTCGGCAACGCCCGGCAGGCGGCTCACTTTTACGATAAGACATTCGGCTTCAAGCCCGTCGCCAAGGCCGGCCTCGAAACCGGATGCCGTGACCGTGCCTGCTACCTGATGGAACAGGGAAACGCCCGTTTCCTTTTCAGCAGCGCATACGGGCCCGATCACGAAATAACGCGCCACTGCGCATTGCATGGAGACGGCGTGAAGGCGATCGGGCTGAGCGTGCACAACGTCGAAAGCGCGCTGGCCGAAACGAAGAAGCGCGGTGCGACCGTCTTGCAGCCCGCAACATCGGTCAAGGACGACTATGGTACATTCGTCACAGGCACCATCAAATACGCTGGCGACACCGTGTTCCGCTTCGTCGATCGCACGCGCTACAAGGGCACCTTTCCCTTCTTCAAACCCATCGAAGCGCAGGGCTCGCCTCCTGTCGGCATCGCCGCCATCGACCACATCGTCACCAATGTCCACCTGGGCGAGATGAACTACTGGGCCACATGGTTCGAGAAGGTCATGGGGTTCAGCAACCTGCTGGCCTTCACCGACAAGGACATCAGCACCGAGTACTCCGCCCTGATGAGCAAGGTGATGGAGAACGGAACGGGCAAGTGCAAGTTCCCGATCAACGAGCCGGCCGAGGGCAAGAAGAAAAGCCAGATCGACGAATACCTCGATTACTACTACGGCCCGGGTGTTCAACACATCGCCATGAATACTGGCAACATCTATGAAACTGTTCGAGAGTTGCGCCGCCGCGACATCGACTTCCTCCGCGTGCCCGACACCTACTACGACTACATGCGCGAGCGTGTTGGCGACGTAGGCGAAGACTGGGACAAGCTTCGAGAACTCGGCATCCTGCTCGACAAGGACGACGACGGCTACCTGCTCCAGATTTTCACGCAGCCCGTGCAGGACCGCCCGACGCTTTTCTTCGAGGTCATCGAGCGTCACGGCAGCCGGGGCTTTGGCATCGGCAACTTCAAGGCCCTTTTCGTCAGCATCGAACGAGAACAAGCCCTTCGCGGCAATTTGTAGACTACACACTAAGTCAGGAGATATGCGTTGATCCACTACCACAAACTCGGCAGCGTGCCGCCCAAGCACCACGTCACGCACTACGAAAACGGCAAGCTCCTCATGGAGCAGTGCATGACCCGCATCGGGTTTGAAAGCACGTACAGCATCCTTTATTACCGCACTCCGCCGACGGACGAGTTCAACGTCCGCTCGATGGAACTGCCCGGCTTCTGCCCGATTATGCCGACGGAAAAACAACTGCTGCACCGCCGGCACATCAAGACGCAGGACCTCAAGACGGACGGCGACTTTCTCACCGCCCGTCGCACGATCCTGATGAACGATGATATCCGCATCGGCATCGCCAAGGTGAACAAGCCCGCGCAAAACTGGTTCTCCAACGCCGAGGGCGACGAATGCTGGTTCGCGTACGACGGCGGGGGAGTGCTCGAATCCGTTTATGGCCTCCTCAACTTCAAAAAGCACGACTACGTCATTGTTCCCAAGGGCACGCCGTACCGCCTCCATCCCGACAACAACAAGGGAACGTTTCTGAACTTCGAGTCCGGCACCTACATTGATCTACCCAGGCAATTCCGCAACGAGTCGGGCCAGATCACCATGTACGCCCCGTACTGCCACCGCGACTTCCGCGGGCCGACGGACCTCCTTCACTACGACGCCAGGAAGCACGGCTCCGGGCCGCATCCGCTGATCGTCAAATATGGAAACCAGCTGAGCGTTCACGAGTTCAAACACTTTCCCTGGGAGCTTGCCGGCTGGGACGGCACGGTCTATCCCGTCGCATTCAATATCCACGACTACCAGCCGCGCACCGGCTCGGTCCACCTTCCACCGACGACGCATATCACCTTCGCCGGCCACGGGTTTGTGATCTGCTCGTTCGTGCCGCGCAAGGTTGATTACTTTGATCGCGACGGCGTCCGGGCGATTCCCTGTCCGTATGGTCACGCCAGCGTGGACTGCGACGAAATTCTTTATTACGTCGATGGCAATTTCACCTCGCGCAAGGGTATCGAGTCACAGTCCATTAGTCTGCACCCCATGGGCGTCCCTCACGGCCCGCACCCAGGCACCTACGAAAAGTCGATCGGCTCTGACCGCACCAGTGAACTGGCCGTCATGTGCGATACCTTCAAGCCGCTGCGCCTTACATCGGTTGCCGATTCCATCGAAGACAAAGACTACCACTACACCTGGGTGAAACGGGAAAACGAAGCCATGGAAACCAGCAAATGAGAATCGAGCAAATAGCAAGCGGAGCCATGGTTCATACCCCTCTCCCTCTTAGGGAGAGGGTAGGGTGAGGGTCGATCATGAAGCCGCAGAAGCTTCACCGAATCCGCCCGCCACAGACGAAAAATGCGCGCCGTCTAGGTCGTGAATCCACCGTGCCGGAGCGGCTGTTATGGGGCAAGCTTCGAGGCCGCCGTTTTGGCGATTTCAAATTTCGTCGTCAATTTGCTATTGGCCGGTACATCGCCGATTTCTGTTGTCCCGAGGTCGGATTGATCATCGAGCTTGACGGACACAGCCACGATACAACCGCAGCCTGCGATCTTGACCGTGAGCGTGCGTTGAATGAGATGGGATTTTCAGTCGTTCGCTTCACAAATGACGAAGTCTTGAAGGAGTTAGCAAGCGTGCTGATCGGCATTGAAAACGCCCTGCTGGATCTCTCGACGCAGCAATCGTCTACGCTCACCCCGACCCTCTCCCTGCAAGGGAGAGGGGGCTAGCGCGAAAACGAAGCCACGGAAACCGGCAAATTGCCCAGGAACGGCGCTGCCGTTAATAAATCACGGCGACGGGGCGTCTTTCGAAACCTCGTCGCCGCATCATCTGACCGGACGGCCATTCGGCCGGCTCTGAAGATTTTCGCGCTATTGCTGCGTGGGAACACCCAGATGCTCCAAAGTCTCGAGCGTCAGGGCGCCGATCGCGAGCTGGTTGTCCATCTGATACTTCTTGATGGCCACCCAGTCCGTATCGCTTAGCTCATACGGGTTGGCGCTAGTCGTATAGCCCGCGCTGCGCAGAGCGAATTTCAGGTCGCCGTAGGTGTTGGGGGATGCGGTGCGATCACACATCACACGCTTCCATTCCCAGCGGCCGTCCGCGACCTTCACGGTTTTTTCAACTGTGGCAAACTCCGCCGGAATCTCAATTCGGCGGCACGTGGCCGGGCGAACCAGTCGCTGCGTGCGGACTGCCTGGTATTCCGCAGGAATGACTACTTCGCGTACCGAGGCCGGTTGGACCATTCGCTCCGTCAAAATCGTCTGCTCGACCGGTGGCTGGCTCACAAGGCAAAATACGTCACACGCTGCCGCACCTCCTGGTGTGTCGGCGGCCAGACGTGCGCAATGCCCCGAATCCTGACGGATCCAGTCAGTATGACCTGCCTCGACGACGACGGTTTGCTTGAATGATTCGAATTTGGCGGGTTCCTCGATCAATTGCGTTGAGGCGGGCTTCACGCATACCTTCTCCTCGACCCATTCATATTCCGCAGGGATGATCTCGACGCGCTCCGATGCGGGTTTGACACAAACCTGCTCTTTGACGGTCTCGACCTTGGGAGGAATGAAGCACTTGGACCAGCATTCCCCAGGCGCGGCATCGGGCATATCCGAGGTCGGCTTGCTACTGGTGAGCATGGTCGTGGCGTGCGTGGTTTTCGCTTTCCCGCATGCATAGCCCTTGCATGCGCAGCCCCCCAATACGGGCAAGACTGCGAAAATCAGGGCGGAGGTTATGACCTTTTGAACAATTCGGACTGACATGGCAGGCCTCCTTCCAATATAGGGAGATCACTTCAAGTCATCAGGCTCTTGGTTTTTCCCCCTTGCCCGTTATTTGTGCAACGAGCTTTCAGCAAATTCTCTGCTGCAAGTTGCATGCCATAATAAGTATCAATTTCTGTCGTTGAATGTGGTACTGATGTTGTATTTCCTCCGCCAGTGTGGGGAATTCCTCGGTCTTGCTGCGTGAATTGCCGGATACTTGCCAACAGGTGAACGCAACGATTTGATTGCGTTGAGTACAGCCGAGCTGTGGCTTCCCTGGATGTATGATTCGGTCGATTTCGAGGCATACTTACGCCAACCTTACGGTGCAATGGAGGAAAGACGGTGAGCGTATTCTGGTCGATGTACGGATTTCGGAACATTCAGGCCACCGCAGACGCCAGTCAGGCCCGGGCCGAGGCCCGCGGGGCGCGGATGGATGTGCGGGAAGTCGGCGATCAGGTCGAACGCACGTTGCTCGTGTGCGAGGCCATGTGGTCGATCCTGCGCGACAGGCTCGGCGTGACAGACGAAGAACTGTTTGCCCGCGTCAACGAGATTGACCTCAGTGACGGCAAGCTCGATGGCAAGGTCCGAAAGGCGACAGTCGCCGTGTGCAGCAAGTGCAAGCGAACGGTGTCGAAACGCTTTGCGAAGTGCTCCTATTGTGGCCACGAAATTGGGCGGGAGGCGTTTTCGTAGATTGCAGCAAAGGGGACGAGGTCAGGCGCTTTCCTCCCCGGCTCGCGTGCGTATAATCCTTGCCATGCCAGTCGGAACCCAAGCTCGGCTCAGGCCCGTAGGTCGCAGCGCTGAAATGAATCGCGTGCTTTACGCGATGAGCGCCTGTTGCCTGCTTTTCGTCGTTGCCACGCAGGGCCGGCAGGTTCGTGCGGGTTCTTTCAGTGCCTGCGAAGCCTCCTATTGGGCGGCTCCGGCTACCGAAGCTCCCGCATTTGTGGGTGACTCCTCCAACATTGACTTGATTCTGTCCGACGCCCGGTTCGTTGCCGAGGGCTGGCGCTGGTCGCCGGGTTCGACTGCCTGGATAGCGGTGCTTGTGCGCGTCGACCTTCTCAAGACAGTCGCTCTCGCCCGCATCGGCGGACTCTACGGCCCCTGAAGGGGCTGCTCATTTCCATAGTCGCTTCGTATCCATCCCTCGTCGTGCGGAACTATTTTCGAGCAACTGGTATTCTGAAAGAGTAATCTGATGTCCATCACATCACTACCGTCCGCGGTCGCCAAATCAGTCATGTCCATTCCGCGCAAGGTGTTTGGAACGCGAAACGACCGACTCCTCAAGGGCTATCAAAAACGGGTGGCTCCAATTAACGCTCGCGAGGAGCAGGTGCGAAAAGGGTATGACGAAGCCTTCGCAAGGCGCTGCGCGGAGGTACGTGTGGAGGAGGCCCCACCCGAAGATCGTGAAGCGCTCCTTCAGAAAACCCGCGTAGAACTGAGCAGCGACCTTCGCGAGCGCGTGGCCGCCCTCCGCAAAAAATTTGCCGAGAAGTACGTGCCGCTCGAATCGTGGTGGAAAACACTGACTCCTGCGCAGCGGCTGGAGGAATACTACCGTGGGGAATACCGCCGGCGTAATACGAAGGTGATCGAGGAGCTGGACGCAGCGGGGGATAATCAGGAGGCCTTCGCGGTGATTCGTGAGGCTTCGCGGCGGGCCCGAAATCACCGTCACTTCGACTGCCAGCTCGTCGGCGGCCGCGTGCTGTATGAAGGCAAGATTGCCGAAATGCGCACCGGCGAGGGCAAGACGATCGTCTGTCACCTTGCCGCGTTCTTGAATGTACTGGGCGGCAAAAAAGTACACGTCGTCACGGTCAACGATTATCTCGTCCGGCGCGACGCCGAATTCGCCGCCTCGATCTTCGAACTGACGGGCGTTTCGGTCGGCTACATTCAGGCCCAGCTCGACCCCGGCGGACGCGAGGGCATCCGCCAGGCGGCCTATGCATGCGACATCACCTACGGAACCAACAGCGAATTCGGCTTCGACTACCTGCGCGACAACATGAAGACGCAGCTTGCCGAGCAGGTGCAGGGGCGGCTTGATTTCGTCGTGGTTGACGAAGTGGACTCGATCCTGATCGACGAAGCCCGCACGCCGCTCATTATCTCCGGCCCCACGCACGACGACATCAGTCGATACCCTCGCGCCGACAAGGTCGCCCGCGAACTCGTTCGCCGTCAGGCAACCTGGGATCGCAAGGTGCAGAGCACTGTGGAGAAATATGACGGCAACGATCACAAGATTCCCAAGCTGGCCAATGCGATGGCGATTCTCGGATACAAGGAGAAAGGCCAGGCAACAAGGCAACAGGGCAGCAAGGCAACGAGGCATCAAGGCGACGAGGCAATTAGAGAAGAGGCGCATGGCGGGGGAGCGCCAGCCCATGCCGCTCCTTCCATCGACAATCCAGACAGCGAGGCCGCCGAGTTGATGGCTACGCTGGGCCCGGATTTTCTCACGGACGACCAGGTCGAGGCGATTCAGGAATACGAATCAACGGTGTTGAAACTGCCTCAGTCCGAGCAGTACCGCCGCCACTTCATCGTGCAGATGGAGCGAAAGCAGGCCGCCGTCACGCACGAAGGAGTCACCATCGCCCAGGAACTGCTCGACGTGGGCAGCCTTTACAGCGGTGACAATATGGAATGGCCGCACCTGATCGAAAACTCGCTCCGGGCGCACAAGGTGTATTACCGCGACAAGGACTATGTCGTTCAAGACGGGCAGATCATCATCGTCGATCCGTTCACGGGTCGCCTCATGCACGGACGGCAATGGTCCGACGGCCTTCACCAATCCGTTGAGGCCAAGGAAGCGGTTCGCGTCAAGGAAGAGACGCAGACACTCGCCACGATCACGATTCAGAATTTCGTCAAGCTGTATCGCATCAAATCGGGCATGACGGGCACAGCCATGACCGAGGCCAACGAGTTCGACAAGATTTACAAGCTTGATGTCGTGGAAATTCCCACGAACCGTCCGATCAACCGCATCGACCACAACGACAAGATGTACCGCGACACCGACCAGAAATTCGGAGCGATTGTCGACGAAATTTTTGAAGTCCGCCGCCGGGGTCGCCCCAACGATCCCTTCCTTATGGCTGACGTGTTCACCAAGCTCCGGCCCATTCTCGTGCGCGACGGCAAGGACACCAAAAAGCTCGATGAAGCCATGCGGCAGTTCAACAATGCCCAGATCGGGGACCGCAAAGTCATCGCCTTCATGCTCGAAACCTACGACGAGCTGATCGGCGACCTGGCTCGCGGCCGGCCCGTGCTTGTCGGTACGACCAGCGTGGAAAACTCCGAAAAACTTTCGCGCCTCCTTACGCAACGGTACGGCATCGACCACGAAGTTCTCAATGCGAAAAATCATGCCCGGGAGGCCGACATCGTCGCCAAGGCCGGAGAGACTTCGCTGCCCACGCACGGGTCCGACAAGGCCGCGCTGGGCAACGTGACCATTGCGACGAACATGGCCGGCCGTGGAACCGACATCAAGCTTGGCCTGGGAGTGGTCTATCCCACCTGCAAAGTGCCGGCGGCCCTGCCAACCGGTACTACGTCGAGTCCCATGTATCCGCCGGGTGTGACCAAGTGCTGCATCCACTGCGAGGAGTACGATGCGGCCACGAACTGTGCGCATTGCTTCAAGCCCAAGCTCGACCCACGATTCCCCGCGTTGGGCCGGACAGTCTGTCCGATCAATGTTCCTTGCGGACTGCATATCGTCGGCACGGAGCGCCACGAAGCCCGACGCATCGACAATCAGCTTCGCGGCCGCGCAGGTCGCCAGGGCGACCCCGGCTCGTCGCGCTTCTTCCTTTCGCTTCAGGACGACTTGCTCAAGCTTTTTATGTCCGACTGGATGCTCAAGATGATGGAACGGCTGGGCTTCACCGAAGGCGCCAGCCTTGAAGACAAGCGGCTCACCAAGGGCATCGAACGGGCCCAGCGGAAGGTCGAAGAGCGAAACTTCTCGACGCGCAAGCACCTGCTGGAATGGGATGAACCCATGGACTTTCAGCGCCGCGAGTTTTACTCCTCGCGCCAAAGGATTCTTGAGGAACGCGACCTGCCCGAATTGATCTTTGCGACGATCGACAATGCGATCCAATCGACGCTCAAGCAGTTTCTCAGCGGCCGTTACCGTCAGACAGCCATCGTGGAGTGGTGCCGCGCCAACCTTGACCTCACCGTCGATGAGGACAGCATCAACATCTTCGATCTCGACACCGTGGCGAGCAGTGTTCGCAAGGTCGCCCGCGACGAGGCCCATGATCAGATTCGGACTTCGCTCGGGGAATACATCGACGCCGACGAACCCGCCGCAAATTGGGATCTGGGTGGGCTCACCCAGTGGGCGCGGCGGGCCTACGATTTTCAATTGTCGCAAAATCATCTTCGAAAAATGGAGCCGCGAGAAATCGAGGAGTCGCTCTTTGAGGCCGCCGAAGCCCATATCGAAAAGGCGAACTTCGAAGGGGTGGCGATCTATCTCGATCCGCAGTTTCCCTATCGCGCGCTCGCCGACTGGGCAAAGTCCAAGTTCAACATTCAGCTGGAGCTGGCCGAAATCCTCGACAAGTCTTCCGACACAATCCGCACGCTCCTCGATACGCGAGTTCGCGATGCCTATCGCCAGCGAGAAATCGCCTATCCAGTCGAGTGGATTCTTGAGCGGGCCATCGGCGAGGACGGCACCGAAAACGCTGCTTCGGCGGGCACGATCCTCAATTGGGTCAATGGGAAATTTAACGTAGGCTGGACCCTTCAAAACATTCAAGGCCATTCCGCGACCCAAGTCCGGGACAACATGCTAGAACTCAATCGCGAATTTTTCGCGGGCCGGCTGGAAAAGGAAATCGACTCGGCCATCGCAGGCAAGTCGCGCGAGGAAGCCGTCGAGTGGGCCAGGAGGCGTTTTGGCCGCGCCTGGAATCAGGATCGGTTCGACCGCTTCGAAGGCAGCTTCCGCGACGCCATCGTTGCTCAGGGTCGCGAAATGCTCCGCTGGGAACTGACGCGGCTGGAGCATTTTGTGCTTCTACGCATCTACGATCAGGCGTGGAAGGATCACCTGCTGGAGATGGATCACCTCAAGTCGGCGATCATGCAGCGGCCGCTCGGAGGCGATCAGACCCACCCGCAGAGTCAGTTCGCAATTGAAGGGCGTCAGCTCTTCGACCAAATGTGGTCGCGCATCGCCGGCCGCGTCACCGACATGATCTTCAAAGTCCGTGCCTCGGGCGGGGCGGGCGAAGGCGGCGCTGATGGCGATGGGCGCGGTGATCGTGTAGCGGGTCCTGGTGGTGGTCCGGCTCCCATGGTATTCCGCCACGTGGAGGCCACCGGTGCTGGGTTTGCTTCGCAGACCGCCGATCAGCAGGCCGCCATGAAGGCCCAGGGAGTCGAGGCCAAGGTGGAAACCATTCGCCGTGACGTACCCAAAGTCGGCCGAAACGACCCGTGCCCGTGCGGCAGCGGCAAAAAGTACAAACAATGCCACGGCCGCGGCGCATGATTGCCATTTGCGAGTCGCGAACTTCAGCTTGCGCGGAATGGCGGGTTCGCTTCGCGTTTGCTCCGATGATGGGTGACGCAGAAAAGGCATGAGCGAGTGGCAGTTTCATATTGACGTTGGCGGCACATTTACGGACGTGGTCGCCGTTTCGCCGGATGGATCACTGCACACGCACAAGCTGCTCAGCAGCGGCGCCACTCGCGGCAACGGAATTGTGTCCGGCGGCGGCAATCGAATCATCGATGCAGGTCGCGTCGGCGAGCCTGCTGATTTCTGGGTGGGCTACACGCTCCACACATTACCAACTTGCCAAATTATCCCATCACCAAATCAAGTCACTGCTTTCGATTCCCAATCAGGTACGCTGACGCTTACCTGTCCGATAGACGCTTGCGAAGTCAGCTACGAACTTCGCTCGCACGAAGAAGCACCGATCGTGGCGATCCGCCGCTTGATGAGGCTTCGCCTTGCCGATCCCATCGGTTCTGTCGAGGTGCGACTCGGTACAACGCGCGCGACGAACGCACTGTTGGAGCGGAAAGGCGCACGAACAGCCTTTGTCACGACCAGGGGTTTCGCCGATGTATTGAAAATCGGCTATCAGGACCGACCCGAACTCTTCAGACTCAACATCCGTAAGCGCGACGAACTGGCTCAGCACGTATTCGAAATTGAGGAGCGAATGACGGCCAGGGGGGACGTCCTGCAACCCGTGAACGAAAAGGAAGTCCGTCCCCAATTAGAGTCTGCCCGCGAATTGGGCGTTGAAGCACTGGCCATCTGCCTGCTCCACGCGCACGTCAACCCGACCCATGAAAACATCGTCGCCCGCGTCGCCGAATCGATCGGCTTCAGACAGATTTCGGTTTCCTCGCGCGTTGCCCGACTCGAACGCATCGTGCCACGCGGCGACACGACGCTCGTGGACGCCTACCTTGGCGGCACAATTCGAGGTTTCGTTGCTTCACTTCGCCGTTCCATGCCGCAGGCCCGTCTCCGCCTGATGACCAGCAATGGCGGCCTCATCGACGCCGATGCGGCAGGTGGCAAGGACACGATTCTCAGCGGGCCCGCCGGCGGCGTTCTTGGTTGTGCGCAGGTCAGTCGCACGGCCGGCTTCGACCGCGTCATCGGGTTTGATATGGGCGGGACGAGTACCGATGTCATTCGAATCGAGCCGCCTCCCAACGATTTCGAATATCAACACGAAACCGTCAAAGCCGGCGTGCGCATCGTCACTCCCATGCTCGCGGTCGAAACTGTCGCGGCGGGGGGCGGTAGCATTTGCGGATTCGACGGCCAGAAACTCACCGTCGGCCCGCACAGCGCCGGTTCCGACCCCGGTCCGGCGTGCTATGGACGCGGCGGCCCGCTCACCATTACGGACATGAACCTGTTCCTGGGCCGCGTTTCCGCCGCGCACTTTCCGTTTTCGCTTGACGGCGGCGTTGTCGAGCAAAAACTTGCCGCGCTCAGTCAAACGATCTACTCCGCGACAAACGCACTTTTGACATCTGCAGAGCTGGCCGACGGCTTCATTCAAATCGCCAACGGTCATATGGCCGCCGCGATTCGAAAAGTCTCCATCGCCAAAGGCTACGACCCTGCGGAGTACACGCTGACGACATTCGGCGGAGCGGGAGGCCAGCATGCTTGCGCCATTGCCGAAGCATTGGGGATACCTCGTGTATTGTGCAGCCCTTTCGCGGGTGTACTCAGTGCGTTGGGGATCGGCACGGCTCCAGTAAAGCGGATGCGCGAGCAGACCGTGAGCGCGCCCCTAAGCGATGAGTCGTTGGTCGCACTTGGGCAAACAGCGAAAAGAATTGTCGACGAATTGTTGAAGGAAATCCGCGCAGACGGAATTGATTCTTCTGCAGCCATCGAAACCAAACATTGGCTTGATGTCTGTTATGCGGGGCAGTCAACGCTCCTCACCGTAAGTGCAGCATCGGCACAGGCCGTGCACGCGGACTTCGAACGCCAGCACCGCCAACTGTACGGCTATTCTCACGTCGGGCGCGAAATCGAAATTCACGTGCTGCGCGTCGAAGTTTCCGCGATTGGCGAAGGCATTTCTTCGCGCAATTCCGCCTGCGCCGCGTCAGCATTTTCGAGTGGCGAATCGCGCAACGACAAATTGATTGAAGCATGCCCAGAGCCCACATCCCACACCATGAGTGTCCACGGTGAAAATCGATCCGTACCCTTGTATACGCGGGCCATGCTGTCGCCACGCAAGACCATGGAAGGCCCGGCGATCATGGTGGAAGACACCAGCACGATCGTTGTTGACCCCGGTTGGCAGGCGATGGTACTTGCCGGCGGGGAAATCTTGCTGGAACGAGTCATTGCGCAAACGAGAAGTACCGGGAAAGATCTGAAATCTCAAATTGCCAATTTGCAAACAAAATGTTGCGAATTGGATGCCGAGAATCCAACTTGTCCAATCGACAATCGAAAATCGACAATCGAAAATCCTCCGTCTCCCGTTCACCTCGAACTGTTTAACAACCAATTCGCCGCCATTGCGGAGCAGATGGGTGTCACGCTTCGCCGCACCGCGCTGTCAACAAACGTGAAGGAGCGATTGGATTTCTCCTGCGCGCTGTTCACATCGAGCGGCGATCTGGTCGTCAACGCTCCGCACATCCCAGTGCATCTGGGCGGAATGAGCGAGTGCGTGAAATGCCTGATCGAGGACGTCGGCGGCTTCGAGCCTGGCGATGTATACATCACCAACGACCCCTTTCGCGGCGGCTCGCACCTCAACGACATCACCGTCATAACGCCGGTATTTGTTGGAAATTCCAATTCCGTTTCTCCTCTCCCCTCGGAAAAGGGTCGGCGTGAGGGCAAATCGCCACACTTCTTTGTCGCCAGCCGGGCCCACCATGCGGAAATCGGCGGAATTCGGCCCGGTTCCATGCCGCCCGAGTCCAGATGTCTCGCCGAAGAAGGCGTGCTCATCCGGGCGTTCCAGTGGATGCAGGAAGGCCGTGCGAGGCAACAGGAATTGCGGGAATTACTCGCTTCACCCCCATTTCCGTCGCGCAGTGCGGACGACAACCTGGCAGATGTCGCCGCCCAGGTGGCTGCCAACCAGACCGGCGTGCAGGCAGTCTTATCGATGGTGTCACAGCATGGCATCGAAGTTGTACGGGCGTACATGACCCATATCCAAAATGCCGCCGAGAACAAGGTGCGCGCCGCGCTCCGCAGGCTCGATGACGGTGTGCGTAAGTTTGACGATCATATGGACGACGGAACGACCATCCGCCTCGCCGTCACGATTCGCGATGGGACGGCCAGATTCGATTTCGATGGTACGGATTCAGTTCACCCCGGAAACTTCAACGCCAACCGCGCAATCGTCACCAGCGCCGTTATGTACTGTGTTCGTTGCCTCATCGACGAGGATATCCCGCTCAACGCTGGTGTACTTGCTCCGGTTGAGATCGTCCTGCCGCGATGTTTTTTGAATCCCGAAGGGAATTCTGACGCGCGACAGTGCCCCGCCGTGGCCGCAGGCAATGTCGAAACGTCGCAACGAATCGTGGACACGATCTTCGGGGCCCTCGGCATGGTGGCCGCCAGCCAGGGTACAATGAACAACCTGCTCATGGGCAACAGTCGTTTCGGCTATTACGAAACCATCTGCGGCGGCGCTGGCGCGGGGCCGACCTTCGACGGCGCCGATGCCGTCCATACGAACATGACCAACACGCGACTCACCGATCCCGAGACCCTCGAATCCCGCTATCCCGTTCGGCTCCATCGCTTTCAAATCCGCCAGAACTCGGGAGGGGCAGGCCAATTTCGCGGCGGTTGCGGCGTCATCCGGGAATTCGAATTCCTCGAACCCCTCGACGTCTCGCTCATCACCCAACGTCGCCTCGCAGCTCCCTATGGCCTGCACCGGGGTCGCGACGGTAAGCCGGGCCGCAATTCGCTTGTTCGTGCAAAACAATCCTCAATCGACATTCGACAATCGCAAATCAACAATCAGGAAATCGTCCTGCCGCCCATCGCGAGCATCTCCGTCCAGCCCGGAGATCGACTCACGATCGAAACTCCCGGCGGGGGAGGGTGGGGCAACAGTGAATGCTGAATGCGGAATGATGAATGCTGAAAGGAGGTGGCCCATCCTTTCCGCACTCCGAATTCACAATTCCGCATTCTCCGTCGTCGTGCCATAATCTCCCTCGATGAATCCTCGGATCACTTCCATGGAAAACCTCATCGCCTCCGATCCCGGCGGGCGGAACGTCTTTGGCCTCGTCGTGCCCGATCAACTTCGGCTGGCCGCGCAGTCGCTGCGGCTCGCGCGGCGGGTCGCCATCGTGACAGGCTTTTACATTCCGGAAGCCGGAGCGGGTGAGACGGACGGTCCGCCGGGCGCGAAAGTCGTCGGTGATGCACTCCAAAAGCTCGGCGTCACCGTTGATTATCTTACCGACGATTTCAACGCGCCGCTGCTTGCGGCACTTGGCGTGGACGCTGTCGTGGAGCACTCGCGATATCTCGATTCCGCCCGACCTTCGCACCTGGTATCCATCGAACGCGCCGCACGCGCCCGCGACGGTCGTTACCGCAACATGCGCGGCCACGACATCACCGCCACCACACCGCCGCTCGATGAACTCTTTCTCGAAGCAGGTCGACGCGGACTCACGACCATCGGCATCGGCGACGGCGGAAACGAAATCGGCATGGGCAGGGTATTCGCCGAAACGCTCGCGACCATTCCTCATGGCCACGACATCGCCGCCATCATCCCCACCGACTTTTGCATTGCGGCCGGTGTCTCCAACTGGGGCGCGTACGGTCTGGCCGGTGCGCTGTCCATACTCGCCGACCAGGACTTGCTGCCAACAGCGGGCCAGTGCGCCGCTCAAATCGACGCCGTTGTGAAAGGCGGCGGGGCGGTGGACGGGGTCACCCACCGGCGTGAATCGACCGTGGACGGCCTGCCGCTGGCTGATTCGCTCCGCATGCTCGAAGCCATCCGCCAGCTTATCGTCGCCTCGCCGCTGGAGCGGCGCGTCCCTGTCACGGTTGGCGTTCTGGGTTACGGCGAAGCCGGGCGGGCGGCGTCCACGCTGCTGGCGCGACACGGCCACCGCGTCTGCATTTCTGACTTGAAAAGCGTATCGCTCGACGCGGGCCTGAGCGTCGCCGGTGTAGAGACGGGCGGACACACAATCAAGTTTCTCTCGCAGTGCGACCTGGTCATCGCAAGCCCCGGCGTCCGCGAAGATGCTCCCATCCGCAACGGGCTGCATCAGCGCGGCATACCGGTGATCAGCGAGCTTGAGCTGGCCTACCAGCTCTGTCCGTATCCGCTCATCGCCGTCACTGGCACGCGCGGCAAGCGCTCCACGATCGAGCTGATGCAGCGCGCCTTTGCCCTTGCCGGCCATTCGCTCACCATTGGGGGCAACAGAGGCCGCCCACTCTCCGTAATTCTGCTCGATTCGGCGCTTGACGGTTCGCAGACCCAGACACCAACCGGAACAGGACAGGCAGGGCAGCAAATTGCGGGGAAGTTCAAAGTTCAAAGTTCAAAGTTCAAAAAAGTCAATGGGGAAACTGAAATCGGCAATCGACAATCGACAATCGACAATCCGAAAATCGCCCTGGCCGTTTCATCATTTCAGCTTGAGTCCATTGTGCACTTCCGCCCGCACATTGCCGTGCTGCTCAATATTCAGGAGGAGCACCTCGACCGACATCGCTCCATTGCGGAATACACCCGCATCAAAAGCCGCATCTTCATGAACCACCGGCCCGATGACATGCTCATTCTGCCCTACGACGATCCGCGTCTTCGGGCTCTTGCCCGTAAGCACCATGGCCGGACCTTGTTCATTTCCGCCACGCAGCCCCTCGATCGCGGGGCCTGGGTTGAAGGCGACCACGTTTGCCTCAACGTCGATGGCACGGTCGAGGAAATCGTTGGCGTGGGCGTTCGGGCGGAGCCGTTCGTGGACAACATGCTGGCTGCGATCCTCACGGCGAGGCTGTCTCTTCCTGCGCTGCCTCGATGACTCGGGCTGATTTGAAGTGGTTATTTTCATCGTTGCATTTTCAATTCAAACCCGGTTCGTTTGGAAATTTTCCTGTTCTGCGAGTGCTTGGGCTTTGCGTTCGCGGTAGCGGTAGAACTCCATAACAGACCGGTTGAATCTGCGTTCGAGCATGGTTTCGTAGCGGATCATTTTCAATAAGTCCTTGTCCTGTGGGAGAGAGTTGATCAATTCCCTGCGCGAGCGGCGCAACGGGGCGTCGGCCTCGGCAGCGGCAAGCTGAGCCTGGAGTTCGGCAGCTTCGTGTTGCTTGTCCTCGAGAAGGCCGGGAATGATTTTGGAGAAGCGACGCAGGCCTGGTGCACCAACCTGGCGATGAGCGAAATCGATCAGGTATTTGGCAAGTTTGGTTGCTTCGCTGGGAGTCGGCTGCATTTGTGGCGCGGGGTCGACGTTTTCTTCGGTACTCTCCTCGGCCCCCCTTCGTCCCCTTTTATCAAGGGGGGAGGCAGTCACGATTATTTTTGCGAGTTCGAGTTCGATGGCGACGGCTTCCTGGGCTTGAGCCAATTGGCGGCGGAGTTCATCGAGTTCCGCGTCCTTGGGGTCGGGAGCTTCGAGGGCTTCGCGGATGGAGCCGGTTTCGAATTGCTGGACGCGGCGGAGTCGCCAATAGGCGGTGGCGATGCGTTCGACGAGGGTTTCCTCGGTGAGGTCGCGGGGCTGATACTGTGCGATGAAGTCGGCGAGGAGAGAATCGAAGTCGGCCTGGTCCTCGGAGGAGTAGGGGCTGCGGATGACGACGGTTTCGGCGAGGAGGCCGTACTTGAGGGCATTGCGGCTTGCGCGGGCTTTGCCCTCGGAGGTGCGGGGCCCGGTGGATTTTTGGGCGTTTTGCTGGCGGGCGAGGATGGCTTCAGGGGACATGACGTTGAACATGGGGTTGGTCCTTTCTGCGCGCGGAGATTTCGAGGGCGATTCCACAGCGGAAGCGCCCGACCCATCGGAGGCTACCTAGAGAAAATGCGGGGCGCGCGCAAAAAGAGAGGCTTCGCGATGAAGGGAGTGGTGGATTAAAGTAGGCGACGAATCATGCCACATGCATGATGGATACGGGTTAGCGTTGGTCAGGCGGCAAGTTCTGGAGTGGAATTTGACAACCCAAAAAAGGTGCATCAAACGGCGATGCACCCTACACGGCTACCTCAGCTCAAAGAGAAGTGGTACCGGTGGATTGTGTATTTTCGTGGGGGCCGACGATTTTCGTGTTCGTTGCGGGAAAGGCTTCGGATATACTGCCGCGGCGTTTCGGCTCTCCGGAATCACTGCCGTGAGCCTGAGAAATCGCTGTCGTCATTGGAAAGATTGAGGAAATACGATGAACACCCATGCCAGCCATTTGCGTCGAAAACTTTGTCTCTCGCTCGTTCTTCCGATCCTGACCGTCTTGTGCGGCCTGTCGCCGAATTCGGCCATGGCGCAATGGACACAGTGGGGCGGGCCGAAACAGGACTTCAAGGCCGATTCCAAGGGCATCGCCTCCACCTGGCCGGAGGGGGGCCCCAAGAAGTTGTGGACACGCGCTCTGGGCGAGGGCTATTCCGCCATCCTCGTGGACAACGGCAAGCTCTACACCATGTATCGCTCCGAAGACAACATGGAGGCGGTCGTCGCCCTCGACGCACAGAGCGGCAAGACGCTGTGGGAAACCAAGTACGACCATTCGCCGGCCGAAGGGCACGTCGATCAGTTCGGCAGAGGTCCGCGCTCCACGCCGCTCATCGCCGGAGATCAGCTTTACACGATCGGCGTGGGTGGTCGTCTGACATGCCTCAACAAGATCGACGGCAAGGAAATCTGGTCCAAGGAACTGTGGAAGGACATGAAGGGCTCGGTCCTCAATCACGGCTACTCCTCCAGTCCGATTGAGTACAAGGACACGATCATCATTCTTGTCGGCGGCGAGAATCAGAGCTTCGTCGCCTTCAATAAGAAAGACGGAAGCATCGCCTGGAAGAATCAGAGCTACGGCAACAGCTACTCGACGCCCAAACTCATCAATCTGGACGGCGAGGATCAGCTCGTCACGTTTCTGGCCACCGAAATCGTCGGCGTTGACCCCAAGAATGGCAATCTCAAGTGGTCGTATCCTCACGAAAACCAGTGGAAGCAAAACGTCTGCATGCCCATCCTGGGACCGGACAACATTCTGTTCTTCTCTGCTGTTGAGGCTGGTTCGCGCGGGTTGAAACTCACCAAGGCAGGGGACAAGACCGAGGTCAAGGAAGTCTGGGAGACGCGAAAGATCCAATTCTACCACGTAAATACCGTGTCGGTCGGTGATTACGTCTACGGCAGTACCGGTTCGGGTCAGGGTCCTTCGTTTTTCGCGGCGCTCGACATGAAAACCGGCAAGGTGGCGTGGCGCGAGCGCGGCTTCTCCAAGGCCACCTGCATTTATGCAGACGGGAAGTTCATCATCCTCGACGAGGATGGCCAGCTTGGTCTGGCCACGTGCACACCGGAAAAGTTTGAGGTTGTCTCCAAGGCCAATGTGCTGGACAAGGTCGCATGGACGGTCCCCACGGTGGTCGGGAAAACCCTCTACGTGCGCGACAAAAAGAACATCATGGCGTTCGATATTGGCTGATGGAACTGGTCTGCGAATTGGGTGGGCCACAGCGAGTGGCATTTCCTCAATCTGTTGAATGAGTTTTGTCTTAGGGCGGGCTTACCCCGCCCTATTTCTTGGACTGTTCGAGAGCGGCGGCATGGTTTTGCGTTTCTGAGTATGGTTGACCGGACTGCGGAGCGGCGTACACTCGTGGATGCCGGTTTGGTTTTCGATTTGGAATCAGCGACGGGTAACAGAATTCAGTGTGTCTGCGCAGACTGAACGCTTCAGGCTAACCCCCTTGAAAGCGGGGGAGGCTTTGGACTCACGGAAGGGAATCGTCAAATGAGAATCGCATTGGGAATGGTCGTTGCGTCAGGTCTTTGCCTTGTCGCGGCGGGGTGCAATGTGGACCCCATCATGCCGAAGGCGAAGAGGCCGAAGGGGCCGGTCGTGTCCGTTTCCGAGACGACAGGGGCGCGAGCGCCCGCGGATACCGGGCTCTCCGTCGTCGGGACGACGGAGGTCGATCTTGTCGAAGCGATGGTTCAGCATCGGGCGGCGTACCTGCACTCGCTGGAGGACCTCCGCGACTTTTACCGCGATCACGGATACCTGACCAAAGAGGGTTGGGCTGAGCACGAACTTGGAGGCCTCAAGAAAGTACAGACGTTCCGCTATGTGATGGATGCGGAAATTCCAGTGAAGAAGTTGACGCCGTCGAATTCCGTGGCCGAGGCCGACGCCATGTATGATCAGGGATTGGCATTGATGCGAAAGGGGGGGCACGGCGGGCTTCCGGCGCTGTACCGCGAAAAGCCGATGATCGAGGCCGTCGGCGTTTTCCGCGAGTTGATCGAAAAATATCCCAGCAGCGACAAGATCGACGATGCGGCGTTCTGGCTCGGCGAGATTCACAAGGAGTACCTGAAGGATCAGGAGCAGATCGCCGTGCAATGGTATGAACGGGCGTTTACGTGGGATCCGGCGACGCCGCACCCGGCGCGCTTTCAGGCTGCTGTCGTGTACGACTATCGATTGCATGATCGGGACCGGGCGCTGGAGCTGTATCGGGCGGTGCTGACCGAGGAGACTTCCCATCGGACGAATGTTGATTTTGCGACGCGGCGGATCGAGCAGTTGACGAAAGAGACCTCGCGATCTGCGGGCATTCGGGATATGCGGGACTAGGCGCTGAGACCGCGCAGTCTCCAATCGAATGTACTTACCCTCACCCTGCCCTCTCCCTTGAAGGGAGAGGGATTTTGCTACTTCTTGTACTTACCTTCGCCGGCTACTTCCCAACTGTCGACGATGGCCATGATGACGGCGTCGCAGGGGCGGTTTTGCGTTACGTCGGTTTGACGGGCGGAGCTGCCTGTGGCGAAGAGGACGATCTCGTGCGGGCCTGCGCCGACTGCGTCCACCGCGACGACCGGCGCGCCGGTTTCCTTGCCTTCGGCGTCGAGCGGACGCAGGAGGAGGAGCTTCAGGCCGGTCATGGATTGCTCCTTGCGCGAGGAGACGACCGTGCCGATGACCTTCGCGAGCAACATGGGGCACCCTTGGTGGAGGCGAACCGATGGCGGCTTTCAGCCGGTTACCGCGGCGTCGACTTCTTCATTTCGGCCTTGCCTTCGTCGGAGCGGCCGAGAGGCAGCGCCGAATCGACGTTTGCGTGCGGCCGGGCGATGACGTGGACGGTGACGATTTCGCCGATGCGAGCGGCGGCGGCCTGGCCGGCGTCGGTGGCGGCCTTCACGGCGGCGACATCGCCACGGACGATAGCGGTGACGTATCCGCCGCCGGTCTTTTCGTAGCCGACCAGTTCGACCTTGGCGGCCTTTACCATCGCGTCGGACGCTTCGACCATGGCGGCGAAGCCGCGCGTTTCGATCATTCCCAATGCTTCTGCCATAACGGTTCCTCACGAACGGTCCGTTGGG